>NHBR02000068.1 GCA_002167435.2 Allomuricauda sp. TMED12
AAAAGGAAATTCTTAAAGAAAGAATAGATATAATTATGGAAAGGCCCTGAATGTAATTCGGGGCTTTTTATTTATAAGGAGGTGTAAAGATTGGCAAAACCATCAACTACAATAGTATCTTTTGCTATTACGCATTTGTTAAGACCATCAATAATCATGGCCATTTGCAGCTCTTTAAAATTTTCCCCGAAAAATTGCTTGTTCTTATCCAATTTGTAATCGTCCATGAGTTGCTTCCATTGCGAGAAATTGGTCCTCAGATTGATTCCCACAAAGTTGTAGTGTGGATATTTTTCTTCTAGAGAGGTAATGTGTTTGTTAACATTTATAAAATGTCTCTTTTGGTCAGCAGTCCAAAAATAGAATACGGTATTTTTCTTGCTGTTGGCCAAATCTTTTAAAGAAACTTCTTTATCATCAAAATTCTTAACCGCAATGTTGGGAACAGTTGTATTTGGTTGTAGGTTTTTTATACCCTTGTATAACAAATCAATCTCTTCCTTATGCTCCTCATTGGTGGATAGCGATTTAAACTTATCAATAAAAACAGCGGCCTCTTCACTAGGGTTATGTTCCCTTAGCAGATAATCCATGGCTACATTCCTAAACAGAATGTCCCTGAGTTCAGTTTGCTTAACTAAACTGTCCACTAAGGTGAGCTTATGTTTATTGAAGTGCAAACGGTCACTAACGGGTTTTTTATTGGTGGAGCAATTTTTCAAACAAGTCATGTAGGACATGTTTCCGAAGTGCCATTTCATAAAATCAAAATAAGGTCTAAAATAAGTCAGCTCCCTATTGTTTAGGTCTATATTTTTCCGGTATCCATAGAAATCTTCACCAAGCTCATGGATGGTTTCTTCACCTGTTTCTTTTTTATGGTAAAAAGGATATTTCTCTTTATTGATGTATGTGTTGTAATCTATAGAAGCTTCCGCCATGGCCAATGCCGTAGGTGAAAAAACATTATCCATTGCCAATTCTTCCAGGTTTTCAACTTTCAGAGCGTGTAAAGAGTCTATTTTCTTACCAAAATCTTTAGGAGGAAGTTCATAATAACCATCAATAATGGCCTCTTCTTTTTCATTCGCCAAGAAAACTTCCATTAAAAAATTATTGATTTCACTTCCTTTTCCCGAATAAACCAAAGATTCATCAAACTCTACGGTGTTTAGTCGTGCCAGAAGACTGTCGCCTTGACTCAAGTACACATATTGGAGCTCAGGAGTGTGGTCAAAGTGATAAAGACCATCTTGAATATCATCAAGTTGAAAAGAAAAACGGTTTCTATCGTCGAGCTTTACCGAGTCCACATAAGAATCATTGTGGTAAAGCACTACATAATCGCTAGTTGGATTTACAATTTCACCACCAAAGAACACTGAGGAACCGTTTTCTGAAGAATCAGAACAGGATACAAAAGTTGACAATAAGGTGAGGCCGAGTAAAAATCTTACCATATATAAGGAACGATTCATTTGACTCTCAAAAGTAAGCAACCCAAGAAGCTAAACTTGTTAAGGGGTAGTTAAATGTTGTTAAACGGTGATTTTCCATCGTTCAAATATGCGTATTAAAATTAGAATTACGAATCACATTTAGCTACTTTTGCAAAAAATAAAGATAGTTGCATGTTATCAGTATCGAATTTATCCGTACAGTTTGGCAAAAGAGTTTTGTTCGATGAGGTTAACGTAACCTTTGCTCAAGGAAATTGTTACGGTATTATTGGCGCCAATGGCGCAGGTAAATCCACGTTTTTAAGAATTTTATCAGGGCAAATCGACCCAACTTCGGGCCATGTACATTTGGAGCCAGGTAAAAGGATGTCCATTTTGGAACAGAACCACAATGCTTACGATGAGTATCCTGTTTTGGAAACCGTGGTGATGGGGAACAAACCTTTGTTCGAAATCAAAAAGGAAATCGATGCTCTGTATGCCGACTATACCGATGAGAATGCGGAGAAAATTGGCGAACTACAGGTAAAGTTCGAGGAAATGAACGGATGGAACGCGGATAGTGATGCGGCGGCCATGTTGTCCAATCTTGGAATTACAGAAGACCTGCATTATACCAATATGGCGGATTTGGACTCCAAACTTAAGGTTCGTGTACTTTTGGCGCAGGCCTTGTTCGGTAGCCCCGATGTATTGATAATGGATGAGCCTACCAACGATTTGGATTACGATACGATCAGCTGGTTGGAAAATTTCTTGGCCAACTACGATAACACCGTTATTGTGGTTTCTCACGACAGGCACTTTTTAGATGCTGTTTGTACCACTATTGCAGATATCGATTTTGGAAAAATCAACCTATTTTCCGGAAACTATACGTTCTGGTACGAAAGTAGCCAATTGGCTGCACGTCAAAGAGCGCAGCAGAACAAAAAAGCCGAGGAAAAAGCCAAAGAACTTAATGAATTTATCCAACGATTTAGCGCGAACGTTGCGAAAAGCAAGCAGGCCACTTCTCGTAAAAAGATGTTGGACAAATTAAAAATAGAGGATATAAAACCTTCAAGCAGGAGGTATCCCGCCATTATTTTTGACCGCGAGCGCGAAGCTGGAGATCAAATTTTGAATGTTGAGAAACTGTCCGCAACTTCGGAAGATGGTGATTTGTTGTTCAAGGATGTGAACATCAACTTGGCCAAAGGAGATAAAGTGGCCATCCTCTCGAAGGACTCCCGGGCTACAACAGCTTTTTACGATATTATTGCCGATAAAGTTAAACCTGATGGCGGTAAGTTCCAATGGGGGGTAACCACTACACAATCTTATTTGCCTGCGGATAATTCAAAATTTTTTGAAGATGACATCAATCTAGTGGATTGGTTGCGTCAATGGGCCAAGACAGAAGAGGAGAGAGAAGAGGTATATATTAGAGGTTTTTTGGGAAAAATGCTTTTCAGTGGAGAAGAGGCCCTTAAAAAATGTACTGTACTTTCCGGAGGAGAAAAAGTACGTTGTATGCTCAGTCGTATGATGATGCTTCGTGCCAATGTTTTAATGCTGGATGAGCCCACAAACCACTTGGACTTGGAAAGTATTACCGCTTTTAATAATTCATTGAAAAACTTTAAAGGAACTATTTTGCTAACTACCCATGATCATGAGTTTGTGAACACGGTAGCCAATCGAATCATTGAATTGACGCCGAACGGCGCCATTGACCGCTACTTGAGCTTTGACGATTACATGTCCGATAAGTCCATAAAAGAGCAGCGTGAAAAAATGTACGCCGTTACTGCTTAAGCATTAAAGTATTTACTTTTCCAAATGGCAGGATTAAAGTTTTTCCCCAATGCAAATCCGTAGAAAATCACTATGGATGCAATGCATTTAAACATGAAAAAGTATATGATCCAAAACTCCGCAGTAGTATTCTTTTTGGAGAATAGGCCTTCAGGAACCATTAATGTCACTAAGTAACTGATCAAAAGAACTACCATTACCAAGTTGGCAATATTTTTAAATGGCCAAGCAAACAGTTTTCGCAACGGGTGAAGGTCGTTGCCCCATTTGTGGATTAAGTAGTAGTAATCGTTTCCAATAGGGGCAAAGAGCAATGGGTCGTCCTTATCTTCCAACTTAAATAGTTTGGAAGGGGCCATAATCTTAAAACCTTTAAGTTCCGTATTGTGGGCAGTTTCTAAATGTTTGATTTTGGAAATAGCTTCCTGGGGGATTTCACCTTTAAAGTAAGAGCTGTTTAAAAAGCGCAAGCGATATTCGATGCAGATTTCTTTAATTTGGTCTATGTGAAAGATTTTGTCCGTTTCCAGCAGGTCAAAATCAAAATTATTATTGAGAGTATTGTTTTTTGAACCTAGCTGATCGGCAATTTTCGCTTCTTTTAAAGAATCTTCCCTCAAAATTTGCTGAACCTCAGCTAAAATTTGCTTGCTATCGCTCCTTTTATTTCTAATCTTTTGAAGTTTGTGTTCAATGTTTGTTCCTTTCAAAACCATACTATTTTTAAGTAATCTTCTCAAATTTAAGGATTTGAATTTTCGATACTGACATTTGTCATAAAAACACAATGTTAAGTTTGTGTTAAATAGATTTTAGTAATGTGAAAAACGAGAGCATGTCAGTAAAAAAGATGTATCTTATCGAAGTTTTTGGTAGTTAATCGTATAATCAAAATAAAAAGAACAGGTCCTCAAACTTGCCCAGCCTCATGAACATCCCCGCAACCAAATTTTTACTTGGCCTTTGTCTGGCTTTTTCGATTTGTTCTATTGCCCAAAATACTTCCGATAATTCCTTGTCATATCCGGCCGATAAATTGGACAACCATAAAATTTTATTAAGTGCCGTAAATGCCACTGAATTGGGTACTTTGCTTGAAAAGTCCGGTCCTTTTACCATTTTTGCGCCATCTGATGCTGCTTTTGCCAAGTTTTCGAACAATAAAATAAATGAGTTGATTAATGCCAAGGATAAGAGTGCTCTGAAATCCTTATTGACCTACCATATTGTGGCGGGGCAATTAACAGCCTCCAGAATATTGCGAGCGATGTCCAGGGGAAATGGAACGGCAAGTTTTACAACCGTTCAGGGGAAGAAACTACAAGCGCATTTAGATGGTTATGATATTGTGCTGACCGATCCTGTGGGTAATACAGCAAGAATCACAACTGCCGACCTTAACATGGAAAATAATGGTGTGGTTCACGAAATAGACAGTGTTATTCTACCTGCCCAAATGTAATTAGCGAAGTTCCGCTCCCAATTCCCGCTGATACTGTGCCAATAATTTGCCCATTATCTTGTCGATTTGCTTATCGGTCAACGTTTTCTTTTCGTCCATTAAGGTAAAACTAACCGCATAGGATTTTTTGCCTTCAGGAAGATTTTCACCCGTATAAACATCGAATAAGTTGACCTTTTTGAGTAACTTTTTCTCTGTCTTCCAAGCAATGTCATACACTTTTTGGAAAGAAATGGAATCATCCAACAATAATGCAAAATCTCTGGTGACTTCTGGGAATTTTGGAATTTCTTGAAAAACCATATTCTTGGTACTAACAGATTCCAAAATGGCATCCCAGTTTAAATCGGCATAAAACACCTCTTGTTTGATGTCAAAACGCTTTAGAGCAGATTTGCTGACCAGACCTAACGATACAAGGACCTTATTGTTTTTTGTATAGGAAATGCCTTCGGCATAATTCGAATCCGATAATGGATCTGTGTCAATGTCCCGCAGGCCCAAACGTTCAAAAACGTTTTCCACAATTCCTTTCAGATAGAAAAAATCTGATTTTTTAGAGGCAACTACCCAGCTATTTTGTGTTCGGTCCCCAGATATAAAAATCGCCAAATGCTGCTTTTCTTGATGCTGGCCATCCACTGCATGGTAGGTTTTACCAAATTCGAAAAGCTTCAGGTCCGTTTTTTGTCTATTGTGGTTGTAGCTTACGGTTTGTAGGCCAGAATGAAGCATGGAAGTCCGTAGTACCGATAAATCAGAACTTAATGGATTCAGCATTTCAACCGCGCTTTCATCATCGGAAGTAATATCCGATGAAACCAAGCTGTTGGTCATAATTTCATAGAAACCTTTGGAGGCCAACATGCTCCCGACCACATTTTGGATTCTGTAGTTCTCGAATCTCGATGTTTTGGCTATGGATGCGTTCAATTTTTCTTTGAAATCAATATTGTTATAGCCGAACACCCGTAAAATTTCCTCAATAACATCAACCTCTCTGGTAACATCCACTCGGTAAGTAGGTATAGTGAGTCCCAGGCCTGATTCTGTAACGTTGTTGATTCGGATTTCCAAGGAGGAAAGAATTGATTTAATCGTATCCCTTGGAATTTCCTGACCAATCAATGAATTAATTTTGTTGAATGTCAAGAATACCTGTCTTTCTTGTGGCTTTTTAGGGAACAAATCGACAATCTCAGAAGTAATATACCCTCCTGCAATCTCCCTGATCAAAAGTGCTGCTCTTTTAAGGGCATATTTGGTCATGTTGATGTCGATACCCCTCTCGAATCTAAAAGAAGCGTCGGTATTCAATCCATGTCTTTTGGCGGTCTTTCTTATAGAAACTGAATCAAAGTAGGCACTTTCCAAAAATATGGAAGTGGTATGTTCCGTAACACCTGAGTGAATCCCTCCAAAAACCCCTGCAATACACATGGGCTTTTCTTCGTCACAAATCATAAGGTCATCCTCGTGCAACTCTCGCTCCACTTCATCCAAGGTTGTAAATTTGGTTCCAGCAGGCAATGTTTTTACCTCAACCTTGTTGCCTTTTATTTTGGATGCATCAAAAGCATGCAACGGCTGACCCAATTCGTGAAGTACGTAATTGGTAACATCTACAATATTGTTTATCGGGGCCAAACCAATAGCTCTCAATCTGTTTTTTAGCCAATCTGGAGAATCTTGAACCACTAGATTACTGATGGTGACACCGCAATACCTTGGAGCAAGATCACTTTCGAGAACCTCAACGTCAACTTTCAACGAGCGATTGTCAATCGAAAAATTACTGGTGGAAGGAGTGACAAGTTCTTTTTGAATTTCTTTTTGTTCCAAACCAGCTTTTAGGTCACGTGCTACACCAAAATGGCTCATGGCATCCGCACGGTTCGGGGTAAGGCCTATTTCAAAGACTTCATCATTTTCTATTTCGAATACTTGGGAACAGGCTGTTCCTGGCACCAGTTCCTCATTCAATACCATAATTCCAGCATGACTTTCACCAACGCCAATTTCATCCTCGGCACAGATCATACCTTGACTGGCCTCTCCACGAATTTTCCCCTTCTTTATTACCCAAGCTTCTCCTTCTTTGGTGTACAGCGTAGTACCAATGGTGGCAACAGGTACTTTTTGTCCTGCTGCAACATTTGGTGCCCCACATACAATTTGCAGTGGTGTTTCTTGTCCAACATCAACAGTGGTTAATTTAAGTCTATCGGCATTTGGATGATTTTCACAAGTGAGCACATGTCCGACTACAATACCCTTCAATCCACCCTTAACTGATTCAAATTGTGATATACCCTCAACTTCCAGACCTAAATCTGTTAAAAGTTCACCTGTTTTTTGAGCGTCCCAATCAATTTGCAAAAATTGCTTTAACCAGTTGTAAGAAATTTTCATACTCCATTTTTAGAGGGGACAAATATATAACAATAGGGGAACAGATTCAACGATTATACTAACCATAAACCGTAAGGAGTGGTTTGTTTTAAAATGTATTTCCTACATTTAGGTAAAATCTTTCAATTTATGAACAAAATAGGGATAGCATTGATAGGACTTTTGGTGTTATTGACTTCTTGTAGAAAAGAAGAAAATACTCAATTGATGACAGGAAATTGGCTTGCCAAAATAGAGGTTTCCGAATCACAAAAATTACCCTTTGAGTTTACGCTTTCCCAAAATGAAGATGGTGGATATGAGATGAAAGTATTCAATGCAGAAGAAATTGTTACTATAGATGAGTTTACTTTTAACGGAGATTCCATACATATCAGAATGCCCATTTTTGAAGGGCATATATCCGGTACTTATACATCCAACCAAATTACAGGTGAATTTATTGAAGAGAGCAAGGAGCGAAAGGTTCCTTTTAACGCCACCCACGGCACTAATGAGCGTTTTAAGGTGAAAAAGGATGCCGCGGTGAACATTTCGGGTGTTTGGGAAACTTATTTCAATGTAAATACTGAGGATGAGTATCCGGCGAAGGGCATTTTTATGCAAAGTGGAAATAAAGTAAAAGGTACGTTTAGGACCAAGACCGGAGATTATCGCTACTTGGATGGGGTGGTTACAGGCGATAGTATGAAACTTTCTGCATTTGACGGTTCCCATGTGTTTTTGTTTTTGGCCCATGTGACCGATAGTACTTTAAATGGAAAATTTTATTCAGGTAAACATGCGGTTCAAGAATTCATGGGGGCCAGGAACGAGGCGTTTAAACTTCCGGACTCCAATGAACTTACCTTTTTGCGAGAAGGGTATGATAAATTCAATTTCACCTTTCCTAATTCGGAAGGGAAGTTGATTGACTTGGAGAACCCTATGTTTAAAGATAAAGCCGTACTGGTACAGATCATGGGCACCTGGTGTACCAATTGCTTGGATGAAACTCGGTTTTATGTGGATTTCATCAAAAACAATCCAGAGTTAGATTTGCAAATGGTGGGATTGGCATTTGAGTATGCCAAAACAGAAGAGAAGGCCTTTGAAGGTATAAAAAGGCTCAAGGAGCGAGAAGAAGTGCCGTATCCGATTTTATTGGCCCAATATGGAACTTCGAACAAACAAAAGGCCAACGAAAAGCTTCCCATGTTGAATCATATTCTTTCCTACCCCACAACAATTTATATTGATAAAGCAGGTGAAGTGCGCAAGATTCATACAGGTTTTAATGGGCCAGCGACAGGTGAAAAGTTTGTTGAATTCAAAGAAGAATTCAATAAGACCATTAAAGCGTTGACCTCAGAAGGAATTGAAAGTGAAAGCTAGTTTAAATAATTGTTGATTTTCCCAAGTCAATATTTTCATCGTTCATTCTAAAATCATCTTCAATATCTACGATGTTATGAGCGATAAAATCACCTACCTGATTGGTACCGTATTGACTGTTCTCCTTTAAATCCAAAGTAACGATTCCTTTTTTCAATGACTTGTCCACTGCCTTTTTGACCGCCCAAGCCTCTTCAGCTAGGCCAAAATGCTCCAAAAGCATGGCTACTGAGAGAATAGAAGCAATCGGGTTGGCAATATCCTTACCCTTGGCCTGCGGATACGAACCGTGAATAGGTTCAAAGAGGGCGTTTTCCTCCCCTATGGAGGCGGAAGCCAACAATCCAATGGAGCCACCAATGACACTGCCTTCATCAGAAAGAATGTCTCCGAACATATTTTCCGTCAAAACAACATCAAACTGTTTTGGGTTGAGGATGATTTGCATAGCGGCGTTATCCACAAATAAAAAATCCAACGCTACTTCGGGATAACTCTCCCCGATTTTGGTAACTACCTTGCGCCATAGTCTAGAAGATTCCAAAACATTGGCCTTATCTACCAAGGTGAGTTTCTTTTTTCGACCTTTTGCTGCTTTGAATGCCAAATGGGCAATACGGCTTATTTCATTTTCGGAGTATTCACAAAGATCGGAAGCTATGGTGCCCTCGGGATTCAATTTTTTCTCTCCAAAATATATCCCCCCGGTCAGTTCACGGTAGATTACAAAATCGGTTCCGCTGATCACCTCCTTTTTTAAGGGAGATTTATCCAACAAAGTTGGATGGGATAAAACAGGTCTAATGTTTGCAAATAACCCAAGTTCTTTTCGCAATTGAAGCAAGCCTTGTTCAGGTCTCACTTTTGCATCCGGGTCATTGTCGTATTTTGGGTCACCAATGGCTCCAAAAAGTACGGCATCAGATTCTTTGCATAACGTTAAGGTGGTATCGGGTAGGGGAACTCCAGTTTTGTCCATGGCGATGGCGCCAACGGGAGCTTCTTTAAAAATAAAATGCTGATTAAAGGTTTCTTCAACGGCCTTTAAACATTTTACTGCCTGGGCCAACACTTCGGGTCCAACTCCATCTCCAGGAAGCAATGCAATTTTCAATGTCATACAGTTGTTTTGATTTAAGCCAAGTTTTTCATGCCGATATTGCTGGTTTCAACAATCTCGTGGATGTCCTCATCCAAAATCTCCTTTTTAACATCAGCAAATTTCAAGAAGTTTTGGTAAACCGTATCCAATTGAAGCTTTGTAAGTTCATAGCCTACTTTTTTGGCGCGGTAAGCCAATGCTGCGCGTCCACTTCTAGCTGTCAAAACAATGGAAGATTCACTTACGCCAACGTCTTTAGGGTCGATGATTTCGTAGGTTTCTCTTTGCTTGATCACCCCATCTTGGTGAATACCTGAACTGTGTGCAAAAGCATTGGAACCTACAATAGCTTTATTGGGCTGCACAGGCATTCCCATTTTTTGTGATACCATTGTACTGGTGTCCCAAAGCAATTTGCTGTTAATATCAGTGTCCAAGTTTAAATAAGGGTGTTGTCTCATTATCATCACTACTTCTTCCAATGATGTGTTCCCAGCTCTTTCGCCAATACCATTAATGGTACACTCAATCTGTCTGGCTCCGTTGACTACACCTGCAATGGAGTTGGCTGTGGCCAAACCTAAATCGTTGTGGCAGTGACAAGAAAGAATAGCTTTATCTATCCCTTTTACATTTTCTTTCAGGTACTTCATTTTTGCACCGTACTCTTCCGGTAGACAATATCCCGTAGTATCCGGAATGTTAAGCACAGTTGCTCCAGCTTTAATGGCCGCTTCACAGATTCGGGCCAAATACTCATTATCTGTTCGTCCGGCATCTTCTGCATAGAACTCAACATCTTCCACAAAAGATTTGGCATATGCTACAGCTTCAATGGCACGCTCGATTATTTTATCTTGGGTAGAGTTGAATTTGTATTTAATGTGCGATTCAGAAGTTCCGATTCCAGTATGTATTCTTGGTCTTTTTGCATCTTTTATGGCTTCTGCTGCGACTTCGATATCCTTTTTAACCGCACGAGTCAATCCACAGACCCTTGCATTTTTGACCAACTTGGCAATTTCATTCACGGATTTAAAATCACCAGGGCTAGATATGGGGAAACCTGCCTCGATTACATCAACTCCCAGTTCATCCAATCGTTCTGCAATGATTAATTTTTGTTCGGTGTCCAGTTTACAACCAGGCACCTGTTCTCCATCTCTTAGTGTTGTGTCAAAAATTTCTACCTTATCTTTACCCATTATGTCAACCTGTTTTTTTCTATGACTTACGAAAATAGGGAAGGTAGGCCGAAGACGAAAAGCAGCTGAGAACATGTTACAATGCTTAATTGCTTTTAGTGAAGTTTAAATATCTGAAAAACAATAGTTTAAACAATATTTTTTACGATGACAAATGCCCATAAGGATGCTTTGTTTGTACTGGTAAAATCGCTTTCCAAATCAGAAAAGCGTCAATTCAAGCTCTATGTTGGCCGATTGGGTGTTAACACGGATGCTAAATTTTTGGCCCTTTTCAATCTCTTGGATAAGATGCGGAAGTACGATGAACGGCAGATTTTGGATAGCGGAATTGTAAAAAAATCACAGCTTTCCAATTTAAAGGCGCATTTGTACAAACAAATTTTGGTTAGTCTGCGTTTGAACCCCGTTAACCAAAATGTTAGGATTCAGATACGGGAACAACTGGATTTTGCCACCATTCTTTATCAAAAAGGGTTATACAAGCAAAGCCTGAAGATTTTGGAGAAGGCAAAAAGTTTCGCCATTGAAAATGAGGAGAAAAATGTTGCCTATGAAATTGTAGAGTTGGAAAAGGTTATTGAGACTCAATATATCACCCGAAGTATCCCGGATAGGGCAGATGAACTTGCTATTGAAGCCAAAGAGCTTTCTGCTCAAAATGTGATGACTAGCAAACTGTCCAATCTCTCGCTTCAACTTTATGGAATGATGTTGAAAGTGGGCTATGTGAGAAGTGATGAAGACCTTCAAAAAGTAAAGAGTTACTTTGAGGAGCATATGCCCAAGTACGACATCGATAAACTTGGGTTTCGGGAAAAACTTTGGTTATATAAGGCACATTTGTGGTATAGTCTGTTGATTCAGGACTTTTTGTCAGCCTACAAATATGCCAGTAAATGGGTGGATTTGTTTTACGAAAACGATCACATGATTCCCTTAAACCCTGTATTCTTTTTAAAAGGGAACCATTATCTTTTGGAGTCGCTTTTCTTTGTGAAATATGCATCACAGTTCAGGGAAACCTTGGAACGTTTGGAAGAGCAGGTAAAGGACCCCAAGTTTCCAAAGAATGATAACATTAGTTCGCTTGCATTCCTGTATATCAACACCAATAAATTAAACCTTCACTTTTTGGAGGGGACTTTCGATAAGGGAATATACTTGGTGAACATTATTGAATATGGCATCAAAAAACATAGACAGCAGATAGATGAGCATCACATTATGCTGCTTTATTATAAAATTGCCTGTCTTTACTTTGGGAATGGAGACAACAAAAATTGTATTGCCTACCTCAAAAGGATAATTTCAAATAAGAAATTAAAGATGCGGGAGGATTTGATGTGTTTTGCCCGAGTGTTGAGCCTGGTAGCGCATTACGAAGCTGGAATGGATTATCATTTAGAAGTACAGCTTAAAAGTACGTATAAGTTCTTGTTGAAAATGAATGATTTACATGAGGTTCAAAAGGAAATAATCAAATTCCTGCGAAACCTTGGTGATATCTACCCAACAGACTTGAAAGGAGAATTCCAGAAGTTGTACAACGAATTGAAAAAATACGAAAACCATCCATACGAGAAGCGGGCATTCTTATATTTGGACATTTTATCGTGGCTGGAAAGTCACTTACAGAATAAGCCGGTAGGACAAATAATTAGAGAAAAAGCTTTGGCGCTTACTCGCTAATGCAAGCATTCCAAACAGGGTCTTCGGGTGGTGGAGCCAAAAATGTAATGGGTTCTTTTTTTACGGGGTGAATAATGGTCAAACTTCTAGCATGAAGGTGAATACCGCCATCTTTATTGCTTCGGTCGGCACCGTATTTTAAATCTCCTTTTATGGTGCAGCCAATAGCTGCCAATTGCGCTCTAATTTGATGGTGCCTGCCCGTTTTTAAATCAATTTCCAACAAGAAATAATTATCCAGTTTCTTTATGACTTTATAGTCCAACTCGGCCCTTTTACTGTTGGGAACTTCCTTGGCATTTACGTACGATTTGTTTTGTTTTGGGTTTCGAACCAGCCAATGGGTCAAGGTGTCACTTTCTTGAGGTGGTATATTTTTTACAACCGCCCAGTAGATTTTTTTGGTTTCCCCTTGGGCAAACATCTTGTTGAGCCGCGGCAGGGCTTTGGATGTTTTTGCAAAAAGCACAATTCCTGAAGTTGGGCGATCCAATCGGTGTACTACGCCTAAATACACTTTACCTGGTTTATTGTATTTCTCCTTTAAATACTGCTTTACGACTTCGCTCAAAGGGTCATCCCCTGTTTTATCACCTTGAACGATATCACCTACTCGTTTATTAATCACGATTAGATGATTATCCTCAAATAATATCTGAAGGTTCGATTTATCTGAATGTTGGGTATTGTTTATTGACAATTGTTAATGGTAATTTAATAAGATTCTTCTTCGCTCGGAAAATCCTGACTTTTTACATCCTCCACATATTGGGAAATAGCATTGCTCATTTCATCATAAAGGTTCAAATACCTTCTTAAAAACCTTGGGTGGAACTCATGGGTCATCCCCAACATATCGTGCACCACCAAAACCTGTCCGTCTACGTGATTGCCCGCACCGATTCCAATAACTGGGATGGAAACACTTTCAGCTACCTCTTTGGCCAATGTTGCCGGTATTTTCTCCAAAACAATAGCAAAACACCCTAATTGCTCCAATAATTTGGCATCTGCTTTCAATTTTTCAGCTTCCTCTTCTTCCTTGGCACGAACGGTATAGGTTCCAAATTTGTATATGGATTGTGGGGTAAGTCCCAAATGTCCCATCACTGGAATCCCAGCTTCCAAAATTCTACCAATGGAAATTTTAATTTCCTCCCCACCTTCAACTTTTACCGCATGCGCACCACTTTCTTTCATAATCCTGATAGCAGAACGCAAAGCTTCTTTGGAATCACCTTGATAGCTGCCAAAGGGGATATCCACAACCACTAGGGCTCTTTTTGCAGCTCTTACCACGGAGGTGGCATGATAAATCATTTGGTCCAGGGTAATGGGCAGGGTGGTTTCGTGGCCGGCCATAACATTACTGGCGGAATCGCCTACCAAAATAGCATCCACATTGGCGCCATCCACAATTTTTGCCATGGAATAATCGTAGCTGGTGAGCATGCTTATTTTCTCACCCCGCTTTTTCATATCCACTAATGATTTTACGGTTACCCTTTTATATTCTTTCTTAGCTGTAGACATCGTAGTTTTATTTGATGGCTAAAAGTAAGCAGATTTGTTTAATTTAGACTCCAATCAAAAAACTAATAAAATGAGAAAATTGTTCAGTTGTATAGTGCTACTTGCTTTAGGTGTTTTGGGATATGCACAAGGCCCAAACCCTTCAAACGAAGAAGTTGAAAATCAGGTAAAGCAGGTTATAGAAACTTTTTTTGATGGTTTCCACAAACAGGATTCAACTATCATAAAAAGTACCGTTGCGAATGAGATTGTGTTGCAAACCACAGGCAGAAACCCCGAAGGCAAAACATTATTTCGGACCGAGGAGTTTTCTAAATTCCTAAAATCTATTGTCAGTATTCCCGATAGTATCAAGTTTCAGGAGAAATTGACTTCTTTTTCCATTCAGGTGGATAGAACTATGGCCAATGCCTGGGTAGGGTATGAGTTTTGGTTGAACGGCGAGTTCAGTCATTGCGGAATCAATTCGTTCCAACTTATCAATTTTGATGGGGAATGGAAAGTGATTTACTTGATTGATACCAGGGGCAAGGAAGGTTGTATGGACTAACAATCACTTAAAAACACACCTACGGCAAGTCCTCCTTCAGAGGTCTCTTTATATTTGGAACTCATGTCTTTGGCGGTTTCCCACATGGTGTTCACTACTTTGTCCAAAGGTACTTTGCAATCTTTTGGGTCAGTGTCCAAAGCCAATTCCGCAGCATTTATTGCTTTAATGGCTCCCATGGCATTTCTTTCAATGCATGGAACTTGCACCAATCCTCCTATGGGGTCACAGGTAAGCCCTAGATGATGCTCCATGGCAATTTCGGCGGCTATCAATACTTGTTCGGGAGACCCCCCCATTAGCTCAGTTAACCCAGCAGCAGCCATGGCCGAGGACACTCCAATTTCTGCTTGGCAACCTCCCATGGCCGCGGAAATGGTAGCTCCTTTTTTAAAGATGCTTCCAACCTCACTGGCAACCAATAAGAACTGTTTTACATCATCAAAGTTGGCATCGTGGTTTTCTATCACCATATAATACATCAAAACGGCAGGTATAACTCCAGCGCTTCCGTTGGTGGGAGCGGTAACAACTCGTCCCAAAGAGGCATTTACCTCGTTCACGCTGAGTGCAAAACAACTCACCCATTTTAAAATCTGACGGAATTTAACCTCCGTGTCCCGAATACTTTCCAACCATTCCTGTGGATTGGAGTAGGGGACATCCCCTTTTAGCTTCTGATGGATCTCGTAGGCACGCCTTTTCACATTTAAGCCACCCGGAAGCTTGCCCTCAGTGTGGCAGCCCGCATACATACACTCCAACATGGTGTTCCAAATACGGGCAATACCTTCGTCAATTTCTGATGCTGTCCGTAGTGAAAGTTCATTTTCCATTACAATAGTGGAGATGTTCTTGTTTTGTGCGTTACAATGGTATAGCAGTTCATCTCCGGTTTTTACGGGATGGGGAAAGGTTTTAAAGGTTTCTTTGTTCTCCTTCGCATGAACAAGCTCTTCTTTGACCACAAACCCACCACCAATAGAGTAATAAGTTTCGGTAATGAGCTCCCCGTTGATCAGTTCTGCCTCAAACCGAATGCCATTGGCATGGAAGGAAAGGAACTCTTTTTGGTAAACGATATCATCTTTATAATTGAATGGAATTTCTCTTTTTCCTCCAAAATCCAGCTTGTTTTCAGCCTTAACCCTGTCAATACTTCCTGAAATGCTGTCAATGTCCACGGTTTCTGGGTCGGTGCCCAATAAACCCATTGCCACGGCAATATCGGTGGCGTGCCCCTTTCCCGTAAGGCAGAGTGAACCATACAGGTATGTTTTAATGTGCTTCACTTGGTCAAAAACTTCTTGCTCTTCAAGCTCGGCTATCCAACGTTCCGCGGCACGCCATGGCCCAAGTGTATGTGAGCTGGAAGGTCCCACACCGATCTTAAGCATATCAAACAGACTAATGCACTCCATAAAATCAATTTACAGTGTCAAATATAGTAAGCTAAACGAGATTAAAATGAGAATATTTAAATATCGAAGTTCCTTTTTTAAAAATCATTATGACACCTGTAATTATATGGTGATTTTATGGTGTTTTGACAATTATATGACACCTTGTCATATTCTTGCTCGTGGCATAATCATTGACATTTTACTGAACGAAACGAAAACGAATTTTTAAACAGATATAACTTTAGATACGATGAGCAAGATTATAGGTATAGACTTAGGTACGACCAACTCCTGCGTCTCTGTAATGGAAGGTAACGAGCCGGTGGTAATTCCAAATGCCGAAGGTAAACGCACAACTCCATCGATGATCGCATTTGTTGAAGGTGGGGAAATCAAGGTCGGTGACCCTGCAAAAAGACAAGCCGTGACAAATCCTCACAAAACAATTTATTCCATTAAGCGATTTATGGGTAACAAGTACTCAGAATCCAGTAAAGAAGCCAAAAGGGTTCCTTATAAAGTGGTAAAAGGAGACAACGATACTCCAAGGGTGGATGTTGACGGACGTATGTACACACCACAAGAATTGTCGGCTATGATTCTTCAAAAAATGAAGAAAACTGCTGAGGATTACTTGGGACAAGATGTAACCAGAGCGGTAATTACCGTTCCAGCATATTTTAACGATTCACAAAGACAGGCCACCAAAGAAGCCGGTGAAATTGCAGGTCTTACTGTGGAACGAATCATTAACGAGCCAACTGCCGCTTCTTTGGCATACGGACTCGATAAAAAAGACACCGAGCAAAAAATAGTGGTATTTGACTTTGGTGGTGGTACGCACGATGTTTCCATTCTTGAATTGGGAGACGGTGTTTTTGAAGTATTGGCCACGGATGGAGATACCCACTTAGGTGGTGACGATGTTGACCAAAAAATTATTGATTGGTTGGCCGAAGAGTTCAAAAAAGACGAAGACATGGATCTTCGTGAAGACCCAATGGCGCTTCAACGTTTAAGAGAAGCTGCTGAAAAGGCTAAAATTGAGTTGTCTTCTTCTGCACAAACAGAAATCAACTTGCCTTATGTTACAGCAACAGCTTCAGGGCCAAAGCACTTGGTAAGAACATTATCCAGATCCAAGTTTGAGCAATTGATCGCTGATTTGGTAAAAAGAACAATCGCTCCTTGTGAGACTGCATTGAAATCTGCAGGACTTTCAAAAAGCGATATTGACGAGATTATTTTGGTAGGTGGTTCTACCCGTATCCCTGCGGTACAGGAAGCTGTGGAGAAATTCTTCGGTAAAAAACCATCTAAAGGTGTAAACCCAGATGAGGTTGTGGCCGTAGGTGCAGCCATTCAGGGTGGTGTATTGACGGGAGATGTAAAAGATGTACTCTTGTTGGATGTTACCCCACTTTCGTTGGGTATCGAAACGATGGGAAGCGTGTTCACTAAATTGATTGAAGCGAACACTACCATCCCGACCAAGAAATCACAGGTATTCTCTACTGCAGCGGACAACCAACCTTCGGTTGAAATCCATGTGTTGCAAGGGGAACGACCTATGGCAGCAGATAACAAAACCATTGGTAGATTCCACTTGGACGGTATTCCACCAGCACCAAGGGGAACGCCTCAAATTGAAGTGACCTTTGATATTGATGCCAACGGAATCATCAAAGTTTCTGCCACTGACAAGGCCACTGGCAAGTCGCAAGACATTCGAATCGAGGCTTCTTCTGGATTGACCGAGGAAGAAATCGAAAAGATGAAAGCTGAAGCTGAAGCTAATGCCGATGCGGACAAAAAGGCCAAGGAGACTGCAGATAAATTGAATGAAGCTGATGCGATGATTTTCCAAACTGAAAAGCAATTAAGCGAGTTTGGCGATAAATTGTCCGACGACAAGAAAAAGCCAATCGAAGATGCTTTGGAAGAATTGAAGAAAGCTTTTGAAGGCAAAGACCTAGCGGTTATTGAGCCTGCTTTGGAAAAAATAAACGAAGCTTGGAAAGTAGCTTCCGAAGAAATGTACAAAGCCCAAGCTGAAGCACAGGGTGGCGCTGCAGGAGCAGGAGCTGCCGGAGGAGACGCAACCGCGGGTAGCGATGGCGCTGGAAACGGGGCCTCTGAGGGAGACAATGTAGAAGATGTTGACTTCGAAGAAGTGAAGTAAACTTAATTAAGTTATATAAATAGAAAAACCCTGACGATTTTGTCAGGGTTTTTTGTTAGTGGAAGCTTGAGGTCAGCAATTAAGTAGCAACTTATGTTGTTGTATGACCTAATACTTAATGGTTGTGTTGGGCAATAGAGTTTTTAATCTATCCCCATCACTATTTTCAGAAAAACCGGTAGTTTTAAGATTTAAGGTTTTTAAATTTTTAAGCTGAGCTATTTCTTCGGGTATCTCATTAAGATTTGGAGAGTATGAAAGGTCTAAATTCTCAAGGCTTTTCAAATCACCTATTTGTTTTGGCAATGAGTATATGTAATTAGCTCCGATTTTTAGTTCTTTTAATTTAGGAAGTTTAAAGATGAAATCAGGTAATTTTTCCAGATGATTATTTGATAGGTCTACTGTGTGCAAATTCTTCAGGTTTTCCATCCCTACTGGAAATTTTAATGGACTTCCTTCTTCACTAATACCTGTGGGATAGTCATCGTGACCCCAGATAAGCTCAAAATCTTCCAGAAACCAATATTGTTTTAAATTTAAGATTTCCAGATGTTCCAAGTAGATAATCTGATCAGGGACAGGTGTATTTACAATATTAATATTGGAACAATCAAATGTTTTCATAGTCATAAGATCTAACAAAGGGACACGTTCATATTTGTCCTCCTCCCTAAAGTGCTCAGCAGAGTGCTTCCAATCAATAAATTTATTGATGTGTTTCAGCAAATCTTGAAATTCAGTGGAATCCTTTCCTTGTTCCAATGAAGTTTTGATTTCTTCTTTGTTCCCGCTAAAAAGCAGTGCTTTTAATTTCTCCAGTTCCATATGGTATTGTTGTATTAGGTTACTTAACAATTACATCAATAATGATGTGTAATATGGAGGTTGATGGATTGCAGATACCGGCCAATGGAAATGGCCATATCTATTGGAGGTTAATTAAGAATAAATATGTAAAGAAATTTTGATAAAACCTACAAACAACACATTGTTTAGACTAATTTTTGATAAAAATTAAAAACCCTGACAAAATCGTCAGGGTTTTTTGTTTAGTAAAAGTTTCCGGTTTACGCCGCGTTCAATTGTTGCATTTCCATTTCCTTGAGTTTTCGCAAAGCTTCCGATTTTGAGTTTACGTTGAGCTTTACATAAATGTTTTGGATGTGGAAATTCACAGCACTTGGGGTAACAAAAAGCTTGTCCGCAATCATTTTATAGGTGAATCCCTGGGTAAGAAGTTCAATGATTTCGTTTTCCTTTTTCGAGAATACATCAAACGATTTTGTCTGAAATGAATCGATGATTTTCTTGGCAACGTCCAATTCCAGGGCAATACCATGTTGGTTTAACGTATCCAAAGCACTGAATAATCTATCCTTGGTAATAGGTTTAATAAGATAGCCACTAGCGCCTTTTTTAAAGGCTTCCTTGATGAGTTTAAAGTCATTTTTATGGCTCATCATCAACACTTTGAGGTCTTTGTTCTTGCGGTAAAAGTACTCTAGGCCATCAATGCCCGAAATTCCGTTGAGCATAGCCTCGCAGATAATAATATCTGGATGGGAACGACCAAAATCGGATAAGAGTTTATGGACGGAGCTATAAATTCCAAGTAGTTCGTACTGCTCATTTTCCTGAAAGTATTGCTTGTAAATGCTGCCGATAGCATCATCATTGTCGATGATGGCAATTTTTAAAGTAGTTGTTTTCATGATAAGAAAGATTAGGGGGATTAATACTGTTGCATAATTTTTACTGTAGGTTAAGTTTTGGACATGATCGTCCTGCTCCACATTGTTGAAGTTGGGATAAACCAATGAAAAATGCGTTGCATTGCCATAAACGACAATAGCAATTACAGTTCCATTTAATTTTACTTCAAAAATGGGTGTAACCCCCAAAGGGATTAAGCGCTAAAATTTGTGTTTAGTTGAGGTTTTACCTCATCAAAAAAGTAAGGTGAAAAGAGGTTTTGGGACGCCTTTTTTTCGAGTGTTGTAGTTTTTGTTCATGACATAATAGATTTGGGATTGTATTATTTCAAGAGTTAAATTAGAATTTTTTAACTATTGAAAGGAATTTTTGTAGTTATTTTCGTTCAAATGCACTTTTAAGAAATCCCATTAGGTCGAAATAAAGAAGAAAAGAAGTGGTCTATTTTTATGTAAATTACTGTATTTCAAAATATTGTAAAAAAAATAGGATGCCGTCCCATCAGCATCCTATTCTTGGTGTAAATCGGTCAGATTGAAATAATACAACCCGCTTTCTATGATAGTCTGTCAGTTTCCCCCTGTCTTTCTTATCATCGTCATGAGTGTTTCGAGTTTCGGCTATGAAACAACTTCATAAGACACTTCAGGTTTATTGACCGATTCAATAAGTTTTTGGTAATCAGTATTCTATTGTTCGTCTTGAAAAGAAGTATCTACATATTCGTAGTTGTTCTCATTCATTGCGCTTTGGAGTCCTGCATCTCTTTCAGCAACGTCGTTGTACT
Organism: Allomuricauda sp. TMED12; assembly: GCA_002167435.2. Taxonomy (GTDB): domain Bacteria; phylum Bacteroidota; class Bacteroidia; order Flavobacteriales; family Flavobacteriaceae; genus Flagellimonas. The sequence goes on from NHBR02000068.1 coordinate 20,679, forward strand.
GATCTTGCTTACTTGAACGTCCATACGCTACAGTATATTGTGATACAGTGTTGTTGAATCCTCTATTGGATACGACGAAGCCTAATTTTTTCTCTGGGCTCAACTGAATGGCATACTCATCGCTATTACTGTTGATGTGTTCGCCAAGGTTGACAGATGTAGTAAGCGTGTTATTCACTACTTGTGAAGCATATAGATCTAATCCGCCGTAGCCATCTCTTCCTTCGGATGCAAAGAACAACAAGGTTTCATTGTATATGCTAGGGTATAGTTCATCTTCTTTAGTGTTTACTTTAGGGCCTAGGTTCTTGGATACACCTGGAGTTCCGTCTGCAGCGATATCAGCAACATAAATATCATACTTGCCAAAAGTTCCTTTCATGTTTGATGCAAAGAACAAACGTGACCCATCAGCAGTAACGGTAGGGTGTTTGGCCGAATAGTGTTTTGGGCATACATCCAATTTGGTAACATTGGTCCATTCACCGTTTACATTCTCGGCACGGTAAACATGATAAACCAATTCTTTTTTGGAGAATACCCCATAAAGGGGTTTTTCGTAAGTGCCTTTACTAAAGTAGGCTGTTTTTCCATCTTCGGTAATCGACATGTTCGGTACGTATCCATCTAGTGTGGAAACGCTTCCTTCCATAGTATCGTTGATCATTTTTTCATCTGCCTGTGCAAAAGTAGTTTGACTGGCTAGTATTGTTCCTGAAACAAGTAGGCTATAAATAAAAGATCGTGTCATGATGTATAGATTTGGGGGTTAATACATGACAAAGATCAAAAACAATCGGAGCGAATACTTATGAATTTTTCATAGGTTTTTACTTTTAACGACTAAAAAGTGCAGTTTGTCGAATATTTTTTAGGTAATTAACACTGTTCTACCGGTAAAAATGCATTTAAACGTGCATTTTGTGTCGTTTATCTTTGAAAACATAATTTCATTTCTGAAGAGGAATTTGCTTACGGTTTATCCAAAACAATACCGCACAACTAATAAAAGTGATCAATGCAAGAATAAATAGAGTGCCTCCATCATTTTGTACCACAATGCCCAATTTGGTAATATGTGAAAATATAGCTCCAAACATAATTCCTATGCCCAACAAAGCTCCAAGCCAAGTGGTTCGTGGGATAAGAATAAGAATGGCCACGATCAATTCAATTATTCCTAAACCTATTCGGCCCCAAGGTTCGAGTCCAAGCTGCTCAAAAATATAAACCGATTCTGGAGCTGCGGAAAACTTAAAAAAGAGAGTCTGTAATAAGATAACTGCAGGTATAATTCTTAAAATGGCGTTTACGATTGATTTTGTTGTCATGATAGTATTGATTTTGTTGTATGCTTTTTTGTCGGGAAAAATCCACGCAAATAACTGTTAAACAACAAATAAGTGATTTCTGCTTTGTTTTTACGGTTTTGAAGATGAGTTACATTATAGTGCCCTCTTCGGAAATAGTTAATTTTACGGATATGAAAAATATGCTAAAACTTTCTTTG
>NHBR02000069.1 GCA_002167435.2 Allomuricauda sp. TMED12
CCCTGCACCTGGGGACCGGAAAGTCCTGCCGCTGCATCCAAGCCAATTCGAAACGAACCGGATACGTGGCATGATTGTCAGTTGTCCGCGATGGCTGAATGGAGACCGTCAAAGGAGCTGGGTTGTTTGCGACGATTAACACCTCCATTTGATTCAGTGATTTCGATTAAATCATGGAAACAAAAACGAATAGGCAGTGCAGTATTTAAAGAAGTATGCGAAAGGGCAGCTGCTCTCAAGCCTCGTGCGCGTACTTTGACTCCGGAGACAACTGCAAACGCGCAGCAAAGGCTTCATGCACTCAACGAGGAAAGGCTGGCAACTGAAATCGCAGCGCAAAGGGCAACTGAAATTGCAGCGCAGAGGCGTCAGACACTCGAAGCGGAGAGTGAACTACGTACTCCGGAGGCAACTAGAATCGCAGCGCAAAGGGCAACTGAAATCGCGGCGCAGAGGCGTCAGACACTCGAGGGCGAAAGGCTTCGTGCACTCGCGCGTGCGCATCCGAGGGAACAGCGTGCGCGTACTTTAACTCCGAGGGCGGCCGAAATCGCGGTACAAAACACCGAAGCTGAACTGAAAAAGAAGCATCGGCTCATCAACGACAACGGCAACGACGGTGAAGTGCAAATCGCGAGGAGGTGGGTCGGTCTTCTTACGCCTACGCAAAAAAGCCACGGGCAGAAGTGCGTCATTCCTCTGCTTGCTTTGCTCAACAAACACCGCAACCAACGGAAAATTGACGACGGGCACATCGGAGCCACAGTTGATGACTTCACCAATGCAAATTACCTGTGGTCGCAGTGCCGTGGACTCGTCGGAGCAGAAAACACCAACACAGCCGTGCCGTCCGACGAAGACGTGCTGACGATGTTTACGCACTACGTAACCGAACAGTGCTGCGTTTACGGCGACGCCATTCGCGAGGAGTGCGCGCGATCCGCGGTCGACTACAACTTGAACACGAACGATCCGCAGGTTCGATCACAAGCAAAAAGACGTCCCAAAGCGACACCGCGAGAAGTGGACAACCCAGTCCACTTCGCTTTGAAAGAACAATTCAAACCGCAAAAACGGCTGTGGGGCAACGTCGCCGGTTTGGTCATTGGAATACCAGCTTGTGAGCACTGCCACATGCGGCTTTTTGACAACGAGACGTGCCCAGCGTGTATGAATGGTACTCTCGCACGGCACTTCGCTGCCGACGGACGGTTCGGATTGCGTCCTCTCTCCACAATTCGCGACGGCCCGCTTGTACAAGACGGCGCGCGCAAGCACGTAGTACCAGAAGACCCAGACGAGCAACGCGTGACCGTCAACGCCCCGAGCCCCGAAAGATGGAGCATGATCGAACTGTTCTTGAACGGTACGATGGGCGGCGCTTCGAAGGTTAACCGACTGTGCCGACTGACCACGCTCGTCATGGAACGCGGCACAATTCAAGGGATGGCACGCCCCGAGGAGGGTGAGACGAACGCGAAGATATGCGGTCGGTCGTACGCGCTGGTAGAACCAGCGGACCACGACAACAGCGCACTGCAATTCTACGCTCTTGGGCCGCGCGGGGACGACCTGCGGCGCAGCGCTGCGAGCGAACGAAACCAGTGGGGACGCCGATGCGACGCAGAGGTGGTGCACTACATGGCCCACTCGCTCGAGATATCGCACCCAGATGTGAAGCACGTGAGCCAGCACTTGCGCAGCGCGGATGAGGAAGCCGAGTACTGCATCATCACGGACGCGCATCGAAACACGAGGAACGATACAGCGTTTGGCCACTCGTGCATCACAACAACAAGCCAGGCCCAGGTGATACACAGCACGCCATATCGCTGGCACAAGTTCACATTTGCTGCGTTCAGGTCACGACGCCAAGAGAGATTCGCATCCACAAGGTCAGCGGGGCGTCGCACACGAGCAACAACATGACAATTGACTCGCAGCACAAATACTACGAACAACTGACGTACCCGATTATTCTACAGCACGGTGAGTACGGTTGGCACAAAGACGACAGCGAGTTGGTGTCGTGCGCGACGTACGCGAGAGGGCGTCTCATGATTCCAGAAGTCATGCCGATGACACCGGACTTACGAACGTACGTCGACCCACTCAACTTTGGTGACGCGACGAAAACAGTCAACTGGAAAACCGCTTTTCTCCTTTACGAGACAGAAGTCAACCATTTCCGTCAGGATCACGACGACGACGCATACCCGCAGCGCATGAAGCGCGGCACAGTTGCGACGCGCATACCGTGTTCACGCGCGCAGAAAGTACCGTGGTGTAGTCAAGAATACGTGCTCGATTCCTACTGTCGAGTCGAGGAAGACCGACTTCGAGGGCATCGCGACAACCAAGCACGTATACTAAGACCGGGCCGCACAGCGCGGGCAGGTGACGAGAACCGCACCATCCTACCATCCAGTCACCATGGCTCGAGGCGATTTATGACAAACAAGACCGCAGATGCGCTCTCCGTCGTTACGGCGCGCGGGAAGCCTATGTTCTTCATCACGGTGACTTTAAACACGTATTGGCATGAAGTGAAAGCGGCGATTCCAAAAGGGTCGTCGCCGTACGATTACGCCGAACTCAGCGATCGCATATTCAAGGCGAAGCTGGACGCGCTCAAGACGCGGCTGTTCACAGGCGCGATATGGGGGCCGCACTGCGTGGACGCTGACGGCAATTGGACGTGTCGCATCGACGCACCCGGCGGTTCCGGTTACATGATCGATGTGATCGAGTTTCAGAACCGAGGAATGCCGCACGCGCACATTGTCGTGCGCTTCGCCAACCCGCCGTCAGGTTGCAAAGAAGAATACGAAGCCGACGAACCGGCGGAATGGCTGGACCGTTATACATGCGGGCGTAAACCCACCTACGAAGTTCTGATCGATTTCGCCATGATTTATCGCAAAGACACGCACGACACTTCCGTTCCCGAACGCGATTCCACGTTCGACGACGACGATTTCTTCAACAACCACTACCGAGTGCATCCGCAGCTCGCGCGTTCATTGATGCTGACGAAACATCAGTTCTACGGCGTCGAGCCGAAGCCGTCGGATGTGCTCCGACACTTGCGGATGCTCGTACTGGGGCGCGACACGCCGAACTTCCCGATGTACAGTCATCGCGGCCCCTTGGAACACGGGCCGCATCCGTCCAACACAGCGCCGGATCCGAAGAGTCGCATAGCCAACACGCCGAAATGCAAGGTCGGAAAGGACGGCGTCACGTGCAAAAGCGGGTTCCCATTTGAACCGAACCCCACCACCCACATTGGCGAGGACGGATACGCGCGTCTTAAACGGCACGAAGGCGACGAGTATATCGTCCCTTACAACCCGTGGTTTCTCATGGAATTTGAATCGCACATCAACGTGGAATTCGCAGCCTCATCGCACTGCATCACGTATCTCTACAAGTACCTCTTCAAAGGCAGTCGTGGCGAACCAATCCGCTTTCAATTCGGCGACGCCAACGCGACGGAGACCGTCCACGTGGACGAAACCAAGGAATATTGGACTGGGAAGGTGACTTCGGCGTCTGAAGCGTGGTGGCGATCAATGTCGTGAGTACGAGCTCGCGCGCACGCACGCGCACGCCTGTGATGCATCCAGATATTAAACCACACGTACTGCAGGTATCCTATGTATTGTTCGTGGCCGCCGGTGGAATCGGTCAGCGTTCATCTCCCGGCACCACCGGGGACGCCGCAGTCTACAGGTATGTCGGAATGGGAAAAATACCTGAGAAGGCCCGTCACTGTGGATGAGAAGGAATTCAACGGCGATCCTCCGACGTGCGCGGCATTTTATACTCGCATGAAAGTGGATACGCAAGCTCCTGCTGACGTCTACGCCGCCTTCGGGTTGGCGAGTTCGACCGGTTCGCTTAAGCACGTCGTCGGCACGCGCCCTGATCTGTGGCCAATCAAGATGGGTGATCGCGATTCGTACATCCACTACCTCATCCATGGAGACCACGTGTACTACTACTACGCTCGACGAAGTAGCGACGTAGTTTTCCGTTTGAAACCCGCTCGGTGAGACCCCTTCACCGACACCTGGCCAGCCGCGCGTATTCATGACCCGTCCGCAAAAGGTACGGAACAGAAGAATGGTACCTCAAGCTCGTCGCTTCGCACATTGCATCGTCCCCGGTTGCTGATGGGCAAGATCCGTACGCCGCACTGAAATTCGTCCCCGACAAAGAAGGCATCCCTGTGCGCCACACATCATTCCAGGCCGTCGCCTACGCCTACGGCATCATCCAAGAGGGAATGGAAGGCGAGCTCGCCCTGATCGAAGCAGCCAGGACACAACCGACGCCGCAGGCAATCATTTCCCTTTTCACGCAACTTACAATGGCGGGACAGTCGACGCTTCGCGTGCTGTGCGGTCTCGGGCTCAACCTTGGACAACAGCCTCTCGCGCATCGCGATGCTGAGGAAGAAGACAACGACGGCGACGATTTCTTCGAGGACGCCGCCATGGACGACGCTGACGTCGATTCGGATGCCGATGACACAAATAGAAACGCAACCCACGATGAACCTGTGGACGACGCGATTTCCGACTGGGAAAAGACCGGAACCGAAGACGCCGGGCTTAAATTGGTACGCAACAAAATGATGGCTGATTTTCACACCGGACCGCTCCCCGCGAGAGTGCAACAACTGTTAAAACGACTGCAAGCATCGTTCAACGCGAACGATCGATGTCCTTCGGAATATGGAATTCCGCTGCCCGACATTCCAGACACCGACGTGGTCAACAAGGAGGTCGCACGTTGGCTCACGGACCCGTTCACAACGACATTCTGCGAGAACCGCACGCTCTCAGAACAGCAACAGATGGTATACAACGCGACACACGCGGCGCTCGAAAACACCGACACCCGCCCGACTTTCGAGCTCATTTACATCGACGGCCCGGCGGGCACAGGGAAGACAACCACAATCAATTACATCATCTGCGAGCTGCGAACAAAAAGCGAGGTGTGCCTCGTCGGCGCGCCCACCAACCTGGCAGCGTTACTCTACAAGGGCGGCTTGTCCGTGCACTCGCTCTTCGATTTGCTCGTCTCGCGAGATGTGGATGACATCGTAACCTCACGTCTGACCAAAACAGCAGCAAAAGCCAAACTCATCGCCAGCGCGAAAATCATCGTCATCGACGAACTGCCGTCCTTGCGCCGCGCTGATTTCGAGGCAATGCTGCAGATCCTAGACTTCTTGGAATTTCGAGGAGTGCTGCTGTTGTCCGGCGATTTCAGACAGATCGGCGGGGGCGTGCCACGTGCTACTGGCAAAGAACAAGTGAACGCATCGCCGCACTCCTCGGCGGCGTGGAAGCACGTGAAAACATTCAAACTCGAACAAAGGCACCGTACGAGCGGCGATTTGGAGTGGGATGAACACATCACCAAACTTGGCGACGGCGACAAGAGCACCATCACGGGCTATTCTCAAATTGACAAACGCCCCTTAGTCGACGTGTCGTTCGCACGTAAAAGAATCAGCGACAAGGAGAAAGCCGTCGATTTCGTGTTCAACGGGTTCGTTGGCAATGACGACGAAATCTCACGGTGTTGCATCCTTTCGCCGCACAACAAAAACAACGACGAATGGAACACGTATGTGCAAGAGAAACGTCCAGGATTCCTCCACAAGTTCATCGGAAAGACCGAAGTCGACGGCGATGCAGGCGCCGCAGACGGAAATAACCGAGGGTCGTTGTTGTCCCCAGAAGTCATCGAAAACTACCACGAAGCCAGCGCCCCGCCACACGTGTTGGAGCTCAAGGACGGCGACATCGTCATTCTCACACGTGCGTGTGGTCGTAATTCGCGCACGTGTTCAACCGCGCTAGCATGTCACCACCGCTTGCGCAGGTACGATCGACAAGGAGAACGGGCTGGTGACGAGCCAACGACTGCGCATAGTCAAATGTTACACACACACGCTGACCGTACAGATCATCGGAGAAGACGGGAACAACGCCTCATCGAAGACGTTCAACATCTGCCGGTGGCGCACTATATTTCGATGGAATTCGTAAGTTCGCTTCCCCTGACGTCGAAACATCACGCCCCGCTTACTTACGTCGGCGCGGCGCGCATGTCATTTCCCGACAGATCACAAATAATGATAGCGCGGACGCAGTTTCCAGTGCGCCTCGCATACGCCATGACGTTCAACAAAGCACAAGGGCAGACACTGAACCGAGTCCTCGTTGATCTTACGAGTGGCGGCGCTTTCTCTCACGGGCACTTGTACGTCGCCATGTCGCGTGTCCGGCACGGCGACAACCTGGCTGTCTTCGTTGACAAAGAAGACGAGAAGTCGCTGCGCTTGCACACTGCACATATCGTACACCACGAGCTGCTGTTCGAAGGAGAAGCCCTCGAAGAAGTCAAACGGACGTACGCTGAACAACTCCGCACCGTCAGGGCGCTCAGCAACCGGTGTCGCATGGGCGCCAGGTCCGACTTCGCCGGCAGGTACAGTGGCCCAGTGCGGTTCTTAGCCGACGGAACTCGCGTGAACGCGGGGGACGCACACTGGAGGAAAAACAACAGGACGTCCTTGCGGACACGACAGGCACTCGTGATTGCAATTCGAGAACGCAAGGGGAATACAAGACCGCCCGCAACACCGGCGACCGTCGTTCGTCCATCGGCAGAGAGCCGGCACAGCGGCGTGCAGCAAGACGGACCGAGGTTCGGTAGCATGGCTGCACTCCTGAGATCCTATGCGCAAGCCAATGGGCATACAACCGCTGCAAACGACTCGTCGAGCGACGAAGACACATCACTTTACGATGCCGAATTCCAAAGCGAACTCTACGACCCCGAATCACGACGATTTCACACACGTGGAGCACTGACGCGTATGATAACAGCACGCCAGCAGCCGCGATTATTCGGAGCACAACTTACAAACCAAATGGTGAGCGTCGTATCGTGGGGTGTTCTCGGGGCGGGTCCTGGATATCACCAGCAAGCGGGAAGACCGAACACAGACATCGTGATTGTCGACCCAGCAGGACTTCGATATATTAAGACTGTAGGTCCCCGCGGTGCGGGTGGACTGTCGAAGGAAATATACAAGTTCATCAAGATCAACAACCACAGCCAGTTTCCACCAGAAGTGCGCGCGAACATACACGCCGAAGGCGACGTGGCTTTCCGTTCGTACGCGCCGTTCGGTTCCGTTTTACACGTTGCATCTCCAGACCTCTCCAGCATTCCCGATCGAAGACGCGCCGTACGCGAGCTTACCAAGGCATATACGAACGTCTTGCGAGCATTCGCCAAGACAAGGATGCGCTGTCTTCGCATGCCCGTGATTGCCGGCGGGATCTTTGCAGGAACTCATAGAGACCATATGCTCCAGATGACATCCGACGCGCTGCACGCGAGCTTTGCAGCACTGCCCTCGGAGGCAAACACACTGCACCACGCGCACATCGAACTGTGTGTGTACGGCGACAACTCCCGAGTCCAATCGGCTCGAACGGCGCTGGGATCACTCGTCGTCGAATAATCCAACGGCCGCAATATGTATAACAGCTTCCGTTTGATGACGTATCTGCGCTTGATATACATATCTATATTTAA
>NHBR02000070.1 GCA_002167435.2 Allomuricauda sp. TMED12
CCAGCGTAGCAAAAAGCTTATTTTCCGCAAAAACATCGCTCTTGCTGATTACGTTCATTAAGGTGGATTTACCCACATTGGTGTATCCTACCAAAGCAACCCGAACCAAAGAACCCCGATTGCCGCGTTGGGTCTCCATTTGGCGGTCTATCTTGGCAAGCTTCTTTTTGAGCAAAGCAATTCGGTCTCGAACAATACGTCTATCCGTTTCGATTTCGGTTTCACCGGGACCACGCATACCAATACCTCCTCGTTGCCTTTCCAAGTGGGTCCAAAGACCGGTCAATCGAGGTAAAAGATACTCGTATTGAGCTAACTCAACTTGAGTCCTGGCATAACTGGTCTTGGCTCTCTGGGCAAATATGTCCAGAATCAAACTGGTTCTGTCCAGAACTTTACAGCGAAGGAGCTTTTCGATATTGTTTTGTTGTGCGGGAGACAACTCATCATCAAAGATTACGGAACCTATTTCATTTTCCTTTACGAATTGGCGCACCTCTTCCATCTTACCACTTCCGATGTAGGTTTTCGGATTGGGCACGTCAATACGTTGCACAAATCTTTGTTCAACTTCGCCACCGGCAGTGTAGGTCAAAAATTCAAGCTCATCCAAGTACTCTTTGACTTTTTCTTCGTTCTGGTGTTGATTCATTACACCAATGAGTACCGCCTTTTCATATTCAATCGACTTCTTTTCTAGCATCAAATGGATTTAGAATGCAAATTTACGCAATGTTTTGGAAGCTGTTTGGTGCTTTTCGCCTTTTAAGGGCCGATGAACAGGGGTAAAAGACTATTATTTAATTGTATTGTTCCCTATCTTGATGCCCTAAACCAACCTAACGCAACATAATGTTTAGAATACAATCTTATCCGAATTCAAAACACAATTATTTTTTGAAGCCTTTTGTCTGTTTTTTATGGATGATAATCTTGCTCCCTTTCGGACTCAAGGCTCAAAATTCCACCATTCCTAACCCTACAGATGTCATTGGTTTTGAAGTAGGTTCCGATTTTCATTTGGCTACCTATGAGCAATCCATTGAATATTTTAAAAAGTTGGATGCGGCCAGTGATTTGGTTGAAATGCGGGAAACCGGAAAAACTTCCGAAGGTCGTACATGGTATTATGTTTTGATTTCCTCCAAAGAAAATTTGGCTAAGATTGAACACTACAAGGAAATCTCGCAAAAATTGGCCCACCCCAAAGGAATGTCACGCGAAGAAGCCCAAAAATTGGCGGAAGAAGGCAAGGCCATTGTGGATTTAAGTGGTGGTTTGCACGCTTCGGAAGTGGCGGGGGCACAACACATTATCACATTGGCGCATCAAATTGTAAGCGAAGCCGAAACCAAAAAGTTTAAACCGATTTTAGATGATGTGATATTGGTATTATGGCCATCGTTAAACCCGGATGGACAGGATATTATTGCCAATTGGTATATGTCGAACGTTGGTACACCCTACGAAACGGCAAGAATCCCTTGGCTTTATCAAAAGTATGTAGGTCATGATAATAATAGGGATGCCTACATGCTCAATATGTTGGAGTCTCGAGTAGTGGGCAGAACTTGGAGGGAATGGGAACCCAACGTGATTCATGTACACCACCAGTCCTCACCATTTCCTACCCGAATTTGGTTACCACCGTTTGCGGAACCGATTGCGCCCCAAACACCGCCTATTGTAGCCCGAGAGGTAAATATGATCGGGATGGCCATGGCCCAAGAATTGGAGACAGAAGGTTTGCCGGGAGCTGTGCATATGGGTAAAGGTTTTGACGCTTGGTATCCAGGCTACATTGATTACTTGCCAGTCATGCAAAATATACCCTCTTTTTGGACAGAAACAGCCCTGTACCGATATGCCACGCCTTATTTTTATACCATTCGGGATTTTCCAGAACACAGAAAAGATTTACGCGTTGAATCGTTGTACAATAGCCCATGGAAGGGCGGATGGTGGCGGTTACGCGATGCGGTGCAGTACATGCAAACTGCTTCCATTGCCGTTTTGGACTATTCATCAAAATACAAAGAGACATTGTTGTTCAATAAGTATCAGGCAGCAATGACAACCATTGAAAAGTATAAGAATGAACCACCTTATGCTTACATCATACCACAAAAACAAAGAGACCCGTCTCGTCCGGTAGAGTTGTTGAAGCGTTTGGCTTTTAATGGAATCAAAATATCGCAATTGGATAAACCGATGGAGTATTCTGGCGTTACGTACCCTCAGGGAACTTGGGTAATACCGATGGACCAAGAGTTTGCCGAGATGGCGCGCCAGGTTTTGGACGTGCAAGTATATCCGGATTTACGCGATACACCAGATGGGCCACTTGAACAACCCTACGATGCCGCAGGTTGGACCCTTCCTTTTCAAATGGAAGTGGAAGTAGTTACTGGAACTGTTCCATTATCGGATTTATTTAGGGAAGCTTTGACACCGGTAGAAGGGATTCCACTCGAGACCACCGATGATGAAGGACAGGATTTGAACAAAACCGATTTTGTTACTGGTGCTGGATTTGATACCGATAAAGTAGCGGCTGGAATTAAGCCATTGCCAGGTACCCTTCGTGGTAGCGGAAGTACATTATGGTTAGATCCAACAGAGAACAATATTTTCCGTGTATTGGCAGAGGCCATGAAAGATGGTTTAACCGTCAGCTATGATGCAGATGCCAGAAAATATGGTGTTAAAGATGCCACTCGAAGTAAAATCAATCAATGGATTAAGGATTACGCTATTAATGGTAAAATGAGGTCAGGCTCAGGTGATGCCATTGTAAAAGCTAGAATAGGAGTGTACCGTCCGTGGACCGCAAGCATGGATATGGGATGGACCCGATGGCTATTGGATAATTATGGGTTTTCTTATGCATCCGTTCGGGATGCGGATTTTAAGTCCAATAATTTAAAAGACCGTTTTGATGTGATAGTGATGGCATCTGAATGGCCAGGCTCTATTGAAAACGGATTGGAACCCGGTTCCGCTCCACCACAATATGCCGGAGGATTAGGTGAATTGGGTATACGCAACCTAAATGCTTTTGTGGAACAGGGGGGTACTTTGATTACTTTGAACCGAAGTTCCAATTTTGCGATTAATGCTTTGCATCTCCCTGTTAGCAATGTAGTCGATAAGGTTGATAGGGCCAAATTCTTCACGGGAGGGTCCATTGTGCAGGTAAAAACAAATCCACAACACCCTGTGATGTCAGGAATGCAATCCAATGCCAATCTATTTGTCTACAACAGCCCAATTTTTGTCACCCAAGAAGGTTTTGAAGGGGAAATACTGGCCAAGTATCAGAAAAACGGATCCCCCCTGATGTCTGGATTTTTGGTTGGGGAAAAATATATGAACGGAAATGCCGCCGCTTTGGATGTGAAACACGGCAAGGGGCATGTGATTCTTTTTGGATATCAACCGCAGTGGCGTGGGCAGTCCATGGGAACTTATAGAACACTTTTTAATGCATTGTTGTATGCCAATAAATTATCGGGTGTAGAACGTGAAGTTGCTGATGAGTGGCAAGCTATCATTGGTAAACCTGCTGACGAAAAATCAAATAGTGAAGATTAAACCTTGTAATCAGAAATAGGCTTGAAGCAACAGAAGGACAGATATACTATAGCATTTTATAATCTCGAAAACTTTTTTGATACCAAGGATGATCCTTACTTGCTCGATAATGACTTTACTCCAAAGGGGTTTAGAAAATGGAACAAATCGAAATTTAGGAAGAAGGTCAAGAAGATTTCCAAGGCTATTTCTAAAATTGGATTGGATGATAGTGATTATCCTTCCGTTTTGGTCGGTATGGCAGAAGTGGAAAACAAGGAAGTCATTGAAATCTTATTACAATCCAAAAGACTTAGGGATATTGATTATGGCGTCATCCACTTTGATTCACCGGATGAGCGTGGCATTGATACGGCACTTATTTATGATAAAAAACATTTTGAAGTGTTGGATGCCGAGACCATTCCTTTAATGGTTCAGAACACCAATGGTGAGCGAGATTTTACTCGTGATATTTTGTATGTGCATGGAAAATTGCATCAAGAAGAAATTCATGTTTTTGTAAACCATTGGCCATCCCGAAGGGAAGGAGCTGAGGAAACCGTTTATAAGCGCATCAAGGCGGCAGAGACCATCCTACAGAAAATTGAAGGCATACATGATGACCATCCGAACATTATTATAATGGGTGATTTTAACGATGACCCTAATTCGGAAAGCTTACAAACCTTAATGCGTACTGGGATGTTCATCAACCCAATGAAAAAATTGTTGTCTCCTTTTGAAGGAAGTGCCAACTATAAGGGTAAATGGAGCTTGTTCGACCAAATATTGCTAACCCATGGTTTTTTAAATTATGAGGCGGGCACCCACAGTTTTATAAAGGCGAAGATATTTTCACCTCGATTCTTAAAAGAATGGAAGGGTAGATACAAGGGAAACCCATTCCGAACCTTTGCTGGAAACAAATATTTAGGTGGATATAGCGACCATTTTCCGGTTTATGTTGTTTTGGATGAAAATAAAATTAACTGTAAGAAAATAGTTACACCACATAAAAGTTAATTTTCACAACATAAAGAAGTAATTCACTATGTATTTCATCGAATAAAGTAGGAATTTTATCGATAAATAGAGTGTCTTATAATATATTCGTAGTCCAAATCTTACCTAAACTTAATTATGGACTACAGATTTCCTTCAGGGGCCCAGGGAGTGATCTTCTCCATTTTATTTTCGCTTTTAAGCGGAGGTTGCATACTTGCCCAATCCAAAAATGCCAAAGAAAATATTCATTTTTCCTATGATCAAGGGAAAATCTCTTCTCTTATTTCCGAATTGGAAATGGAGCATCAAGCGAAACTTAAGAAAATAGGTGAGCTGATCAAATCCAAAGGACTAAGAACAACAGAAAAAACAAGTGAAGGCACACAAGTTGCTTTAAAGGATATCGGTACCGATGGCACTCCATTATATTATACTACACTCAACGATCCTGCTTCCAAAACCTCTAGAGGGTATGCACTATATGATAAAGGGTTGTTGAATTTGGGATTGACGGGGACCAATATGGAAGTAGGTGTTTGGGATTCTGGGGTTGCATTGACTTCGCACCAAGAATTTGATACCCGTGCAAAGAATACTGACAATGCCGATGAAGTAAGCCTGCATGCCACTTTGGTGACAGGAAACCTTATTTCTGCCGGAGTGGAACCCAATGCCAAGGGTGTTGCCTATGGTGCAAGGGCTTTGACCCATGATTGGAGCCGAGATAAAATTGAGGTCGCCGAAGCGGCTGCCAATGGACTTTTATTGAGCAATCATTCTTATGGAATTTTATCTGATAGAGTACCTGATTGGTATTTTGGCGCCTACATTAAAGTTACGCAAGATTGGGATAGGATCATGTACAACGCTCCGTATTACTTAATGGTAACTGCTGCAGGAAATGCGCAAAACTCCTACGATAACGAAGCCCCTAATTATGGTAAAACCGCGGATGGTTTTGATCTTTTGTTGGGCTTTACCACTACTAAAAACGGACTCACCATTGCAGGTGCCAACACAGAGATCGATAGTAATGGAGAATTGAAAAAAGCTTCCGTAGCGGGATATAGCAGCTTTGGACCTGTTGATGATGGCCGTGTAAAACCGGATTTAGCTGGTGATGGCGGGGATATTCTTTCTACTAGTTCAGCTACCAATAGTAGTTATCAGGTATCCGCAGGAACTTCTATGGCTGCACCTGGGGTTACAGGTTCACTTTTGTTATTGCAGCAATATCACGAAGAACTTTTTGGTTCCTATATGAAAGCAGCAACCTTAAAAGGACTTGCACTTCACACTGCTGATGATGTGGACGCCAGAGGACCTGACTACAAAATGGGTTGGGGCATAATGAATGCCAAATCTGCGGCCGAAGTGCTTCAAAATAAGGAATACACTTCATTGATAAATGAAAAAACCCTTTCAGATGGCGAGACATATACTTTAACCGTTACAGCAATTGATGGTGAAGATTTAGTTGCCTCCATTTCTTGGACAGACCCAGAGGCAGAAACTGTGAACAGAGGTGAACTTAATAGCACAACTGCGGCTTTGGTAAACGATTTGGATATTAGAATCACCAAGGAGGGAGAAACCTATTTGCCATGGAAGTTAAACCCGGCTCAAGCAAATGATGCCGCAACAAAAGGAGACAATAAAGTGGACCCTTTTGAACGTGTTGAGGCAGAAAATGCCAATGGTACCTATACCATTACTATTTCGCACAAGGGGGGATTAAAAAATGGATTACAGGATTTTTCCTTGATTGTTTCCGGAGCACAGGTTTCCAATTGTTCCATTGAGACTCCTTCAAATCTTGATTTAGAAAACCCTACAAGCGCAAGTACTACTATTTCTTGGAACGACGCGGAAGAAACTTTGTTCGAAGTACAGTATAAAAGTATTGATACGGACAATTGGGAAAGTGAATTGATTTGGGCTAGTAACTTTGAGCTTTCCAATTTGGAAAATGGAAAGGTATACGAAGCTCGTGTACGTTCCATTTGTACGGAGAACGTGGTATCCGAATTTTCGGAAACCATCGAGTTTGAGTTCAATGGAGAAGAAACAGTATTGATTGAAAACACTCCGATGTTTATTCCCCAAGAGTTGAACATATCTGTTTATCCAAACCCTACGGTGGACTATTTAAATGTGAATGCGGAACTGTCCAAAGACGCCGAGTTCTCTATCGTAACCACTTCCGGAAACGTCATTAAAAAAGGCAAGACCGAAGGTTCCATCAATGTGTCATCGTTATCTTCTGGATTGTATGTTTTGGTAGTTCAGGATTACTCTGGAATCAAGAGTACTAAGTTTTATAAAAACTAATCGTAAGCTCAATCTACAGTGATCAATAACCAATTCACAATAGATTCCTCACTACGTTCAGAATGACATTGGTTATTGTAAATAGTTTATTGCTTAATTGAATATGGATATCAGTTCGAACACAGTCGAAATTTTTTCACCCCTTTTACCTTTGACGAGTTACCCTTTACCCAATAAAACATCAAATCTTTTTGATATCATCGTCTTCCAAGAGCTCTTCATTTCGTAAACGCAAGAATACTTGTGCAGTGGTCACTACATCCAACTCACAATATGTTACAATTCTGTTCAGGTCATTTTCCTTATAGAAAACATCTTTTACCATACTTCCGTCCATATCTTCCTTTGGAGAAGGAATTCCGAGCACGTGTGCCAACAGTTTTAAGGAAGTGTAATGTTTGTAGTCGCCAAACTTCCATAGCTCCATGGTGTCCAAATGAGGCACTTCCCAAGGTTTTTTTCCAAAGAGATCCAGTTTGTAGGGCAAGTTGATGCCGTTTATGATCATTCTACGAGCGATATAGGGAAAATCAAACTCCTTACCGTTGTGGGCGCACAAAAGGTGCTTAACATTGCTAAAATGATCAGAAAGCAATTGTTTGAAGTCTTTTAAAATCTTGACTTCATCACCGTAAAAAGAGGTGACCCTAAAGTTTCGATGCTCTCCTTTGAGGGTAAAATAACCAACAGAAATACAAACAATTTTACCGAATTCTGCCCAAATACCTGCTCGGTCGTAAAACTCCTCGGGCGTAAATTCATCTTTTCGCTGATACTGTGTTTTCTGTTCCCATAATAGCTGGGCGGTTTCATCCAGGTCGGAGAAATATTGTTGTTGAGGTACGGTTTCGATATCCAAAAAAAGGATATGTTCCAGGTTAAGTTTATAAAGCATTGTAGCCAATTAAAAAAGAGTCGTCTGCTTTGCAGGACTCTCGTGTTCCAATAACCATTTTTTTCTATGCAGTCCACCTGCATATCCTGTGAGGTCTCCATTGGTTCCGATTACACGATGACAGGGAACCACAATCCAAAGTGGATTTTTGCCATTGGCCGAGGCTACTGCACGAATGGCCTTTACGTCACCGAGTTGTTTGGAAAGTTCCAAATAAGAAACGGTTTTTCCAAAAGGTATTTTTAAAAGAGCATCCCAAACCTTCTTTTGAAAGTCGGTGCCCGAGGGGTTTAGTTTAAGGTCGAATACCGTTCGGTCTCCGTTAAAATATTCTTGAAATTGCGTAACAGCATCTTTTAAAATTTCAGGAAATGTACCGTTTGGTTTTTTATCATCCAAAACAGTAATGGAAGCAAGGCCATTTTCATCGCCTTTTAACTCTGCTGTTCCAATAGGAGTCTGTATATAAGCAGTTTCCATTACTCTATTTCATTTTCATCTTCAATAATTCCTAAACGCTTTGCTCTTGCGTGCCAGTTCTTCCTAGCAAGCTTTTGAAGGTCTTCTACGTTGTCACTTTCATCCATAATCTCGAATCCGAGCAAGGTTTCGATAACATCCTCCATAGTGACCAATCCACTTACCGAACCATACTCGTCCACAACCAATGAAATATGCTCTCTCTTCTGTACAAATTTTTTAAAAAGTTCATTAATGGACTTACTTCGGTTAGTGACCAGTAATTCTCTTCTTATGGTAGCCAAAGTTTCATTTCCTTTTTTGTTGATGATTGCTTCCAATAATTCATCTTTTAAGAAGAAACCGGTGATGTTGTCCATACGGTCCTTGTAAAGCGGAATCCTAGAGAAGCGCAAGGGCCTGTTTTTTTCAAAAAACTCTTTTATCGGAGTGTCTTCGGATGCCACTTTCATTACTGTTCTTGGCGTCATTACATCTCGTGCCAGGATTTCATCAAAATAGAGCAGGTTTTTGATCATCTTGGATTCGGATTCCTTGAATACTCCTTCTTCATGGGCGATTTCCGTCATAGCACTAAAATCTTCCCGGCTTAACACACTGCCATGCTCTCCTTTTGCTCCCACCAGTTTGGTAAACAATTGCAATAACCACAATAACCCGGTCCATTTTAAGATGAACACCATGATTTTTAATGCTTTTCCGGTAAAGTTGGCCAATTGTTTCCAATAAGTGGCTCCTATCGTCTTTGGAATGATCTCTGAGGCGACCAAGATCAATATGGTCATAAGCGTGGATACGATACCCACCATGAGATCTTCCGTAAAGCTTATCCCAAAAAGCGTACGTTGGGTGGTTCCGTACATCTCTGCATAGGCCACTTTTGCTTGAACACCTACCAAAATAGCACCAACAGTATGCGCAATAGTGTTTAAGGTGAGAATGGCAATGAGTGGCTTGTCCACATCCTTTTTAAGGGTTTCTAAGGTGGCCGCATAATCTTTTCCCTCTTGCTTTTTTACATTGATAAAGGTGGGTGTGATACTTAACAGCACCGCCTCCAAAATGGAGCACAAAAAAGAGAAAAAGATGGAAATAAGGGCATAAAATAGTAGTAGTCCCATAGAATGGCAGAATCTTTAGTACCAAGATAGGGAATAGGAATTAATTTTGAATGTTTAATCCCTCTGCATTATAAAAAACATCTTGTAAGGCCGTTCGAATGTTCAAATTATATAATTTTCGATGGTCACGAGAGGGGTAAACCCGGTTGGATAGAAAAATAAAGGTCAGCTCTTTTTCGGGATCTGCCCAGACAAAGGTTCCAGTAAAACCGGAATGGCCAAAACTTTTGAGGCTAGCTAGAGGGGAGGGGTAAGCTTCTTCCAAAGGAAGCTCTGGGTTATCGAGCAAGGGTTTGTCAAAACCTAATCCACGTCGGTTCTCATTTTCGGGATACTGCACTTCGGTAAATTCTTTTATGGTCTCTGCCGAAATAAGCTGTTGGCCATCCACATTGCCATAATTTTGATAAAAGAGCATCAATTTGGCCAAATCATCCGCTGTGCCAAACAAACCTGCATTGCCCGAAACACCTCCTTTAAGTGATGCATTTTCGTCGTGTACCCAACCTTTTACCAAGGTTTTTCTAAAGAGTGTATCCACTTCGGTGGGAACAATGGCATTCACATAGTTGTTTTCTTTGGGTAGATATCCTAATGTATGACAGCCTAGAGGACGATAGAAGTTTTTATCCAAATAGGTTTGATAATCGGTTCCTGTGATTTGCTCGATCAAACTGGGGAAAATGAGAAAAGTGAGCCCGGAGTATTTGTATTTCTTGTCATCCGAGACTTTGGACCGGTTAATGATTCGGTTCATTTTTCGCTCGAACCGATTATTGATGAAGAGTTCATCGTAAACTTGTCCTTGAAATCTTTTATCGGATGAGTGATGAATAAATCTTCTTTTAATTTTCCCATTTTTCCGAAGAACTTTCTGCAAAAACACAATATAGGGCACCAAACCTGCTTGATGCGCCAAAATCTCCCGAAGGGTGAGGTCCTTTTTGTCTTTTCGGCCTTTCCATGGCTTCCAATAAGTGCTGAAAGGTTTGTCCAGGTCAAGTTTGCCTTCGTCCACCAACTTCATCAAAGCGGGCAATGGCCCTGAAATTTTTGTAACGGAGGCAAGGTCGTATAAATCGTTCAATGCAACAGGCTGAATGCTATCGTAGGTATGGAAACCATAAGCCTTGTGAAAAATAACAGTGTCGTTCTTTGCTACCAAGAGCTGTGCCCCTGGAAATGCCAAACTATCAATGCCCATTTCCATAATGGAATCCACTTTTTGGTTGATGAAAGCCTCATCAAAACCTAATTTGGATGGGTAAGCATGGATTAGTTCTCGTTGGGCAAACCCAAAGGGCATCACTAAAGTGATGAGGAAAAACGAAACAGCTAGTTTTTTCATTTAGGTTGAGGTTTATCCCAAAGTACGGATAAAATCCTTCGCAAAATAACTGGCTATGATATCGGCACCTGCTCTTTTTATAGCCGTCAATTGTTCCAACATCACGGCATCGTGGTCCAGCCATCCTTTTTCTGCTGCAGCTTTTACCATGGCATATTCTCCAGAAACTTGATACACTGCAACTGGAACTTCCACCTCATTTTTGATTTCCCGAACAATGTCCAAATAGCACAATCCAGGTTTTACCATCACGATATCGGCGCCTTCGTCAATATCCATTTGGGTTTCTTTAATGGCTTCATACCGATTGGCATAATCCATTTGATAGGTTTTCTTATCCTTTGGCACATTTTCAATATCCACAGGTGCTGAATCCAGAGCATCACGGAACGGACCGTAAAAAGCACTGGCATATTTTGCAGAATAGGCCATAATCCCCGTGTTTAAAAAACCTTCATCTTCCAAAGCCTCGCGAATGGTGAGAATTCGGCCGTCCATCATATCGCTTGGTGCTACAAAATCAGCTCCGGCTTTGGCGTGGGACACGCTCATTTCTGCCAGAACTTCAGCAGTTTCATCATTTAGGATTTGCCCTTCAGCAACAATACCATCGTGTCCATAAGCGGAAAATGGGTCAAGGGCTACATCTGTCATCACCAACATTTGTGGACAGGCGTTTTTTACGGTTTTTATGGCGCGTTGCATCAAACCGTTCGGGTTTAAAGCTTCGGTTCCTTTATTGTCTTTGAGTTTATCATCAACTTTTACAAAAAGAAGCACGGAGCACAATCCCATTTTCCAAAGTTCCTTGACTTCTTTTTCGAGATTGTCCAAACTCAACCTAAAATAGTTGGGCATGGATGGAATTTCTTCCTTTATTCCCATTCCTTCCGTGACAAATAAGGGTACCAAAAAATCATCCGGGGTTAAGGCGGTTTCCCGAACCAATCTCCTAATGGATTTGGATGCACGTAGTCTTCTGTTTCGTATTAATGGATACATATCTTTAGTTTTAAGCTGAAAGCCTTAAGCTTCAAGTTGTTGGACTTTTGTTTTTAGTGATGCTTTTATGGTGTTGATCAATGCGGCGAGCATTTTCTTGATTTCATCTATTTCTGAAATAATATTTTGGGATATTTTTGATTCAATATAACCCAAATCAGAAGCCAATAACAAAAGGTAATCCAATTCATGGGCAGAACCTGAAGCGATATACAGAAATCTAATAAATTCTTTTTGAGTTTCCCGTCCACATCCTTCAGCAATATTTGTAGGAATGGAGACTGAAGCCCTATTCATTTGAGAGGTTAGATTGTATTGCTCAGATTTTGGAAAATTCTTGGTCAACCTATAAACATTTAATACCAGTTGATGTGATTTTTCCCAGACCTTGTAATTCTTATAGTTTCCCATAGCTTAGAGCTTATTGCTGAATACTTAGAGCTATTTTAAATGTCTATTTCTCCTGTTAGATAAAGCACTGCCTTCCCCGAAATTTTAACACGTTCACCCAAATATTCGCAGACCACATCGCCACCTCGTTTGGAAAGCTGTTTAGCTGTCATTTTGGTTTTATCCAATATTTCGGTCCAATAGGGAGTCAATGAAGTATGGGCAGAACCTGTCACAGGGTCTTCAGGAATTCCGCAAGCGGGAGCAAAAAAACGGGAAACAAAATCTACTTCCTCCCCTGGGGCTGTTACAATTACACCGCGAACATCCAATTGTCCCAACAAATGGTGGTTGGGTTCAATTGCTTCGATTTCTTTCTGGGAACGATACACCATCATATAGTCCGTTTTGCCCTTCAGGGTTTTTACCGGGGCTTTTCCAATAGCGGTGTCCAACTCCTCAATATTTTGGATCGCGATCAAATTATCCGTTGGAAAGTCCATGGTCAACCAGCCATTATCTGCTTTGTTTACCGTTAGATGACCACTTCGGCTTGAATAAAACTGAATGGTATCTTTTTCAAACTCATAAAAATGGAACAAAACAAAGGCTGTTGCCAAGGTGGCATGTCCGCAAAGGTCCACTTCCACTTCGGGGGTAAACCATCGCAGTTCATACTGGTCATCCTTTTTGACGGCAAATGCAGTTTCGGCCAAGTTGTTCTCTTGGGCAATTTTTTGCATTAATTCGGGACTCAGCCACGAATCTAAAATACATACGGCGGCAGGATTTCCTCCAAAGGTCCGGTTGGTGAATGCATCTATTTGATAAATTTTCTGTCTCATTAGGCTTGGTTTCAAGGCAAAACTACGGATTAAACCCAAGTTTTTGGGTTTTGCAGTACTGCTATCAATTTCTCTTCCTCGCTTCCTTTTTCAGGATGATGGTCATATCGCCATTGCACATGTGGTGGTAGGCTCATCAAAATACTTTCAATACGGCCGTTTGTTTTTAGACCAAAAAGAGTGCCCTTATCGTGCACCAGATTAAACTCTACATAACGGCCTCGACGAATTTCTTGCCAGTCCCTTTGTTCTTGGGAATAGGGTAAGTCTTTTCTTTTTTCAACAATTGGGGCATAGGCATCCAAAAAACTGTCCCCGACCTCGGTCACAAAATTGTACCAATCTTCCATACTGGTTTCTTCGGTTGCTTTGCAATAATCGAAGAACAACCCGCCTACACCACGAGCTTCGTTTCGGTGTGAATTCCAGAAATATTCGTCACATTTCTTTTTATAAGTGGGATAAAATTCTGGATTATGAGCATCGCAGGCCTTTTTGCAAACTGCATGAAAATGGGTGGCATCTTCCTCGAATAAATAATAGGGGGTAAGGTCTTGTCCGCCACCAAACCATTGATCTACAATGTTGCCATCTTTATTGTACATTTCAAAATAGCGCCAATTTGCATGTACGGTCGGTACAATTGGGCTTTTTGGGTGAATTACCAAACTAAGGCCACAGGCAAAGAAGTCTACATCCTCCACACCAAAATAGTTTTGCATACTTTTTGGCAACGGGCCGTGAACTTTTGAAATATTTACACCGCCTTTTTCGAAAACTGCTCCGTTTTCAATTACACGGGTTCTGCCACCACCGCCTTCTTCGCGTTTCCAAAGGTCTTGCTGAAACTTTGCCGTTCCGTCCAGTTCTTCCAATTTTGAAGTAATGCTGTCCTGCAGTTGTTGAATGTATTGGTAAAATTTATCTTTCATAATGTAATTCATAAAGTTCCATATCAAGAGGAGCCTCATTTGGAGGTTGATAAGCTTCGGATAAGGTTTTTATCCAAAGAAAACCCGTTTTTTCGGCAACTCTAATGCTGGCCACATTACTATTGTGGGCAAAGATTTTTAATTTTTTGAGCTTAAGTTCTTCAAAGGCCAGTTCGACAATGTTTTTAACGCTTTGAGAAATGATTCCCTTTCCTTGATGTTTTTTGTCCAAACAATAAGCCAATTCTCCTTCACCAGTGTCCCAGTTTAATTCTTTGAGAATAACAAGTCCAATAACTTTGTTGTTCTTGTACCTTATGGCATAGGTAAACTCAATTTTTTGTTCTATTTCCTTAGCTTTTTTGGAAATATATAGTCGAGAGTTTTCTGCGGATTGATTCTGAGATAGGGTTTTTGTAAAAAAACGGTTAAAAATGTCAGTATTGGAAGTCATCATATGGCAGAGATTCTCTGCATCGGTCTCATTCAGATAACTTATTTTGAATAATTCTGACTTTTTCATTTCTAAAGAATATGTACCATTCGGTTTTTAAATTCTGAAAGTGATGTGTACTCATCAATTTTGATGGATTCCAAAGCCATTTTATTTAAAAGCTCAACGATTTCATTTTCTGATTTTTCAGGATGCTGTCTAAAAATGTATCGTCCCACTTCATTGTTGTGCAAATCCATTTTCTTTGGCAGCACTTTATTTGGAAATGAATCCTCGTGCCAATCGGTCACCTTTTTTGCCCATGCCAAAGCTATTTCCTCGTTCCTTTGCCATTTTAAACACCGTTTTGCAATCAAGTAATTCCAAAAAGCATGTCTAAATGCATTTGCGGGACCATTTTTGTGATGTAGCTTACCATAGTTTTTGGTAGAGATGGCTATGCAATCCTTGGTGGCCTTTATGGTCGGAAGTATAAAGTGTGGCCGGCTCAATCCAATTAATACACCTTTCAGTATATTTTTAAAATCAACTCGCTTTATTACAGCAAAAAGGTTCACTCCCTGTATTCTTTTACCGCATCAATAAATGCTTTTGCATTTTCCACAGGAATATGAGGCAAAATTCCATGACCAAGGTTAACTATGTATTTGTCCTTACCAAAGTCACGAATCATTTGTGTGACCATTTCCTTGATTTTCTCAGGTGGCGAAAGCAAGCGTGCGGGGTCAAAATTACCTTGAAGGGTAACATTTCCTCCCGTTAAGTATCTTGCATTTTGAGGTGAACAGGTCCAATCAACCCCAACGGCCGAAGCACCTGAATTAGCCATTTCCTTGAGTGCGAACCAGCATCCTTTTCCAAAGACGATTACAGGTGCTTCATCTTTTAATGCATCCACGATCTGCTGAATGTATTTCCAGGAAAACTCCTGGTAATCCTTGGGAGAAAGCATTCCCCCCCAGGAGTCAAAAACCTGAACGGCGTTGACACCTGCTTTGACCTTTGCTTTAAGGTAGGCAATAGTCGTATCGGTAATTTTTTGAAGCAATTCGTGGGCAGCTTCTGGCTGCGTAAAGCAAAATCCTCTGGCTTTGTCAAAACTCTTGCTGCCTTGACCTTCCACGCAATAACAAAGGAGCGTCCAAGGAGATCCCGCAAATCCAATCAAAGGAACTTCATCATTCAATTTTTCCTTTGTCATTGTAATGGCATCCATCACATAGCCCAACGTATCTTGAATATCTGGAACGATTACCCTGTCCAAATCGGCTTTCGAGCGGATCGGATTTGGTAAATAAGGTCCGAAATTAGGTTTCATCTCTACCTCGATGTCCATTGCCTGCGGAATAACTAAAATGTCACTGAACAAAATAGCGGCATCCATTCCGTATCGGCGGATGGGCTGCACGGTGATTTCGGAGGCCAGTTCCGGTGTCTGGCAACGGGTAAAGAAATCGTATTTTTTACGGAGTTCCATAAACTCAGGCAAATAGCGCCCTGCCTGTCGCATCATCCATACGGGAGGTCGTTCAACGGTTTCGCCTTTTAATGCTTTTAGGAACAAGTCGTTTTTTATCATAAGTGTTTGAAATGATTAATCGCCTGAACCAACACGTTTTCAACAGTTGGTTTATTGGCTACAATACTATTTTTTGAATGTTTACGAGCTTCAGTGGCCGTGGTTTCCCCAATACAGAACAATGTGCAGTTCCCTAAGGTGTTTTCCAAAAGAAAGCTTCGAATGCCACTAGGGCTAAAGAACAGAATACCATCAAAATCCCGTTTAAACGCCTTTGGATTTAGATTTGTGTGGTACACCTCCAATTCTTTATACTGAACGTTGTTTTTTGTTAGCATATCGGGGAGTTCACCCCTTCTTTTATTGCCGCAAAGAAACACAAATGTCTCGTTTTGATGTCGTTTTATAATGTTTTCTGCCAATTCTGATGCATTTTCAGCTATTTCCACCACTTTCAACCCATTTTCTTCTAAAAGTGCTTTTGTCTTTCCACCTACACAAAAGATGTTGAACTTTGAATAATCCAAACCTTTGGTTTGATTCAGAAAAGCCTTTACCGCATTCTTGCTAGTGAAAATATAGTTTTGGCAATCAAAGGGAATTTCTACATCCAGCAACTCTATTTTTAGAGCATCGTACTCCACCAATCCCAAACCGGAATTTAGAAACAGTTCCTTTTGGGGCAAACTCAGCATTTTAGTGGACAGTACTGTTTTCATTTCTGATTTCCTGCATCAATTTATCACCTCCTTTTTGCAAGACTTCTTCGGCAGAAGTTTTACCAAGATCTTTGGCATTGGACAATTTCACTTCTTTTTTTATGTCAATTTTCTGTTTCCCATCCAAAGAGAAAACAACGCCTTCAAAATAAACCGTTTTATCTTTTATTTGAGCCAAAGCGCCTATCGGAGCGGTACAACCACCTTCCAACGTACGTAAAAACTCTCGTTCAATGGTAGTTGCTATTTCAGTTTCGGAATGATTCAATTTGCCCAATGCTTCTCTGGTAAAATCATCCTTTTCCTTGGCAACTACCAGCATGGCACCCTGTGCCGGAGCGGGAATCATCCAGTCCAATGGAATGGCATCTTTGGGCAATAGTTTGATGCGTTCCAATCCTGCCTGGGCAAAAATAGCGCCTTGCCAATCGTTTTCAATCAATTTTATAAGCCGCGTATTCACATTTCCTCTTAAATCCACCACTTTGTGATTGGGATATTTGTTCAGCCATTGTGCTTTTCTTCGCAAGCTACCTGTTGCAATGGTTGCAGGTGCATCGGATTCCAGAAATCCAGAACCTTTGTGCACTAAAATATCAAAGGTTATCGCACGTTCCAAAACAGCTACTTGCACTATTCCTTTGGGTAGTTGGGTAGGTACATCTTTCATAGAATGCACCGCAATGTCAATGTCTCCTTTCAACAGGGCCACATCTAAAGTTTTGGTGAAAATACCCGTTACTCCAAGCTCATACAGTGGTTTGTCCAATACTTGGTCCCCCAGAGATTTGGTAGGTACCAAAATGGTGTCGTACCCTAGTGCTTCCAACTTTTTTTGTACGGTAGTGGCTTGCCACAGTGCGAGTTCGCTGTCGCGGGTTCCAATTCGGATTATTTTGCTCATTTGGAATGTAGTTCTAGCTGAAAAACTTTTTGGATAAGCTCTAGACTGTCTTCGGTGTCGACCTCGTTGCTCTTTAAGTGGTTGGCAAACTGCTTGGTAATTTTTTGAATAATTCTGTCCGAGATGATTTCTGCCTGAATTTGGTCAAATCCTTCAATTTTTTTGGTCTGAAAATCGATTTCTTCAATTTTCATCGTATTCAGCTTATCCTTGAGCGCATTGATCACTGGGGCAAACTTTCGGGTTTCCAACCATTTTAGAAAATCCTTTTTCACCTTCTCTATGATAGCCTCTGCTTTTGGAACGTATTCCTTTCTCTTGGTTAAGGTCTCATCTGTAATCTGTGATAGTTGATCTAAATGTACTAAAGTTACATTATCTAATTCCTTTACGTCGTCCGATACATTTTTAGGAACGGACAGGTCCAAAACCAACAATGGTTTTTTTGGATAGATCAATGCTTTCGAAACGGTGGGCAATTGTGCTCCGGTGGCCACCACAAGAATATCGGCTTTGCGAATTTCTGTTTGCAAATCGCCATAATCCCTAACGGTCAACTGGAACTTGCCTGCAACATCTTCTGCTTTTTCTCTGGTCCTGTTGATTAAAGTAATGTGGGTATTATTAGAATGCTTTACCAAATTTTCGCAGGTGTTTCTTCCAATTTTACCTGTTCCGAACAACAAGATGTTCTTGTTGGAAATGTCGTCGACATTGTCCAAAATATATTTTACCGAGGCAAATGCTACCGATGTAGCACCCGAAGATAATTCCGTTTCGTTTTTGATACGCTTGCTGGCCTGAATCACCGAATTGCACAAACGTTCCAGAAATGGATTGGCCATTTCTTGCTTTTTGGAGCGATAAAATCCTTGCTTTATTTGGCTAATGATTTCAAAATCCCCTAAAATCTGACTATCGAGACCAGTACCTACTTTGAACATGTGGGAGATGGCATCGTGATTTTTGTAGACATAGGCCACCTCTTGGAATTCTTCGACCGTTCCCTTGGTTTGGTCACAAAGTAACTTGATAAGCTGATAAGGGTGTTGTGCAAAACCGTAAAGTTCAGTCCTGTTACAGGTGGAAATCGCCAAAAGACCATCAATTCCGATTTCCTTGGCCTTGCCCAAAATATGGTCAATGGCAGGAACATCCAGACTGAACTTTCCTCTCACCTCTGCATCCGCCTTCTTGTAACTCAAACCAATGGCATAGAAGGAATTATGTTTTGAAATATGGTAGTTCCTCATAAAGGATATAAATCGCAAGACAAAAGTAATAGGGTTATAGGTCAAAAAATAACGCTAGCGGAACTATAAATTACAGTGAGTATTATTTTATGTTTTATTTTCGATAATATTGGTTGAAAGCATTGTTATTATTGATATATTTGATAACATACAACACAATTTAGAGCGATTCTAAATTAACTGAAAAGTAAAATTAGATTGAAAAATAACATGAAAAACATCGCTAGCGGTTCCTATGATGAAATTTTGGTCGAAGACGGGATTTATATCCTAAAAATTCAAAATGATACCCAAGAACCAAAACTTATTGAACGTGATATCGACAGTTCCTATATTCAATTCCACTTTTGTTTAAAGGGAAAATCTAAGTTTAATTTTAATGAGGGGAACTATTATTTGGAGGTTAATGAGGAAAACTCCTTACTCTTATACAATACCCAAAAGGATTTGCCATTAGACCTTGTTGTTTCACCAGGTTCTTGGTTAGTATCTGTAGTGATGACTATCAGGAAGTTTCATTCCCTGTTTTCGGATGAAGCTGATTATATACCTTTTTTAAGTGATGAGAACAAGGAAAAGAAATATTACTCCCAGGAAATGGTATCACCGGCAACTGCCGTTGTGTTGAGTCAGTTGATGAATTTCAACCTTCATCCATCCATTAAAAAATTGTATCTGAAAGGAAAGGTCTACGAACTTATTTCTCTTTACTTTAACAAAACAGAAGATGCTGATTTGGAGCAATGCCCCTATTTGGCGGATGAAGATAATGTACGACGAATTCGTATGGCCAAGGAAATCATGATTTCACGTATGGCCGAGCCGCCCACTTTGGCCGAACTTTCCAAAGAAGTTGGATTAAGTCTTAAAAAGTTGAAAGAAGGGTTTAAACAGATTTATGGTGACTCTGTGTTCGGGTTTTTATTTGATTATAAAATGGAATATGCCCGGAAAATGCTAGAAACAGGCAAGCACAATGTGAACGAAGTAGGGTTAAAAGTAGGCTATAGTGCAGCGAGCCATTTTATAGCTTCCTTTAAAAAGAAGTTCGGTACCACTCCCAAAAAATACTTAACTTCAAATGCATAAAATTTCAACATGAAACAAATCGTATTAACCTTAATTGCATGCTGTGCGGTACTACAGCTTTTTGCACAGGACAAGCCTGTTTCCAATGAAGAAACCCCAAAAATGCCCGAACTGGTATTGGTCTATACCAAAACAAAAGGCTGGCGACATAAATCTATTGAAAAAGGGGTGCGGACCCTGAGGGAGCTCGGAAGACAAAATGGGTTTATAGTAATTCAGTCTGAGTCGGGCGAAGATTTTACCCCTCAAAATTTAAATAATTACAAACTGGTTGTTTTTTTGAATACTACCTTGGACGTTTTGAACAATTCACAGCAAACGGCGTTTGAAGGGTATATAAAAGGAGGTGGAAGTTTCTTGGGAATTCATTCCGCATGCGATACAGAATATGATTGGCCCTGGTATGGTAAATTGGCAGGCGGATATTTTAACGGGCATCCCAATGACCCGAATGTTCGAAAGGCTAAAATAGATGTGGTAAGCAAAGCACATCCATCAACAGCGCATTTACCAGATTCTTGGACACGGACAGATGAGTGGTACAATTATAAAAATCTAAATCCTGATGTAACCGTTTTGCTCAATTTGGATGAGAGTAGTTACGAAGGTGGAACCAATGGGTCTAACCATCCTATTGCATGGTATCATGAGTTTGATGGCGGAAGATCTTTTTACACAGGTGGTGGCCATACGGAAGACACTTATGACGAGCCCATGTTCCGAAAGCACCTTTTAGGCGCTATGGAATGGTGTTTAAAACGAAAGTAAAGTGGGTCTTGCCACAATTATTCCGATATTACTTTTGATGTTTTTGAGATAATCTGCCAAAGGCAATTCGGAAATTTCCACTTCGCCATTTTTGCTGGATGCATGAAGCAAATGTAATCTACCATCCGGTTGATGAATCGCAATGCCTGTATGGGTAACGTCCAATCCTTTTATGGAAGTGGCCAAGGCAAGAATGTCTCCCGATTTGATAAGATGTTCCTTGCTTTCAATTTGGTCCTGTGGCAAATAACACAGTTTTTCTTTGGCAATTTCTTTTTCGACCTTCAACATAGCTTCAAAATTCTCGTCGCTGGCCAAAAATGGATAAAGATTGCGGTGCGTACCCATAAAATTGATGGGTTTTTCTAGCTCAACTCCGCCAAGTACGGCAGTGATGTTTTTTACCAACCCCTTTTTCTCGTTGTTGCGTATCCACTCTGTAAAGTAATGTAAGCGCGAGGGATATCCATTTAAATCGCCATTTCTATACCGAACGGTTTCTAGATTTTCAGTGAAATTTTCAAAATCTTTCTGCTGGTTTTGTAGCATCATGCTAAACGCCATCACGTTTTCCACAAAGGTGGTACAGTCCAGTCCGCCAAAATTCACGACCAAGGTTTCTGTATCGCCAACTTCCAGGGTTTTTTCCACATAGGGTGTTCCCAGAAAGGATTGCCCTACTAGAGCTATGGTATCACCTAAATTCGATGCCTTTGCGTGCTCTAAATCAGAGATTTTGGTCTCAAAAAGCGACTTGTCCTCAGGAGAACAGGTAATTTTTTGGGCGTTTGCAACAACTCCCAAAATCAACAAAACTGCAACTATCTTAATTTTCATCATTATCATCTTTACGTTCGACCGTCAATCGCGTGGTTCTAGCAATGCTCTCTGGGTAATTTTCTTGTAAAAACACAATAAGTTTTTCTCGGACGTGTACCCTTAAATCCCAAGCGGTCGGTGAATCTTTGGCGCTCATCAGGCACCTAATCTCAACATAGTTGGGTTTGGTGTCAGTAACCTGCAAAACATCTACTTTACCATCCCAAAGGTCGGTATTTTGTAATATACGTGTTTGTTCTTCCCGAATTTTATCAAAAGGTACATTGTAATCCACATACAAAAACACGGTTCCCATCAAATCCGAAGAGGTTTTGGTCCAATTCTGGAAAGGTTGATTTATAAAATAGGGGGTAGGAACGATCAAACGTCTTTTGTCCCAAATGCTCACCACTACGTAGGTCAGTGTAATCTCCTCGATGCGGCCCCATTCACCTTCAACAATCACAACATCATCCAGTTTTATGGGCTGGGCAATGGCAATTTGGATACCCGCCAAAATAGTACCAATAAATTGTTGGGCCGAAAACCCGATAATGATACCCGCCACACCTGCAGAGGCAAAAATACTGATACCCACTTCGCGTATTTCTTCAAAACTCATCAATATAAACCCTACACCAAGTAGAACTATTATGAAAATAAAAATACGCTCGAGAATGGTGAACTGCGTGTAGACCTTTCTTGCCTTTAGGTTATCGACTTCTCCAATGTCGTAATTGCTGATCACAATATTTTTAATGATCTTCAGTAAGGCGATCATTACCCAGGCCATGGAAAAAATAAAAAGGATGGTGCTCGCTTTTCTGAACCAAAAACCCGCATCTTCAAGGTTTAAAATGTCACGCAGGGCCTTTAATCTTAGCAGTACGGAGATAAAGATTAAAATCAAAGGAAACGCCAACCGTTTAAAAGCACTTTTGGGCAAGAGATATTTTGGATTTTTCCCCAAACGCTTTAAGATCACCGAGGTGCTCCAATAGAGTATAATGAGCACAACGAGGGCTACGCCCAAATAGATAAGAGATTCTTTGGAAACATTGTCGTAAAAGGACTCCATATTCACAAAAATAGGTAGAAAAGGTCAAGGTGTACAGAAAGCTTAAACAAAATCGAAAATCATTATTTCATCATAAGAAAGTATTTTGATGTGAAAAAGGTCAAGTCGGTCCCGTGTTGTATTTTAGCGGCCTAAACTAAAATGCCGTGAAAAAAGGAGTTTTATTGGTCAATTTGGGGTCGCCAGATAGCCCTACTGCTAAAGACGTTAGGCCGTATTTGGATGAATTTTTGATGGACGAACGTGTTATCGATGTAAATCCCATCCTTAGAAACATAATAGTTCGAGGGATTATTTTGAACACCCGCCCCAAAAAATCAGCCGAAGCCTATTCCAAAATTTGGTGGGATGAAGGTTCTCCTTTGATTGTTATTTCTGAAAAATTCGCGAAAAAAGTTCAAAAACATACCGAATTGCCCGTGGCTTTGGGGATGCGATATGGCTCCATGTCCATAAAAGAGGGATTACAGGAATTGAAAGATAAAGGAGTTGATGAGGTGTTTTTGGTGCCGTTGTATCCACATTACGCTATGTCTTCTTACGAAACAGTGGTGGTAAAAGCACTTGAGGTACAACAAGAGGATTTTCCCGAAATGCACTTGACGACTTTGCCCGCTTTTTATAGT
Source organism: Allomuricauda sp. TMED12 (assembly GCA_002167435.2). Taxonomy (GTDB): domain Bacteria; phylum Bacteroidota; class Bacteroidia; order Flavobacteriales; family Flavobacteriaceae; genus Flagellimonas. The sequence continues at coordinate 23,155 of NHBR02000070.1, forward strand.
AATCCGGATTACATCAAAATATTATCAAAAAGTATTGCCGAAGGCTTAAAGGGTTTTGACTACGATCATATCCTTTTTTCCTATCACGGAATACCAGAGCGTCATATCAGAAAATCGGACCCTACCAAATTCCATTGCCAATTGAATGGGAAATGTTGCAAAACAAATTCCGTGGCTCACCATACCTGTTATAGACACCAATGTTTCGATACAACCGAATTGGTTAAAAAGGAACTAGGCTTGCCTGAGGATAAGGTGAGCACTTCTTTCCAATCACGATTGGGCAGCGATCCGTGGCTGCAACCTTTTACCGACAAGGAGTTTGAACGTTTTGGGGAAGAAGGAGTTAAGAAACTGGCTGTTATCACTCCAGCATTTGTGAGTGATTGTTTGGAGACCTTGGAAGAGATTGCCATGGAAGGTAAAGAGCAATTCCAAGAAGCAGGCGGTGGCGATTATATTCATATTCCATGCTTGAACGATCGTGATGATTGGGCCGAACTTATGGCTAAATGGATAAAGGAATGGGAAGAAAAAGACGCTCTGCCCGAAACCAACATCCGATAAATTCCGTAAAAAGAAGAGAACAAAAAAACTGCAATGAAAATTGAAAATTTGGAGCATGAGCTCCAATCCCTACGTGAACAACTCAAGAACCATCCACTTTATGCTCAATTGGAGTCGGTGGAAGATATAAAAATCTTCATGGAGAGCCATGTCTATGCCGTTTGGGATTTTATGTCACTTTTAAAAGCTTTACAGCAACATTTAACCTGCGTTGGGCTGCCTTGGCATCCAACTATAGATACATCGGTAGCGCGTTTCATCAATGAGATCGTGTTGGAAGAAGAGAGTGATTTCAATGAAGAAGGAGAGGCCAAAAGTCATTTTGAGATGTACTTGGATGCGATGCAAGAAGTACATGCGGATACGCAAAAAGTTCAAGCCATCATTTCATCTTTTACTGATCTAAAGACCATTTCAACCCAAATTGAAAAGGCCCAACTCAATCAGGCAGAAAGGAATTTTCTTCGGTTTACTTTTGAGGTCATCAACAGTCAACAACCACACATCATTGCTGCAGTATTTACCTTTGGCCGGGAAGATTTGATTCCAGATATGTTTTTGGGAATCATCGAAAATAGCGGAGAAGATGGTCCACGTAAATACAAAAAACTCGAATACTATCTCAAAAGGCATATTGAGTTGGATGGAGACGAACATGGTCCTTTGGCATTGCGTATGATCAAGGCCCTATGTGGTTCCGATATGAAAAAATGGGATGACGTAGTCGAATTTAGCAAAAAAGCCCTTCAGTTCAGAATAGAACTTTGGGACAGTATTGCCAAAAAACTAACTGAGAACAAAGGTAGTTTGGTGGATGCGTCGTAGATTTGAAGTGATAGACCATTCACTTTATTTTTTACCCAAAGAATCATCTCTGGCATGGCCAAAATAACCTCTAACGATCTCGGGGAAGAACCCATAGGAAAATTACTGATCAAACAGGCCGCACCAGCCTCTATCGGTATTTTGGTAATGTCCTTGAACGTTTTGGTAGATTCCATTTTTGTGGGTAACTGGATCGGTTCCATTGCCATTGCGGCCATTAATGTAGTGCTACCCGTTTCTTTTTTTATTGCTGCCTTGGGAATGGCAATTGGGATAGGGGGTTCCAGTATTATTTCCCGAGCACTGGGTGCCAACAATAAGGAAAAGGCTCTTAAAACCTTCGGTAATCAGATTACGCTGACCTTAGTGGTCACCATAACCATGGTGGCACTGGGTCTTTATTATGTGGACACTTTGATTCCAGCTTTTGGGGGAAAAGGAACCATTTTTGATCCAGCAAAAATATACTACACCATTATTTTGTACGGGGTTCCCTTTTTGGCCCTTTGCATGATGGGAAACACCGTGATAAGGGCCGAAGGAAAACCAAGGTTTGCAATGATAGCTATGATCATACCTTCCATCGGCAACCTGCTCATGGACTACATTTTTATTTATGTTTTTGATTGGGGCATGCACGGAGCTGCATGGGCAACAACAGTGGGCTATCTGCTTTGTTTCCTCTATGTGTTATATTTCTTTCTATCTGATAATTCAGAATTAAAAATTGATATCTCCCATTTCGGTTTAGATCGTCCCATTTTAAAAGAGATCGGTTCATTGGGCTTTGTTACTTTGGCCAGACAGGCAGTAACCAGTATCACCTATTTATTGATGAACAATATATTGTTCAACTTGGGCGGTGAGGCCATGGTGGCGGTTTATGCCATTATCGGTAGAATGTTGATGTTTGCTCTCTTCCCCGTTTTTGGGGTTACTCAGGGCTTTTTGCCAATCGCAGGTTACAATTATGGAGCTGTAAAGTATGATCGGGTAAAAGAATCCATTTACACGGCCATTAAATATGCCGCATTGATCGCAACGCTCGTTTTTATAATACTCATGATTTTCCCTTCAGAAATCGCCTCATTGTTTTTGAGTAATCGCCCCGAATTATCCGCGGAAGAAATGGAAGCCAACAATTTTGTGCTACAGCACACGCCCTTGGCCATGCGTTTGGTGTTTGCCGCAACACCCATTATTGCCATACAGTTGATAGGGGCCGCTTATTTTCAAGCCATTGGAAAAGCCATTCCAGCCTTGTTGCTGACCTTAACGCGACAAGGATTCTTTTTTATTCCTTTGATTTTAATACTTCCCCATTATATGGGAGAAATAGGGGTGTGGTTATCTTTCTGTATAGCGGATGTGCTTTCTACCATTGTCACGGGTTTCTTTCTTCAAAAGGAAATCAAATCAGAGCTTTCCTAAATGTCGCTTCTTTGATCTAGAATGTTTAATTTGGGTGGTCTAACTGAACAACCATGAAAAAAATTATTCTAGCAGGCTTAGCTGCTGTTTTGGCAATCGCTTGCGCTGAAAAACCTGAAGAAAAACCCATGTACACCTTATTTGTTGGAACCTACACCGATGGCGATAGCGAAGGAATCTATACCTACACTTTTGATGCAAACACAGGTGAGCTTTCCAACCAAAAACTGGCAGCAAAGCTTGCAAACCCATCTTATTTGGCAATATCAAAGGACAAGAAAAACCTTTATGCTGTTCAGGAAACGGCCGATTTTGATAGTTTGGGCGGAGGAGTTACCGCTTTTAAGTTGAAGGAAGGTGTTTTGGAACTTCAAAACAGCATGGGAACGCAAGGAGCGCACCCTTGCCATGTATCGCTTTCGGGAGATGGTCATTTGGCCGTTGCCAATTATACTGGAGGCAATGTGGCTCTATTTTCATTGAATGATGATGGCTCGTTAGCAGATGACCCTCAGATTATTGATCATAAACCCTTGGATTCGGTGAAAACCTCACATGCGCATATGGCCCAGTTCAATGCTGATGGCATTATGGTGACCGATTTGGGATTGGATGCGGTGAAGCGATACAATAAAAAAAATGGAGAGTTTGTCCCGGCCGAACAGTATTCCTTGCCATTCGAAGATGGAGCTGGCCCACGCCACTTTTCTTTCGGCAACAATGGAAAAATGCTATACGTCATCAATGAGTTGAACAGTACTATATCGGTTTTTGAAAAGGATGTTGATGAAAACTATCAAGAAGTTCAAGTTGTCTCAACTTTGGATGCTGGTTTTGATGGGGAGAGCTTTTGTGCCGACCTTCACTTGTCAGCGGATGGAAAGTTTTTGTATGGTTCCAATCGTGGGGAAAACACCATTGTAATTTTTGCAGTCGACCCTGCTTCCGGTCAATTGGAATTGATAGGAAGGGAATCGGTCCACGGGGATTGGCCGAGAAACTTTTCCATGGACCCAACAGGTGAATATTTATTGGTGGCCAATAAAAAGACAAGCAATATAGCCGTTTTCAAAAGAGATATGGAAAAAGGGACATTGACCTTTTTGAATGAGACCAAACACCCGAACCCTGTTTGTTTGGTGTTTTTGGATTAAGGTATCATTTATTAGCAAAGAATACAATCACACCAATAACTGCAAGCACAGCTAGCACGGTAAAGAAAATCTTCCAAAAACTATACGGGCGACTTCCAGAGATGCGGCCATTGTCCCCGTTGATGAAAAAGTTGTATTCCTTTCCGTTATAACGGTATGCACTCACATAGACAGGCAATAGGATATGCTTGAAGGTCTCCTCGGTCAATTTCATGTCCATGGAGGTTACGCGCTGAGTATCGCCGCCAATATCACGTCTGCACCAGGAATCCGCAATATCCCTTGCTACTTCTTTGGAATGCAAGTGACCATCTTTTAATGGTATGGTATATTTTTCGGTAACAAATCCGGAAAGGAACCCACTATCAAAGGGTTGGAGTTTAGAAAGGTCCCAAGATGAAATTTTTGAGGGAATACGTCCCGTTTTTTGGTGAGATGCTTTGATCAATGTATCGTCCACAAAGCCTGATACCTCTCCAGCCGCGGGATACCATCTGGTTTTCCTAACTCGTTGGGTCACCATTTTGCCATTGGAATTCCTGACCCTTTTGGTTTCGTAATAATACTCACCCCGTTGACCAATGTAGGAGGCGTATAGTTGCGCATCAAAAGTCCAGTAGGGTAAATAAAGTCCTTTGGTAAATTGAGGGTCTAAAGCTGCCTTTTTTAAGTTGTTCGGAGCAAACCACAACCGTTTTACCCAATTTTTAAAAATGAGAAAAGATTTCTTTTGATCAATTTGAAACGGTAAGACCGCTCCCGGCAAAATCCAATTTTCTTTATAGGCGTCTTCGATAACCAAAGGTTGACCGCAGTACACACAATGAAGTGATTTATAGTTTTCCTCCACATGTTGGTCCGCGCCACAATTTTTACAGTGTAGCATGGAAATCTCCTCACTGTGTTTTTGGGCACCCATTTCTTCAAAGTATGGGTATAGTTCAAGCTCCTGAAATCCATTTTCATCTAGCGAAATGGCCTCCTCATGGCCACAATATTCGCATGTGATGCTTGTTGTACCGGGTTTGTACTTGAGTTCGGCCCCACAATTGACACAGGCCTTTTTAAGTTCGGTCTTTTGGATTTTTTGTTCTTCCATAGGTCCATTTTCGCGTATGCGGAAATCTATATCAATTGAGATTCAATGTCATTTCGAACGAAAGTGAGAAATCTCAAAAGTGTTTTTAGTAATGAGATTTCTCAATCGTTGCTAAGCAACTCATTTCGAAATGACATTGGATATTGTTATTCCGTTGGTAATGGTGGTGGGGTATTGCCACCTAAAAAGGATTTCAATTCCTCTATTTCTTTCAAAGCTGTCCATGCGGACATACCCTGTTTCCAGACCAAGCTGTCACGGTTGATGGTTCGCGATGCAAAAAGGGACTGCATTTGCTCAAAGGTCACCGGGCCATGTTGGGTTCCATTGGTTGCATAGTAGTACATAGTTTGCGTAGGCATCGGTGGTGGTACTGCACCTCCTACAGGTTGAGCAACTTGTTGCGGAGCAGCTTGAGTGGTTCCGCCCATCATTCCGCCCATTTGCTGGGCCAGTACAAATCCCATTCCCATTCCCATTCCAGCTCCAGCGGTTCCGCCTTCGTTTTGGGCGGCGGCTTCGATGGCTTTGGCTGTTTTGAACTTGGTCAATTTATCCAAGTCAAGCTTGTCGATTCGGCTGTACTCGAAGATTTCTTTCTTAAGATCCTCAGGCATGGAAACATTTTCGATATAGAATTTCTCCAAGGATATACCAACACTTTCAAACTCAGGCGCCATTACTTCCCGGCAGGTGTCCGATAGCTCGGTGGTATTGGCGGCATAGAGTTCAATAGGCAAATTGGCTTGGCCCACAGTATTTGTGAATCGAGTAGCGATCAAACTTTTTAAGTGCTCATTGATCTCGAAATTCGTGAAGTTGCTGTCTGTCCCTACAATATCCTTTATAAACTTGCCTGCATCGGAAATTTTGAAGGCATAGGTTCCAAAGGCACGTATTTCCACAAGTCCAAATCGGTCATCACTTAAAGTGATGGGGCTCTTGGTCCCCCATTTTTCATCGGTAAAAAGATGGGTGTTTACAAAATATACCTCTGCTTTAAAGGGAGAGTTAAAACCATATTTCCAACCTTTTAAGGTTGCCAAAATCGGAAGGTTTTGGGTGGTAAGGTCGTAAGTACCGGGTTCGAACACATCGGCCAATTGACCTTCATTGATAAAAACTGCGGTCTGTCCTTCGCGGACAATCAGTTTTGCCCCGTTCTTGATTTCGTTTTGATAGCGCTCAAATCTATACGCAATGGTGTCATCGGTATAATCGAGCCACTCAACAATGTCAATAAACTCATTGCTGAGTTTTTCCTTTATTTTTCCAAAAATATCCATGGTAGTGTTTTTAGTTTAAATGATGCTTAATTTATAAAAAAAAGAAGCTTGCTTCCATTAGATTAGTGTGAAATGCCAAAGGTTTGTTACAGATGGCATATCATCAGTCTATTTTCCCGGCCTCTCTCAACATTTCCATTACTTTTTCTTTAGGAAGCGCTTCAATTTTATGTCCATCACGTCCAACAATAGTTTCACCTGCAAACAGGGAGTTGAGAATTGCTTCCTCGGTAGCTTCAATGGTAGCTAAAAAAAGTGAGGTCATTGCTTCATTTCTCAAGCTAGGTATATTTTGAATAGGATTGTCAGATTCATAAGGAATTCGACATGCCTCTGCTGTAGAAACCGCGATCACATAATCACCACTACCATTGCTTGCGATTCCTCCGGTTCTCGAAAGCCCTAACATAGCCCGTTTGGCCAAACGCTCCAAATTTCTAGAGTCCAAAGGTGCATCGGTAAGCACAACCATCATGCACGAACCATCAGGAGAATATTTAAAACTATTGGAATAGTGCCCCAATTTTTTGCCGACTTCGACACCAGCAACTTGCATCACCCCACCAAAATTGGTCTGGACTAAAACACCTACCGTATAACCTCCCGATTTTTTCGGCAGTACTCTGGATGATGTTCCGATGCCTCCTTTAAAACCAAAGCAAATGGTTCCTGTACCGGCTCCTACGCTACCTTCTTTTACTGGTCCGGTTTCTGCATTGTTGATTGCTTCAAGTACGTGCTCTTCTGTGATATGTCTTCCCCTGATGTCATTGAGATAACCATCGTTGGTTTCCCCGACCACTGCATTCACGGAACGGACATTTTCGTTTTCAGGTTGATTGAGGGTGTAACTGATAAGGGCATTAACCGCCGTGGGAACACTCAAAGTATTGGTCAATATGATGGGTGTTTCCAAGTTACCCAACTCTTTTACTTGGGTATACCCAGCGAGTTTACCAAATCCGTTGCCCACATAGATAGCTGCAGGTACTTTTTCTTGAAAAATATTTCCGGAATGCGGTAAAATCGAGGTGACTCCAGTTTTAATGTCACTCCCTTGAATTATAGTGGTATGGCCAACTTGGACACCGGGGACGTCTGTTATTGCATTGAACTGTCCTGGTTGTAATACTCCGATTTCAACACCATGATCTCTAAGTCTATTTTGTGCAAGCATTACTGCTGGGAATATGTAAAACAACAAACAATAACGTTGGATGAGTTTGCCCATTTCTTTTTATTTATTTTTCAAAACACTTACTGTCACCAGTAGTTGTCCAACATGTCTTTGGCCATGCTCGGCTGCATGAAACAACAAACCAATAACGGTTGAGGGCAATTTTTTACGACCCACAAAACGTTCTTCAGTTAATATGGATTCTGGAGTATTTTTAAAATATTCCAGGGCTTGATTCACTTTTACTTCAAAATCATCTATTAATTTTTCAGAAGAGGGTGCGTTTTCACCGTTGCCCTCGTTCTTCAAATAATCAAATTGTTCCGCTGTCAACGCCTTCATGTCGGCATAGCTGAGCATACGGTCCAGAACCCCGGTAATATGCCTAAGATGGAACCCTACCGATGCTCTGCCATATGGTTTTTCCCAAAGTCTATCTTCTGGAAAATCCGTTAGATAGGTCTTTATTTCCCGAACAGATTGCAACAGTGCATGTGCAGCAGGTTGTAAAAGTGCAGGTACATCGGGTATGGGACCGCTCAACCAATATTCTTGCTTGGATGACATCAAAGCTGAAGGTATTAAAAATCCCGATAGTCTCCAGACAAATATTTATTGGCCTTTTCTTCTTGGAATTGGGCAGTCTCGGCATTCCAATGCAATGTTTCACCAGGGAAACGACCTGCAATGGTACCCAATAAAATGGTTTCCGTCAGTCTGGCGGCATAATCAAAAGGAGCAGTTGTGGTGTCCTTGCCCAAACATGCATCTACAAACTGATGGTAATGCTTAGGTCCTTCAGTAGCATAATTTCTGATGGGTTCTCCCAGATTGTGCGCTTCGGAAACCTTGGCGATTTCTTTGGAGATATCTACATATTTCCCTTTTCGTATTTTCTTTGGTAGTTGCATAAAGTGGGGTAGCAACAATCGCCCTTTTGTGCCTACGAACATGGCTCCTTGTTCCGGTAGTTCATTCTCACCTGCTACTCCTGCATCCAAGGAAATACTATTTTCATCACTCTTATCTGCGGAGTTTTTATCTTTTTTCATTTCCATTCCAGGTAACATAAGGTCTTCGTGCATTTCTGGAGCACCGGGACCATCGTACCAAATCCATTTTAGAGATTGGCCTGTGTATTGGGTGCCTGGGAACTCATAGGTAACGGTATTATTTTCTGGGAAACCAAAACCGTTGGTGGGTCGGCACTGGGTCATAATGGTTCTTGGAACATCCAGCTCCAATGCATTGTATGGCGTATCAAAAATATGAACCCCCATATCGCCCAAAGTGCCACAACCGTAATCCATCAATTTTCTCCAGTTTCCGGGATGGTACATTCCATCTTTATATGGTCTTTGTTTAGAGGTACCCAACCAAAGGTTCCAATCCAGTTGGTCTGGAACAGGGTCTTCACCTTCGGGCAACGGGCCATCATACCCCCAGTTTTTGGGAGACCATGCATGCACGGTGTGTACTTTTCCGATAATGCCGGATTGAATCAAAAGTGTGGCCAGTTTGTAATCGTAAAACGAATGCACCTGAATACCCATTTGAGTGACCAAACCTTTTTCGGCAGCCATTTTTTTCATCTCCCTAGATTCGGAAACATAGTGGGTCAATGGTTTTTGACAGTATACGGGCTTGTTCATGTTCATCGCCATCAACGATGCTGGTGCATGCGTATGATCGGGCGTGGAAACAATAACGGCATCAATTTCGTCTCCCATTTCTTCCAACATGGCGCGGTAATCAAAAAAGATACGAGCTCCTGGATGCATTTTATGTGCCGCTGAGAGATTAATAGCATCTACATCGCAAAGTGCGATTACTTCAACTGCTTCGTGGGATGAAACTGCCTTTAAATCCTCCATTCCCATATTACCGACCCCAATGTGGGCCGTTCTAAGCTTATCTTTTGGAAATCCTGCTTTTAAAATGGAAGGAGCAAACATAATGCCGAGTGCCCCAACACTACTTTTCTTGATAAATTCTCTTTTGTTCATCGTCTGGAGGTTATAGTTTTTTAATTTTTATGTTTCTGAACCAAATTGGACTGGAATGATCTTGCAAGGCAATGTAGCCCGTTTTGTATTTTCCGTAATCAGGGGAACTGTCCCATTTCCCTGAATTCTTTTTGGCTTTCCAATCTTCGGACCACGGCACAAATTCCAACAGTTTTTTGCCGTTGAGCCAGTGTTCCACTTTTTCTGGAGTGAATACAATTTTAGAGGAATTCCATTCACCTACCGGATTTAATTGCTTTTGAGATTCGTCCGCTGTATGCATGGCATAATCAGCTCCCGTTTTTTGCCAGTCTTGAAGCAACTCGGGATGCTCGGCACCAAACTGAGAATTGTACCCTACCAAATCGTGGATGTTGGCATAGTTTTCATCATCAATCAACTGATATTCCGGGGCCACTTCGGGAGGGCCATCATATCCTTCTCTTACATGATAAAAAATACCACTATTGGCTCCTTCGGGTATTTTCCATTCCAAGTAGAGTTCAAAATTATCGAACTCTTCGGCTCCATAAATAATATCTTTCCCACCGGTATAATCCTGTTCCAGTCCCAATTCGGTATCAAAAGTGAGGACACTGTCTTTTATCGTCCATCCGGGAGGAAGGGAGTCCATGTTGTAGCCTCGCCAGCCTTCCAGACTGGTGCCATCAAAAAGGTAGGTCCATTCAGATTTTTTCTCTTCGGATGTGGTAGTTGCTGTTTCTTCTTTTTTGTTTGATTGGTCTTTACAAGCTGCAACTATTAAAAGTAAAATTGCGAACTTAAAAAATTTGAGCATGGTTTAATCTTTGATTTTTATCTGCGAGGTTAAAGTACAAAATATTGGATAACTTTTTTTGCTGCTTTTTCACTACTTTTAAGGCAGACTAACTCAACACTTTTAAAATGAAGATTTGCTTTTTCAAAATCGGTATGCTCTTGCTTACCGCAACATTGTTTATTACCCCAATGCATTCCCAGCGCAAGAACAAAAAACAAAGCGCACCGGAATATCCCGAAGAACTTTACTCAAGCTTAGACTACCGATTGATCGGTCCTTTCCGTGGAGGTCGTTCCGGAACAGTTGCCGGAGTACCGGGAGAACCCAACCTATATTATTTTGGAGCCACTGGTGGTGGTGTGTGGAGAACTACCGATGGAGGCCGTTCCTGGGAAAATATATCCGATGGTTATTTTGGTGGAAGTATCGGTGCCGTTGCGGTGTCTCAAAGCGATCATAATGTAATTTATGTGGGTGGAGGAGAACAAACGGTTAGAGGTAATGTTTCATCAGGATATGGTGTTTGGAAAACTGAAGATGCGGGAAAAACATGGAAATCTTTGGGCTTGGACAAAAGCCGTCATATTTCCCGTATGAGAATCCACCCCAAGGACCACAATATTGTGTATGCCGCAGTAATGGGTAATTTATACAAGCCCACTGAAGAAAGAGGCGTTTACAAAAGTACAGACGGAGGGGAGTCATGGAAAAAAGTGCTCTATGCCAACGATATGGCTGGAGCGGTTGATTTGACTTTTGACCCTAACAACCCAAGAATTTTATACGCATCTACATGGAGAATTGAACGAACGCCCTATAGTTTGAATAGCGGTGGAGAAGGTTCTGCCCTATGGAAAAGTACCGATAGTGGAGAAACATGGACCGAGATTTCCAACAACGAAGGTTTTGCAACCGATACTTTAGGGATTATCGGAGTAGCTGTTTCGCCCCAAAATAGTAACAGGGTTTGGGCCATGGTAGAAAACAAAGAAAAAGGGGGTTTGTACCGCTCGGAAGATGCTGGTAAAACATGGAACCTTATCAATAGTGATAGAAGCCTAAGACAAAGAGCTTGGTACTACACCAGAATTTATGCCGATACCAACGATGAAGATGTAGTATATGTGCTAAATGTGAGTTATCACAAAAGTACAGATGGAGGTAAAACATTTGAATCTTCCAATGCTCCGCATGGTGACCACCATGATCTTTGGATTGCTCCAGAAGATTCCAACCGTATGATTATGGCCGATGATGGTGGCGCTCAGGTAAGTTATGATGGCGGAGAAACTTGGAGTACCTATCACAACCAACCAACAGCACAGTTTTATAGGGTTACTACGGATAATGCTTTTCCATATCGTATTTATGTGGCCCAGCAGGATAACTCAACGGTAAGAATCAATTATAGAAGCGACGATGGTTCCATTGGGGAGGATGATTGGGAATCAACGGCAGGAGGCGAGTCAGCCCATATTGCTGTAGACCCAACTAACGATGATATTGTGTACGGAGGTAGTTATGGTGGATTTCTTACCCGCATTAACCATGCTAAAAATACCAGAAGAGCGGTAAATGTTTGGCCAGATAACCCTATGGGTTATGGTGCCGAGGGAATGAAATATCGTTTTCAGTGGAACTACCCAATCATGTTCAGCAAGCACGATCCTAAAAAACTATATACCTTCTCTAACCACGTGCACATGTCTACCAATGAAGGTCAAAGTTGGGAATTGTTGAGTGATGACCTTACCCGTAACGATCCCACAAAATTGGTTTCCAGTGGCGGACCGATTACACAGGATAACACCAGTGTAGAATATTACTGTACCATTTTCGCTGCCAACGAAAGCCCTTTAAAAGAAGGATTGCTTTGGGTAGGTAGTGATGACGGGTTGATTCACGTAACAAAGGACGGTGGACAAACATGGGAAAATGTTACCCCGCCCAACATGCCGGAGTGGAACATGATCAATAGTATTGAACCTTCTGCTTTTGATGAAGGCACTTGCTATGTGGCCGCTACTCGTTACAAGTTGGGTGATTTCGCCCCATACCTGTACAAGACTACCGATTACGGAAAAACTTGGACAAAAATTACCAATGGAATAGAAGATGAACACTTTACCCGCGTGGTAAGGGAAGACCCAAAACGAAAAGGGCTATTGTATGCAGGAACGGAAACCGGAATGTATATCTCTTTTAATGATGGAGCCAACTGGGAAAAGTTTCAGTTGAACTTGCCTATCGTTCCCATTACGGATTTGACCATTAAAGACAATAACTTGATTGTAGCGACCCAAGGTAGAAGTGTTTGGGTGATTGATGACCTTACCGTGTTACATCAATTGGATAATGCCAAGAAATCTGCAGATGCCATTTTGTACAAGCCAAGAGATAGTTACAGAACCAAAGGTAGAGCTGCAACTAGACCTTCCAAAACAGAAGGCGAAAATTTGGCAAACGGTGTAATCACTCATTTTTACCTAAAAGATTTCTCCGAAAAGGACAGCATTGCTTTGACCTATACCAAAATGAACGGAGATACTTTGGCTACGTACAGTACTTATGCCGAGGATAAAGATAAAAAGCTGGAGGCTAAAAAAGGAGGTAATACCTACGTTTGGGATACACGAGGTAAGGGAGCCGAAATGTTGAAGGGTATGATTCTTTGGGGGGCCAACTTAAGAGGGCCAAAAGCCGTTCCTGGAACATACAAGGTTAGCTTGAATGTAAACGGCGAGACCCAAACGGAAAACTTTACCATCCTTCCTGATCCAAGGGCCGAGGTTACTGTGGCTGATATGCAAAAGCAATACGATTTCATCACCGAAGTGAACGAAACTGTGGACAGGGCACATCAATCTATCAAAAAGATTAGAGCTATTAATGGCAAGTTAGATGAGTTCATCAAAAAGTATAAAGACGATGAAGCAACAAAAGCTTTGGTGGAGAAAGCCAAAAAGATGAAGGAAGAATTCAGTGCTATCGAAAAAGAATTGTATCAAACCAAGAATAGAAGTCGTCAGGACCCATTGAACTTTCCCATCAAGTTGACCAATAAATTAGCGCATTTGAACAGTTTGGTTTCCTTTGATGATTTCCCGCCAACAGAGCAGGATATCGCTGTGAAAAATGAGATGTCAGGAAAAATCAACGCGCAATTGAACGCTTTTGATGCCTTGGTCGATAAGGAGATTTCGGCTTTCAATGCAGAGTTCAATCAACTTAAATTGGATTATTTAAGCATCGAAGAATAAATGAATAAAGCCCTTATGTTTTTATATAAGGGCTTTTTTTTACAATATATACCAGCATTACAAACCAACCTTAACCATGAAAAAAGGATTACTTCTACTGTTACTTACCATATTGGGCACCTCTGCCTTTGCCCAGACCGCCAACGAGTATTTTGATTCCATGAAATTTAGAAACATCGGCCCATTTAGGGGTGGACGTTCCGTAACGGCAAGCGGTGTCGTGGGTGACCCACTTACATATTATATGGGAACCACTGGTGGCGGACTTTGGAAAACCACTAACGCAGGAGGTCAGTGGGAAAACATTTCGGATGGCTTTTTTGAAATGGGTTCCGTGGGTGCGGTTTCAGTCTCCCAATCCAGCCCAAATATTGTGTATTGTGGCATGGGGGAACATGCACCAAGGGGCGTGATGACATCTTATGGCGATGGTATGTATAAATCCAACGATGCCGGAAAAACCTGGATAAAGTTGGGGTTGGAAAAAACACAGCATATTGCCCGAATAATTATTCACCCTACCAATCCAGATATTGTTTATGTAGCCGCCCAAGGAGCTTTGTACGCTCCAAATCCTGAAAGAGGCGTGTATCGTTCTATGGATGGAGGGAAAAGTTGGGAGAAAGTCCTATATGTGGACGAAGGGACTGGGGCCGTAGAACTTTCCATGGACGCCAATAATCCTTTAGTGCTTTATGCTGCCATGTGGGAGCATCAACGTAAGCCGAACAAAGTAATCAGTGGTGGCCCCGGGAGCGGACTTTATAAAAGTACCGATGGGGGGGATACTTGGAAAGAAATGACCAAAGGTCTTCCAGAAGAAAAAGGGAAAATGGCCATTTCCGTAAGCCCAGCAAATTCTAATAAGGTATATGCTTTAATTGAAAGTGATTCCAACCAAGACAAAGGGGGTTTGTTCGTCTCCAATGATGCAGGTGATAGCTGGCATATGGTAAGCGGAGATAACCGATTGGTACAGCGTGCTTGGTATTATATAGAAGTTTTTACCGACCCTAATAATGAAAACACGGTTTATGTATTAAGTGCCCCAATGTTGCGTTCCGAAGATGGTGGTAAAACTTGGAAAACCATTTCCGTCCCCCATGGAGATACACACGATTTGTGGTTTAATCCAAATGATTCGAAAAATATGGTCATGGCCAATGATGGTGGAGCTACGATTACGTTTAATTATGGGAAAACTTGGACACCGCTAGATAATATGCCTACAGCACAGTTTTATCGCATCAATACCGATAATCTTTTTCCATACAATATTTATGGTGGTCAGCAGGACAATACTTCTGTTAAAATAGCAAGTCTTTCTATAGGTCGATGGAGTATTGGTCGAGAAGATTGGCACTACTCCGCAGGGGGTGAGAGCGCCTTTTTGGCTTTTGACCCCGATGATCCCCGTTATGTAATGGGTGGAAGCTATTTGGGGACCATAGAGCTGTTGGATATGGAATCCAAAATGTCCAGCAAAGTCATGGCGGCTCCTATTCAATATTTGGGTCGTGATGCGCGCGACATGAAATACCTTTACAATTGGAATGCTCCAGTGATCTGGTCCAAGCACGAGCCTGGTACTTTTTATCATGGAGCACAATTGGTGTTAAGAACTAGGGACAACGGTGTGACTTGGGAAGAAATATCCCCAGACCTTACCAGAGATCAAGATGAATTGCAAGGAAAAGGTGGTGGCCCTTACACCAACGAAGCCGTAGGTGCTGAAAACTACGGAACCTTGGCCTATATTATTGAATCGCCCCATGAAAAAGGAGTTTTGATCACAGGCAGTGACGATGGTTTGGTGCATATTACCAAAAATGGCGGGCAATCTTGGGAAAATATAACCCCAAAGGGGTTAAAGGAATGTTTGGTGAACGCCATTGAAGTATCACCTCACGACCCAAGCACCATTTATATTGCCACTACAAGATACAAGTTCAATGATTATACCCCAGGCTTATATAAGAGCACCGATTACGGAAAAAGTTGGACGAACATCAGCGAAGGAATTCCCTACGGAGCCTTTACACGAGTAGTGCGTGAAGACGAAGAGCAAAAAGGATTGTTGTATGCAGGTACCGAAAAAGGACTTTATGTTTCATGGAACGATGGAAAAAAATGGGAACCGTTACAATTAAATCTGCCTAAAACTCCGATTACTGATTTAAAGGTGCATCAGGGGGATTTGATTGTGGCAACATCGGGAAGATCTTTCTGGATTTTGGACAACATCACTACACTTTCTCAATACGAAGGAAATCGCAAAGGATTGCAAATTTACAAACCAGAAGAAGCCATTCACGGTAATTGGGGAAGTCAACTGAACAACTCTTCCAAAAGCGTTACAGGAACCAGTGCTTTTGAAGGGGTAAATCCAGCCAATGGCATGGTGATTTACTATAACCTTCCAGAAAAAATGGATTCTACCGAGGTAACCATGGAGATTTTGAACAGTCAAGGTAAGGTAGTCAGAAGTTTTACATCAAAAAAAGATGAAGATTATGTTCCACATAATGGTGGTGATGCTCCACCAGCTCCTGTTTTGGGAGCGGACAAAGGATTGAACCGTTTTGTTTGGGATTTAAAAACCACGATTGTTCCGGGAGTGCCGGGAGTTTATATCGAAGCCAATTTTACAGGCCATAAAGTACCGCCAGGAAATTATACCATCAATTTAAAAGCAGGAGGGGAGACTGTTTCAGTACAGGGAACCATTGTTCCGACGCCGGGTACAAACGTAACTCAGGAACGTTTTGCTGAATTTGATGCCATCATGAACGATTTCGAGGCCAAACTAACCGATATGCACAACAAAGTGAACAAATTGAAAGAAGTGCAAGGTCAATTAGGGAAACTATTAAAGGATTTGACTGATGAAGATCTTAAAAAGGAAGGCCAAGCATTGCTCGATAAATTAAAAACATGGGATGGGGAAATGGTACAGCGAAAATCACAAGCTTATGACGATGTGGAGAACTTCCCCAATAAATTTACTGCGGAATACCTATTCGTGATGAACCATAGCAATAGTGCCTTGCCTCAAATTAATCGACCATCCAAAGATAGAAAGGCAGAACTGGACGCACAATGGGTTGGATTAAAACAGCGTGCAGAAGTTCTAATGAATACAGAAATACCTAATTTTAATGCCAAACTCTGGGAGAATGGCATTGGCGCTATCCGGATGTAAAACATAAAAACTGAGCAATTGCTATATCCATATATAAAATCGTTGCACCTCATTTTTGTGGTAACCTGGTTCGCAGGTTTATTCTACATACCCCGGCTCTTTATCTATCATATTGAAGCTTCTCAAAAACCATCACCGGATAAGGAAATCCTTTCCGATCAACTAAAGTTGATGACGAAACGATTGTGGTATATCATTACTTGGCCGTCAGCTATTTTATGTACGCTTACGGCCATTTGGCTTTTGATTTTAATGCCGGCTTGGCTACAGCAGCCTTGGATGCATGTTAAACTGGCTTTTGTACTACTGCTTTTCGGGTATCATTTTAAATGTCATCAAATTTTTAAGCAATTACAGCGGGATGAGGTTAAATACACCTCAAAATTTATGCGAATTTGGAATGAGGTAGCCACCATTATTCTTTTTGCCGTCGTGTTTTTGGTCGTTTTAAAAAGTGCTTTCAATTGGATTTATGGTATTGTCGGCATGTTTGTGTTGATGATTCTGTTGATGCTCGGAATCCGATGGTATAAAAAGGTAAGGGACCGAAACCCCAACGCCTAGCTGAAAACAACTCGAAAGAAATCTCGGCTTGGCTCGATAATTGCTTAAATTTAACATCAAATCAAGCGAGCTTGTTAAGAAAACTTTCCTTACGGTCACGCATATTCTTTGCCATGATTACATTGGTGGTGGTCGCTTCTATCTTGATTGCCGGTGTAACGGTCTACCAGTATAAAGAGCAGGGAAACGATTATCACACGGAAAGATTGGAGCGAAAGGAGGAACAGTTGATCAAAAGCATCAACTATACCATAAAGGAGACTACCTATCCCATAACCACAGAAAATCTGCATCTTATTTTCAGTGAAGACATATATAAGATAGCCAATATCCAAAATGTAAACTTCAATATTTACGACCTGGAGGGTAATTTGGTCAAAAACTCAAGACCCAGTTTTGATTCGAACACAATTGCGACCTGTCTTGATGCAGAAGTGCTGAATTTTTTAAGAGAGAGTGGCGAAACCCGATTTGTTGAGGAAAAAAGGGCCGCGGGAGATAACTATCAGTCAACCTATACCTATATCTACGACCTCAAGTTTAAGCCTATCGGTATATTGCATCTCCCCTATTTTGAAGACAATACCTTCAATAATATGGAGTTGAAGGAATTTCTTTTTAGGTTGGGAATGGTATATGTTTTAATGCTGATAGTTGCCATTATCCTGGCATATTTCATTTCAAAATATATTACAAGATCGCTTCAGACCATATCGGATAAGATGTACCGGACAAACCTGACCCAACAGAATGAAAAGATTTATTTGGAAAGCCCAGGTGAGGAAATCGGCAAATTGGTGGATTCGTACAACAGAATGATTGATGAGTTGGAGGAAAGTGCCGTAAAGTTGGCCCGAAGTGAACGGGAACAAGCTTGGCGGGAAATGGCCAAACAGGTGGCGCACGAAATTAAAAACCCTTTAACTCCTTTGCGTCTTACTGTGCAGAGTTTTGAACGTAAGTTCGACCCCAAAGACCCCGATATACAGAAAAAGGTCAAGGAGTTTTCCAAAACCTTGATTCAGCAGATAGACACCATGAGCAACATTGCCACTGCATTCTCCAGTTTTGCGGATATGCCTGCCCAGCAAAACGAGACCTTGAACGTGGTCAAAGTGGTACGATTGGCCCTGGAGATTTTCAATGAGGATTATATTCATTTTATAGCTGACGAAGAAGAAATTGTAGCCAAATTGGACCGGACACAACTGATTCGGGTAATTACCAATTTGGTAAAAAACGCGATACAAGCGGTACCGGATGTCGAATCACCCAGAATCTTGGTAACCGTTGCAACCGTGGGCGAACATGTAAAAATATCTATCGCGGACAATGGTCTCGGTATCGCGGACGAATATAAGCACCGTATTTTTGAACCTAAGTTCACTACTAAATCCAGCGGAACGGGGTTAGGCTTAGGTATGGTAAAGAACATTGTGGAAAACTATGGAGGAACCATTAACTTTACCTCAAAAGTTGGAAAGGGAACTGTTTTTACCATCGAGTTTCCAAAAGAGCATAAACAATAATGGCGGATATTTGATAGGCCGTCTCAAACATCAGTATATATGGATTTTGAAAACATTTACATTGAAGAAGAGAACAATTTGGCCACCATAACCATAAATAGACCCAAAAAGCTCAATGCCCTCAACAAACGAACTATTGAAGAGCTACACGTAGCCTTTAAAGAATTGGATGAGGATAATGAGATTAAGGTAATTATTATAACCGGAAGCGGGGAAAAAGCCTTTGTGGCAGGTGCAGATATTTCTGAATTTGCAGATTTTTCTATAAAAGAAGGCCGTCAGCTTGCCGCCGCGGGGCAGCGAAACCTCTTCGATTTTGTAGAAAACCTTTCCACGCCCGTTATTGCGGGAATAAATGGTTTTGCACTAGGTGGTGGTTTGGAGTTGGCCATGGCATGTCATTTTCGAGTTGCCAGTAGTAATGCAAGAATGGGCTTGCCCGAAGTCTCCTTAGGTGTAATTCCCGGTTATGGCGGTACGCAGCGTTTACCCCAATTGGTTGGCAAGGGAAGAGCCATGGAAATGATCATGACGGCCGGTATGGTCGATTCCGATAAAGCCTTTGGTTATGGATTGGTAAATCATGTAGTATCCAGTGAGGAATTATTGCCATTATGCCGAAAAATTGCAAGCAGGATATCGAATAATTCCTCAGTGGCCATAAAACACGCAATAAAAGCAATAAATGCTGGTTTTAAGTATGACGCTGATGGCTATTCGGTGGAAATTGATGCTTTTGGCAATTGCTTTGGAACCGAGGATTTTAAAGAAGGTACCTCCGCATTTTTGGAAAAACGAAAAGCAAATTTCCCTGGATCATAACCATTGGCTTAACCAAGCCAGACCATGAAAAAAAACCTATTCCTACTATTTTGCTTTGTGCTGACAGGCATGGGCGCGAATGCGCAAAAAATGCCGGTTTCTTACGATTTTGGGGAAAAATATCGAGACAGGTACCGCTATTCCAACCTTGTTGCTATTGATGAAGATGATTCTGGAGGTTATGTTTTGGTGCGTTCCTACTATCAAGGATTGATTCTTAAACCCAAAGGGTATCTCATTGAAAAGTATAACAGTGATTTGGAACTGGTATCCGAATACAACTATAAGCTGAAGGGGTCGGATTTTGTGAACGGGTTTCTAAAAAATGGCCAGTTGAATCTCTTGTTTCTGAAATACAATCCCAACAGAGGTGAATATGAATACTGGGTGCATACGAGCCCAATTATCGACTTCAATTTCAAGGAGAAGAAACTACTTTCCATTGCTTCCGAAGAGGTAAACAATCCTGTAGGGAAAAATTACTATAACCGTGATTTTTCACGAGGATTTACTACGGCCATTCTTTTTAATGAAGACAAAACAGGATTTGTAATCAGTACGCATCACAAAAGAGGGAAGAGCAACAAACATATAATCCATCTGTTCGATACGGCTCTCAATAAAAAGTTTGAATACGATTTTTCCGATGAAATCGAAGAGAAGAACTATGCTTTTGAGAACGTGGCTTTTTCACCCGACCTACAAACCGCGTATATTGTGGGAAAGGCCTACTTTAAAAAGAGACGCTTTAGGGTAGATGAAAGAAAGTTTCAGTACGAACTGATCAAAGTTTCGCAATATGGAAGTCAAACACAGTCCTTTGTAGATCCTGGTAAATATCCCGAAGCGCTGTATCCGGTTCTTATCAAAGATAAGCTGGTTTGTGTAGGTTTTTATGCGGATAGAAAGGACAACAGGTATAACGGCATCGCTTATTTTGATGTGAACCCGAATTCATTGAATATTAAGTCGCAGAAATACAATCCCTTCTCACAACAGTTTATGGACGATAAATTTGGCCGGGAAGAAGACAAGGATATCAAAAACCTGGTTTTTAAGGGAGTGGAGGTGACGGATAAAGGCGAAATTTTCTTCAACGCAGAGGAATACTTCGTTACCACTGGTTTGGAAACCACAGGGGCGGGTCAGCGGATAAGAATCGAACGTTACCATCACAACGATATTGTCAGTGTTAAATTGGATTCGAAGGGAACCATGGAATGGGCAAGGAACATTAATAAGACCGAAGTTACCCAAGGGGATGGGGCCTACGCTTCGTACAGTTCATACTGTAAAGATGGCAACACCTATTTCTTTATTTGTACTGCTGCTGAAAACCCACAGTTGATCAACAACGAACGATTGATTTTTAAGCAAGGGTTCAGCAGAAACCGAAACGTTTTCCTGATTTCTTTGGATGAAAATGGGGCAATGGACTATGAAAAGATCATAGATCAGCAAGAAGCCAGATTACCACTAATGGTTTCCAAACCACTTAAAGATGAGATGGAAGATAAAATGCTATTTTATGCGAAAAGAGGGGGGAGGAAACAATTGGTAAAAGTGGATTTCAAATAGAACAACCCTTTTTTAAAGGAAATAAAGGCCCCAATCAGGGGCTTTTTTTATTGGCAGCATTTTAAAAAAGAAAGAAAATACTTACATTTTTATATTGTCGTCAATTCATTTGTACCATTCATCAAATGATAGCCCACCTAGGTTAGTTGGGCCCCAAAACAAATGGTTTTCCAACATACTTTTGGTCCAGTAATAACCCATATTTAAACAAAAATAGTATGAAAAATTTGAAATTATTTAGTGTGGCCATGTTAGCAATGACAATCACATTGGCTTCTTGTTCTGGTTCCGATGGAGAACAGGGAATACAAGGAAAACCAGGACCGCAAGGCGATAGTATTAAGGGGGATAAGGGAGATCAGGGAGATCAGGGCGATCCTGGTGCTGATGGCATTAGCTGTTGGGACTTGAATGGGAATGGAGTTGGAGACATTACGGTAGATGCAAACAATGAGGATCTCAACTTGGATGGTGTTGTGGATGCTTTGGACTGTCAAGGTGCCCCTGGTCAAAATGGTCAAGATGGCAATGCCAATGTGGAAAGGTGGAGAACATTACTGGCTGGATTTACGGGTTCTGAACTAATTATTCCTTTGGAAACTCCACCAGGAACTGTAAATGATTATGCTTATTTCTTCTATCTGGAAACTGCTAATGGTAATTTGTTCCCAGTGCCTGGACCAATAGCCAATACAGTATATACCTCTCTTTATATAGATGCAGCTTCGCATGAAGTAAATGTTTTATTTTGGAACTCAGCTGACAATTCTGCCTTTATAGTACCAGATGGATTGTTCGTTTACTTTCATGTTATAGCTGTTGAATCTCCCATATTAGGAAACAAAGGCACCCAAGAAAGTGTTTTAAATGAACTTAAAGCTGCTGGGGTGGATACAAACGATTACCATGCTGTGGCCGCTTATTTTGGTTTGGAATAGATAGTAAAGGATATTTTTCCCCCTTGGGGCAACCTAACCATTAGCGTAAAAGCTGGGCAATTGCCCAGCTTTTTTTTGTTGGAATGCTATGATTGGATTCGGAAGGATTTGTGCCATAAGTGTTAAACAGATGCGCTAACTAAGTAATATTCATTTTGTTGGATTAATGAAGAATCAAGATCATATACTTTCTATGACCTTCATCGCATCAATTCATTTCCTGCATTCATCAATCCATGTTTAGGATAGGTCAACTGGCCCACAAAAGAGCTGTTGCAGTTTTA
This sequence comes from Allomuricauda sp. TMED12, assembly GCA_002167435.2. Lineage (GTDB taxonomy): Bacteria > Bacteroidota > Bacteroidia > Flavobacteriales > Flavobacteriaceae > Flagellimonas. Next base: position 45,658 of record NHBR02000070.1, read on the forward strand.
TACATTCGAAAATTGATAGAAATATAAAACCATAAATAATATGAAAACAATTAGAATAACGGCTATGGCCATAATGTGCATGGGAGCAATGTTGGTATCATGCTCTGGAGAAGATGGGGAAAAGGGACTACAAGGAGATCAAGGGCCAAAAGGCGATAGTATTACCGGGGAAAAGGGAGATCAGGGCGATCCTGGCACCGATGGCATTAGCTGTTGGGATTTGAACGGTAACGGAATTGGCGATGCGGAAGAAGATGTTAACCAGGATGGCAACTATGATAGTTTGGACTGCCAAGGTGCCGATGGAGCTGATGGTGTTAACGGTATTGCTTGTTGGGATCTTAACGGTAATGGTATTGCGGATATTACCAATGATGAAACCAATGAAGATATCAATTTGGATGGTACTGTGGATGCACTTGATTGTCAAGGTACGGATGGAGCGGACGGAACCAATGGAGTGGACGGCAATGCCAATGTTTTTTACTATGTAGTTGGTCTCCAGGGATTTTCTGGCACTACCCTTAATTTTGATCTTCTTGATGTTGTATCTGATCCTGCAGATTACGCATTTCTTTTTTATTTAGAGGAGTCTTTGGCTAGCGTTAATTTCTTAGTTCCCGGCAATTACCGAGGGAATCTTCAATATACCACATTACAGTTTAAAGATAGTTTTAACAATGGTGATGCGACAATTAGTTTTTATAATAGTGTAGACGACAGTCTGTATTTTGTTCCAGAAGGGGAATTGAGTAATCTAACAATAGTAGCTATTGAGAAAGGAACCCAGGTATTAAATCTAAATTTAAAGAGCTCCCAAGAAAATGTGTTAAGCGAACTCAAAGCCGCCGGGGTGGATGTAAATGATTATCATGCCGTGGTAGCCTATTTTGGTTTGGAATAGTAAAGGATATTTCCCTCTTGGGGTACCTAACCAAAAAACGGAGAAAGCTGGGCATTTGCCCAGCTTTTTTCATTTCAAAGTAAGATGCTGAGTATTTATTGGATAACCTCATTGATAAATAAAGGCCACTTCCTTTTGGGACCTGCCTATACTATAGCTAACTACTCGACGTAAAAATGTTTAATACATATTTTCATATAAAATGGATAAAATCCATAAATTTGGAATAAATCCAATAAATGAAATCTAAGACATTTCTCAAAGGAAGAGGTGCCCAAAAAAACACCCACAATAAGTTTCTGCAACATGTTTATGAAATGCGGGAAGACTTTTTGGAATTCTGCAGATTGGAAGGGGAGCAAGCCGAAAGGAACAAAACACAATACATTCCCATTTTTCCCAAGACCATAGTGAACAAAGTGGACAGCCCAGATGTAGGTATGATGTTCTCCATGAACCCCTACCAAGGTTGCGAACACGGTTGTGTGTATTGCTACGCACGAAACACCCACGAGTATTGGGGATACAGTGCCGGTTTGGATTTTGAACGAAGAATTTTGGTAAAAAAGTCTGCGCCAGAGCTTTTGGAAGCCAAAATAAAGAACAAAAATTGGAAGGCTCAGACTATTGTGTTATCGGGAAACACAGATTGTTATCAACCTGCAGAGCAAAAGTTTGAGATTACCCGAAAATGCCTCGAGGTTTTTTTAAAGTATAGACATCCGGTAGGCATCATTACAAAAAATGCATTGGTTTTACGTGATCTTGATATTTTGAAGGAGTTGAACAAACATCAATTGGTAGGTGTCAATATATCGGTCACTTCACTTTCGGAAGAAACAAGACGAAAATTAGAGCCCAGAACGGTATCCATCCAAAAAAGATTAAAAACCATTCAGGTGTTATCAGAAAACAATATTCCTGTAAATGCTATGTTGGCGCCAATGATACCAGGAATAAACTCGCACGAATTATTACCTATGGCGAAGGCTGTTGCCGACCATGGAGCACTTTCCTTTGGGTTGACGGTAGTACGCCTCAATGGAGCCATTGGTCAAATATTTACAGATTGGATTAAAAAAGCCATGCCCGATAGTGCTGAAAAGGTATTGCATCAAATACAGGATTGCCATGGCGGAACAGTAAATGATAGTCGATTTGGAACAAGAACTAGGGGCGAAGGCAAAATTGCAGAACAAATACACGAAATGGCCGGTCTTGCTAAAAAACGCTACTTTAACCGGAGAAGTTTTCCACAATTGAATACGGAAATGCACGAGCAATATAAGAACGGACAGATGAAATTGTTCTAACAACAATTGAGCAATGAGTAATGAAGATATGTTATTTCGAGAGAGCTTGCGACGAAAAAACTCATAAACAAGCTAACTTTCGCCCTTGATGGCAAAGAGGAGATTCTTCACTTTGTTCAGAATGACGTGATCTACCTTTGTGAACATTTTTGTAATTCTAGTCAAACCAAGAATTAAAAAATGGCCCTAAAGGGCCATTTTCATTATGAATATGGTTTGGTCTATTTCAATTCCCAACCTTGTCGGTAATCACGGGTTACCCATTCGTTAGCTTTCTCATAATTGGTAATCTTCATATTATCCCCATCCCAGAAAAGTTTTCTTCTTCCAGGTGAGTTATATGGATTCCAATCGCTAGGGGTTTTACCTTCTTGCAATTCTTTGTATTGATAAGCTTTAACTGCCAAATTACCCATGAGTACTGTTTCTGTAAGTCTTCCTGCCTTTTCAAAATTGGAAGATGTTGGTGTACCATTTTGACAGCCATCCACAAAGTTGGAGAAGTGTCCATTAATACCTTCTGGCACTCTATCGTATTTAGGCGCTGGGGATTTGTAAAGATTCATCATTTCGGAAGGCAATAATCTTGCATTTCGAGAATAGGTATCACATATTAGGATGCCTTTATCCCCATACATAACAGTTCCACCTCCGTTATCTCCTATTGTTTCATCATCCTTAAGTTCATCAGGTAAATTAGGTTTTAATCCACCATCGTACCAGTTCAAAGCAATATCGCCATGCTCTTCGTGCTCAAACTTTAGGTGTATTTTAGATGAAGGAGGACAAGAATGGCTATAATCAGCTTCAACAAAATCATCTACCCAAACCGTGGTACAACTTGCTTCTGCTTCTTTTGGATAACCAAGGTCAAGAACACTAAATGGCGTTTCCATAATGTGGCATCCCATATCTCCCAACGCTCCAGTTCCAAAGTCCCAAAACCCCCTCCATTTAAATGGAAGATAGGCATCGTTATAATCACGCATTTTTGCAGGGCCCAACCAAAGGTCCCAATCCAATTCCCTTGGGATGCGGTCTCTTTTTGTGGGCAATGGTACACCTTGTGGCCATACAGGACGGTTGGTCCAACAATCGATGGTGTGTACCTTACCAATAATTCCGGATTCTACCCATTCGCGAGCTATTCGGCTACCATCGCTGGAAGCACCTTGGTTCCCCATTTGGGTTACAATGCCCTGTTCTTTTGCAACTTGGGTCATCAGTCGTGCCTCGTAAATATTGTGCGTCAACGGTTTTTCGACGTAGGCATGTTTTTTTTCACGCATAAAGGGGAGTGAAATGGTTGCATGAGTATGATCGGGAGTCGCCACGGCAATGGCATCAATATCGTTCAAATGCGCATCAAAAACCTTTCTGAAATCCTTGAATCGTTTTACATCTGGAAACTGCTCATAAGTTTGTTGTGCGCGACGGTCATCCACATCGCAAAAAGCTACAAATTTCACCCTGCCTGTATCATTCAAACCATTGATTACATTATTTCCTCTACCTCCAACACCAAAAGCACCAACATACAAGGTGTCACTCGGAGGAATATGGGTTTTGCCCAGTACATGGATAGGTACAATGGAAAAAGCAGCTGAAGCGGCTGCGGTATTTTTGATGAACTTTCTTCTTTGCATTTTGTTTAGTTTGATTTATGTGAGTCCCTAAGATACAAAAAAGAGGAAGAGTACTGTTATGGACTATTCTTTGCCATTCCACTCGTTATAAAACTGATTTAGATACTCCAGCATAAACAAATGCCGTTCCTCAGCCAGTTTTTTTCCGGTTTTGGTATTCATTTTATCCTTGAGCAGTAATAACTTTTCATAAAAATGGTTGATGGTGGGAGCTTTGGAGTTTTTATACTCTTTCTTCGTTAGGTTGGGGTTTGGGGGAACGTCTGGATTGTAAAGCTCCCTGTTTTTAAAACCTCCATAATTAAAAGCACGGGCTATACCAATGGCTCCAATGGCATCCAAACGGTCTGCATCTTGTACAATGTGAAGTTCTTTTGAAGTAAAAGCTTTTCGATTGTTCTTGTCCAAACTATTTTTAAAGGACATATGTTTGATAATGTCCACGACATGGGATATGGTTTTTTCATCAACCAATTGGGACTCAAGAAAGGTTTTTGCAGTCTCAGGCCCAATGTTTTCATCGCCACCATGGAATTTGGGGTCGGCAATATCGTGAAGTAGGGCGGCTAGTTGAACAATAAGTGAGTCACCATCTTCGTGGTTTAAAATCAATTTCGAAGTGTTGAAAACACGTTCAATATGGAACCAATCATGACCGCCCTCAGCGTTTTGTAGCTCTTGCTTAACAAAATCAATGGTATTTTGTATCAATTGGTTCGATTCCATCTACTGCGTTTTGACTCCTGAAACAACCTGTTTTTCTATTTGAGCAATGAGTTCATCGGCATTACCTTTATTTTCTATGGGCGGATGAACATCAAACCTAACATGGGAACCCAATCCCATTGGGAATTTGCCATAGCGTAACAATTTCCAAGAATTGTTTATACTGATAGGCACAATCAGGGCGGAGGGGGCATTTTTCATCATCACCTTTAGTCCTGTTGTTCTAAATGGTTTTGGAGTTCCAGTCCTACTTCGTGTACCCTCTGGGAATATAACGGCGCTCCTATTGTTCTCTTCAATGTATTTGGCCAGCCTTTGAAGCTCGGCAATGGATTGTTTCGGGTCTTTTCTGTCAATAAGTGCAGACCCACTATGTCTTAAATTATAGGAAACGCTGGGTATTCCTTTTCCCAGCTCTATTTTACTCACAAATTTGGGATGGTATTTACGCATATACCAAATAATGGGTGGAATATCGTACATGCTCTGGTGGTTGGTAACTATGATCAGAGGTCTGTTGGTTGGAATATTTAGGTTGTTTTCAAACCTGTACCGTGTTCCGAGCACATTGGTACAGCGCATTATAAACCAATTTAAAATGGAAACACTTCCCTTGTGGGCATTGTATCCAAAAACCTTTAGGCAAATCCATTGTATGGGATGGAAAATAACCAGGACCAAACCAAACAGAATAAAGAAAATAATGGTTAAAGGGTAGGACAGTATTTTTTGCACTGTTACATATTTATGGGTTGCCGTAAAAATAAAAAAACCACCCATTAGGGTGGCTTATTGAGTATCTTATTTTACTCGATTTCAGCAAAATTCATTGTAAGCTTCCATCAAGTTTTCTGCTATTAGTTCAGCGGGTCTACCTTCAATATGGTGCCTTTCGATCATATGAACCAACTCGCCATCTTTGAACAATGCCATGCTCGGTGAAGAGGGAGGAAATGGCACCATGTGGTTTCTTGCTGTTTGCACAGCTTCCATATCCACACCTGCAAAAACGGTAACCAAATTGTTTGGCGTCTTGCTGTTCTGCAGACTTAATTTAGCAGCTGGTCTTGCATTGGCCGCGGCACAACCACAAACCGAATTCACCACTACCAAAGTGGTTCCATCCTTTTTTAGTGCATTTTCAACGGCTTCGCTTGTATGTAGTTCTTCAAACCCGGCACCGGCCAAGTCTTCGCGCATGGGTTTAACCAATTCTTCTGGATACATAGACTTCTTTTTAATTAGATTACAAAGATAGTGGTTTGTTTGGTTTTTTTCATCACCCTTAACATAGCTTAAAGCTTTGTTTATCCAGCAAACCCCTATATTTGGGGTTTAAATTTTGAAGCATGATAAAGTGGATAGCCGCTTTTCTCGGTTATTTTTTATTTCGATTTCCAGGTGCGGTTTTAGGATTTATCGTGGGAACTTTTTTGGATAATTTAGGAGGTTCCGGCAATAGATCTAGGTCCGTATTTGAAAATGTGACCAGACAATCGGTTTCTCCGGCCGATTTTGAGTTGAATTTGCTCTCCCTATGTTCCATAATTATAAAGGCTGATGGGCAGGTAAATCAAAGGGAGCTCGACTATGTTCGGCAGTATTTTTTAAGCACTTATGGTAAGGAAAGAGCCAATGCTATTTTCAGGACTTTCAACGAGGTCATTAAAAAAAGGGAAATATCTACCCAACGGATATGTAACTTTATGGTGCAGCGCACTAGATATGAAGTTCGGCTACAAATGCTGCACTTTCTTTTTGGTATAGCTCAATCCGATGGGCAGGTAAGCAAAGCAGAAGTTCAAAAATTAAAAGAGATTGCGGGGTATTTTCGTGTGAATCAGCACGATTTTGAAAGTATTATGGCCATGTTCATCAAGTCAGTGGACAACTCGTACAAGATTTTGGAAATTGAAAGAACTGCTACCGACGACGAGGTAAAGAAAGCCTACCGTACCATGGCAAAAAAATATCACCCTGATCGTGTGGTGACCGAAAACGAAGCCATACGTAACGGAGCTGAGGAAAAATTCAAAGAAGTCCAAAAGGCTTACGAAACAATTCAAAAAGAAAGGGGAATATCTTAACCAATAGTTATGCAAGAGTTTTTGTTTTATATCAAACTAGGCCTTGACCATGTACTGGATTTTGGCGCCTATGACCATATTTTGTTCCTATCGGCATTAACTGTTCCCTTTACCTTTAGGAACTGGAAACGAGTATTGGTTTTGGCCACTATTTTTACCCTTGCCCATTGTACCTCTTTGGCATTGTCCGTCTACGAGGTGGTTACCATGGATGTGGGTCTCATTGAGTTTTTGATCCCGGTTACTATTTTACTGACGGCCTTGTTCAATTTTGCATACGTCTATAAAGAATCCTTGAACGTAGGTATTTTTATGCACATTTTGGCCACCGCTTTCTTTGGTTTGATCCATGGTTTTGGTTTCTCTAACTATTTTAAAATGTTAATGGCCGAAGAAGAGGACAAGATTACACCACTTTTAGGTTTTGCAACGGGTATCGAACTTTCCCAAGTTACTGTCATTTTGATTGTTTTGACCATTTCTTATGTAATCTTGGAACTCTTAAAGGCTAAGCGATGGATTTTTATTGCGGTCGCATCAATTTTAATCATAGTCATTACAATACCCCTGCTGATTGCTACGTTCCCCATATAGGGCCTTAGTTAAATTTTATCGAATAAGGTTGTAAGGGTCTTTTAAAGCAGGTATATTTAATTAATTATCAGCGTTTTTTGGACAAATGAAGGCGAGTAAACAAGAAAAATACGATAAAGCCTATTTGCGAATGGCCCAAGAATGGGGTAAACTTTCTTATTGTAAAAGAAGGCAAGTTGGAGCCATTATCGTAAAGGATAGGATGATAATCTCCGATGGGTACAATGGAACCCCGACCGGTTTTGAAAATATTTGTGAGGACGATGAGGGATACACCAAATGGTACGTGCTCCATGCCGAGGCCAATGCCATTCTCAAAGTTGCCTCATCTACACAGTCTTGTGAAGGTGCTACACTGTACATTACTTTGTCACCTTGCAGAGAATGTAGTAAGCTTGTACATCAAGCTGGCATAAAACGTGTGGTATACCAGAATGCATACAAAGATGATTCTGGAATTAAGTTTCTGGAAAGGGCAGGAGTGGAGATTGTCCATTTGCCCATTTTGGAAGAAATGGTTTAAAACCATAATTGCTATATGAAAAAGATTAAAGGATATATTTGGCCCACGTTACTTGCTTTGGCGGTGGCCCTTGGTATTTTTATTGGGGGAAAACTCCATTTTAACGATTCTCCGGAGAAGCTGTTTTCCACAAATTCAAAAAAAGATAAACTCAACAGGCTTATTGATTACATCGATTACGAATATGTGGACGATGTTGACACCGATAGTATTGTGGATGTCACCGTAAACAATATCCTCGGCAAATTGGACCCACATTCTGTATATATCCCAAAAGATGAAATGAAAGATGTGGCGGAAAGCATGAAAGGGGATTTTGCGGGTATTGGTGTAAGCTTTTACATGTACAGGGACACCATTACTGTTATTAGAACCATTAAGAATGGGCCAAGTTACATCAGCGGGATTAAACCCGGTGATCGTATTCTTATGGCGGATATGGATACCCTTTATGGTAGAAGCATTGCCAATGATGATGTGGTATCCACCTTAAAAGGTAAAATCGGGACCAAGGTCAATTTGAAGGTTTTCAGAAAGACCGAAAATAAAATGATGGAGGTTCCCGTGGTTCGCGATCGAGTTCCGATTAGAAGTGTTGAATCCTATTATATGCTCACCAATGAAATGGGCTATATCAAAATCAACCGTTTTGCAGAATCCACTTTTGACGAGTTCAAGGATGCACTCAGAAAACTAAAATTAAGAGGGGCAGAGAAATTAACTTTGGACCTTAGAGACAACCCTGGAGGTTATTTAGGGATTGCTGAAAAATTGGCCGATGAATTTTTGGGCGAGGATAAACTGATTCTATTTACCAAAAACAAAAAGGGCAGGGTTAAAAAGGCCTATGCCACTAAAAAAGGAGATTTTGAAGATAAACCGGTATATGTTTTGATCAATGAACGTTCTGCGTCTGCCAGTGAAATCATTGCTGGGGCATTACAGGATAATGATATTGGGACCATTGTAGGTCGTCGTTCCTTTGGAAAAGGTTTGGTTCAGCGCGAAATGGACTTGGGCGATGGTTCTGCAGTCAGGCTTACCGTTTCACGATATTATACCCCAACGGGAAGGTCTATTCAAAAATCTTATAAAGATGGCAACCATGATTACTATAAAAGATTTATGGAGCGCTATACCAATGGAGAACTTACCTCTGCAGACAGTATTAAAGTGGCGGATTCACTAAAATTTGTTACGCCAAAAGGCAAAGTGGTCTATGGCGGAGGCGGAATAATCCCTGATGTTTTTGTTCCCATAGGGAGCAATCAAGAAGAGGCTATAGAAAGCATGGACGATACCTATCAATTCTTTGCCCGTTTTGTATTTGAGCACTTGGAAGAGGATAGAACCATGTATGATGGATATACACAAAACCAATTTTTAGACGAATTCAGAGTGGATGACATCCTTTTCGATAATTTTATTCAATTTGTTCTCGACCGCAAAATAAAATTGGATTTTTATGCCTATGAGGATAAGATAAAGGCCTATTTAAAGGCCAATATTGCTGAGCAATTGTTCTCACCCAATATTTCAGCACAAATCAAGGGAGACCACGATTCTATGCTAAAAAAGGTAAGAGCATTGGATAAAGCTGAAATCGATCAGTCTCAAATAGGCGCTGTGGAAGTCAAACATTGATTTATTTTTTGAGCTTCTTGTCTATTTTTTTGGAAGTCACAAAAATCAGCATTAAGACTATGGCGCACAACGAGGCCACTATCCCAATCAAAGCAATGGTACTATCACCCTTTAGCGGGTTTTCAAAATCTACCATGGTTATGTTGTAGGCAATAAGAGCCAACGCAAGAATAATTATTACTACAGCAAAGGTCTTGTTCATATCAATAATTTACACACCGTGGGCCATTAGCTCGTTAATATTGGTGGCAAACAGCTTTACCGCAATCGCCATAAGAATAACACCAAACACCTTACGGATAATGTTGAGTCCGTTTTTACCCAATATCCGTTCAATCTTAGCACTGGATTTTAGTACGATGTACACAAAGATAACGTTTATAATTATGGCTACTATGATGTTTTCCACATGATATTCGGCCCTTAAGGACAAAATGGAAGTCAAGGTTCCTGCTCCTGCAATAAGGGGAAAAGCGATGGGTACAATGGAAGCTGTTTCCGGCTCATCGTCCTTGTATAGGGTTATTCCCAGAATCATTTCAATAGCAAGGAAAAATATGATAAAAGCCCCGGCAACGGCAAACGAGTTCACATCGATGCCTATCAAAGAAAGAATACTTTCCCCAACAAACAAAAAGGCAACCATAATACAAGCTGCAACTATCGAAGCCTTTTCGGATTGAACATGGCCAACTTTGTTCCTTAGGGATAAAATGATTGGAATACTTCCCAAAATATCGATAACGGCAAACAATATCATTCCGGCCGTTGCTATTTCCTTAAAATTAAAATTCATCTCGTTATTTTTTTCGGACGGCAAATTTACGTGGAAAAAATACTTTTGGACTACATAAAATGTTTATAAATCATCAAATTTTTGGTTTTGGATTACCTTTGCCAAAAAGTAAAGGTTTAATATGTTCCAGATAGGAAAAACCATTGTATCAGAAGAGATTTTACAAAACGATTTTGTATGTAACCTAAACGCTTGCAAAGGAGCTTGTTGCGTGGGAGGGGAGTACGGAGCCCCGTTGGATGATTCGGAGACCGACAAACTGGTAAACATCTATCAAGATGTTAAACCTTTTTTACGCCCCGAAGGTATTGCCGCCATTGAAGAACATGGAACTTTTGTAAAAGGTGAAGATGGTGAATGGGAAACTCCTTTGGTGAACAACAATGAGTGCGCTTACGTTGTTTTTTCTGAAGATGGGGTTGCAAAGTGCGGATTGGAAGCCGCCTATGAGGCTGGCGCAACTAAATGGAAAAAACCAATATCGTGCTATTTGTACCCAGTAAGGACTAGAGAGTATTCGGAATTTACCGCTGTAAACTATCATAAATGGGAAATTTGCGACCCAGCCTGCGCTTTGGGAGAAGAATTAAAGGTGCCCATTTATAAATTTGTAAAAGACGCCTTAATCAAAAAATTTGGAGAGGATTGGTATAGGGAATTGGAAGAAGTAGCAGCTGAAAATATTAAATCGTAGGAATGTCCAAGATTACCTTGGTCCCGTTTGGGTTGCCATTTTCATCAAACAGATCCATAATATCCACATCAAATTTGTTTTGATAATCCTTGGCGAAATTGGCTAATCTTTCTTTGGTAATACGTATGCCCAAGGATTTCCTTTTGAGTACTCGGTTTTCTTTGTTTACTTCGGCCATGGTCCTTCCAACACCATTGTCCACAATTTCTATGGTTACGTGCCCCTTATCCTTGTGTTTTACATTTATCTGTATTCTCTTGTAACCATTTTTTGGCGATAATCCATGCCACAAAGAGTTTTCCAAAAATGGTTGCAACGTTAACGAAGGGATTTTGATATTATCCACATTGATGTCTTTTTCCACCTCTATTTTGAAGTCAATCTCGTTGGAGAACCTAATATTTTCAATATTCATATAAAGTTCCATGGTGCCCAATTCTTCTGCTAAAGGAATCTCTTTTTGGGAAGAAGCCTCTAAAATTTTACGTACTAGTTTGGAAAACTTGTTCAGGTAATGAACAGCATTTTTTTGTTCGTTGTTTATAATGTAAAGTTTGATGGAGTTCAATGAATTGAACAAAAAATGCGGATTCATTTGGCTCCGCAACATTTTTTGCTCCAAGGTAAGAACCCTTTTCTCGTTCTTACTTTGGTACTGACGATATAGAATGTAAAGGATAGATGATATGAGCCCTACAATCAATGCACTAACCAACAGTGTGGTTTGGTTTTTTTTCAATCTTAGGCGGACAATCTCATTTTCTTTGGCTAGAACCGCAATCTGGTTATTCTTCTTGTCATTTTGGTACCTAACAATAATATCGTTCATATACCGAAGATTGGTAGCACTGGAAATCTGTTTATCGTACTCGTCGGCTTTTTTGTAAAACTCATAAGCCTTTTTATAATCCCCTTTGGTGTTTTCCATATCCGACAATTTCTCGTATGCATACAGAATATTGCTAGGGATGTTTCGATTTTGGGCCATTTTTAGACCTTCCTGTATAAATTTTTCTGCTTCATTATAATTGGCCAACTTGGTATGGGCCCATCCAGTGTTGATAAAAACCAAAGAGGTTATGGAAAAGTCACCAATTTTTTTGGATTCTTCCTGCAGTGGTTCTAAAAGCACCAATGCCAAGTAGGGCATGTTTTGTTTGAGATAGATTTGGGCCAAACTGTTCTTACAGATTACACGACCAATATCGGAATCTATTTCTTCGTTGTATGCCAGCGATTTTCTGTAGTTTTCAAGCGCCCCTTCTAAATCGCCCTTCTCCTCCAAACAATGTCCAATATTTTGATGATTGATAGCCAATCCTAGTTTATTGCCTAGCTCTTCTTCTAAGGTTAATGCTCTCTCGAATTGTAAAATGGCCAAATCATACTGTTCCAAAGTTTGGTATAAGTTCCCTATGCCGTTTAGGGCAACATTAATACTTCTTTTTATATGGTTGGAAGGATCCTCCACCTGTTCAGCCAGTTCCAGTGCTCTTTGGTTATAGTCCAGAGCGGTTTTAATCGCATCTGTGCGCCTATATACCACTCCGAGCATATTAAGGCTAAGAACCCTAAAGTCGATATTGTTTGCTTCTTCGGAAACTGCTAAGGCTTGCTCGTGCAGGTTTGCTGCTTTTTCATATTGGGAAATGTTCCTGTATTTCATTCCGAGCTGGTTCAATGCATAGGCCTGACCTTCGGGATAATTGTTTTCCTTGCTCAAATTGGTGAAATACCTTAATAGAACGGTGTCTCGCTTTTCGGAATAAAGCTCTTGGTCTAAAGATTGATATGACTTGGGTTGCAGTTGAACGAGAGTTTCTGCTTTCTCGATAAATTCATTCGGAATCTCCTGTGCGGACAATATTTTGGAAACAAAAAAGAGCAAAAGAAAAAAAAGAGTACTCCTTTGCACTCGATGAAGGCTTCTGGTTTGTTTGAATTTTTCTATAGGCACGGGAACATTGGTGGGATTAAAGCATATCCAAAAAATCGGATTTTTTTTGCCGGGAAACAGGGATTTTATGATTGGATTCCAAAACTACGTAACCATCCGTTTTTAGGAACTCCTTTATTTTATTTAGATTGATAATATATGAATTATGAATTCTAAAGAAGCTGCTTTCGGGTAAAAGAGCATTTACCTCCTTCAGTTTTTTGGTAAGAAGAATCTTTTGCCCGTCTGCTAAAAAAATAGTGCTGTAGTTACCATCGGACTCTGCATACAAGATGTCCTCACTGTTCAAGAAGACCAATTTACCATCCGTGTTAATAGTTATTTTTTTGCTTTGGGATTCTGCATTGAAGTTTAGCAATATTTTCTCCAATCGCTCAACAGTCAGGTTCTTGGCGTTGAACTTTTTTATTTTGGCAATGGTTTCCTCGAGGTCATCCGAATCAATTGGTTTTAAAAGATAGTCGATAGCCTCGTTTTTTAATGCTTGCAATGCATATTGGTTGTAAGCTGTGGTAATGACAACGGGAAAATCCTTGTTCTTTAGGTTTTTTATAAACTGAAACCCATCCATTGCCGGCATCTCAATGTCCAAGAACAAACAATCTGGAGTGTTTTGTTCCAAATAGGCCAAGGCTTCACCTGCATCGGTAAAGGATGCAACAATGTCCACTTCATCGCTTAAGTTGGTGAGTTCCCAACTTAAACTCTGTAGGGCCTTGATTTCGTCATCAACTATTACAGCTTCTAGCATAATATAGAATAGGTAACATCAAATTTAGAATTATTCTTTACATGGTAATAAAATTATGTGTTAATGGATATTTAGCACGTATAACTGGTATGAAAAGTAAAATTAAGGGGAATACCTGTCATTTTAAGGGATGAACAAACAGTTTAAACAGATTTGGGTCACAAACTCTGAAAATCAAAAACCGATTATACATAAAAAAGAACAGTTTATACATAGACCCCAAAGCAGAGGGTTTTTGTTATATATCTTCGGCATGTCAAAAATTTAAGGAAAACTTAAAGAGGCAGAAAATGAGAAAGTGTGCAATATTGTTCTTGATTTTGATTGTGGCTTTGATTTTTGCCTCGGTTTCAGAAAAAAACAGTGCTGAATTAAGTTCGGATTGGAATAAAGCAGTTGCAAGGAAATAACCTTGTGATCAAAGTATTTGCTCTTATAAATTTTGTATTACCAATAATTGTACGGCCAAAGCAACCAATCTCTTGATTGTATAAACCGCTTGCACGATTAAATCTTCGGTTTGGTCACGATCTGGATTTGACTTTAGGTTTCGGGGGAACTACCTAGGACAAAAAAAGATTTTAATGGCCATGATTGAAGAGGCCGTACTCTTGGTAATATTTGGCTCCTGGCCAGTTCATCATAAAAGCGAGACCGAGTAAGATATCTTACTCGGTCTTTTTGTTTGATGCCATCACACTTCAATAATTTTAAAAAATATCTTCAGTCCTAGTTTTCAACATTTTATGTTAAAAACTTTGTGTTGATTTTACATTTTAACACCTTGAAATTTAAGGGTATTTTTAAATCTTTGCAGTAATTACACCAATATTGGAATTTTATAACAAACTACTTTTTAGCTGACATGGTAATGGTAGATTTTCTCTTTTGAGAACTTTGTAATTATTGTACGGCGCGACTTTTTAATGATCAAGGGTTGAGTATGTGCGGTTTTAATTTGTACTGATTTTCAGTACTTGTGATAGTGTTTATTTATTTAGTACCTCGGACAAGTTTACCCCACTATAAACGTTCCGGGGTATTTTCATTAATAGCAAGAAATAAAAAAGCCTCCGATTTCGGAGGCTTTTTTATTTTATAGATAAGCAAAACTTATAGTGACCATGCTTTGCCGCCGGTCAATGTTTCTAAATCTCCACAAGCAATGTATTCGCCAGGAATTGGTAAATAAGCCAATACTTCCTCGCCAACATATTCTGAATTTTTATAAGCCCAAGTGGCCAAATCCCTTAAATCGTTGGCAAAAGAGAATCGGGCGATATCATCATCCAAACTAGCTTCGCCACCTTGCATAATGGCCTGCATGTAATTCATGATTGCCTCGGAATGTATCTCCTCCTCTTCGTCTGTACGTTTTTTAAGATATGTCTGCAATGCAGGATCTATATCTGCTGGCTCAATATCCATTAATGTTTCTTTACCAGAGTCCGCAAGGACTTTATCATAGAACTTGTTCATTTTCATGATAACAAAATCTCTTTGCTCCAAAGGCATTACTTCATCCAAGTAAGCATCAATAAATACATGAACATTCATTTCCGTTGCGGACGGTGTATCCGTTTTTGGAAGAATCACGTCCAAAGTCTGCGCCATGGCATAACCTTGTTCTTTATCGAGGAAACTAGGAGTCCACTCGGCATAAGCTGGTTTGTTCTTACAGCTTTGAAGTAACGACAATAATGTAGGTGTGGCTACGGCGTAACCGAAAGCCAACCCCATATTTTTAAGTGCTGATCTTCTTTCCATTATATATTTCCTTTTTTAAGTTCTTGGGCCGCATGGTTAGCTGCCCTTGCAGTAAATGCCATGTATGTCAACGATGGGTTTACACAACTTGCGGAGGCCATAAAGGCACCATCGGTAACATAAACGTTTTTACATCCGTGTACTTGGTTGTTGCCATTTACAACGGAAGTTTTTGGATCCAGACCCATACGTGCTGTACCCATTTCGTGGATTCCAAGTCCTAGAGCGTAGGGAGCATCAAAAGGAGTAATATCTTTTGCCCCAGCTTTTTCCAACATCTGAACAGCTTGATCCTGCATATCCTTGCGCATGTTGTACTCGTTCTCTCTGATTTCGGCATCAAAAGTAACGGTTGGCAAGCCCCACTGGTCTTTTTTGTCGTAATCCAAGGTCATTTTGTTTTCATGGTATGGAAGTGTTTCACCAAAAGCATTAATGCCCATGGTCCAACCTCCAGGTTTCAAAATGGAGTCTTTGTATGATTTTCCAAAAGAGGCCTCTGCGATCATTTCCTCATAATTACCTCTACTGGCTCCACCTTGGTAACCATAACCTCGTTTAAATGAATCTACATTTGAGCTTCCTCCTAAATTTCTGAATCTTGGGATGTACACTCCATTGGGTTTTCTGCCTTTATAGTATTTGTCCTCAAACCCGTCAAATTTACCAGATGCACCAACTTGAAAGTGGTGGTCCATTACATTGTGTCCTAGTTCTCCGGAATCGTTTCCTAGTCCATCAGGGAATCTATCTGATTTTGATTGCATCAAAATGGAAGTGGATGCAATGGCAGAGGCACAAAGGAAAATTACTTTGGCCTTAAATTCGAATTCTTCTTTTGTTTCTCTATCAATTACCTTAACACCGGTCGCTTTTTTGGTGTTAGGGTCATATATTACTTCGTGTACAATCGAATCTGGTCTAAGCGTCATGTTTCCGGTAGCCTCGGCAACTGGCAATGTTGAGGAAACGCTACTAAAGTATGCTCCGAAAGGACATCCTCTAATACAACGGTTTCTAAATTGGCAACGAACACGGCCATCACCTTCAAATTTTTTGTCACTGTTGATGTGCGCCACCCTTCCGGCAGTAATTACCCGACCATCAAAATGTTCGGCTACTTTGCCACGGAGAAGGTCTTCAACACAATTGAGTTCCATCATGGGCTCAAACTTACCATCTGGTAGTTGCGGCAAACCCAAGTTTTCACCAGAGACACCTATAAAACTCTCAACTTTATCGTACCAAGGTGCAATGTCTTTGTAACGTACCGGCCAATCTACGGCGATACCTTCATTCTTATTTGCGGTAAAATCAATATCGCTCCAGCGGTAGCTGTGTCTTCCCCACATAATGGAACGTCCACCAACGTGATAACCCCTCATCCAATCAAAACGCTTGGTTTCGTTATAAGGATGGTCCAAATCGTTTACGAACCAATGCTTGGAAGCTGCTCCAGTAGTGTAGCCTGTTCTGGATTGTTTTTCTTGTTTTTTAATGTCTTCACGGGTGGCCCTTCCTGCATGAGGAAAGTCCCATGGATCTTTATTGGCTGTAGGATAGTCTTCACGGTGCTTTACCATGGGTCCACGTTCCAAGACCAAGGTCTTGAGACCGTTTTCGCACAATTCTTTGGCAGCCCAACCACCGCTGATACCTGTACCTACCACAATGGCATCATAGGATTCCTGCTCCTGATTGTAATAAAATTTACTCATTTATTCGGATTGTTTATTTGCTAAATGTATTAATTATTAAATTAATTTTCTACATTTAATCCCTATGTTTATTGAGAATTCAGCACTATAACGTTGTAGTTTTTGGATTCCGCACGAAATTAACTAACGTAAAAATATGAACAGAAGTAGTTTAACACAAAAAAGTATTGTCACATTCATTTTAGTGGCTTTTTTAGGATTTTATTCCTGTAAACAGAATCCAAAGAAGGATTCAAAAGAAGAAGCAACTACTGAAGAGGTTGTAGCAGAAGAATCCAAACCTGACATTAAGCTTTCTTTGGCACAATGGTCTATCCATAAAATGATTTTTGAAGAAGGCGTGGATCCATACACTTTTGCAGAAAAAGCAAGTGAATGGGGATTCGAAGGGCTTGAGTATGTAAGTGCCCTTTATTATAAAGAATTGCAAGCAGCAAATTTCTCTGAAGAAGCCATGAACAATTGGGTGGAAAAAAGCAAGGCCGAAAGTGAAAAATATGGTTTGAAAAACCTGTTGATAATGGTCGACGGTCAAGGAGATATCGCAGTGCCCGACGAAGCAAAAAGAACTGAGGCTGTCGAAAACCATTACAAGTGGGTAGATGCAGCTGCAGCTTTGGGGTGCCATTCCATACGTGTAAATTTAAATGGAAGTATGGAGCCAGAAGTATGGATGCCGGCATCAGTGGCAGGGTTAAAGCAATTGGCAACCTACGCCAAGGACAAAAACATCAATATAATTGTAGAAAATCACGGAGGCCCTTCTTCCAACGCACAGATGTTGGCAGAAGTAATGGACAAAGTGGGAATGGAAAATTGTGGAACCTTGCCCGACTTTGGTAATTTTTGCATAAAAAGGGAAGAAGGAGATTACTATTCATCCAAATGTCTGGAGGAATATGATCGCTATAAAGGTACAAAAGAGCTGATGCCCTATGCCAAAGGAGTAAGTGCTAAATCCTATAGTTTTGATGAAGCAGGAAATGAAACAAGGGTGGATTATCCGAGAATCATGGAAATTGTTTTGAATGCTGGATATGAAGGTTTTGTAGGTGTAGAGTATGAAGGGTCTGAGTTGAGCGAAGAAGAAGGTATTCTGGCCACCAAAAAACTTTTGGAAAGAGTATTGGAATAATCCTCATAATTTAATGATGAAGGGATTTTTTCACCAACTCTTCGATTACAATTTTTATTGTAACAAAAAAATGATTCAACAATGCAGTGGTCTGGACAATGTTTCGGACAACTGCATTAGACTTTTTAGTCATATACTCAATGCCCACCATATTTGGAATCAGAGGATGTTGGGAGTTGCTGCGGAGTTTGGTGTATGGGATCTGCACGAAGTAAGAAAATGGGAGGATATCCATTACGAAAATCAACGTACCTCTTTTGAAATTGTCTCCAATACGGATACTTTTGAAAAACGGGTAGAGTACAGCAATAGTGAAGGGGATAGTTTTTCAAGCGAAGTCAAGGATATCCTTTTCCACATTATTAACCATTCCACCCATCATAGGGGGCAAATTATGATGGAGTTTCGAAATTCTGGAATTGTGCCCGAACCCTTGGATTATATCCATTACAAAAGATAAAAGCCAACTAACTAAAACTTTAAATGAATATTAAAACTAAATTTCAACTGTCCTTTATGATGTTCCTCGAGTTTTTTATCTGGGGCGGTTGGTTTGTTACTTTGGGAATTTATTTACCAAATACATTAGGGGCTAATGGAAGTGAAACAGCTCTAGCCTATTCAAGTCAATCCTGGGGAGCAATCATTGCACCTTTTGTTATCGGTTTAATAGCGGACAGGTACTTTAATGCCGAACGTATTTTGGGAGTGCTCCACTTGATAGGGGCAGTTTTGATGTATCAAATGGCTTCAGCAGACGACATAGCAGTATTTGTGCCTTATGTATTCGGTTATATGATTGCCTACATGCCAACATTGGCTCTGGTAAATTCTGTTTCGTTCAATCAAATGAAGGATCCTTCAAAGGAATTTGCTTTCATTAGAGTGTTTGGAACCATAGGATGGATTATAGCGGGACTTATTTTTATAAGCTTGATTTTTCAATGGGATTCCCCGGAAAGCATAGCCAATGGAGCTTTGCGAAATACTTTTATAATGACAGCAATTGCATCTGCAATTCTGGGAATTTTCAGTTTTACCTTGCCAAAAACACCCCCAAAAGTGGACAAGGGAGAAAAAGTCTCGGTTTCTGAAATATTGGGATTGGATGCACTTAAGCTTTTAAAGGACAGAAACTATTTGATTTTCTTTATAGCCTCCGTTTTGATTTGTATTCCTCTAGGATTTTACTATCAGCATGCAGGTCAATACTTAGGTGAGATAGGCGCATCAATCAATGTGTTGAGCTCAGATGTAGGCCCTGCTGGTATGATGACAATCGGACAAATATCCGAGGTTCTGTTCATGCTGTTATTACCTTTTTTCTTCA
>NHBR02000071.1 GCA_002167435.2 Allomuricauda sp. TMED12
TCAATACCCAAAATCATTTACAGCAAACCAACGACTTGATCGTCAATCATTTAACTGAATTAAAGTCTAGATTGTTTAAGCAACGAGATGGAACCATCAAAATAATTATTGCAGAACTGGAACAGTTGCAACCCATGGAGTCGTACTTGTATGGATTGTTCAAAGATTACGGTTTTACGGAATGGGAAGATGTAAAAGCCCTATTGACTGCAATGAGTGGAAAACAAATGATTTCCAAAACCCATAGATTGCTAAAGGATAGGGATTGCCTTATTCTTTCTGAAATAAAAAATAGGGTGAGCCAAACATACCCTGTCTATATAAATGGAACTCCATCCGGGTTGCCCATCAAACTAAAACTGGAAAACGTTAAAAACCTTGAAAACCAAGGTAAAAATGTCGTCTTTTTGGATAAGGAAAAGTTAAACTTTCCGTTAGTGTTAAGGAATTGGGAAAAAGGCGACTATTTTTATCCTTTTGGCATGAAGGGAAAAAAGAAACTGTCCAAGTTTTTCAAAGACGAGAAAATGGATGTAATTTCCAAAGAAAAACAATGGTTGCTCTGCTCCGACAATAAAATTGTTTGGGTTGTGGGCAAAAGAGCCGACGAACGATTCAAGGTTGAGGATTCAACCCAACAAATAATAAAGATTACACTGCATACATGAGATCATTAGTACTGTTTTTAGGACTATTCTTCATCAATCTAATCACTTTTGCACAAACGGATGAGAATCCTGCGATTTGGAGCCACGAAGTACATAAAATATCCGATACGGAATACGAGTTGGTTTTCAAGGGTAAAATCATGGATGGCTGGCATGTGTATTCTCAATACACTGCCGAAGGAGGTTCTCTCCCCAGTGAATTTACTTTTGAAAAAGCAGGTGAAGACTATGAACTAATCGGTAAAACAGAAGAAAGTGAAACAATAAAAGAGTATAGCGACATTTTTGAAGTAGAGGAGACGTTCTTTAAGAAAGAGGCCATCTTCACCCAGAGAATAAAATTGCTAAATCCTGAAGTCAACCAAATTTCCGCAAACCTGTTTTATCAAATTTGTAAGGAAGTGTGTCTTCCTGTTGATGAATTTTTCCAGATTTCATTGGATGGGAGTGGGTTTGTGGCAGAAGAAACATCCTTGGATGAACGAAGTGTAGCTCTAGGAGAATCGCTCAAGGTCGATTTAAAAAACAAAACCCTCTTGAGTCAATCTGGAGTGGCGGATTCCGAAGGAAAATCCAATCTATTGGTGATTTTCGGCTTAGGTTTTATTGGTGGTTTGATCGCATTGTTGACGCCCTGCGTTTTCCCCATGATTCCATTGACGGTCTCTTTTTTCACGAAACAATCACAGAACAAGTCCAAGGGAATAGCCAATGCACTGTTATATGGATTTTTTATCGTATTGATCTATTTCTTGTTGAGTTTGCCTTTCCATTTATTTAATTCGGTAGACTCGCAAATATTGAACACCATAGCGACGAATATTTGGCTCAACGTGTTCTTCTTTGTCATTTTTGTATTCTTTGCCTTTTCATTTTTCGGGTATTATGAATTGACTTTGCCCAGCTCATGGGCCAATAAAATGGATTCTGCCTCGTCCAAAGTAGGGGGAGGGCTTGGTATCTTTTTTATGGCGTTGACCTTGGCAATTGTATCATTTTCGTGCACAGGACCCATTTTGGGTGGACTTTTAGGAAGTACAACCCTCGCGGAAGGTAATGTAGCCACCAACTTAACCTCTGGAATGGTCGGTTTCGGTTTGGCCTTGGCACTTCCGTTTGCATTGTTTGCTATGTTCCCGGCCTGGTTGAACTCTTTGCCAAAATCCGGCGGATGGATGACCACGGTTAAAGTGGTGCTGGGCTTTTTGGAGCTGGCCTTGGCCTTTAAGTTTTTATCCAATGCAGATTTGGTTGGTAACTGGGGCATCTTTAAACGTGAGATATTTATAGGTATCTGGGTGGTGCTCTTTATTTTGATGACCTTGTACCTTTTCGGAATCTTTAGATTTCCACATGATGGACCTAAAAAGAATCTTTCTCCTGCCAGAAAATTAACAGGATTGGCAAGCTTGGTTTTTACGGCTTATTTGATTCTGGGACTTTTCAATATCAGTAACTTGAAACTACTTAGTGGATTCCCACCACCAAGCTTTTACAGTGTTGTGGAAACGGAAAGCGATTGTCCTTTAGGGTTGGATTGCTTTAAGGATTTTGAAGAGGGTGTAGCTTATGCACAAGAAGCAAACAAACCTATTTTACTCGATTTCACGGGATGGGCATGTGTTAACTGTAGAAAAATGGAAGAAAACGTGTGGAGCGATTCCAAGGTATATCCAATCCTAAAAGAAGACTACGTCTTGATTTCACTTTATGTGGACGATAGAAAGGAGCTTCCTGAATCGGAACAGTTCGATTTTAAATTTGATAACGGGAGAGTAAAAGCCATTGAGACCATAGGTCAAAAATGGGGAACATTCCAAACCGTTAATTTCAATGCAGCATCACAGCCATATTATGTTTTGTTGTCCCCTAACTTGGAGATTCTTAATGAGGCAGTGCAATATGTTGACGCTGAAACCTATGAGGAGTGGCTTAAATCAGGTTTGGAAAAACACCATCTATCCATGAACAAATAATTGATATTTGTCAATATATTTTTTTAGTCATATTGGAAAATAGTTATACCTTAGGATGGACTAATTGACTTAACCCTTCTTCGTGAAAAAATACAAAAAGGTACTTCTTGTACTCGCAGGACTGCTTCTACTTGTAATTATTGGCATTGCCATATTTGTAAATAGCCTTAAACCAGATTACGGAGGGGAAAAGTCCCTACCCGGTATTTCCAATGAGGTAACAACTTATTTTGACACCTACGGGATTCCACATATTTATGCTGATAATGAGCTGGATGCAATGAGAGCATTAGGCTATGTACATGCCCAGGACCGCTTGTGGCAGATGGAGTTATTGCGAAGGGTGGCAAAAGGACGGCTTTCCGAAGTTTTTGGTCAGGACATGGTCAAAACAGATAAGTTTTTCCTTTCACTCGGTATAGATGACCATACCAAAACAACCGTATCAAACCTTGATAAACAAAGTGAAACCATTGTGCTTGCCCAAGCTTATTTGGATGGCATCAATGAGTTTATAAAAAATGGGCCAACACCTATCGAATTTTATTTGACAGGTCTGGAAAAGGAACCCTTTACCATTGAAGATGTTTACAATGCAGTGGGATATATGGCCTTCAGCTTTGCCATGGCACACAAAACAGACCCATTATTGACCAGTATGCGAAACAAATTGGGTGAAGAGTATATGAATGATTTAGCAATTAGTTCAGATACTTCTACCGTTTGGATAAAAAATTATAAAGGTGTCAAAACGGATACTTTGGGAACCAATATCACAGCAAGTGTAACGGAAGCTTTGGATAAACTCCCTATTCCACAGTTCGAGGGGAGTAATAGTTGGGTAATCGCGCCACAAAAAACAAAAAACGGGAAGGTTATATTCGCAAATGATCCACATATTGGTTTTGCGCAACCTTCTGTATGGTACGAAGCCCATGTGAGCACGCCAACGTATGAGAAATATGGCTATCATCTGGCAGGTGTACCTTTTCCATTGCTTGGTCATGACCGAAAATTAGCCTATGGCCTAACTATGTTCGAGAATGATGATATCGACTTTTATTACGAAGAATCCAATCCATCGGACAGTACCAAATACAAAACTGCAGATGGCTGGAAGGATTATGAATTTGTAAACAAGACCATCAAAGTAAAAGATGGGGATGATGTAGCCTTTACCTATAAAAAAACACATCATGGTCCTGTTTTAAACAATATTGCAGATCAAATTTCTGGGGAAAGACCAATCGCCATGTCTTGGATTTATACAAAACCCAAAAACATGGTGATGCATGCACTTTATGGCATTAGCCATGCTGCAAACATCAAGGAGTTTAAAAGTGCTTTACCCAACATCCATGCACCTGGGCTTAATGTAATGTATGGTGATACGGAGGGCAACGTTGCTTGGTGGGCCACGGCAAAACTGTACCAGATGCCGGATAGCGTTTCTACAAAATTTGTTTTGGATGGAGCATCGGGAGAAGAAGAACCGCTGCGCTATTTGGATTTTCCAGAAAATCCAATGGCTGAAAACCCACCATGGAACTATGTGTATTCCGCCAATAATCAACCCGATTCTATTGCTGGAATGCGATATCCGGGATATTATCTTCCTGAAAATCGAGCTAAAAGAATAGTACAGTTGTTGGATGCCAAAGATGATTGGGATAAAGAGTCAATATCGGAAATGATATTGGACGTTACCTCACCAGTAAATACAGAAGTGGTTTCCGAATTAATAAAACTATTTGATGTTACCCACTTGGACAGCGAGCAATTGGTGCTTTTGGATTCGTTAAAGAATTGGAATGGTGAATACTCGTTAAAAGCAACTAGTCCAGTACTATACCATAGGGCATTATATTATATGGTCAAGAATACCATGGAGGATGAATTGGGCCCCGAAATGTTTGAACAATTCTTATCGACCCATTTATTTAAAAGACAAATTGCTTGGGGATCTAGCATGCAGAGTGGAGAATGGTGGGACAATATCAATACTCCGGATGTTGTGGAAACAAGACAGGACATTGTTATGATGTCTTTTGCCCAAGCATGGGAATCTCTTGTAAACGATTTTGGTGAAGATACAAGTCAATGGACTTGGGATAAAGTGCATACGTTGGAGCATCAGCATCCATTCGGGCAAGTGGAATCATTAAGGAAATTTTTCAATGTAGGTCCGTTTCCTGT
The DNA here is from genome assembly GCA_002167435.2 of Allomuricauda sp. TMED12. Taxonomy (GTDB): domain Bacteria; phylum Bacteroidota; class Bacteroidia; order Flavobacteriales; family Flavobacteriaceae; genus Flagellimonas. The sequence continues at coordinate 4,841 of NHBR02000071.1, forward strand.
TGAAGGCACACGAGAAGTTATCAATAACCTATCATTTCCCTATGATGGCAAAGGGTTTTACAAAGTAAGTTCGGGACCATCGACGAGGCGTATCATTGATTTTTCCGATGTCGAGAACAGTATCAGTATATTGCCCACTGGGCAATCAGGAAATCCTTTTAGCAAGCATTATGAAGATCAAGCCCAAATGTATGTCAATGGAGAATTTCGTAAAATGATGATGAACAAAAAGGAAATAGAAGAAACCGCAGCCTCTATTTTAATCTTCCGTTAACCCAGAAAGGGTTTTCATCAATTCAAATTAGGGTATTCGTCAAAAGGAAAATCTTTTTGTGATGAGAATGGCTACTTTTTCAGTCTCATTCAATTAGAAGTTCTATATGCTCATCAAAGTTTACGGGAGTGCTGTTTTTGGTATTGAGGCAACCACTATTGTTGTCGAGGTAAATATCGACAAAGGTATTGGGTACCATTTGGTAGGACTGCCCGATAATGCCATTAAGGAAAGTAACTACCGAATAGCAGCTGCTCTCCAAAATAACGGGTACAGAATACCGGGAAAAAAAATAACCATCAATATGGCTCCCGCCGATTTAAGGAAGGAGGGCTCGGCCTATGATTTGACCTTGGCCATTGGAATATTGGCCGCATCGAATCAAATTCGTTCAGAAAGCATTAATACATACTTGATAATGGGTGAGCTTTCTTTGGATGGAAGTTTACAACCCATAAAAGGAGCTTTGCCTATTGCCATTAAAGCCAGAGAGGAAGGTTTTGAGGGTTTTATTCTGCCTAAAGAAAATGCGAATGAAGCTGCTGTTGTGGACGGTTTGAAAGTATATGGAGTAGAAAACATTAAAGAGGTCATTGACTTTTTTGATGCTGATATTCCTTTGGAACAGACCCGTGTGGATACCCGAAAAGAATTTTATGAACACCTCCATATGCCCGAATTTGATTTCGCCGATGTAAAAGGTCAGGAAAGTATAAAACGGTGTATGGAAATTGCTGCTGCAGGTGGTCACAACATTATTTTGATTGGTCCGCCAGGAGCCGGGAAGACCATGTTGGCTAAAAGATTACCATCCATTTTACCGCCAATGACTTTGCATGAAGCTTTGGAAACCACCAAAATACATAGCGTTGTAGGCAAAGTGAAGAACAGGGGGCTGATGAGTCGAAGACCTTTCAGAAATCCACATCATACCATAAGTTCAGCGGCTTTGGTCGGAGGTGGTAGTTATCCGCAACCCGGAGAAATCTCCTTATCGCACAATGGGGTACTGTTTTTGGATGAACTTCCGGAATTTGAACGACGCGTACTCGAAGTAATGCGACAACCCATGGAGGATAGGGAGGTGACCATTGCTCGAGCACAATTCACAGTCACCTATCCCAGTAGTTTTATGTTGGTGGCCAGTATGAATCCAAGCCCAGGAGGATACTTTAATGACCCTGATGCCCCGGTCACTTCTTCTCCCGCAGAAATGCAACGCTATTTAGGAAAGATATCAGGACCATTATTAGATCGGATAGATATTCATATTGAGGTTACCCCGGTTCCTTTTGATAAGTTATCCGATGAGCGGAAAGGGGAGGGCAGCATTGTGATAAGAAAAAGAGTAGAAGCTGCACGGGAAATTCAAACTCAAAGATTTGAGAACGTTGAAGGCTTCCACTACAACGCACAAATGGGAACCAAACAGATACGGAAATTTTGTAAGCTGAACGAGTCCTCCAAAAACCTCTTGAAAGATGCTATGCAACGTCTGAATCTTTCCGCAAGAGCCTACGATCGAATTTTAAAAGTATCGCGTACCATTGCCGATTTGGAACAATCTGAGCAAGTTATGGAAAGCCATATATCCGAAGCCATTCAATATCGAAGCTTGGATAGGGAAGGTTGGCTCGGCTAACTCTAATTGAACCTTTTAATCAAATTATAGGTAAATGTTATCATTTCCTTGTAGTTATCCTTACCGATTTTCTCATCAATGCCGTGAAACCTGGTCATGCTATCCGGCCCTATTCGTATAGGATAGAATCGGTACACATCATCTGAAACATCATAAAAATATCGAGCATCTGTTCCACCACCAATTAAGCCGGGAACTACAATTGCCTCGGGGAATACCGAACGTATCGTTTTTTCAAGATTTTTAAAGGCATCGGAATCTATTCCTGAAACAGGGGAAGGGTTTGTGGAAAAACCGGCAATTTCAACCTTAATGCCATCACCAATGGTTTCTTGAATGTGTTCTTTTACCGATTCAATGGTCTCTCCGGGCAAAATCCTAAAATTTATGGTTGCTTTGCCGACAGTTGGAATCACATTGTCCTTAACCCCTCCTTCAATAATAGTCGGTGCTGTGGTGGTATGCGCATTAAGTGCTTTTAAGACAGGAGCTTTGAAAAGCCACGGGTTGGCAAACGCCAGTCTTTTAAAAAAGGGCATTTCTGCCCCCATATATTCAAATTGATAATCGATGGGCTTCACCATTTTATAAGGTAGTTGGTTATCTTCAAGGTCCACAATGGCTTGTGCCAACATACCAAGTGTATTGTCTTCCGGAGGGGCAGAACTATGCCCTCCAGTGGTTTCAACAATAAGGTTAAAGGATACGTAGCCCTTTTCGGCCAAGTTTACCATGGCGACAGTCTTGTCAAAATCCGGAACCATATTTTGGGCCAAAAACCCACCTTCATCCAAGACCATTGCAGCATGAACCCCTTGTTTTTTTAAATGGGCAGCGATGGCTTTAGCACCATTTCCACCTCCTAATTCTTCATCATGTCCAAATGCGAGATAAATGGTTTGTTTCGGTGTAAACGATTCCTGAAGTAACACTTCTACGGATTCCATAAGTGCCATTAAGGAACTTTTATCATCCATGGTCCCTCTTCCAATAATATGCGTATCGGTAATGGCTCCCTCAAATGGGCCTGCTTCCCAAGCGTTAAGGGTAGGTTGGTCCACAGGCACCACATCCTGATGCGAAAGGAGTATGATTGGTTTTTTTGATGCATCTGAGCCCTCCCATTTGTACAACAGGCTGTACTCGTTGATTTTTTCCAGTGTAAGTTTTTCATGTATCAAAGGATAGGAGTCATTCAAAAATTGATGGAATCCATTGAATGCAGTCGAGTCGGGAATAGCATCCTCGCTAAAGGAAATTGTTTTAAATTGAACGGCTTTGGACAAGTTTTGGAAAGCCATTTCCGGAAACTTCATTGTTTCCAATGGTTCGGGGTCAACTTGTTTTGACTTAAGCGACAAGGTGTTAAAAACTAATATTCCGCCTAAAACAATAATGATGGCAGCAACGGCAATAATTAATTTTTTCATGGTTGGTTTTTAAAAAAGTTTCGTGTTTGGATGGTTTTCTGTGCTTATTCTAAAAAACACACCCACAAATTATGCAAAAAAACATCGCTAGGTCATTTTATGTTGAAGAATAATGAACGATAAAATTTTACTATTCCTTAATAAAATTCACATAATGATCATACCTTTCA
>NHBR02000072.1 GCA_002167435.2 Allomuricauda sp. TMED12
CCAATTCCTGGGAGGGTGAATTTCCAGTAAACAATACCATGGAAGATGGGTATGAGCGTAGGGCACCCGTAATGACCTACCCTAAAAACGACTTTGGTCTTTACGATATGGCCGGGAACGTTTGGGAATGGACCAGTGATTGGTACAATACCAATTATTACAACGAACTGGCCTCAAGCAATCAAGTGGAAAAAAATCCAAAAGGTGCAAAAAGTGCTTTTAATTCCAGTAATCCTTATGCTAAGGAAAAGATTATCAAAGGAGGTTCTTTCCTTTGCAGTGCTTCTTACTGTGCCAGCTATAGGATTTCTGCACGAATGGCCACCAGCCCAGATTCGGGAATGGAACATTTGGGCTTTCGAACAGTGGTTTCCGAATAATCCTTAAAAAATTGTTTGCCACCAAAAAATGACCAAGTTTATATTGAATGTTATTGATAGGGGGTTAAATGGCTTGTTAAAAATCCCACATGTTTGGCAAAATAAAGAACACTGCGAGCGCCATAATTACAATGGATAGCAGATTCATTAAAAATCCTGTGCGGACCATATCCGGAATACGCAAGTACCCAGACCCAAAAACTACTGCATTTGGTGGCGTAGCAACAGGGAGCATAAATGCGCAAGAAGCTGCAGTGGTACAGGCCACCATTAATAAATATGGGTTTATACCCAGCGTTAAAGCTAATGGGGCCAAAACAGGAAGCATCATGGCCGTAGTGGCCAAATTGGATGTAACTTCCGTTAAAAAATTTACACAGGTAATTACCAACAATAGCAACACAAATAAAGGCAGCCCCTCAAAAAATGTCATTTGACCACCTAGATAGTTTGCCAAGCCTGTTTCCTGAAAGCCCTTGGCTATGGCCATTCCTCCACCAAACAACAATATGATGCCCCATGGTATTTGCACGGCCTCTTTCCATTTTATAAGCGGTTCGCCAGACCTATTTGCAGGAATAATAAAGAGGACAATGGCCGAACCTATGGCAATAATGGTGTCATCAATATTTGGAATGAACTTTTGTAGCAAAAAAGATCTGGTTATCCAGCAAAAAGCCGTCAAAACAAAAACCAACAAAACCATTTTCTCTTCTTTTCCCAAAGGTCCCAACTCTGCCAAGAGTCTGTTGATTTCTTTTTTACCCCCAGGAAATCTTGCCTTGCCTAAAGGATAAGCAATCCTTGTCAAATACAACCATGCCAATACCAGAAGTACGGATGATACGGGAAGTCCAAATTTCATCCATTGCCAAAAACTAATATCCACACCATATGTTTTTTGAACGAATCCGGCAAACACCAGGTTCGGGGGTGTCCCGATCAAGGTAGCAATTCCACCTATTGATGCAGCATATGCAATAGCAAGCATTAGTAATTTGCTGAAAACTTTGTTTTCATCTTTGGGTGTTTCTGGATTATCTTTTAATTGTTTGACTATGGATATAGCCATTGGGAGTACCATAACTGTGGTTGCGGTATTGGAAATCCACATAGAAAGAAAAGCAGTGGCGACCATAAACCCAAGAACAATGGTATACATATTTGTTCCAATTGTTTTAATAATCTGAAGCGCTATTCTTTTATGAAGGTTCCACTTTTCAATGGCAATGGCCAAAATAAAACCTCCTAAATATAGAAAAACATACTTATGCCCATAACTTGCCGTAGTATCTCCCAATGCAACCGCATCTAAAAGAGGGAACAATAGTATGGGAAGCAATGCAGTAACCGCAATGGGAAGTACCTCAAAAACCCACCAAATACCAATCCATGCAGTAGCTGCCAATACGTCCTTACCTTGTTCGGAAAGTACGTCGTCTTCAAAAAAGTAATGAATTAAAATAAAAAGAACAGGCCCCAATACAAAGCCGAATTTCTTGTACGACATAGTTGTTTAATTAGTTGGTCAGTGCAAATAAAAAAGGGATGATGGCCCTAAGGCTACACCATCCCCTTCCGAAGATTACAAGATTTAGTCGATATTCTCCTTATCCATCCAGTAGAGCAAATAAGGAATATTATAGGCGTGCGTCCATCCAAACACACGAATCCCTTGATTGGTTTGCCAATTGGTAAATCGTCCCTTGCTCATTGGTAGGTTTGAAATTTCCAAAAGATCATCGCTATAGGTTTCGGCTGATTCATATTCGTTTGGTTTTTTTGGCAATTCACCTATTTTGAGAACTTCCGCCCTTGCCAAGGCCTCATCCAAGTACACTTTTTCACCACTTATCTCGTAGCCCAACAACAATGGATAAATAGTTGCCAAATAAGATTCCATTTCGTGATTTAACGGTGGCACATCACGTACCCATCTCGCATGCTTCAACAGTGCTTTTCTTACTTCCTCATTACCTGTTATTTGTTGGTACTTGTAAAGTCCTTGCGCCACATAGGTCTGACTGTATCCATATCTATCCAACAATAAATTACCACCTTGACGTTCTTGGAACTCCAACATCAAACTAACTCTTTCGTCCAATTCGTCCTTATATTTCTGCAATTTGGTGGCGTCATAAAGTTCTACCAAGTTTAGAACGGAAAGGTACAGTCGCCTCCCCCTTAAATCATGTTCTCCCCAAATACGATTGATATAGGTATCCCCCGTCATTTTGGCTACTTCCAGCGCCCTGTGATCAGCAGATAGGTAATAATCAGCTATCCACCCCTGAATCCAAACATGCGCGCTTAACAGTGCATACCAATGTTCATTGGCATGTCTTCTTCCAATACCTAAATAAGGTGTGGACTCTGGTTCATCTTCATAATCCCAAAAATCAATAGCATCATTAATTTCCCCATAATATGTTCGCTTTTTAGGCCAATGAATGTTGTCCACATCCATGGTGTGCCTACTCATAGCTTGCGCCAATTTGAAATATTTTGGATCTCCTGTCCGCATAAAATTGGTCCATAGCATAAAATCAACTGTGGGTTCGTTATTGGTCCATTGCACCCACTTTCCATTAAAGAAGTAACTTTTTCCATCGCCGTAGTTGAACATACCATACCACGGTTCATTCTTTTGGTTGTAGGCCCACCATTGATATCTGTATTGCAGTGCATTCTCAAATTCAGGGCGTTTTTTGGATGCAGGAGCCATGTTGCCATAGACTTTGGAATTGGTATACCACTCTGGTGTGGCATGGGCCACAGGGCTTTCTACAACATAGTCCATTTTTTCGCCTACTTCTTCCTTGGCCTTATTGTCATGAAAATAATAGATAAATTCCGTGGTCTTGGTAATTCCTTGGGCAAAATTGTCGAGCATTCCACCGTCGGGTTCGGTATTATGTCTTGCAAAGCTCATTGGCCCATTTTCTTTTGGCCAAATACTACCCAAAAGTATATGATTTGCAGGGTCGACCTTGATACCTTTTGGGTACTCTTCCATAAAATTCTTGATTCCTACGCCTACTCCCCTTTTTCCATCGGTGACATTGACCCAACCCTTTGCTCTTTGCGATTTGGCCAAATGATCTTCGCCTTTGGATACAATAGCTTCAAAGTCTAATTTTTTCTCTGAACCCTCATTACCTTTATCCTCTTTGAATTTGTTTAAATACAGACTCCTAAGACTGGTACTTTTTCTATATCCAGGTCCTTTTTGCAATAATTGAACTGGAGCCTTATCGTTCGCAATGACTTCTTCCATAACTGTATTCGCGTCATCGTTTTTCCACGATCCATCATACATAGGCATTGAAACACTTACATTATCGTCCAAGTGGTATTTAAGTTGAAGTCCACTGGCCGCTATTTGATCATTCGGTTGTGTCCAACCTAAGTCATCCTCAGTATTCTCCGTAATAATTTTTTTATTCTGTGTTGCAATATTGGCATGTTCCCCTTCTTGTCGTTTATGCTTATCCGGAATTCCTGTATAGGTCATGGTATGCAGCACTTTAAGGTAACTTTTACCTGCATAAGCGTGCAACCAAATCGTAAATGGTGATAGGTTATTGTCCTCCCTGCTATAAGTATAAGTTCCCTCTATTCGAAATATGGTATGCATGGGACCTGATCCTTTTTCCCTGAACACCTCATTGATAACAGCTTTGGAAGCATCAATACCAGCATCGTCCAGAAGATCTAAAAAAGAGCCCCTATTTTCCTCTGGTGAAGACGCTATAAGTTCTTCCTTGTCAAATTCTCCATCTTGGTTGGAATCCAAGAAAACTTCATCCAGAAAGCCATTCCCTTTTTTGTGGATTGAAAAAGATAGTGGTCCGGTATTAACATCTATTCCTCCTCTAGGTCTCATGTTGTTAGCGGAAACAACTTTTTCCTTTGGAAGTATTGGAACAACACCCTCACCATACTCCAATACATAGTCTTGTGTTTCTTCTGAAAAGAAGAATACCCAGACCCATTTTACACTGTCGTCTGTTGGCCCCCAATTGCTCACCTCTGTGGTTTGGCATGGTATTTCAGTACCGTCGGATGTTAGTAAACGCAAATGGTCCACTGAGTTTAATTCTCCTTTTGGAAAAGGAATCCCCAAAGTAATCGGAGCTCCCTTTTTGTTGTTCTCTACGGTGATGCTCACCTGTTTCCCTGTAGCAATGGGTTGAGAGCAAGATTTTAGTAGAAAACATGCTAGTAGCACTGTTATTATTATTCTCATTTGTATAGTAAGGTTATTATTTTACAGACATAGAGCAGCCGCACCCAAAATGGGTGAATCCACCAAATCTGATGTTTCTATTTTAAAATTCTCCAATTGTTTTTGATAGGCAAATGAACCTAGAGCTTCTTCGATGGAAGTCTTGAAAAATGGATATGCATTGCTTATAGACCCTCCCAGTATTATTGATTCTGGCGCAAAAAGGTATAGAATGACCTTGATGGCCTCTCCTAAATGAAGTCCATATTTTTTGAAGGCTGACAATGCTTTCCTATCGTTATCCAATGCTTTCTGATACAACACTTTGGCAGATTCACCATATTCTTCTTCAAAAAAGAAACTTCCCGTGTATTGTTCGAGAATTCCATTTTTATAGGGTAGCATCCCTATTTCCCCAGCTCCACACAAAACACCATTGTACAACTTCTCATTTATTAGAATTCCCATCCCAAGTCCCGTACCCAATGACAAGGCAACACTATTCGAATAATTCTTGGCCTTCCCAAAGAATTTTTCACCCAAGGCAAAACAATTGGCATCATTATTTAAATGCACCGGGACATTAAATTGTTTTTGTACAAGTTCTTTCAATGGAACCCTCTTCCATGATGGAATGTTCTGTACGTCATATACGATACCTGAATCCGGATCAACTACGGCAGGAACTCCAATCCCAATAGCTTCAACAGTGTCCGTCATTACCTCATCAATGGTCTTAAATAATTTTGAAAGGGAAGTTTCCTTTGAATCATCGCGATTTACTTTGGAAAGACTGCTTTGCACCACATTCTTTCCCAACACCCTTCCCGCTTTGATTTTGGTACCCCCTATATCAACCCCCAAAACTGACTTGATTCCGCTTTCCACTAGTCCTTTTTTAAGCTTATGGTTTTATTATTGACCAATGGTTTCGCCCAAAACCCTATGGTTAGGATAAAAGCCAAGGGAATCATTAAAAAGAACATCCCTGATTTCAGTGACATTAATTCTCCCAAACCTCCCACTATAAATGGAATTACAGCACCTCCAGCTATACCTGTGCAAAGAATACCCGATAAGGACCCATGGTGCTCTCTAACAGAATTAAGTGCTAAAGAAAATATGATGGAATACATAACGGATATAAAGAAACCTACTGCAGGGAAACCTATTAAAGCCATTTGTGCAGATCCGGTTAGTGCCAGTACAAGACAGATTATGGTGATGGAAGTTGCCAAAATCAGCAATTTTCGACTGTCCATAAACTTTAATAGCAATAAGCCCAACAAACATCCCACCGTCAACATAGCCCAGAAATAAGATACCGTATCCGCACCTACCGTTTGAGGGTCAAGGCCATGATATTGGCTGAGGAACTGGGAAATCCAGTTTCCTACACCTTGTTCCGTTCCCACATAACAAAAGATTCCCAAGAAATAGAGAATTGTCCATTTATTCTTTAAAAGGTCCCAATAAGAACTGGTATCACCCGCTTTCTCTTCCTCGGTCTTTTCAAACTTGGGGTATTTGGTTAAAAACACGTAGAAAAACAATACCAAAGAAATTACCGCAAATACTATATAGAGTGATGCCCATGGTAAATCTTGTGGCACCCATCCACGCAACATTTCAGCCAAAGAATCATCGGTGTTATTTTTACTTACCAAATACTTATATAAATAGGGGCTTAAAAATGAGGCTGCTCCAAAAACCAATTGAGCGAGCACTGAGTTAAAAGCAAAATGTTCTTCACCTCCCGCCACACGCAACATGGGATTTATAATTACCTGAAGTACCGCCATACAACAGCCCAACACAAACAAGGTTATGCTAAAAACACCATACTGGGGCAGCAATGCAAAACCCAGGGAAGCAAGCGCCATGACCAAAAAGGAAACTGAAAGCAATGTCCTTTCACTATATTTTTCGGACAAAAATCCTGCAGGAATGGACATTATGCCATATGCTATAAAAAAAGTAAAGGGCAATAATCCGGTCAATGTGAGGCTAAGGTCAAAGCTATCCTTAACATCCACAATGATGGAATTCAGAATGTTAGTAATGAACGAAATCACAAAAAAGACGATCATTACCAACCCAATTATATGAATATACCTTTTGGTCGTGGGCCTGCTATTCTCCATGTTTAAATTGATTGGTTATTTATGTTTGGATACTACCTGGGTGGTCAGTGCTATATATTTTATTTAGAGCCCAACATGGGGAACATTTCTTTTATTTCCTCATCAGTGGGTTGCTTACCGTACTCACATATTTCAAAGTATTCCACTTGCTTTACTTTCGAAACATCTACACCCGGGTACCATTTTTTAACAGCATCCAAAGTGCTAGCATCTGGTTTTCTGTTCATCCACTTATCTTTTAACCATGCCAATCTTTCTGTTTCACCAGTTGGAATTGTGGAAAGATCTACTCCATTGGTCCAAGGCAACCACTCGAACATTTGAGAATCGTGTGCGGCCAAACCTTTTACTTTTGTGTCGATAACATCATCCACAATTACAGCAATATCCTTCTGAAATGGGTAAGGTTTTTTAAAACGATCGCTCATATAAAGAAACACTGGGTTCTTTTTTAGCGGTGGAGTATCTGGAGCTACATTTGGAACAATGTTCATGTAAGCTGCATCCTGTACTACGGAACCGGCATTTCTATGGTCTGGGTGATAATCGTTGGGTCTAAGTCCCAAAACAATATCCGCATTCCAATCCCTTATTCTACGGATTACTTCCAATCGGACATTTAAGGTTGGAAACAATTCTCCATCATGATTATCCAAAACCTCATATTCCGCAATGCCCAATGCTTTTGCAGCATCTTTGGCTTCTTGTCTACGCTTTTTGGCCAGTACGCCGCCACCCATACTTTGATGTCCCGCATCACCATTGGTCAGTGCGAGGAATTTTACGTTGTGTCCCATTTTGGCAAACAAGGCTGCTGTTCCCCCAAACTTGGAGTCACAATCATCTGGATGTGCTCCTATGGCCAAAATATTCAAGACTTTTTTCTGTTGGGCTTGAATTGTGGTAAATGCAAAGCACAAACAAACTGCCAATATTAACTTTCTCATTTTTCTATTTGATATTTAATTCATTAAAATTTTACAATTCTATCTCTGGTCACCTCTATTGAAGCAACAGCATTATTACATTTTCATCCAATTTGCGGTAAGCAATTCATCCATAGTTATAAGTAGGTAATCCATGGTTTGGGAGCACTGCACTTATCAATCAAACTACTTAATGGATGAAAACAAAATTTCGTTAAATCATTATTGAACCTCCTAGTTCTGAACAAAGTTCGGGTTGATGTCCATCTCCCTTTGTGGGATAAAGAAATACTCCTTGGTACTGGTTATAAAGTCTTCTGCCTCGGTAACTTTACCCACGGCACCAAATCGTTTTAGGTCTGGCCATCGGTGGTTTTCAAAAGCAAGTTCAACCCTTCTTTCCTGAAGCAGTTTATCTTCAAAAGTACCAGGTGTGGAAGTATCAATATCTGGTAATCCAGCTCTATCTCTTACCTCATTGATCAAATCATAACTTTCGGGTGTATCACCTAAAGCCTCTGCCAACATAAGCAGAACATCGGCATATCGAAATACCACAAAGTTGATGTCGGAATCGTTCTCAATGGCCAAATCGGACTGGTACTTTCTTACATGTCTGGCTTCTACCACTTCTCCTTCAAGGTCAATGTAGGTTGCTCCCATAGATGGTTCAAATCTTAAATCCCCGTCTTCATAGGCTTCCAACATAGATACAGTTGGACGGTTTCTACCAAACCCTGAACCGGTCTGCAAATCGGTACTTGGTGAGAAATCATTGGTAAAAAGACTTCCCTGACCTATACCTCCACTGATATACTGAACTTCAAAAATGGACTCAGCGTTGTTCTCATTGGCAACGCCCCATAAATCGGCGTAATTGGGCAACAATTCATATCCATAGTTAGCTATGATTCTCCTGAGAACAGTTTCTGCGGCAGAATTTTCACCCAGTGTCAACAATACTTTGGCCAACAAGGTTGCAGCTGCTCCTTTTGTAGCTTTTCCAACTTCACTTCCAGAATACGATACAGGTAGATTTTCTTCTGCTGTTGTTAAATCGGTAACCAATTGTTGCAATACCGTGCTTTCGTCAACCTGCACAAGTTCGTCTCCCGAAACATAGGATGTAAGTTGTAAAGGGATATTCCCAAATCCGATTGCCAAATGGTAGTACATCAAAGAACGGATAAACAAAGCTTCACCTGATACTTGATTCTTTAGGGACGCGTCCATTTCAACATCTGGAATACGATCCAAAATCACATTGCAATTGGCAATAACCCTGTAGGACTCGCTCCAAGCAGCGGTAACCTGCTCGTTGAGAGCATCCTCGGTAAAAGCATTTATTTCGGTGTATTGTCGCGCCAATCCAGTTGCATCGGGACCTTGATCGGTATTATCGCTTCTCATCTCGAACATGGTCCAATATCCCCTTCCGTACACTCCTGTACTCTGGAGTCCGGCATAACTGGCATTAATGGCCACTTCGAAATCTTCGGGAGCATTGTAAAAATCAGCCTAATTTCTGTTGGAAATAGGCGCGAGATCTGTAAAGTCTTCACTACACCCAGCAAATAGAGCCGTGCATAGTATTATATATAGAATTCGTTTCATTTTATTCCGTTTTTTAGGTTAGAATTTTAGGTTTATCCCCAAGGTGAAGGATTTGGTCAATGGAAATGCTCCATAATCCTCCCCGGGTGTTAAACTATTCGTGGTAATGCTACTAACCTCTGGATTATAACCTAAATAATCGGTAATGGTAAAGAGGTTTGTTCCCGTAACATAGAACCTAAGTTTCTGAATTTTGCTTCCAAAAAAATTATCGGTCGGTACAGTGTAACCCAAAGTCACATTTCTTAATCTTACATAGGATCCGTCCTCAACTTGAAAAGAAGAAGGCCTATTGTTGTTACCATGGTTTCCTGTTTGCCTATCTGCCCTTGGCATATATCCATTTCCTGGTTCTGAAGGAGACCTCCAACGTTCATTGAAAATGGCATAAGAGTTAAAGTTGGCCTCACCATTCTTCATGTGTCTTGAAGTTAAATTAAGAATCTCGTTTCCTTCTACTCCTTGAATCAAAAAGCTGAAATCAATGTTCTTGAAGGTCAACCTGTTATTGACACCCCAAGTGAAATCAGGGAAATAACTTCCTGTAACTGTTCTATCATCCGGAGTTATTTCTCCATCACCATCTACATCTTTAAACCTGATGTCTCCAGGAGCTGGGTCAGGGGCCTGAGTATCAAATGGTGCGTTATCAATTTCCTCTTGGGATTGATAGATACCATCTGTCACATAACCATAGTAGCTACCTATTGGGTCACCTACACGTGTTACGTGTCTAACACCCGCACTACCAGAGGAAAAAATAGGCTCATTACTTTCATTCAAAGAAAGTACTTCGTTCTTGTTTGTGGAGAAATTAATATTTGTATTCCACGTAAAATCTTCCCCTACAAAGTTTTTGGTGCTCAAAGCAAGTTCAAAACCCCTGTTTTGCACTTCCCCAAGGTTTCTTAGCTGGGTCTCGAATCCTGAAACTGAAGAAATCGCCACGTTGAGTAACAAATCCTTTGTTTTGGTATCGTAGTAATCTGCCAAAAGGAAGACCCTATTATTGAACAGCCCCAACTCTATACCAGCATCTATCTGTTCGGATTTTTCCCAAGTAAGGTTAGGATTCGGAATTGTACTTTGTACAAGACCATTGATTTGATTTCCTCCAAGGTTATAGTTCTGTGGCGATAATAAACCTACAGCTCCATAATTTGGAATTTCGAAGTTACCGGTTTGACCCCAGCTAACTCTCAATTTAAGCTCGGAGATGGTTTCTGAGTCGGCCAAAAATTCTTCTTCGTTCAACCTCCATCCTAGAGAAAAGGAAGGGAAATATCCTGTTTGGTTATTCTTTCCAAATCTTGAGGATTTATCGGAACGGAATGTTCCCGTAAATAAATATTTGTCCTTAAAACTATAATTCACTCTAAATAAAGAAGACAATAAAGACCATTGTTCCTTAACAGAAGTTCCTCCAAACACTTGTCCTCCACTTACGGTTGGCACAAGATCATCGGGATAATTATTGGCCAATACTTGTTTTAGCGTTAAGTTGTCTTTTTGTGCCATGTAACCCAAGACCGCGTCTATATAATGGTCACCGAACTCTTTTTTCCAATTAAGCGTATTTTCCCAAAGCCAGTTGGTCTCTGTGGATGAAGATGCTTGTCCATAAGGATCACCATTTGCATTATTTCTATACAATAGCGTATTTGATCGGTAAAAATCTTGATTGTATAGGTTAATATAGACACCTCCAAAAGTTTTAAAGCTCAACTCGGGTAAAATATCATACGTCAAAGCGAGGTTTCCTCTGGTTTGAAATTGGAAAATCTGGTCATCGACAGCCTCGATAATGGCCAATGGGTTACTGGCCGTAGTCGTACCCCCACCTAAATAGGATTGGTTGTTCAACTGATTGATGGTACCATCCGCATTATAAGGACTAACCGTTGGTGAATGCACCAATCCAGAATACACAATACCTGGAGGACGTGCAAAATATGGAGAGGATGCTGGCACCCTTTGGTTTTCTGTAACCGTAGGAGCCAACCTTAAATCCAAGTTCAACTTTTCAGTTAACTGAGAATTTAAGTTCAACAATACTGAGTAACGTTCAAACTTTGCCTTGTCAATTACACCTGTTTGCGAAAAATAGCCTGTGGATGCATAAAAGCTGGTTTTGTTCCTGACCGGAGATGCATAAGAAAAATTATAACTCTGTACTATCCCAGTCTTAAAAAGAATATCTTGCCAATCCGTATCCGTTCCATCCCAGTTCAGAAAAGACTCTGGAATCTCAAAATTGGTATCACCTCTATCTCCAGGGCCTATGGGATCATCTATAGAAGCGCCATCCACCGATTGTAAGTAATTATTGTTTCTGGCATCTATGGTGAAATCTATCAATTCTTGAGCATTCATTAAATCTATTTTGTTGGCAACAGATTGCATGCTCACAAAAGAATCAAAGGAAAAAACACCTTCATCACCATTTGAACCTTTTTTTGTGGTTATCAAAAGAACTCCATTACCACCTCGGGAACCATAAATGGCAGCAGCACTTGCATCCTTTAAAACCTGAATGGATTCAATATCATTGGGATTTAAGGTAGCCAATGGATTAATTGTCGGTGGCTGAAATGTTGCACGTCTATTGGCCACACCTCCTAATTGACTTGAAGATGTTAGGTTACGGGAAATTGGAATTCCATCCACCACAAACAATGGGTCGTTTCCTGCGGAGATAGATCCCGAACCCCTTACTCGAATATTCGGTGCGGCTCCTGGCTCCCCAGAAACTTCTTGCACCTGAACCCCTGTCACTTGACCGATAAGGGCGCTTTCAGGAGTTAATGCTGGAACCTCGGTAATTGTCTCCGGTGTAATTGAAACCACAGAACCAGTTACCTTTTTCTTTGCCAACGTACCATATCCTACAACAACAACCTCTTCCAAAGCGGCTGCATCTTGTTCCAAGGTAATGGTTACAGAGGATTGTCCGGCCACATTAACTTCTTTGGCCTTAAAACCGATATAGGTTACTCGAATAACCGATACGCCAGAAGGCATCGTGATTTCAAAATTTCCATCAAAATCGGTAGTAGTCCCCTCATTGGTTCCTTTGGCAATAATTGTAGCACCTGCAAGAGGAATTCCTGCCTCGTCCAATACAATCCCGGTTAAATTAGATTGGGGATTCTCTGCATTAATCTTCTTTTGTGGAACTAAATTGGGAAGTGTTTTATTCTTTTTGATTACTATTTGTCTTGCGATAATCTCAAAAGATAGATCTGTATCTTGAAAAACCTCCTTTAAAAAATCCTGAATACAAAGGTTGTTGCCATTGACCGTTACCTTTCGGTCAATATCAACCTCCGATGCTTCATAAAAAAATTTGTAGCCTGTTGATTCGGTAATGGTTTCGAATACATCACTCAATCTGGTGTCGTCAAAGCTCATTGCCACCTTATCATATTGCGCACAAGATGCAGCATTGACCTGACCAAGCATAAAGAGCAGGAAAAATCCATACAGTAATCTTTGCCCTAACCTTGATGTGGTAGCACGTATAGTTTTGGTTTTTTTCATAATTGATTTAGTCTAGTTAGTTAGTAATTGTTTTTTGGTATCAATGGTTTTTTATTTCATAGGCACTATTCGTTATTTGGTTTTTTAATCGTTATCATATTATCTCCTTTGTCATAACTAAAATGTGTATGGGCCTGAATGGTTTTAAGAACATGATCTATGGTTTCCTCATCGAACATTCCCGTAAACCTTCGCTCATCCAATTCTTGGTAATGGTTAACAATCTTTATATTGTATTGACGCTGAAGCCTTTTTATAATTTGTCCCATGGACTCATTTTCAAAGGTCAAAATCCCTTTGGTCCATGATATGTATGAGGATACATCTACGTCTTCTACCACAAAATCCATTTCACTCCCCATAATATTGGAAGCTTTCTGTGAAGGCGAAAGCATTTGTAAGGCTTCTGGGTTTACTTTGGTTGATTTGCCAACCCCTACGGAGCCTTCGACCAACACTACTTCGGTAGTATTATCATCTTCGTATGCGGAAACATTAAAAACAGTACCAAAAACTTGGGTGTACATGGTTTCTGTTCTAACGATAAAAGGTTTTTTCGGATTTTTGGCCACTTCAAAAAACGCCTCTCCCTTTAGTTGCACCTCGCGAGTATCCATTCCCGCAAAACTTGAAGGGTAAGTCATGCTAGACCCAGAGTTCAGCATTACAACCGACCCATCTTGTAAGGTAACCGATAGATTTTTGCCATATGGCACGCGAATAGTATTGTTTTGTACTTTACCCTTTTTTATTTGTGTTTCCTCTTGGGTTAAAACACCTTTTGCAAGAGTTACCACGGTATTTCCATTTTTACTTTGGACCGTGGCGTCGGACTCTGGATCAAGGGTCAAAACCTCGCCATTGTCCAATTGAAGTGTAATCTGATTTGAATCTACCTCAACTGGAACAACTATTTGAGGACTCTGATTTAGTAAAAAGAATAAAGATGAACCGACAACAATCATAATTACGGCGGCATGTTTCCAAATTTGATTGCCTGCGTATAACGGCTTTACTTTTGAAGTTTCTCTTTGTTTGATAGTATGCAAGAAATTTTCAAAAGCTTCTTCGGTTTCCCATGACTTATCTTCATAGTTGACCAAAAAATCAGCTTGAACCAATTTTTTGAACACTTCTCTGTTGTTCTTTTTTTTCACCCATTCGTATAAAATGGCCAATTCTTCTTGTGAAGCTTCTTGGTTGATATACCTGGTAATTATTCTTCTGATATCAATTTTGGTCATTTGAAAAATATTGTCACTTTTAAAAGAGACGTAGGATTTTCCAAAAACCCTTACATAGTTTTATTTTTTTAACATTTAAAATGTGAAATACGTTCTTTTTACCTCAAATCATTGAAGCGCCCAATTTGATAGCAAGAATGAAATGGGCGTTAAAAGAAAATGGTCAATTGGGCTCGTAAACGCTTCATGGCCTTGGCCATATGAACCTCTACGGTTTTTATTGAAATGTGAAGTTGTTCTGAAATTTCCCTGTATTTAAGTCCTTCCCTTTTACTCATAATAAAGACTTTTTTACATTGTTCAGGTAGATTATCGATTTCCTTTTCTACTTTCTTGAGTCGCTCTTCAAAAAGAGAGGTATCTGCATCGGTCATATCCAAATATGCCTGTTGTTTAAGGTTTTCCAATAGTTGAAATTCCTTTTTCTTTTTTCTCTGGGAATCAATAAATAGGTTGTAGGCAACTTTAAACAGATATCTTTTTAACTTATTCTTCGATACGAAAAGTTTCTGTCTATTGTCCCAAATTTTGATAAAGGTTTGTTGAGCAATATCTTCCGCAACCTTCGGGTTTCCAGAAATTGCGGTCATATAATTACAAAGCTCCCTATGGTACAACTTAAACAGATGACCATAAGCATCTTTGCAGCCTTTTTTTAGCTGCTCAATGAGGAAAGATTCATTCTTAAAGCTTTTTTGGTCCATTTTTCGCCTTTCTTTTAAGTATGTGGCAAACAACAAGTTTGTTTATGTCAATTTAGCCATATACTTCTTCATTTCTAAACTTATGGCTGTCTCAACAATAAAATGCGAAACAGTTTTCGTTCTAAACGAAAAAGTGCCGTATGCATGAAATAACTCCAAAAAGAGATATTTCTAAAAAGGAAAGTTGTTTTATTTCCTTGGTTAACTAAAAAACCAATTGAAATAATACCAAAAAACGTTAACAAATTATAAAAAAATCTTTGAATAGCATATTTAAGGAAGATTTTTTTGAATTATTCCTAAAATGATATCGGATCTACCCCTGTTCTGACAGGAGTATATTGAAGCGAAAAACACTTGAAACAAACACCAACGACTTCAAGATTATTTTAAAACATAAAAAACATTGTTAAAAGTAATAGCTTACTCCTTCTCCTTCTTCAAAACAGAAAGTGGAGAGTTTTTAACAATTCCAATACTGTTTCCGACACCCAGGGCAAAAACCAATAAGGTGATGGCCGGAAGAATAATAAGGAACGGTACCCATGAAGGGGTAAAAGTGGTTTCAAACAACATATAGGCCAATAGGGAACTTCCCAAAACGGCGAGCAAAACCCCCATAAAAGCACCTAAAAACCCAAGAATGGCATACTCAATGGCTATCATTTTTAAAATTTGGTAGCCTTGGGCCCCCAAAGTCCTTAATAAAGCACCTTGTTTTACTCTTTGATGTTTGCTACTATATATGGCTCCCATCAGTACCGCAATTCCAACAAATATGCTAAAGAAGGCCATAAAATTGATGACCCAACCAATTTTTCCAAGAATATCCTCTAAAAGACTTAGGATACGTTTTAAATCCAAAATGGAAACATTGGGAAACTGGCGCACCAATTGTTGTTGCAGTTGTGCCGAACCTTGATCGTCCGTAGTTCGGGTGGTCATTACCCCGAATTGTGGAGCATTTTCGAGCACTCCTGATGGAAAAACAATGGAAAAATTCGGTTGTAGCCTACTCCAATCCACCTCACGGATACTTTGTACGACCGTGTTCATTATTCTGCCCTGCACGTTAAATGAAACAGGGTCCCCAATGGTCACTTTGGCCATATTGGCAAAATCACTGCTTACGGAAATGGGAACATCCGAATTTGCATCGACACTGCTTATCCAATCCCCTTCCAAAATTCGCTCTGAGCCAATAAGACTTTCCCGATAGGTCACCCTAAACTCATGATTCAATATCCATCTGCCCACCTGCGATGTGGTATCCTTTCTAATATCCTCTACGTGTCTATTTTTTAAGGTCTCGACCCGCATAGTAACTATTGGAATTTTATCGATTACAGGATAGCCCGAAGCTTTTATAGTATTGGAGACATCATCCATTTGTGGGTTTTGTATGTCCATTAAAATCATGTTGGCACTATTGGCACTATCTTCAATGGCTGCCTTTTCCAAAAGCATGTCCTTGGTAAAATAAAGGGTGCTAATCAAAAAAGTCCCAATGCCTATGGACAAGACTAAAACCAAGGTCTGATTTTGTGGTCTGAACAAATTCTTCAAACTCTGGCGAGCAATAAAACTCCAAGAATACGGGAAAAACCTTTTCAACATGGCCATAAAGAACCTGGCAACAGCAGTAAGAATCAAAAAAACAACCAGTAATCCTACTACAAAAAACAGTGAGCGCATAAAATCACCCAGCAACCAAAATGAAAAACTGAATACAAACAGAACAATGCCCAACCCAACAGCAGTCGTTGCCCTTTTTGAACGGGGTTTGGTTTCCTGGACCACACGCAAGGCCTGCAAGGGCGATACATATAACGTTTTCATTAATGGGTAGAGTGCAAACAATATGGACATCGCCAATCCCAATGAAAGTCCAAGCAATACACTTTGAAGGGATAAAGTAATATCAACGTCAACGGGCAACAAATCACCCAATAAGATGGGAAACAATTGTTGCAGTAGATAACCGATTACCGTTCCCAGTAACCCACCTACAATGCCCATACAGGCTATTTGAAGGAAAAAAATAAGATAACTCTGCCTTTTTGATGCTCCTAAGCATTTGAGCACTGCAATGGATTTTAGTTTCATTTGAACATAGATGCCCATTCCACTGGCAATACCCACGCAACCCAATAGCAACGCAATAAAACCTACCAGATTGAGAAATTTTCCAAAGTTCTCGTACCGTCGTCCCAAGCGACGTGCTTCAGTCAAATGTGTATCCAAATCAGCTTCTTCCGCATCCAGTACAGGGGCGACCTTCTTGTCCAAGAGAACCATATCCTCGTTTTCATATGCTTTGAAGTAATATTTGTATTCAATGCGACTTCCAGTTTGGACCAGACCTGTTGCTTCAATATATGTAAATGGAATAAGCACTGGTGGTGCAATGGCCCCAAAAACCGATGTGCTACCGGGAACCGTTTCCAAATCCCCTGTAATGGGAAGGGTAACCGCGCCCAACTTTATACTATCGCCAACCTTTAAGTTGAGCTGAAGCATCGTAGTGGCATCCACTAAAGCCCCACCATTTCTATAGTCGTCTGCCGCTGAAACAGGTGTTGTCTCCAAATCCCCGTAAAACGGAAAACCGCCTTCCACTCCCCTAACTTCCATCAGTTTGGTACCATTATTTCCGGGAAAGGCAGCCATGGACAGGAAATTAATCTCCTTTGCATCCGCGCCTCCCAAGGAATCCATAATACCAATTACCTTGTCATTGACCGGTTTATCACTTTCAATAAGATAATCTGCTCCTAAAAGTGCTTTAGACTGTGAAGCAATATTTTCTTTCAATAAATCGCTAAAAGAATGGACGCTGACCACAGCAGCTACCCCCAAGGTTATTGAGAAAACAAATAATAAAAGTTTGCCGTAGCTTGCCTTACCATCTCGCCAAGCCATTTTCAGCAGCCAAGAAAATCCAGTGTTGTTCTTTCCCATAACTATCCTACAGTTTCCTCGATTTTGCCTGACCTTAAACGAATGCTTTTATTTGTTTTTTGGGCCAGCTCCAGATCATGGGTCACAATAACAAGTGCCGTACCTTGCTCTTTGTTGAGTTCAAAAAGCAAATCCTCTATTTTGGTGCCCGTATCATCATCAAGGTTTCCCGTGGGCTCATCTGCAAAAAGTATGGAAGGTTTATTGGCAAAGGCACGGGCCAAAGCTACTCGCTGCTGCTCCCCTCCCGATAACTGAGATGGATAATGTCCTTCCCTATCTTGCAGTCCAACTTTCGCCAAAAGTTCTTTTCCTTGGTCCGCTGCTTTTTTAACCCCACGCAGTTCCAAAGGAACAATCACATTTTCCAGTGCAGTCAACGTTGGCAATAGTTGGAAATCCTGAAATACAAAACCTACATTCTGGTTTCTTAAGCGCGCCCTTCCATCTTCATCAAGTTCGAACAAATTTTGACCACAAAGCCAAATTTCACCTTCATCTGTGGTGTCTAATCCGGCGCAAAGCCCCAATAAAGTGGTTTTCCCACTACCTGATGGACCAACAATCGCAAAACTTTCACCACTTCCCACTTCAAACGAAACATTGTTGAGTACATTGAGGTCGTGTTCTCCACTTCGATAGGTTTTAGAGAGGTGTTGAACTTTTAATATCTTTGACATAACACGCTTTTGGTTAAAACTCTCAAAATACTAAAATAGATCATGACCAAGAAAACACCGAGCTTCCCATTGCCGTTAATATTTTGTTATTTTTTGACACTACTACTTCTTGGTTGTGGAGAAAAGAACACCAGAAAAGATACTGATGAAACCTCGACAATCGAAGAAACAACAGTAACCGAGAC
Source organism: Allomuricauda sp. TMED12 (assembly GCA_002167435.2). Classification (GTDB taxonomy): domain Bacteria; phylum Bacteroidota; class Bacteroidia; order Flavobacteriales; family Flavobacteriaceae; genus Flagellimonas. The sequence goes on from NHBR02000072.1 coordinate 18,607, forward strand.
CAAAGACTCCAATAAAAAAATCCTGTTTTTTGGCGATAGCCTAACTGCTGGGTACGGATTAGAAGTTAGTCAAGCCTTCCCAGCTGTTATTCAAGAAAAAATAGACTCACTTGGCTTGGACTATACGGTTATCAATGCAGGGCTGAGCGGGGAAACCACGGCAAGTGGCAAAAATAGGTTAGAGTGGGTGTTGGAAGATGATATCGACATCATCATCATAGAATTGGGCGCCAATGATGGACTCCGAGGGGTACCGTTAACAGAAACCGAATCCAACCTTCAAAGTATGGTAGATGCTGTTCAAAGCAAATTGCCCAATGCAAAAATTATTCTTGCCGGCATGAAGATTCCCCCTAATATGGGACCTGAATACACTTCAAAATTTGAAAGCATATTTCCTGAACTGGCTACGTCAGAAAACATAAAATTGATTCCCTTTTTATTGAACAATGTAGCTGGAATCCCCGAACTCAACCAAGGAGATGGTATACATCCTACCGTAAAAGGGCAAAAACTGGTAGCTGAAAATGTATGGAAGGTTTTAAAACCAATACTCTAGTCAATTTAAAAAAAATTGCTATCCCCCATCTTTTTTGATTGAGAGAAGCATAACCAGGAAACAAAATTTCTTGACTACTTTTTAAACTTATATAGAAATGGAGCCCTGTTTTGCGCTCCAGTAAATTTTTTACCAAGCCTATCCAGCACATTGAGCCCTAGGATTTTTTTTTGAAAGTTGTTCATGGAAAACTCTTTATCATGAACCGCTTCATATAATTCTTTTACCTCTCGCATGGTAAATGTTTCTGGGAGCAGGTTAAATCCTATCAGTTTTTCATCAAGATTTTGACGAAGGGCTTGATGTGCAGATGCGACGATTTCATTATGGTCATGTGTCAGTTTTGGGAGTTCCTCAATACATTTCCATTTCAAAAACTCCTCAAACTCCCCTATTTTGGGTTCTACTTTGTTTAAATCCACCAAGGCATAATACCCTATACATACAAAACGGCCTGTAACCCAATCAATGACTTCATCATTAAATCTTTCGGAGTCAAATTTTCGGAGGCCAGACCTCACCAAATCCCTATACTCACTATCAACAATACGGTCTTTACCCCCAAAGGCCTTGAATTGCTCCAAATAAATGTTGTCCAATCCAGTCCTGTCCTTCAAGATACGTGAGGCCGCGTCATCTATGCTCTCTGTATTTAAAATATAACCACCAGGTAGACTCCAAAGATTGTCACCGAAGCTTAACTTGGAAATCAGAACCTTTAATTGTTTGTCCTTATATCCAAAAATTACGCAATCAATCGAAAGTTGTGCTATGTAATTTTCTATTTGAAACTTATCCATAATCCTTGTATTCATGCAAACAACAATACTCAAAGTTAGCACCAAGTGTCAACATTCAGTTTACTGTTAGATGATAAAGTTACCTATTATCTTTTATTTAGAAAATAAATGTATATTTATCGAGCACACCTAAACTAAACAACGTAATCATGAAGCAATTTTTTATTCTTCAGGGATACTTTATTGGCAATAAACGACAGCTATTCCATAAGTTTTTCCTGTTCTTCTGTGGGATTCTGCTTGGCTCTCCTATGTATTCCCAACAGCAAGATTCCCTTGCCATCATCAAATTATTGGAAAAAGAAGGCCTTACTTGGCGCATGGGCGATAAAAAGGCACATGCCGAATGTTGGGAAGAACGACCTTACAGTCGCATTTTGGTTTCTACTGCAGACGGACGTACGATTGATTTACCGACCGAAACCATTATCGATCCACCATCCGGTATGATCGGTAATGGGGGCTTTGCTTTCCATTCCAACCATAAAATGAAGATCAGTGACGATGTTGCCTGGGTCAGTCATGATGAAGTTTCCGTGGATACCGAGGGCAAAGAATCCTTATCCTATGAAGTACGTTTGTTGGAAAAATTCGATGGAAAATGGAAAATGGTAGGACAATCCAACCATTTCTATCACCATCCTCCAGAAAATAAAATCGATACGACCAGCTATATCCAAACTGTGGATATTGAGACAGGGAGAATTGAGACCGTACTTTCCATTGACGAACATTTTGAAGCTCCAAACTGGCATCCGGACAACTATCTTATAGTGAACAGCGGAGGCAAACTGTACACCTTGGATTTACAATCAAAAGATTTGACTCTTTTGAATACCGATTTTGCAGACCAGTGCAATAACGACCATGGGATTTCCCCTGACAACAAATGGTTGGCCATTAGCCATAACGACGTGAACGACCCCTCACCAAAAGCATATAAATCCGCTATTTATGTGTTACCTATAGAAGGTGGCACTCCCCGTAGAGTAACCTCGGAAGTAATGTCCTTCTGGCATGGTTGGTCTCCCGATGGAAAGCGATTGGCTTATTGTGCCGAACGAAATGGCAACTATGATGTTTACACCATTGGTATCAATGGCGGCAAAGAAAAAAGATTGACCACTGCGGAAGGCTTGGATGACGGTCCTGAATATTCTCCCGATGGGAAATATATCTATTTTAACTCTTATAAATCAGGCCACATGCAAATCTGGCGCATGTTGGCCAACGGCAGAAAACAAGAGCAATTGACTTTTGATGAAAATTCAAATTGGTTCCCCCACCCTTCGCCCGATGGAAAATGGATCGTGTATATTGCCTATACTTCCGATCAAAAGCAAGACCATTTATTTGGCAAACAAGTAAAGTTAAGACTCATGAATGTTGAGACCAAGGACATAAAGGATATCACCCCCGTTTTTTACGGTGGACAAGGTACTATCAATGTCCCTTCATGGAGTCCTGATAGCAAAAAAATGGCCTTCGTGAGTTATTCAGTCAACTAACTAACCCATCAAAATCTAAGATCAATGAAAAGTAATTCAAATAAGAGAAGAAAGTTTTTACGTCAAATCGGTGCCACCACATTGGCTTCTGCCGCTACCCCATTTGCATCGTTTGCTGCTCAAGAAAAAGCAGAGGAACGTATTTTGAGATATGAAAAAGGATTCTCCACCAACGACACTGTTAGAATCGGTGTAATCGGATATGGTGTACAAGGACATTTTGACCTCAATACCGCGCTTCGAGTACCTGGGGTGGAACTTGCGGGCATCTGCGATCTTTATCCTGGAAGGTTGGTCAATGCACAAGAGCAGTATGGCAAAGACCTCTACGTTACCAGAAGTTACAAAGACCTTTTGGACAAAGATGATATTGATGCCGTACTTATTTGCACCACCGATGTTTGGCATTCGAAAATTACTTTGGACGCACTTGCAAAAGGTAAACATGTGTATCTAGAAAAACCCATGATCCATAAAATAGAAGAAGGCTATCCGATAATGAAAGCTGCCGAAAAATCAGGAAAAGTATTTCAAGTAGGTAGCCAAAGGGTAAGCAGTGTTGGGTATGCCAAAGCCAAAGAGCTTTTGGCCGCCGGGGAAATTGGAGAACTTAACATGGTTCAGGCCGCATGGGACCGTCAAAGTTCTATTGGTGCATGGGAATACACCATTCCAGATGATGCGAGCCCAGAAACCACCGATTGGGATACCTTTATTGAAGTAACGGACAAAATGGAGTTCGATGCCAAAAAATTCTTTTGGTGGAGGGCTTATAAAGAGTTTGGAACCGGTGTTGCGGGAGACCTATACATTCATTTGTTGAGCGGAACCCATTTTATCACCAACTCCAAAGGTCCAGAGAATATTTATAGTACAGGGCAATTCAGTTACTGGAATGATGGAAGAAATATGCCCGATGTAATGTCGGGTGTAATGCAATATCCGAAAAGTGAAGAGCACCCAGCTTTTCAATTAAACTTGCGCGTTAATTTTATCAGTGGCACGGGGGGACAGGAAATCATACAATTAATAGGTTCTGAGGGTACCATAACCATCAATAGAAACGACATTACCGTTGGCTATAGTAAAATGCCTGAAGCTCCTGGTTTTGGAGGGTATGATTCCGTATTTACCTTTTCAGAAAAAATGCAGGATAAAATGACGGCAGATTACAATGCCAAATGGACCGAGGCACAACAAAAGAGACACCCAAAAGGCGACATTATTTATAAAGCTCCCGAAGGTTATAGTGATCATTTGGACCATTTTACCAATTTCTTTGATGCCATACGCTCTGGAAAAGAAGTGGTGGAAGATGCAGAATTTGGTTTTAGGGCTGCAGCTCCGGCCTTGGCATGTAATACAAGCTATTTTGATAAAAAAATCATGAATTGGGATCCTGTAAAAATGAAATTGGTTTAATAGAAGCTTGAAAATGAAACAAAAGGTTCGGTTGTAAAAGGCGTATTCTTTTAAAAACAACCACCAAATAATCAAACTGGGCAGATCTACTTCAAAAAGACCTGCCCTGTTTTTATAAAGTAATCTTATACATCAAAAAGATCAATGAAGGAAAAA
>NHBR02000073.1 GCA_002167435.2 Allomuricauda sp. TMED12
ATTTGACCATGATGTCGATGCTTCCCCTTTTGTTGGCCTCAATTTCAGGAGTTTTGACATCCTATTTCTTTTTGGGCAATGAGGTATTGTTCAGCTTTTCCCTCTCCGAAGGATTTCAGTTAAAAGACACCCCTTTTTATATTTTGTTGGGTATAGGTACGGGGTTTGCGTCCATTTATTTTACCAAGATGTATTTTTCCATTTTATCCCTTTTCAAAAAACTGAAAAGTCCAAAGTACAAGCTTTTGGTGGGAGGAATCACTATTGGAATAATGCTGTATGCCATTCCTCCACTCTACGGTGAAGGTTTTGGGTTCATCAACAATCTATTGGATGGCGACCATTTAAAAGCACTTGGAACTACTCCTTTTGACAATTATACCGATAATATTTGGGTTGTAATCGCTCTTTTGTTCGGAATTACCATTTTTAAAGCCATTGCAATGACCACCACTATTGGAGCAGGAGGTGCAGGTGGAGTGTTTATCCCTACCATGGTGATGGGAAGTGCGTTGGGGAATGTTGTCGCCAAGGTAATCAACAATTTAGGATTGGGATTTTCTGTTTCCGAGAGCAATTTCACCCTAATCGGTATGTCCGGTCTGATTGCAGGGGTAATCCACGCCCCATTGACAGCTATTTTCTTGATAGCCGAAATAACTGGTGGTTACCAACTATTTGTACCTTTGATGATAACAGCGGCCATCTCCTATTTGATAACCAAAAATGCACTTGATTACACCATTTACACCAAAGAATTGGCCAAAATTGGGGCTCTTTTATCACACAATAAGGACCAAATGGTATTGGGACTAATGCAAATGGAAGACGTCATCGAAAAAAACTTCAAAGCAGTTCACCCCAAAATGTCATTGGGTGAAATGCTACATCAATCCGTATCTAAATCCAAAAGAAACCTTTTTCCCGTATTGAGCGATGATAGAAAGTTGATTGGCATAATTGTTCTAGATGATATCCGGCCCATGATGTTTGACACAGAATTATATAACACAGTTTTTGTAGAAAGCTTGATGCATGCTCCACCGGAGGTTATCTTTTATGAAACGGACAATATGAAACAGGTGATGAAAAAATTTCAGGATAGCGGTGCTTGGAATTTACCCGTCATCAGAAATGGAAAATACGAAGGTTTCATATCCAAATCAAAAATGTTGACCGCCTATCGTAGAAAATTGATTAATTATTCCCAATGAAAATCAAACTAAAGCATATTATTTTCCTAATTATGTTGGCATCCCTAGGGTCAATATTCTATGGGTTATCCTTGGAAGAAGAGCATCCCCAAGCCTCCAAATATATTGGAGGAGGTACTATTGGACTCTTTTTGGTGGCCATGCCCCTTTTCCTTTGGAAAGAGAGCAAGTCTAAAAACATGAAAGATTATATGCTTACCAAGGAAAATATTGAAAAAATGCAAGAAAAAGAGCGTAAAAAGACTGAAAATCAATAATTTTCCTAAGATTTAAACTTCTTTTCGCCTAATCAGCCACAAAAAAAGTTACTTTCGTATTTTAACATTTTATTTAATTTTTAATGACTGGTACAGTAAAATTTTTTAATGAATCCAAAGGTTTTGGATTCATTACAAACGACGACACAGGAAAAGACATTTTTGTTCATGTTACGGCATTGAACGGTGTGGAATTGAACGAAGGCGACAAAGTAGAATACATTGAAGAAGAAGGAAGAAAAGGAGTGGTTGCTGCACAAGTGCAGGTAATCGGATAACAATATTTTATTTTGATTTTGATCTAAAACCTCGGCTTTGCCGGGGTTTTTTATTAGTTCAAGTTTCTTCTCTGAATGAAGAATCGTTTGAGCAACTCTGCTGATTCATTTTCCATAACACCACCGACCACTTCCGTCTTTGGATGCAAGTGTCCACCCATAACGCTGAACCCACGTTCCAAATCCGAAGCTCCGTAGACCACCCTCGAAATTTGGCTCCAATATAAGCCTCCTGCACACATTTGACACGGTTCTAAAGTAACGTACAAAGTACAATCACGAAGATATTTACCGCCCAAAAAATTAGAAGCTGCAGTAATTGCCTGCATTTCGGCATGTGCCGTAACATCCTTCAAGCGCTCCGTAAGGTTGTGTGCTCTTCCAATAATTCTATTGTTCACCACAATGACTGCTCCAACGGGAACTTCACCATTTTCAAAGGCTATTTCGGCCTCTTGCATGGCTTTCTTCATAAAATAAGTGTCATCAAAGGGATTTTCCACTACTTTTTATAACATTTTCAAGAGATTGCTAAGCTACACATAAAATAATTTTAGGGAGAAGTGATACTTTTGTTTTTTATTCATTGGAAAAACTATTAACTCATATCGATTCCCCCGAAGACCTCAAAAAAATACCCTTGGATGAGTTGCCCAAACTCGCCCAAGAATTAAGGGAGTTTATTATTGATATTGTCTCCACCAAAGAAGGACATTTGGGAGCTAGTTTGGGTGTAGTAGAGCTCACCATAGCACTACATTACGTTTTTAACACTCCAAAAGACAAACTTATTTGGGATGTAGGTCATCAAGCTTATGGACACAAAATCCTAACAGGGAGAAAAGAGATTTTCGAAACAAACCGACAACTAGGCGGAATCAGTGGTTTTCCAAAGCGAAGTGAAAGTGAATATGATGATTTTGGAACCGGGCATAGCTCTACCTCCATCTCGGCGATACTTGGAATGGCGATGGCATCCAAACTTAAAGGCGACCTTAACAAACAACATATTGCGGTGGTGGGCGATGCCTCTATTGCTAGCGGAATGGCCTTTGAAGGATTGAACCATCTGGGAGTGACCAATGTAAATGCACTAATTGTACTCAACGATAATGCCATTGGGATTGACCCAAGCGTCGGTGCACTAAAAAAATATCTTACCAATGTAAAAGCGGGCACGGCCAAGGACGAGAATATTTTTGAATGCCTCAACCTCAACTATTCGGGTCCAATTGATGGACATGACGTAAAAGCTTTGGTCGCGGAACTGGAACGCCTAAAAAATGTAGAAGGTCCAAAGCTGCTTCATATCATCACCACAAAAGGAAAAGGATTAAAACAAGCCGAAGAAGACCAAGTAGTGTACCATGCCCCTGGAAAATTTGACAAAACCACAGGGGAGCGATTAAAAAAGCCAGAGGAAATTCAACCCCCAAAATATCAAGATGTGTTTGGGCACACGATTGTGGAATTGGCCAAAAACAACAAAAATATTGTGGGAATTACCCCTGCTATGCCCAGCGGAAGTTCCCTAAAATTTATGATGGACGAAATGCCCGACCGTGCTTTTGATGTGGGAATAGCCGAACAGCATGCGGTTACCCTGGCCGCAGGTATGGCCACTCAGGGATTAGTACCATTTTGCAATATTTACTCTACCTTTTTACAACGGGCCTATGATCAAGTAATACACGATGTGGCTTTACAAAAACTACCTGTTATTTTCTGTTTGGACCGAGCTGGTCTGGTGGGGCAAGATGGCCCTACCCATCACGGGATTTTTGACATGGCCTTTTTACGATGCATTCCAAACCTCATCATTTTTGCTCCAATGAACGAAATGGAACTCCGAAACATCATGTACACTGCGCAGATGGGATTGGACAACCCTATTGCTATCAGGTATCCAAGAGGACGAGGTGTGACCATTGACTGGAAGAATGACTTTGAGACCATTGAAATGGGTAATGCCCGATGTTTGAAAAAAGGTTCAAAAATTGCTGTACTTACCATAGGCCATATTGGTAACGGCATAGCAGAACTTATTGAAAAATTAGATAAACCAGAAAAAGTCGGACACTACGATATGCGTTTTGTAAAACCTCTGGACAAAAACACTTTGCGCGCAATTTTTAGCCAATACGAGTGCATCATTACTATTGAAGATGGCTCAAAAATGGGTGGTTTTGGTTCTGCAGTATTGGAATTTGCCAACGAAGAAGGGTTTTCAAAACCAGTTAAAATATTTGGTATTCCCGATCAATTTGTGGAACAAGGAACAATACCCGAAACCCACCATCTGGCTGGTATAGATTTTGACACCGTACATTCTTATATACAATCAACCTTAAACCAATGCGAATAAATTGTTTTTTAATTCTATTCCTTACCGTTTTCCTTTCTGCCAATGCACAAATATCCCGCCTAAAGGTTTTTGAACCCGACAGCACCGATTCTGGTTTTAAAATTGTTCGCATCAAAGATGTCAAACTAAAATATTTGACCAGAAGTGCCAAGCTTACAGATCCTCGAACGGTATTGAACAGGGTAAAACCTTTGAGTATTTGGTATAATCGGTTCCAGCCTACATCGTTTTGGAAAAAGGTCAACAAATTTGGGCTAAACATTAGCGAAGTAGCCTTTGTAAACTGGAATGCAGGGGGCGATAACTCGGTGTCGGCGCTGGCAAGTGCAGATTTTTTGCGGAATTACAAGTTTAGATATTTAAATTGGAATAATGAGGCTCAAATCAGATATGGCCTCAATGCACAGGAAGGAAGAAAACTTCGAAAAACTGACGACCAGATACGCTTATCAACCACCCTTAGTTTTAGAAAGGACACTATCACCAATTGGTACTATTCCGTAAAAGCGAACTTCAGAACCCAATTTTCCAACGGTTATAAATATCCCGATAGGGAAAATCCTATTTCGAGGTTTATGGCTCCAGGATATGCATTTGTCGGTGTAGGTACATCCTATATTCCTCCAAAAGACAAATTCAACCTATATATTTCACCCGCTACCATGAAGTCTACTTTTGTTCTAGACGAGGTACTCTCCAACCAAGGGGCATTCGGTGTGGAAAAAGGTAAAAAGGTCTTTTTAGAACTTGGTTTTCTTATTACCAATACTTGGGAAACAGAAATTGCCAGAAATGTGTTGATGAACCATCGCCTTAACCTTTATACCGACTATGTGCGGAGTTTTGGCAATATTGATGTGGATTGGGAATTGAATTTTAACCTAAAGGTTAATGAGTTTCTTGCCGCCAACATTGGCACCCATATCATTTTTGATGATGACATTAAATTTGATGAGGAAATTGCGGAGGGTGGTTCTATAATAAACCCAGGTGTATCCCGAATACAGTTTAAGCAATTACTTGGGGTAGGGTTGCTCTATTCGTTTTAGACCTTGCGCCCGGTTAATTTATCGTGAATGTGAACCGCTGCACTATCCGATAAACTGGCCACAAAACAACTCGTGTCCAACAGTATCTTATAAGTTGTTGTATCCGTATTCCGATAATTCTCGGGCAAACTTCTGATGAGCAATCGGTCATAATTGGTGTCCTGCCCCTCTTTAACATTGATCAAGGCCGAAGTGTACATATCCAAAAGGTCGGATATAATACGATAGCCTGCCAATTCCTTATCCACTACTTCAGTGGATTGATAGATTTTCTCCACACTCAATTTGATAATATCTTCTACCTGTGCTTTATATTTTCCTTTGTCGAGTAAGGAAACATTAAACTCACCATTCAGGATTTTATCCTCGTTCTTAACAAAAACATCGACCGCATCCCCAATCAAAGTACTTATGGCAAGTGCTCTCAAATAGCTCAATCTATCACTCGAGGTGGTCATTGCATTATATTTTTTCGTATTGATGTTATCCTTCACCAAATTGATCAGATACTCCAAGGCATATTCCTCAGGAATCAATCCTAAATTTATTCCATCCTCAAAATCAATAATGGTATAGCAGATATCATCCGCAGCCTCCACCAAATAGGTAAGTGGATGTCGTAAAAATCCCGTTTCTGGATGATTTGGATTGGGTAACAAGCCTATTTCCTCCATGAGCTCATGAAAAAACTCCTTTTCAGATTGAAAAAACCCAAACTTTTTATCGGCAATGTTTCTAGATGGTTTTTTGGGTAAGGATCCCTTTGGATATTTAATAAAAGCTCCCAAAGTGGCATAACTCAATCTAAGGCCTCCGGGAACTCCTTCCCTGGACGCTGTCAATAATTTGAAACCATTGGCGTTGCCCTCAAAATCGATAAGGTCTTGGTATTCTTCCGGCGTCAGAACATCTTGGTATTGCTTTCCCTTGCCCTGCTTAAAATAATTTCCGATCGCTTTTTCCCCACTATGTCCGAATGGAGGGTTGCCAATATCATGAGCTAATGCGGCGGCCGCTACAATAGCACCAAAATCATTGAAATGGTGGCCGTGAACCTCGGATAGAAATGGGTATTTGGTCAAAATTTGTTGCCCGGCAATGCGCCCAAGGCTTCTTCCTACTACCGACACCTCCATGCTGTGCGTTAAGCGAGTATGCACAAAATTCTTCTGTGAGCCAACTGCAATGGGCATTGGAAATACCTGTGTCTTATCTTGCAAGCTTCTAAAGGCAGATGAAAAAATGATTCGGTCGTAGTCCACCTCAAAACCCAGACGGGTCTCATTTTGTTCCTTTCGTAATCGTTTTCCGGTATCTCCGTGTCGCTTTAAAGAGAGTAGCTGCTCCCAGTTCATTGGCTATTGATTTATAGCGAAGATATATCAAAAGATGAACCTATGTCCAACACATGGAAAATATTGATATTTTTGAGGCCGTATTTGGTAACATTTTGTTAACCTTATTGCGGATTTATAATGGCATTTTTGTCATATTTCTGAAAGAATGGGGGAGAATATATACATTTTCATGGTTGTTGCATTGGGTGTTTTGGCCATTACCGATTTAGTGGTAGGGGTCAGTAACGATGCGGTTAACTTTTTGAACTCAGCAATCGGGTCTAAAGCGATTTCCTTTAGAACCATTATGATTGTTGCCAGTATTGGTATTGCATTTGGAGCCATGTCGTCCAGTGGAATGATGGAAGTAGCCCGAAAGGGTATCTTTAATCCTGGAGAATTTGTGTTTCAGGAAATCATGTTCATTTTTATGGCTGTGATGATCACGGACATACTGCTATTGGATTTCTTCAACACCTTAGGGATGCCCACATCAACCACTGTGTCCATTGTTTTTGAACTATTGGGTGCCTCTGTGGCCATCTCGTTAATTAAAATTGCTGATACTCAAGGAGGTTTTTCAGATTTGGCCACCTATATCAATACCGATAAAGCGGCAGAAATTATTTTTGGTATTCTTCTATCTGTTTTCATTGCCTTCTCCATTGGTGCCCTAGTCCAATTTATTTCAAGGGCTTTGATTTCTTTTAATTACAAGACAAGATCTAAATGGGTCGAATCCATTTTTGGAGGTTTGGCCATAACAGCCATTGTATATTTTATCTTAGTAAAAGGTCTTAAGAGTGCTGCACTTTTTGATGGTGTCCTTTCAGAATTTGTTGTTGCCCAACCATTGGCTTTCTTGGCGGGCAATTTTGTTTTCTGGACATTGGCTTCCTATATCGTGGCCAGTTTCTTTAAATGGAATATTTATAGGATAGTTATTGGTTTTGGAACCTTTGCTTTGGCCATGGCCTTTGCAGGTAACGATTTGGTGAACTTTATCGGTGTGCCTATAGCTGCACTACAATCTTATCAAGACTGGCAAGCTTCTGGTATCAATCCAACTGAATTTAATATGCAAGGCTTGGCTGCAGCGGTACAAACCCCTACGATGCTATTGTTACTTTCTGGAGCCGTAATGGTAATTACTCTTTGGTTCTCATCAAAAGCCAAAGGGGTAGTAAAAACCAGTGTGGATTTAGCTAGACAGGATGAAGGCGATGAGCGTTTTCAGCCGAATTACCTTTCTCGACAAATTGTAAAATTCAGCATTGTTGCTTTTGAGAATATTTCCAAGGTTATCCCGTCATCAATCCAATTACAAATAGACAAACAGTTTGTTTTACCACAAACCTATGTGCCAAAGAGTAAAACACAGGAGCAACCCGCATTTGACTTGGTAAGAGCTTCGGTGAACCTGATGGTGGCCAGTGTGCTTATTTCCATTGCAACCTCCATGAAATTGCCGTTATCCACCACCTATGTCACTTTTATGGTGGCCATGGGTACGTCTTTGGCCGATAGAGCTTGGGGAGCTGAAAGTGCCGTTTACAGAGTTGCCGGTGTATTGAATGTGATTGGAGGTTGGTTCTTCACTGCACTTAGCGCATTTGTAGCTGCCGCAATCATAGCCTATTTACTGTTTATTGGAAAATTTGTTTCCCTTGTATTGATGCTGGTTGCGGCTGCCGCTATTTTGCTTCGCAATTACATTTCCCACAATAAAAAAACCAAGGAAATTAAGGCAGAGGATAGCTTGCGACGAGCAGAGAGCAGTTCCATTCAAGGAGTTATCGAGGAGAGTGCTACCAATATTGCAAATGTGGTAAAACGGAGCAACCGTATTTACTCCAATTCTATTCAAGGATTGTCCAAACACGACCTTGACTTCTTGAAGAAGAACAAAAAGCAAAGTAAAAAACTCGCCAGCGAGATAGAGGGCCTAAGGAACGATACTTTTTACTTCATCAAAAACCTGGATGAAGCCCATGTAGGCGCCAGTAATTTTTATATCAATATTATGGGGTACTTAACCGATATGTCCCAGTCCTTGGAATATATTGGAAAGGTAAGTTACAACCATGTGAACAACAATCACAAAAAATTAAAATACAACCAGATCAAGGAGCTCAAAGAAATTGACATCGCTTTGGAAAAGATTTTTAACAGCACCCAAAAAGCATTCGAAGATCGTTCTTTTGAGCAAGTTGGGACCGTTTTAAATTCCAGAGAGGAGTTGTACGATATGGTCTCCCAAAAAATCAACCAGCAGGTTTCCAGGACTAGGACAGAAGAATCAAGTCCCAAGAACACTACATTGTACTTCTCACTTTTATTGGAAAGTAAGGACTTGATTACTGCAATGATGAATCTTTTGGAACAATACTATGCCGAGCACGATAGTTCCGTAGCTCCTGCAACCATCGAAAAGAAATAAAAATCGGTATCTTTCCTGTCTATTAATATAATTGATATGAAAAGATATTGTTTTTCTCTAATAACCCTAGTGTTTTTATCCGTTTTCTCTGTTAAAGCCCAGTCTCTTTCTGCGGATGAAGTTTTACAAAAGGCCATTGCTTTCCATGACCCCAGTGGAAGCTGGGAAAACTTAAAGACCTCCTTTAAAGTGGTTATGGAAACTCCGAGCCGCCCTGAACGGACAAGTATCATCCGGGTAGATTTTCCTAAACAGGAATTTTCATTGGATGTCCAGCAAGATGGAAATTCTTATGCCTATAATTTCGACAAAGATTCATGTGAAATCACCTTGAACGGAAGCGAAGATATCTCTGAGGAAGAGGCTGAGAAATTCCGCTTGAACTGTGAACGCGGTAATTTCATGAAAGACTACTACACGTATTTATACGGGCTTCCTATGAAGTTAAAAGATCCCGGCACCCATTTGGACCCCAAAGTCCAAAAAAAGACATTCAAAGGAAAAGAATATCTGGTGCTGAACGTAACCTATGATTCAGAGGTGGGCACGGATGAGTGGTATTTTTATTTTGACCCATCAACCTATGCCATGGAAGTGTATCAATTTTACCATGATGAGAGTAAAAATGATGGGGAATACATCCTTTTGGAGGGATTGGAAGAAATTAATGGGATAAAAATGCCCAAAACCAGAGCTTGGTATGTAAACAAGGATGATAAATACTTGGGAACAGATACTTTGGAAAAAATTTAAAATCGATGAGAACAGTTATTCTATCCCTATTCATTCTTTTACTTTCACAAACCAACACATTTTCACAAACCAAGGAAAAGGATTGGATGTTAGGGCCCTTTGAACGTCCAGAAAATGCCCAGCCCATTTTGCAGAAAGATGCCACGTCCACTTTTAAAGACCCTATAACGCAAAAAGTTGTGCATTGGGAATCCATGGCAACATTTAACCCCGCCGCCATAACAAAAAACGACTCCGTTTATGTGTTGTACCGTGCTGAAGAAAAATTAGGAGAAAAGGAAATTGGCGGACATCGTTCCCGAATTGGAATGGCCACTTCTACCAATGGAATTTCTTATACCAAATGGCCAGAACCTGTTTTTTACCCAAATGAAGATGGTCAAAAAGTCAATGAATGGCCAGGTGGCATTGAAGACCCACGAATTGTTGAGACCGAAGAAGGTCTTTATGTTCTGACGTATACCCAATGGAACAGAAAAACCCCTAAGCTGGGAGTTGCCACGTCAAAAGACTTAAAACATTGGGACAAACATGGCCCAGTTTTCAAGAATTATAAAAAAGGTGTTTATCACGAAAAAGAAACCAAATCTGGAGCTATAGTAACAGAGCTTAAGAACGGTAAATTAGTGGCTGCAAAAATCAATGGTAAATATTGGATGTACTTCGGGGTACCCCATATTTGGTTGGCTTCTTCATCAAACCTCATAGATTGGGAGCCTGTTGAGACCTACGAAGGCAAATTAGCTCCTGTTTTAAGCCCTAGACCTGGTTATTTTGATTCTTGGTTGGTTGAAGCTGGTCCACCTCCCCTTCTTACCGAAAATGGTATTGTAGTGCTTTACAATGCAGGAAACTCCCAAAATATCGGAGTACAGGAATTGGGCAACAGAATCTACACGGGAGGACAGGCCCTTTTTGATGCCAATGAACCTTGGAAATTATTGGACCGTACTGATAAGCCTTTTATAAAACCTGAATTACCTTTTGAAAAATCGGGTCAATATAAAGACGGTACCACTTTTCTTGAGGGACTGGTACTCTTTAATAATATTTGGTATTTGTACTACGGAACTGCAGATAGTATGGTTGGAGTTGTCACTGCAAAGCAATAAGACTATCTGTAAAAATTCATTTCATCCATATATTTCCAAACGGAATGCGGGAGCATGGGACGAACATTTTTTCCCGCCTTATGGGCCTTTCGAATAAATGTGGAAGAGATTTCCATAATCGGTGCATCCACCTTCGTGACTTTTGGATGTCCTTTAAATTGATGTTCTATCTCCCCGTGCGAAATTCTAGGGTAAACATGGATAGAATACTGTTCCAAAATGGCCTCGTAGTTTTTCCATTTATGGAAACTTTTTAAGTTATCCTCCCCCATAATAAGCGAAAACTGGTGATCCTTGCCATATTTGTCGTCCAAGTGGGCCAAAGTATTGGTCGTATAATTGGGTTGGGGAAGATCGAACTCTATTTTACTGGGTTTTAGCTTCGGATAATCCTGAACAGCTTCATACACCATCTGATACCGATGATTGTCATCCAAAAGTGATTGTTTAGTCTTAAATGGGCTTTGCGGAGTAATAACAAACCAAACCTCATCCAAGTCCGAAAACTCCACCATATGGTTCGCTAAAACCAAATGGCCTATATGTATCGGGTTGAAGGTTCCAAAAAAGAGCCCTACCTTTTTCATTTTCTAATCTTCTTTTGGAGGCATCTCGACACCAACGAAATCGGCTACTAATTTATGGGCCTCATCCAGCGCAACATCGAGGTCATAGTTCTTGATGATCTTGTCAAACTGAGGTGCCGTGGCCAGTTCCACGGATGCCTTGGCAATCCTCATGTTTATTTTATCGTCGCTTTCGGTGCTTCTTTTTTTAAGTCTGATTTTGAGTTCGTCAACACTGGGCGGTTTTACAAAAACGGCCAATGTTTTTTCGGGAAACTTTTTTTTGATCCTAAGCCCACCAGAAACATCAATATCAAAAATCACATTTTTACCTTCGGCCCAGAGTCGCTCCACTTCACTTTTTAAAGTACCATAAAAATTATCGCGGTACACTTCTTCCCATTCCAAAAAATCACCGTCTTTAATGTGCCTTTTAAATTGGGAAACGGACATAAAGTAATAGTTGACCCCGTTTTTTTCTTTTCCTCTACGTGGACGAGAGGTTGCAGATATGGAAAACGCCAAATTCAACTCAGGTTGATTCAACAAATGTTTGACAATCGTGGTTTTTCCACTGCCGGAAGGTGCTGAGAAAATAATAAGTTTACCGCCTTCTGTCATAATACATTGAGCATTTGTTCCTTGATTTTTTCCAATTCATCCTTCATCTGTACCACCAATTGCTGCATTGGGGCATAGTTTGCCTTGGAACCGATGGTATTGATTTCCCTTCCTATTTCCTGAGCAATGAAACCTAGTTTTTTTCCATTGGAGTCATCGGAATTCAAGGTGGTTTCAAAATATTTTAAGTGGTTGGCCAAACGGACCTTTTCCTCTGTAATGTCGTATTTTTCGAGATAATAGATGAGTTCTTGCTCAAACCTATTGGCATCCAACTCCACTTTAAGATCGGCCACTGCTTTGTCCAATCGCTCCCTTACAGTTCCCAGACGTTCGGGATCCATGGCTTTCACAGCTTCCAAAAGTTCATTTAAATTCTTCAGCCTGGCCACAAAATCCTCTTCCAGTACCTTTCCTTCTTCATTTCGGAATTCAATGATTTTGGAGAGAGCTTCGTCCATCGCTTCTTTTATAGCCTTGTACTCTTCTTCATCTATATCGTCCTTATCCGTTTTGAGGGTATCCGGCATACGCAACGCCATTTCCAATAGCTTTATATCATCACCTTTGGCAATGTCGGCCAATTGCTCCATATAATTCTTTACCACTCCTTTGTTGACCTCTGCTGTGGTTTCCTCGCCTGTTATTTCAACATAAAGGCTAAAATCAACTTTACCCCTGTTCAGTACGTTGGCTATCATTTTACGGAGTTCGAGCTCCTTTTCCCTGTAAAATTGAGGGAGCCTGGCATTGATGTCCAAATTTTTGCTATTGAGCGATTTGAGCTCAATGGTAATTTTCTTGGAAGGAAGCTGTACCACATGCTTCCCAAAGCCTGTCATGGATTGAATCATATATGTATGATAAATTTTGCCAAAGGTAACCAAAATAGGTTTTGGCCATTGAAGATTCTATATCGCCGTCTAGTGTTAGGGAACTAATCCAGCTCCCTAACCCAAATATTTCTATAACTTACCCTGCTGTTGTCCCCATGATCCTGAAGTCTGAGAGGACCTTTTCCATGAGGTGGGTTTTTGGGCCAACCAATATATGGTGTGGTTCCCTTAATCTCCACATGATCTTGAATCAAGACCCCGTTATGGATGACAGTCAATGTACCAGATTTTACTTTCTGCCCCTTTTCAAACTCGGGGGCGTGGTAAATAATGTCGTAAGTGTTCCATTCGCCTGTGGGCACCGAAGCCATAGCCAACGGCACATGTTGTTTGTATATAGAACCTACCTGTCCGTTTACATAAGTATCATTGTCATTGTTGTCCAATACCTGAACCTCGTACATGCCATTCAGGAAAACCCCGCTGTTAGCTCTATGCTGACCTTCTTGTTGCACTTCTGCCGGTGATTTCCATTCAATATGAAGTTGTACACTGCCAAAATTCTGTTTGGTCTGGATATCTCCGGTCCTATTATTAACCGTCATACTACCATCCTTATTTAAAATCCATTTGGCAGCGGTACTATCTGCAGAACTGATCCAGTTGTCCAAAGATGTTCCGTCAAAAAGAACAATGGCATCACTTGGGGGGGCACCATCTTCGCCTGGAGTTACCTTAGGAGGTACTGGCTTATAAAATTCAGTCTGTTCTGGTTTGGTCGGCTCAACCTCTTGTGCAGAAACAAATCCACCTGCAACAAAAGTAAGTGCCAATAGTCCGTTTGTTAATTTTGACATACTAAAGTTCTTTTATTTTAATATTTCTAAAGGATACTTTGTTACCATGATCTTGCAATCCGATCTTTCCTGTTGTGAATGCTGCAAAACCTTCCCAATCGGCAAATTTGGAATTAGCAACCAGCTCATCCCATTCGGGTCCTTGAACCGGAAACTCCACTATTTTGGTTCCATTTAAAATTACATGACCTTCGTTGGTTTTATGATTGATCATTAACTCTACGCTATTCCATTCTCCAGCGAGTTTAACCACTTTTTTGGATGGTGAAACCATGTCGTAAAGTGATCCGGCCAAACGGTCGGTACCATTCTTTGCATCGGGATGTCTCTCATCATCCAATACCTGAATTTCTGGTCCAGTAAGATATGGCTCTCCATATTTTTCATCTTCCACTACTCCCCAAAAGAAACCACTGTTTCCACCTTCGGCTATATTCCATTCCATGGTCAAAACAAAATCAGTGTACTTCTTATCAGTAACCAAATTATAATTGGCTCCATCGGGACGCTCTTCTGGTGGGTAAAGTACCATGGCGCCATCTTCCAATTTCCATGGTTCAGTAACTTCCCCTCCATTATAAAAGTGCCATCCATCAAAGGATGACCCATCAAATAAAACTGTGGTCTCCGGTTCCGTCACTACTTCAACCACTTCCTCTTCTACTTCTTCAAGTTGTTCTTTTGGCTTTTCCTTGCAGGCAAATGCAATGGCTATTAAGCTCAATAAAATTGGTTTTCTCATAATCCCAATATTCTTTTCAGTTGTTCTTTATCAATTTCAGCTCCGGCAAAATCATCAAAGGTTTTGGTTGTAGCTTCAATAATATGGTCTTGGATAAATTTGGCTCCCTCACGAGCCCCTTGCTCTGGGCTTTTAATACAGCATTCCCACTCCATTACGGCCCATACATCACATCCATATTGGGTCAATTTGGAAAAAATAGTCTTGAAATCGATTTGACCATCGCCCAAGGAACGGTATCTACCCGCTCTATCCCCCCAATCGTTATAACCACCAAAGGCGCCTTTTTTACCTGTTGGGTTAAACTCAGAATCCTTTACATGGAACGATTTGATGAACTCATGGTAAAAATCTATGTATTCGATATAATCCAATTGTTGCAATACAAAATGACTTGGGTCGTATAATATGTTCACTCTTTTGTGGTTGCCCGTAGCTTCCAAAAAGCGTTCGAAGGTATCTCCATCGTGAAGGTCTTCTCCTGGGTGGATTTCATAGCACACATCTACACCCTCTTGATCAAAATGATTTAGAATAGGCATCCATCGGTTTGCCAATTCTTCAAAACCCATTTCTACCAAACCAGCAGGTCGTTGGGGCCATGGGTGTGCAGTATGCCAAAGCAATGAGCCCGAAAATGTGGCGTGCACATCCAGTCCCAACCTACGGCTGGCGGTTGCAGCTTTTTTCACAGTCTCAACTGCCCACTTGGTACGTTCTTTGGGTTTTCCGTGCAGTTCCTTAGGCGCAAAATTATCGAACATAATGTCATAAGCTGGATGTACCGCGACCAATTGTCCTTGTAAGTGGGTAGATAGTTCGGTTATCTCCAAACCATAGGAATTTATCTTCCCTTTGAGCTCGTCACAATAATCTTGGCTTTCCGCAGCTTTGTCCAAATCTATAAGGAAAGATTCCCAAGTTGGAATCTGAATACCTTTGTAGCCCAGGTCGGAGGCCCATTTACACATTCCATCCAACGTATTGAACGGAGGTTGACTATCCACAAATTGTGCTAGGAATACAGCTGGTCCTTTTATTGTCTTCATTGAATTTAATTTTAAGGAATTAGGAAATCCCAATTAAATTGGGATTTATCTTCTATATTTAAGAAAAAAACTATGCTATTTTTATATCTCATGTAGTAAAACATAAATATAGGGATTCGTTAACAATTAAAATAACATTAAAGTGATTGAAACTAAAGTTTATGATGCCATTGTTGTAGGTACAGGTATAAGTGGTGGTTGGGCAGCAAAGGAATTATGCGAAAATGGTCTAAACGTTTTGGTTCTGGAACGCGGCCCCATGGTGAAGCATGTCCAAGATTACAAGACTATGAACGATGATCCATGGGATTATCCTTTCAAGGGCGAACTCTCTCGGGAGGACAAGGAAAAATATCATAAACAACTTAGGGTTGGATGGGCTCCAAAAGATGATGTAAAGCACTTTTTTGTTAACGATCTGGAACATCCCTATCAAGAAACCAAGCGTTTTGATTGGATACGGGGGTACCAGGTTGGTGGGCGCTCCTTGACATGGGGTCGGCAAAGCTATCGCTGGAGCGATATCGATTTTGAGGCGAACAAAAATGATGGAATCGCAGTAGATTGGCCGGTTCGCTATAAAGATATTGCCCCTTGGTACGATAAAGTGGAAACTTATATTGGTGTCAGTGGTCAGGCCTTAGGACTTAAACAGTTACCCGATGGAAAGTTTCAACCTCCCATGGGATTAAATTGTGTGGAAAAGGATTTGCAACAATCGTTAGACAGCAAATTTGAAGATGGCCGTTTACTGACCATCGGCCGTGTTGCCCATATTACTGAAAATACTACGGATATTGAAGGTCGCGGACCTTGCCAGTATCGAAACCGTTGCTGGAGAGGTTGTCCTTTTGGGGGCTACTTTAGCAGTAATTCCTCTACCCTGCCAGCAGCAGAACGAACAGGAAACATGACCTTACGGCCCAACTCCATTGTTCATGAGGTTACTTACGATGAAAATCAAAAAAGAGCTACCGGTGTAAAAATCGTTGATGCAGAGACCCATGAAAAATTGGAATTCAAAAGTAAAATTGTGTTCCTATGTGCTTCGTCCATGGCATCCGTTGGTATTTTGCTTCAATCCAAATCCCAACGATTCCCAAACGGCATGGGGAACGAACATGACCAATTGGGGCGAAACATTATGGATCATCATTACCAATTGGGAGCTTCTGCCAAGGTAGATGGCCATTTGGATAAATACTATAAAGGCAGAAGACCTAACGGTTTCTACATCCCACGTTTTGTAAACTTGGATGAAAAAACCAAACGTAAAGACTTTCTGCGCGGTTTTGGATATCAGGGTGGAGCCAATAGAACCAACTGGTCTGAAATGGTGGCAGAAATGGGTTATGGAAAAGAGCTGAAGGAATCCATTTTAAAACCAGGAGGCTGGGAAATTGGAATGGGTGGCTTTGGTGAAATGTTGCCTTATCATGACAACCGGGTAACCTTAAGTAAGGATAAAAAGGACCAATGGGGATTGCCCCAATTGGATTTTGATGTTGAATTCAAGGAGAACGAATATAATATGCGCGAGGCCATAAAAGAGGAAGCTGCCGCAATGCTAAAAGCTGCAGGTTTCAAAAATGTGAACACCTTTGACACCGAAACCGGTCCAGGTCTGGGCATACACGAAATGGGAGGGGCACGTATGGGGCACGACCCAAAAACTTCTGTATTGAACAAGCACAATCAATTGCATTCAGTTCCCAATGTTTATGTAACGGATGGTGCCTTTATGACGTCAGCAAGTTGTGTTAACCCTTCCCTGACATATATGGCTTTCACAGCAAGAGCTGCCAACCATGCTGCGGAACAATTCAAACAAAATAAATTTTCTTAATACCTACCTATGGAAAATGCTTCTGCCCGTAATCTTTGGGGCGATTTTTTAGATGCCCATTTGGAGTTCGCTTCCCAAGATGCTCCAAAAGTGATACATTTTTGCGATAATGAGTCGGATGCGAATACTTGTGCCGATTTAGCCTGCAAAGAAATTAAGAGAGCTACATCGCATTCTTTAAAAGGGTTGCAACTGCGTAATGAAAGCTTGCCCAAAATCGGGGATTTTTATGTGGTTACAGATTGGGAAGGACATGCCAAGTGCATTATTCGCACTACCGCTGTAAAATTGATACCCTTTTTTAGCATTAGAGAGGAACATGCCCGACTTGAAGGTGAAAGCGACAAGAGTCTAGAATACTGGAAAAAGTCACATTGGGATTATTACACTCGAGAATTGGCCGAATTTGGTAAAGAGCCCAAAGAAAGTATGATCGTGGTTTTTGAAGAGTTTGAAATGTTATATAAAAAATAATGGCTGCTTAAAAGAGTATTGGTCAACCTGAACTTGTTTCAGGTTCTCATCAAAACTTGCTTCAAACAAGTGAGATTCTGAAATAAATTCAGAATGACAGTTTTGTACCTTATTAAGCAGCCATTACTATTTTTTAATTCGATTTGGATTAATCCATATCTACCCAAACATTGCCTTGTTTATGGGAAGCTACCGAGTTCTCAATAAAATTGAGACCACGTACACCATCTGTCATGGTCGGGAATTCTCCACTATTGTAATCTTCTCCACGTATGGCTTTGGCCACACCTAAATAAATATTTGCCATGGCATCAAAAATACCCTCTGGGTGCCCTGGAGGAAGCTTGGTCCCACCCAAAGACAATTCAGAATTGTATTCATGGCCCGGTTTGTAAACTTGTAACGGCTCAGGATCGTTCAACTTATAGAGGTAATTGGGATTTTCCTGCTCCCATTTTAAACCTCCTTTTTGACCATAAATGGCAATAGTTAAATTGTTTTCCTCTCCTGTGGCAACTTGGCTGGCCCTAATAACCCCTTTTACATTCTTATCCATGCGAATAAGAGCAGTACCGTCCATGTCCATTTGGTTGTCGTCGTACATATAATTGAAGTCACACAATAGGGATTTCACCTGTAAACCTGTTGTAAACTCAATCATATTGAATGCGTGTACACCAATATCTCCCATACAAGAACTGATTCCTGCTTTTTTAGGATCAAGTCTCCACACGGTACCTCGCTTTTCTTTATCGTGAATAATTGGATTCATCCATCCCTGATAATATTGGGCATCTACTTTGTGTACCTTTCCTATAACCCCTTCTTTAATCATCTCACGCATTTGGCGAACCATAGGATACCCTGTATAAGTGTGGGTAACGGCAAAAACCTTCCCGACTTTTTTTAAGGTTTCCTGAAGAATTTTGGCTTCTTCGTAAGTAGTGGTCATTGGTTTTTCACAGATAACATGGAAACCATTATCCAACAGTTTTTTTGCCATTGGATAGTGAAGAAAGTTCGGCGTTAGAATGGAACATACCTGAATACGCTCATCTTCTGGAAGCTTCATTTCTTCCTCAACCAAAGTGTCAAAATCTTTATAAATACGGTTGGTAGGAATGTCTATTTCTTTTGCAAACGCTATACTATCTTCGAAATCCGGGTTGAAGACAGCACCAACAATTTCATAATTATCATTAATGAAAGAGGCAACTCTATGCAACACCCCAATAAGGGAATCACCTCCTCCTCCAAGAATTCCAAGTCTAATCTTTTTAGGCATTTTCTGTTATTTTATTATATAATTAAACAATTTCCTCAGATGCATGGCCTTGCGGCACTCTTCTTTCTTCCAATTTCTTTCTGAACATGAACAAAATTGCAAACAATATTACCACCGCCAGTGGAAAAAACATCATTTTACCCAAGGTAGCTTTACCTGCGGTAAGCTCTGCTACTTGGTCGGTCAAACCTGACGCAATTGCAGTTTCCTTAGCACTATCCAGCCATCCACCAATAACTGGTTGCCATATTGATGTGGCGAACATCCCGGCTCCACCAACCAGCGACATCCCCAAAGCTCCAGTCTTTGGAAGATATTCTGAGGTAAACCCGATCATGGTAGGCCAGAAATAACATACACCCAAAGCAAAAAGAATTGCGGCCAAATAAATCATGGATCCTTCTGCAATACTCATGCTATATACTGCTGCGGTAGTAACTACGGCGGACATCAGGAGTACCCCAATTGGGTTTATTCTATGTACAATAGGGCCTGCAAAGTATCGACCTATGGCCATAATACCTGTCACCATGGCCAATATCAACATTGGACTGGCCCCTGAATTTCCTAAAATACGCTCTACCCATTGCTGTGGTCCAAATTCCGATATGGCGGTAAGCGTCATACAAATCAATATAAAAATGAACAATGGGTCTGCCAAAGATTTAATGTTCTTAGCGGTATCGGTTTCCATATGCTCGCTTTCTGGAAATTCTTGCTTGAAGAACATATACCCATAAATTAGCGTAGGAATCAACATAATACCAATCTGTAATTGCCAACCCATTCCAAAATCTGTCATAAACTTGGAGATAAGAGAGCCAATTACAATTCCTCCAGGAAACCAAACATGGAACTTGTTCAACATGGCCGTACGGTTCTTGGTGTACATATCAGCAATCATAGGATTACATGCCGCTTCCACCGAACCATTGGCAAATCCGATAAAGAATGTTGAGATAATAAGGGTCCAGAATCCTCCTGCCACAATTGTGAGCACCAATCCCAAAAGGTGGCAGACAAATGCTGCTACCATAAGTTTTCGAGCCCCAATTTTATTGTAAAGCAATCCCCCAAAGATCATCGCCAATGGAAAACCTAAAAAGGCCATGCTGTTTATCCAACCCAATTGTTGGTTGGAAATGCCAAATTCTTCTCCGAGCTGGGTCAGTATTCCTGCCCTAATGGCAAAGGTCATCGAAGTAACGACCAAGGATATACAGGCCGCTAAAAAAAGTTGCTGTTTGTTTACGCTTTTCATGTTTGTATCAGTTAATTGTGGTTGTATCTATCTTTTATCTTTTCGGTGTCTTAGCCTTATGATTTATATTCTACTTTTTCATTTTTAAATAAAAGAGCAAATAGAATTCCGACTCCTAGCGCAAAAATGGCCGGGAATCTCCAAATACTTACCCAATTATGTGTATTATCAGATAATTCATATGTGTCAACAATTTGACCGGCGATCCAAAATCCGATAAGCATGCCTACACCATAGGTAGCTAAAGTAATCAACCCTTGTGCAGCACTTTTGTATTTCTCACCAGCTTTGGTATCGGTATAAATCTGTCCGGATACAAAGAAGAAATCGTAACAGATTCCATGCAATGCAATCCCTATGATCAACATAAAAATTAATTCACCTGTATTTCCGTAAGCAAATAGGAGGTATCTAACTAGCCAAGCCACCATCCCCACCAATATGGTTTTCTTAAATCCAAATTTTTTGAAGAAAAAAG
>NHBR02000074.1 GCA_002167435.2 Allomuricauda sp. TMED12
GATCCAATTGGCATCGTGGCCGAGTGGCTAGGCAGAGCTCTGCAAAAGCTTGTACAGCGGTTCGAATCCGCTCGATGCCTCAAAACCCAGTACTTAGTGCTGGGTTTTTTGTTTATAGTTTCTCTATTTTTTCTATTTCTTGTTTGATATCGAACTTGTCCTTGGGCAAGAAACCTTTGATGATCAATACAATTCCACAAATAATCAAAACTATTCCCAATCCCTTTTTTATAAGTACAATACGTTCCTGGGTTAAATAGCGCTTTAATTGTTTGGCCAAAACTATCTTGAGAAGATCCGTCCCAAAATAAACCAGTAAAACCGTAACAAAGAAAACCATCATCCTATTCGGGTTATTATCCAAACTGGGACCTACAACAATAATCAACCCTAACCAAAAAGCAAGGACACCTATGTTGATGAAGTTTAAAAGAAAGCCTTTTACCAATAGACCAAGATATGTTCCTTTAGAAGCCTTTACATTGGCTTTCTTTTTTGGTTTTTTCACAAATAGAACAATTCCATAAACCAGAAGAATCATCCCCCCAAATACAAAAAGACCAGGTTCGTTGCTTAGGTTTTCCAACAATTGAAAACTACTGAAATAAGCTATCAACAAGAAAACAATATCGGCAATAATAACACCTACATCCAAGCTTACACCTGCCCTGAAGCCTTTAGTGGCACTTGTTTCCAATAAAACAAAGAAAACAGGACCAATCATAAAGCTCAACAAAAATCCCAAAGGAATCGCGGCTTGGATATCATCAATCATTTTAATTACATTCTTTTAATTTTTCCACCAAAAAGAGTGTGCTCATCCATTTTTTTTGGGTCTCCATACACCAATACTTCACCTCCGGCCTTTACATTGGCCTTTACATAATCTGCTGCATAAATTTCAGCATTTCCTCCTGCATTTACATTAATTGTGGTGAACTTTGTTTTAAATGTTCTTCCATTGTAGGTGCCACCAGTATTGATAATCACATCTTGAGTATTGGAAAATCCACCTGTAAATATTTCTCCGCCCGAAACGGCCTTAATCAACAGTTGGTCCACTTCGCAATTAATTTCCAGTTCTCCACCTTCTTGAGCCTTAAGTTCTAAAACTTCTTGCACATAGGTATTATCAGAAGATATTCTGGCATCTTCATTAACATCAATCACCACCAACTCTTCAGAATGGTATAAATCCACATATGTTCTATATCCGCTAAATATTTTAACGATTTCCATCCGAATTTTCAATACCCCATTATTATTAACAATGGCAACATTATCAGTATTGGCACCGGTAATCACCGCTTTGTCTTGGTTGGACTTGATTAAATTAATCGAAATGCCATCAAACCCTTTTATTTCGGTAAACTTTTGTAGGTTTTTGGTTATGGCTCCATCCTGGGCTTCAATATATTGAAGGGATAGGAACAAAATAACAATCGTAATTGTTCTCATGTTATAAAAATTTGGTTCTCAATAGGATAACAAATTTTATTCCAAAATAGTATTATTTCTTTTTACCGATCAACGAAAAGTCCAAATGTCGTTTGATCAAATCAGTGCTCTTTACCATCACATAAACCTCGTCACCCAACTGATACATTCGCTTGGTTCTTTCCCCGATTATAGCATATTGGCGTTCATCAAAAATGTAATAATCATCCTTAATGTCCCGGATACGAATCATCCCCTCACATTTGTTTTCCACAATCTCCACGTAAATTCCCCATTCGGTAACCCCAGAAATTACGCCTAAAAACTCTTGGTCCTTATGGTCTTCCATAAACTTGATCTGCATGTACTTAACAGAATCACGTTCCGCATTGGCTGCCAACAGTTCCATATCAGAAGAATGTTTGCATTTTTCCTCGTACGGCTCAGCTTTTGGCGTTTTCTCCTTATCCAAATAATGCTGCAGTAAACGATGCACCATCACATCGGGATAACGTCGAATCGGCGAGGTAAAATGGGTATAATATTCAAATCCAAGTCCATAGTGCCCAATATTTTCCGTTGTATAAATGGCTTTGCTCATACTTCGAATGGCCAAAGTATCTACCAAGTTCTGTTCTTTTTTACCTTTTACATCTTCCAATAATTTATTCAGAGATTGATTAATGGTCTTACTATCCTTTAGATTGATACTATGTCCAAATCTGGAAATAACCCCGTTCAGGGCCATTAATTTATCCTCATTGGGCTTGTCGTGAACCCGATAAACAAATGTTTTCTTTTGTTTACCAATATACTCTGCCACTTTTCTATTGGCCAACAGCATGAATTCCTCAATCAACTTATTGGCGTCCTTGGCTTCTTTAAAATATACACCTACAGGTTCGTTGTCTTTGGATAGATGAAACTTTACTTCAATCTTATCAAAAGAGATAGCTCCGGCATCCATGCGGGCCTGCCGCATAATTTTGGCCAAACGATCAAAAGTTAGCACAGCTTCCACAACTTCGTCCGAAACGGAGTAAGCTTTTTCCCTAATGGATACTTCTTTTGAAATTTTATTTTGTTCGGTCTCAATAATATGCTGCGCCTCTTCGTAGGCAAAACGTTCATTGGAATTAATGACCGTCCTACCAAACCATTGTTTTACCAACTTGGCGTTATCATCCATTTCAAAAATGGCCGAAAACGTATATTTTTCTTCATTGGGTCGTAGCGAACACGCTTTATTGGAAAGTACCTCTGGTAACATTGGAACTACACGGTCCACCAAATATACCGAAGTGGCACGATCATATGCTTCTTCTTCCAAAATTGTATCGGGTTGTACATAATGCGAGACATCGGCAATATGAATACCTATCTCATAATTTCCATTCTCCAATTTTTGAAAGGAAAGTGCATCATCAAAATCCTTGGCATCCTTGGGGTCAATCGTAAAAGTGAGTACATCCCGCATATCCCTACGCTTGGTAATCTCCGATTCTTTTATACTGGTATCCAAGGTTTTGGCAAACTGTTCCACTTCATACGGAAACTCATGTGGTAAACCATATTCCGCTAAAATGGCATGTATCTCGGTATTATGTTCCCCTGGTCTGCCCAGTACTTCAACAATTTCTCCGTAAGGTGAATCGGCACCATCCGGCCAATCGCCAAGGTTCACCAACACTTTGTCCCCATCCTTGGCTTTCTTCAATTTTTCCGGTGGAATAAAAATATCGGTGTACATTCTGGAATCCGTAGGACGTACAAAGGCAAAGCTTTTTTGTTTGTCCACAATACCCACATAAGAAGTTTTTTTTCTCTCGAGCACTTTGGCAATCTCACCTTCCATTTTCTTGCTTTTACGCTTGGGTTTTATAAATACCTCAACCGTATCGCCATGGAAAGCACCATTTAAATTATTGTTCTGTACAAATATGTCATCATCCAATTCATCCACCACAATATAGGCGTTACCACTAGTGGTTAAATCCACTCTCCCTGTAAAATAAGTATGGAGCGATGGTTTCTTCTGATATTTCCCCCTCTCTGGCTCTACAATTCGTTCGCTGGCCTTTAACTGACCTAAACGTTTGATTAAAAGGTTCCTATCTTGGGTGTCATCTATACCTAATTTTGAAGCTATTTGCTTGTAATTGAAGGCTTTGGACGGTTCTTTTTCAAGTACGGTAAAAATGCCCTTCGTTATTTCATTCTTTCGCTGACTACCAGCTCTCTTCTTTTTCTTCGACATTAACGTCCTTATTTTTTTGAAAAATACAAATTATAATCCTTGACCAACAAGGAAAGGAAGAGTAATCATAAACAAAAGGACTTTTATCAACAATTATCAATATTATATTTTTTCTTCTTTTTTAAATTTAATTAAAATGATGATTATGATAGATCGTTGAAATGTGTAATAAAATTTTCAAGAAAAAGTTGCTTTGAACGATTAGAACATTTTGTTCACAATTTATCAGACAATAAGAAAATTAATAATCAGCCTTTTATAATTTTTATACACGGTTTTTAATAACCGTTGTCAACATGAATTTATTGAAAAGTTAATGTATTTTTAATGTTAATTACCCACGATAAAAAGTTTATATAGGTTGATTAAATTTTAATGGAATAATCCTCCAACATTAAATAATTATTTCTACTGATCGATTTTCGTTAAAAACAAAATTTGGTTACCAATAGTTTTATCAAAATAGTTAACAAAATGGCAATATTGTTAATTGGTTGTTTTTTAACCGAATGCAAAAACCTCCTCGTTTTTATAAACAATTAAAAATTAAAAGATATTGTACCTTTGTATAGCATCCATTTTAATAGAAAACCATGAAAATTGCAATAGGGAACGATCACGCCGGAACCGATTATAAATTGGCTATTATAGGGCTACTAAAATCTAAAGGAATTGAAGTAGTAAACTATGGTACCGATGGCACCGACAGTGTTGATTATCCTGATTTTACCCACCCTGTGGCCACCGATGTAGCAGAAGGAAATGTTGATTTGGGTATAGTGTTGTGCGGCAGTGGCAATGGTGCCACAATGACAATTAACAAACACCAAAATGTTAGGGGCGCCCTTTGTTGGAACAAAGAAATTACCCAATTGGCAAGGGAGCACAACGATGCCAATATTTTGAGTTTGCCTGCTCGTTTTATATCACTTCCGCAAGCACTGGATATGGTCGAAACCTTTTTGAATACAGAATTCGACGGAGGCAGGCACGAGCGAAGAATAGAAAAAATTCCTTGTAGATAGATTTTATGGGTCACCACCACCATCATGGGCATTCACATGCACATCCTGATCTAAAGGGAAGAAATCTACTTATATCCATTGTTCTTAATATTGGTATAACACTAGCACAGGTTATAGGAGGTTTGCTTTCAGGGAGTTTGGCCTTATTGTCCGATGCACTCCACAACTTTAGTGATGTTCTTTCTTTGGTAATTAGTTATGGTGCAAGAATATTGGGTAAAAAGAAAGCCTGTAAGTATAAAACATTTGGGTACAAACGCGCAGAAATTTTAGCGGCGTTTATCAATGCCGCCACTCTAGTGGTTGTTGCACTTATTTTAATTAAGGAAGCGGTTGAAAGATTATTGGATCCACAAGAAATAGAATCGAATCTGGTTATTTGGCTTGCATTGATTGCCATTGCCGGTAATGGTTTTAGTGTGTTGTTGTTGAAAAAAGATGCCGAACATAATATGAACATGAAATCGGCCTACCTGCACTTGTTTACCGATATGATGGCTTCCGTAGCAGTGCTGATAGGTGGTATTTTGATGAAGTTTTACCAGATATATTGGGTAGATGCCATATTGACTATGATCATAGGGGTTTATTTGATCTACATGGGTTATGATTTGTTGAAGGAGTCCACCAAAGTTTTGATGCTTTTTACTCCTAAATCCGTTGTCATACAAGATATTGTGGATTCTATTTGTACCATAGACCGAGTGAAAAACGTGCACCATGTCCATATTTGGCAGCTCAATGAAGAAGAAGTACACATGGAAGCCCATATTGATTTTAAAAATGACATTCGCCTTTCCGAGTTTGATGAAATTTTAGATGAAATAGAAGAACACGTGTACCACAAGCACGGAATCAACCATGTGAATATCCAGCCTGAGTTCGATAAGTGCGATTCCAAAAGCGTAATAGTCCAAGATTAATGCAAGTATCCGTAAAAACTTTTGAAGAACTCTCCACTGAAGAACTGTACCAAATGCTACGTCTCCGCAGCGCAGTTTTTGTAGTAGAACAGGATTGTGTGTATCAAGATGTAGACAATAGGGACCAAAAAGCACTTCATGTTATAGGTAAAAAGGGAGGTGAAATAGTAGCTTACACGCGCATTTTTAAACCTGGCGATTATTTTGAGAATGTAAGTATTGGTAGGGTAGTGGTTAGTCAAGACCAACGTAAATATGGATTGGGCAAGCAGATTATGCAGGCCTCATTAGCTGCTATTGAACAAAAATTTACCAATAAACCCATAGAAATTTCTGCGCAATCCTATTTATTAAAATTTTACACGGAATTGGGTTTCAACGCCTTTGGCGAAGAATATTTGGAAGATGGAATTCCGCATATGAGGATGTTAAAAAAATAGTTTAACACAATTTTTTCGCTACACCAATCCGAATTAAGTAATCCAATTTAAGAACTAGATTTACCGGTTTTTCCGCTTTGTTTTTTGTGGAAAAAAAGAGATATCCTTCGCTTTTCGGGTGTAGTTGTTCTAAATTCAGTTTACCGTGCATATCCAGGTTTTTATAAATGATTCGTTCTAGTCGTTTTTTGGTTAATCCTATTTCGTCTAAGCGTAGAATCAATTTTTCACGATTTACAAAAGTGATGCTGCAAGAAGTAAAAACAGCATCTTCATCCGAATAAATGCCAGTGACCAAAGCATAAAATTGCGTTTTTTTGGTGATATCGAACAGCCATCCCTGTTTTTGAGTGCCATTCTTATGGTAAAAAAGTTCAAAAGCAAAAGTGGGCAAGCTTTCATTGATATAATCCAGCTGTGCTTTCTCATCAACAAAAAACTGCTTTTTTGAACGGTTATCCTTTAGGATAAGATCTATGCCCCGTAATTGTTTATAAAAGTTGGAGACACGCTCAAAACAGTAATGCTTCAAGTGTTTTTGATAATAATGATCCAGTAAGGGGGTTAATCGTTTTTCTTTGGATAGATCAGCTTTGAACTTGCTTTTCAAATTCGGTTATTTTCCGGAACAGAGAAGCGCCCACTTTTTCCACAATGCCCACCACAAGAGCATTGCCCATAAAAAACGCACGTTTGGCATCTGAAATGCCATCCAATTGGGTATGATTATCTGGAAACATGTTCAACCGTTCCAATTCTACAGGTAAAAGTCTTCGTGGTCCCTTGGAGGTCTGGACCACGTGCTTAAACCGGGATGGGGATTTACCGCCCTCACCGGTTATTATTGTTCTGGAAGGTTGATCAAGAGCATCAGGAAACACCATGCTTCCCTCGCTATAATTGTATTCAAAACCAGCTTTGGTCTTGCGTATTTCTTTTTTGGAACCCTTTAAATATTGCCATTTGGGCAAATCCGATTCATCAATATAATATTCGGATGGAATAGAGTCTTTTTCTAAAATATCGGAGAGCAATGTTCTTTTTCCATCATAAGAAGGAGAAGTTTTCAAGGTAGATACTTTCCCATCAATACAAATACCCGTGTTTAAAAAAGGGGAAAGGCCTTTTTCTTTGTTGAAATTATTGGACAAACCCACTAAATCTTTTTCCAAATCAAAAGAAACCAGCTTTTGATCTATTTGGGCGATCGGAAAAGCTTTAGTGAAAGTGCCATTATTTAGAATCCAGTCTGTAGGTTCGGCTTTTTGGAGTTTTTGGTAAATGCCCGTGCCTTTTAAATAAGCTAGAAAAAAAACGCGCCTTCGGCGCTGTGGCATTCCATACTCTGCCGCATTTATTACGCGCCATTCCACAGCATAGCCCAAATCCGATAAACTACGGAGCATAACGGCAAAATCTCTTCCTCGCTGATTGGAGGGAGATTTTAAAAGACGGTCTACGTTTTCCAAAAAAAGATATTTCGGCTTTTTCTTTTTTTCGGTAATAATGCGATGGATGGACCACCAGAGAACCCCTTTTTTGCCGATAAGGCCTTTGGAATTTTTTAAAGATGTGGCCACGGAATAATCTTGGCACGGAAAACCGCCCACAAGCATGTCGTGATCTGGAATTTCCTTGGTTTTTACGGTTTCAATATTTGAATTGGAGTGGTTTTCAGATCCAAAACGAGCCTCATAAACCAAGGATGCGTGCTGCACTTTGGTCGAGGGTTCCCATTGGTTGCTCCACACTACTTTATAATGTTCCGTATGTTCCAATCCTAGGCGAAAACCACCCACTCCCGCAAAAAGTTCACAGACCTTTAGTTGTTGCATGCCCAAAAATAGGATTTATTCCTTTTTTTTAATTCT
This sequence comes from Allomuricauda sp. TMED12, assembly GCA_002167435.2. Lineage (GTDB taxonomy): Bacteria > Bacteroidota > Bacteroidia > Flavobacteriales > Flavobacteriaceae > Flagellimonas. Next base: position 7,954 of record NHBR02000074.1, read on the forward strand.
AAATTCACGCATTGAAGACAGTTTGGTAAAAAGAGAATATAAAAACAGCAGAAAAAATGAAGACAACCACCATAAATAGTATAGTAAGAAAGCGGTTGAATTCCAAAGACTCCAGGTTTTCGGTAATTCTGGAAACCGAAGGGTCGTTGGGAAGATACATAATTTCCAACTGTTCGGTTTCTTGTGGTGAATGGTCTTTTTCTATAACTTTTTTATCATCTCCTTTAACTCTTTGTTTACCATTGGCCTCAAATGTATAATTGAACTCTACCACAGGACTATTTTTTATAAACGTCCCTGTATCCCTGTATTCCGAAACTCTTGCTGTTGTCCCAATACCATAATACAATAGATTCCAGTTTTGTCCCATTGTTTTGCCGGTCACTAAAACACCGATTTTTTGTAAAAGCAGATAAAGAAAAATACTAATACCAATAAAAATTAGCCCTATTTGCCAGGTGTTCGATGATTTAAAAACATGCTCATATCTGTCTGGCTCCGAAAAAACCCTTCCAAAAATTTCGCCCATGATAATATAACAACCCGTAACATAAAGAACGGTTTTTAAGCTACATATAATTACAAACATAAAGGAGAAGCGACACATCTTTTGTGAAAGAAATACGGGATCCTTGGGTTTTCTGGCAATATTTAGCCCTATTGGGATAGTTTTGTCTGGCTGGAATCTATTTAACTGAGGCTTGCTGTCCCACACCCTAATTTTTCTATGGATGTGATGTCCAGAAAAGTTTTCGAACAAAACCAACAGCTCTACCAATGGTTTTTTGCCTTTTTTTATAGTGGTCACGGAAATAATAGAAGCATCCTTTGTGGTGATGGAGCCACTATTTCGGTTTTTTAAAATACAAAAGGACCTGGAAAAACAATTGTACATTAAATTGTAAAGCCAAAACAGAAGAATAAACCCGACCAAAATCAGGGTAAGTATCGTGTAGGTCATGAACAATATTTTCCTTAAGGTAGCACCAAAATTCTGTCCCTATTTGAAAAACTTGACGGTTACACGATATGAATTGATAGATGCCCTATATGGGTTGTTGTGATCCTTTCTCTAGTTTAAAATACTTGAGTACTTATTGCTGTCGGCAAGCAATTCTTTTGCGGTGAGAATAGCGTCATCATGGTCTAGATAATATTTGTACAGTCCATCACGATAGAAGTACCGTGTAATGATTTCATCTTCTAGATTTTTTTGTATTTCCTTTTGGAAAGTATCTAAGGCGGTTATTTTTCCTCTATTCACAGCCAAAAGCAGGTCTTTGTATTTTTCCTGTACCTCGGAACCCAACAGGGCGTCATCACTGTTGATAGTTTCCTCCAGAACCTTCTCTGTTTTGGTCTGGTACGAGAAGTTTTGTTCTTTGACATACGCTTTGAAAGCGTTGTAATCAGTACTGGAAAAATAAAAATCCGCTACAGAACCAAAGTCATGATCGTAGAAATATTTTGTGGCAAAATCAAAAACAATATTATTGGCTTCCAAAGCTTCAATAAGGGAGTTGGTTTTCAAGGATTCAATCGTAACATCGGGCATTACGCCTCCACCATCCCAGACTTTTCTTCCATTTCTTGTGGTGAACTCATTAAATTTGGTGTTGCGTACAGCGTTTCCTTCCTCGTCGCGGTTCCAATAGTCCAAAGATTGGATACATCTTCCAGAAGGGGTATAGTACCTAGAAATAGTAACCTTTAATTGCGTTCCGTATGTAAGTTTAAGAGGACGCTGCACCAATCCTTTACCAAAACTTCGGGCACCAACAATTACGGCCCTATCTAAATCTTGCAGCCCACCTGAAACGATTTCACTTGCCGAGGCACTTTTTCCATTGACAAGAACCACCAATGGAATTTCCTCATCTTCGGGCTTGTTTTTTGTTCTGTATTCTTGATTGAATTTTTTAACCTTGGACTTTGTGGTTACAATCAATTCCCCTTTGGGTACAAAAAGGTTGGTTACATTAATGGCTTCGGATAATAATCCCCCTGGGTTTCCCCTTAAATCCAAAACAAGTCTTTCTGCGCCTTGACCTTTAAGGTCTTGCATAGCTAATTTTGTCTGCTTGGAAGCCTTCCTGTTGAAACGGGATAGGACAATGTACCCTGTTTTGGCGTCAATCATATCGTAAAAAGGAACAGCGTCAACCTCAACACCTTCTCTGGTTATGGTTGCTGTTTTGGTTGCTCCTTGCCTTAGGAAAGTGACTTCAACGGAAGAGTTATTGGCCCCTTTTAGGAGTTCTCCGGCATTGTCGTCGAAATCGGCAACTAAGGTCTCTCCAATCTTGATAATCTCATCTCCTGCCTTTAGGCCAGCTTTATCTGCCGCATATCCTTGGTAGGGCTCCACAATCACCAATTTGTTCTCGTAAGAGCGCACAAGGGCTCCAATACCCGAATATTCTCCCGAGTTATTTATTTTGTATGATTCTACATCTTGTTCATTCAAGAACTGGGTATAGGGGTCTAATTCACCCAACATGTTTTTTATGGCGGAATCCATCAGTTCTGCAGGATTGGTCTCGTCCACATAGTTCATGTTGAGCTCCTTAAAAAGGGTAGTAAAGATTTCTATTTGTTTGGCAATCTCAAAAAAGTCGCTTTTAAAACTACTGGCCCCGACCAAAACGGCAAGTGCCAAAATGGGAATTAAAACCTGCTTTTTAATCAATTTTTTCATGGGATTCTTTTTTTAAAAAGGCCTCTAAGAGTTTTTTCATGGCCGCATCAACTTCATTAAAACTTGGGGTCTTCTTGCCAAGGTATAAAAATATGAACGCATAATTTCCCTCAATGTTGTTAAAAATGAGGGGTTTGTTGAGCCTGTAGGCCTCTCGCAAAAGGCGCTTGATTCGGTTCCGCCCTACTGCAGTTTTAAATCGCTTTTTGGGAGCGACGACGGCAACCTTTATCGCCACATTATCTTTGAAAGTAGTTGGGAGGTAAATAAGTTTTATTGGAAACTCTTTAAGGTTTTTTCCCTCCGTAAAGAGAGCCTCAAAGCACTTTTTATTGGTAAGCTTTTCTTTTTTGGGAAAGGAAAAATCAAAATTGCCTCCTTGAGGAGACGTTAGGGATACCTCTGTCTTTTTTGAATCTGTATTTTCTTCTAGCATATTGGAGACAGTTCCTTTGGAAAGGGAAATTACTTAAATAAATTTTACCGAGAACAAGAAAGGGCGGCACAAATGGCCGCCCTTAAATTCTTTTGTTGAGATGGGGTTTTTATTCCTCCGCTTGGTACACATTGTTTTCCCCATCCACATCGGCCATTAGTTGCGATGGGTCAATCATTATAGCTTGAACATTCTCCAAAGGCATGTCCAAGGTAAATTCATACGTTGGATAAGCCCAGGCCCAATCTTCCAAAACGGTGCGTTCTAGATTGGGATAAGGATTCTCTTTTTCTCCGAACATCATGCGCAGTGGCACATAATAGGTTTCTTGTGTTCCATCTTTGCCTACCACCAAAATGTCCAAAGGCATTGGCATTTCGCCTATTCTTTCCATGACAACTTTGGTCTTATTTCCATCAGCTTCAACACTTTTGATTCCGTAGTCAATGGTATTTGTTGTTTGTGTCCAATCGGTCAAGTACCAGTTAAGTTCCATTCCAGATACTTTCTCTGCGGTTCTTTTGATATCGTTCGGCACAGGGTGCTTAAACTTGAAGTCTTCAAAATACTTTTGAATGGTTTCCATGAGCTTGTCCTGCCCAATTACGTACCCCAATTGTGATAGGAAAATAGAGCCCTTGCTGTAGGCGGCAACACCATAGGCAAAGTTCGTCGTGTATCTATCTGCATGGGTGGATTGAGGCATCTCTAAACCAGAGTTTACCAAGGCGTAATAGCCTCGGTACGACCCTTCAAATGGGTTTTGTTTGTTCTGTTCCATAATTTGGTTCATGCATAGGCTACTGATAAACGAAGTGAATCCTTCATCCATCCATTCGTGCTCCGACTCATTGGTGGCCAATACATGCTGAAACCAAGAGTGTGCCATTTCGTGTACCATTACACCAACAAGGCTGCCAAATTCGCGATTTCCAGTAACCAATGTGCTCATGGCATACTCCATTCCGCCGTCACCTCCTTGAACAACAGAATATTGCTTGTAAGGATATTTGCCAACATTGTTGCTAAAGAACGTCATTGCTTCTGCCGTTTTTGGCTGAAGATTTTTCCAGTTTTCATTGAATTCTGGGTTGTCTTTGTAGAAGAAATGAAGTGTTGGCCCATCTTCCATTTCATAAATGTCGTGAATGTATTCCGAATCGGCAGCCCACATAAAATCGTGCACTTGGGGTGCTTTAAAATGCCAAGTAAGGGTTTTTCCCTTGGTTTTTACTTTGGTCCCAGGGGTTTCATAACCATGACCAATTTCTTGTGGATTTTGAAGATATCCAGTGCCGCCTACGGTGTAATCCTTATCCAATGTAATTTTCACGTCAAAATCGCCCCACACACCATGAAATTCACGGGCTATATATGGGTTTGGGTGCCATCCTTCAAAATCATATTCTGAAAGTTTGGGATACCATTGGCTCATGGAAAGCGCCACATTTTCTTTACTGTTTCTTCCAGAACGTCTTATTTGTAAGGGCACCTGACCCTCAAAGGCCATTTCCAATGTGGTTTTTCCACCAGCAGGAATAGGTTTGGCCAGATCTACCACAAGGATGGTTCCCTCTTCTTTAAAAGAAACTGGCTGTCCATCCTGAGTAAGGGATTTGACGTGCAAATACCCCATTTCACTTTCTGATAGGGAAGCAATCCTGCTTTCTCCGTCTTCCACCATCCTTTTGTCAGGATCTTTAATGTTTTGGAGCCTAATGTCCATTTCGCTACCGGGCTGAAAGGCATTATAGTACAAATGATAGAATACCCGGTTCAAATCATCGGGAGAGTTATTGGTATATACTAGTTTTTGGCTACCTGTGTACTGATATGTTTTCACATCCATTTGTACATCCATGGTATAATCGACATGCTGTTGCCAGCTACTTGAGTTTTGTGCACTTAAGAAAAGAGTGGCCCCGAAAAAGGCTGAAAAAAAGAAACGCTTCATATGTTATTTTGAATTACTTTCTAAGGTCATTTTACCGTTTGATATGTTGGTTGCTAAAATTAAGGCATTATAGGCATTTACCATTTTACCAGACTTAGAAATTTTATCGAAAGTTGTTGCTTTGGTCTGATCACCGGCTACAATTACAGATGCTTTGGTTCTTAATCCAGATTGCATGATGATGTTTTTTACCTGGGAAGCGGATAAATCCGGATGAAAAGATCGGATTAACGCAGCTACACCGGCAACCGCAGGAGCGGCCATTGAGGTTCCACCTTGAAATTCATATTCACCGTTCGGCATGGTAGAGTAAATTTCGGCACCAGGAGCGAATACGTCAACCCGTTGATTGCCATAATTGGAAAAAGAGGCCACCATTTCAGAGCCATAGCTGCTGGAAAGTGCACCAACGGTAATCATATTGTCCACAAACTCACGATCTTCATCCATATCATCGTTTGGATAATTTCTGTTTTTAGGGTCTTCCAAGTCCTCACCATCATTACCTGCAGCATGAACGATAAGAACATCTTTGGAGGCTGCATATTTAATCGCATCGTAAACCCATTCTGCTTTAGGCGAAAAAGACTTTCCAAAACTACAGTTGATTATGGAGGCACCGTTGTCGACCGCGTAGCGAATGCCAAGAGCAATATCTTTATCGTACTCGTCGCCATTGGGAACCGCCCTAATGCTCATTATTTCAACATTATTGGCAACACCATCGACACCAATCCCATTGTTTCGTGTTGCGGCGATAATCCCGGCAACATGGGTTCCGTGGCTTTCGGAATCCACTTGGTTTTTTGGGTTTCCATTGCCATAAGGAACATCGGCAATATCATAAGGATCATCACCTACAGGGGCGCGACCGTTAAAATCTTTGTTCAGGTTGTAATTGGCTTGTTCGGAAAAATACTTGATTCCTTCCTCCAATTCTTCCAAAACCTCTGGAATACTGTCACCATAAGTGAACATTTGTGTCAATACCGCGACACTTTGTTCCATTTGGGCAGTTTTTGGTTCAATGGAAAGTAAATCTTTTTTAGTGTAGGCTTCTTTGCCCAATTCGGTTTTAACCAATTGATCCGCTCCTTTTACTACCTGAAATATTTGTTCGTACTGTTGTTTATTCTGAACGGCCTCAGGATATTCCTTGTCCAACAAAAGTCTAGCCTCTGCTCTGTCGGAAGCATCTCCAATGTTCAAACGAAGCATTCTTACATATTCGAGTTGCTCATTATAGGAATCTCCTAAAAAATTATAACCATGAATATCATCCACATAACCATTGCCATCATCATCTTTTCCGTTATTTGGAACTTCATCGGCATTGGTCCAAAGTACACCTTTTAAATCTTCGTGCTCCAAATCCATGCCCGAATCCAAAACGGCCACGACTACGGTTTTACCTTTTTTGCTCTTTATGATTTCGTTGTAGGCCCTGTCCACGCTCATACCAGGAATAGTGTCTGCAACAAGATCCAGATGCCCCCAGCGTTTTTTCTCGGCTTGGGTAAGCTCAGCTACCTTTAAAGGAACGGCATCAATGTTCTCAACAGGAGTTGAAACCAACGCAGTTGAACCACAACCCATTAAAAATAGGGCGGCGGACATGGACAGAAATGATAGTTTGTTATATGTGCGATTCATAGAAGATGTTTGTAAAAGTGTGAGGTTATTGTGTGTTAAATAGTTCGTTATATGTGAACAGTTGGTCCAAACGAGCTCCTTTTTCAGTCTGCTTTAGGGAGCAGATTTGATTGTGGGCATCATGTTCAAACAACAAGAGCCAATCATTTTCCACTGCTTTATTTAAAAATGATTGTTTTTCTTTTAAGGTCAATAGTGGTCGTGTATCGTACCCCATTACATAAGGAAGGGGAATATGGCCCACGGTAGGAATAAGGTCGGCCACAAAAACCATGGTCTTGCCCTTATAGTTTATATGAGGGAGCATTTGTTTGTCGGTATGGCCGTCCACAAAGTGGATACCGAAACCAAGTTCAGAGCTCTCAACAAAGGAACCTTCTTTTCTTTCCACAAAAGAAAGCTGTCCGCTTTCTTGCATGGGCAACAGGTTTTCTTTTAAAAATGACGCTTTTTCCCGAGCATTGGGCTCGGTTGCCCATTTCCAGTGATCTTTATTCGTCCAGAAACGTGCATTTTTAAAGGCAGGCTCGTACCCAGTGCGGTCTTTGTTCCACTGAATACTGCCACCACAATGATCAAAATGCAGATGGGTCAAAAAAACATCGGTAATATCATCACGATGAAAACCAGCACTTTCCAAGGACTTGTCCAACGTGTGGTCGCCCCAGAGATAATAATAACTGAAAAATTTTTCGGATTGTTTGTTCCCTAGGCCATTATCAATTAAAATAAGCCTGTCGCCATTTTCGATCAAAAGGCAGCGTGCGGCTAAATCAATCATATTATTGGCATCTGCAGGGTTCGTTCTGTTCCAAATGGATTTAGGAACCACGCCGAACATGGCGCCACCATCTAGTTTAAAATTACCGGTCTCTATGGGATAAATTGTCATTCTGAAAGTAAAATGGGATGCAAAATAAGAAAAGCACTTTCCAAATGCCGAAAAAATAAAGATTTATTGGCCGTATTTTAACAAAAAACAGGTTCAGCGTGACTGTTAAATACAATGATTGAACAATAAACTTCACATATTGTGAGCTTCAATTTAATTCTGGGCTTGCTTTGGGCGATGATTTTCTAAAAGAAAAACATTAAATTTCCACAAAACTTATACCATGCTCGAACTTGCTGGAATTATAATTCTTGGCATTATTGCTCAATGGGTGGCTTGGCGTTTTAAATTGCCGGCCATTTTACCTTTAATATTGATTGGTTTGTTGGTTGGACCCATTGCAACGCTTTATACGGAAGATGGCTCAAAAATTATTGAACCCATTTGGAACGGGGAAAAAGGTTTGTTCCCGGGGGAGGGACTTTATTATTTTGTGTCTTTGGCTATTAGTGTTATCCTTTTTGAGGGAGGCCTTACCCTTAAACGGGCAGAAATATCCAATGTAGGACCGGTAATATCTAAGCTGATTACCATAGGTACGATTGTTACATTTTTTGGAGCAGGTGTGTCAGCGCATTATATTTTTGGGCTTTCGTGGCAGATTTCTTTCCTGTTTTCGGCTTTGATAATTGTTACAGGTCCCACTGTGATAACCCCTATTTTAAGAAATATTCCACTAAAAAAGGATGTGTCCGCTGTTTTAAAGTGGGAAGGAATCCTGATCGACCCCATTGGAGCTTTGGTTGCCGTATTGGTATTTGAGTTTATAAGTGTTGGAGAGGGGCAGGCCTTTACCCAGACGGCACTTGTGGAGTTCGGTAAAATTATTCTGTTCGGAACCACTTTTGGCTTCACTTTCGCTCATGCGCTGGCCTTTGCCATTAAAAGGGATTTTATTCCGCACTATTTATTGAACGTAGTTTCATTGTCTACCGTGCTTTTGGTTTATGTGGAGTCTGACCTTTTTGCCCATGAATCAGGGTTATTGGCAGTTGTGGTAATGGGCATGGTATTGGGAAATATGAAACTTCCCAACATAAAGGAATTGCTTTATTTTAAGGAATCGCTCAGTGTATTGTTGATTTCGATTCTCTTTATTTTATTGGCGGCGAATATCAATATTAGCGATATGGAGCTAATTTATAACTGGAGAACGCTTGCCCTTTTTGCCGTGATTGTTTTTATAATACGTCCTGTTGGAGTATTTCTGAGTGCTCAGGGATCCAATTTAAAATTCAAGGAAAAGCTATTTATTGGTTGGGTAGGTCCACGAGGTATCGTAGCTGCCGGTATCGCATCACTTTTTGGTTCTAAGTTGATGTTAAGGGGAGAATCCGGTGCAGAATACATTACCCCATTGGTTTTTATGATTGTTTTGGGCACGGTGTTATTAAATGCCACCACGGCACGTTTGTTCGCCAAGCTTGTGGGTGTGTTCTTGACAAAGTCAGAAGGTATTTTGATTATCGGCGCATCCAAATTGTCCAGGCTCATTGGCAATTATTTGAAAAAGAACAACAGGCATGTTGTACTGATAGACAATAACCAAAACAATGTAGAAAAAGCTAAAAAGCTTGGTCTTGAGGCCATTACGGCCAATATTTTTTCCGATACCCTAACGGATAACATTGAGCTTAACGACATGGGCTATTTAATGGCACTGACCGGAAATTCCGATATTAACAAATTTGCAATCAATAAGTTCCAAAAACAATTTGGGGAAAATGGAGCATTTAGATTGGTAAATACAGAAGAGGTTAACGATCCCGAAAATAACCCAAAAGAAGGACTCTTTTCTCATACGGATGATTTTATCCAACTAATGGACACAGTCAGGAAACATCCTACCATCCACGAAATAGAATTGGAGGACAAGGAGCATTACGACAAGTTAATAGACACTACCTATAAGGAGCGCGATATTGTTCCGTTGTTTACAAAATCACCCAATGGAAGCATTGAGATTATTCCAGCGAATAGTAAAGACTTCACACCTAAGGGCGAAGGCTATAAATTAGTTTACCTGGGCAAAATATTGGAGTCAGATGAGAAGATTGTTGACGAATAATAACAACGGTTTTTGGAGTAACCCTTAAATACATCAATTCATATGGGGCATACATCAATTGGGGCGCAAATAAAAGGCTGATTACAAGTATTTTGGTGCTTTAACAACCAAACAAAGTATTAAAAGATGAAAAAACTTGTACTTAGCGCCGTCGTTGCAGCCGCTTTATTGACCGCTTGTTCCAAAGATGACGAAAAAAAATGTGAGTCTTGCACCTCCGATCTTGGAAACAAATTTGAAATTTGTGACAACGGCAATGGAACATATGACGCAACCTCTAACGGTGTTACCCAAACCATTACTGAAGCGGAATTAGAAGGGTTTACCCCTAAACAGGTAGTGGAATTATCTTGTCAATTTGATACAGGCCCAAACCTTTAATCGTTCAATTTAAGAACGGCCATAAAAGCTTGCTGGGGTATTTCAACGTTGCCCACTTGGCGCATCCGTTTTTTACCCTTTTTCTGCTTTTCCAACAATTTACGTTTACGGGAGATGTCACCACCATAACATTTAGCGGTAACGTCTTTTCGTAATGCTTTAATGGTTTCTCTAGAAATAACTTTGGAACCAATAGCGGCTTGAATTGGAATATCGAATTGTTGTCTTGGGATAAGCTCCTTTAATTTCTCGCACATCTTTTTTCCAATATGGTAGGCATTGTCAAAGTGAACCAAAGCCGAAAGCGCATCGACAGGTTGTGCATTCAACAAAATATCAACACGCACTAATTTTGAGGGGCGCATTCCAATCGGAGAATAATCAAAAGAGGCGTACCCTTTGGATACTGTCTTTAGACGATCATAAAAATCAAAGACGATTTCTGCCAAAGGCATATCAAAAATAAGCTCAACGCGCTCAGTGGTCAAATATGTCTGGTTTACAATTTGTCCTCGCTTTTCAATACAGAGGGACATCACGTTACCTACAAAATCAGACTTTGTAATGATGGTCGCCTTAATATAAGGTTCCTCAACCCTATCAATAGTGGAAGGGTCTGGCAAATCTGTTGGGTTATTTACGATGATTGGTTCTGGATCACCTTTGGTGGTATAAGCGTGGTAGCTTACGTTGGGCACCGTGGTAATTACGGTCATATCAAACTCGCGCTCCAAACGTTCCTGGATAATTTCCATATGAAGCATTCCCAAGAAACCACATCGAAAACCAAAGCCCAAAGCGGCACTGCTTTCAGGAGTAAACACCAAGGAGGCATCGTTTAGTTGCAACTTCTCCATTGAGGAGCGCAGATCTTCAAAATCTTCCGTGTCAACAGGATAAATTCCGGCAAAAACCATAGGTTTTACATCCTCAAAACCACCAATGGGGTTTTTGGTGGGATCAGCCGAATCGGTAATGGTATCACCAACTTTTACTTCGCGGGCATCTTTGATTCCAGTAATTAAATAGCCCACATCACCCGTAGAAATCTTGTTTTTAGGGTGCTGGGTCAATTTTAAGGTGCCAATTTCGTCCGCATAGTAAGACTTGCCCGTGGCCACAAATTTTATCTTTTGACCTTTGGTAATTTCGCCGTTTACCACTCTAAAATAGGTTTCGACACCTCTAAACGGATTGTAAACAGAATCAAAAACAAGGGCCTGTAGCGACTCGTTTGGATTGCCTTTTGGGGCGGGTACACGATCAATAATTGCCGTAAGAATCTCTTCGATTCCAATACCCGTTTTAGCACTTGCTTGGATTACTTCTTCCGGTTTACAGCCCAATAGGTCCACAATATCGTCAGTGACCTCTTCGGGGTTTGCGCTGGGCAAATCAACTTTGTTGAGCACCGGAATAATTTCCAAATCGTTTTCGAGGGCCAAATATAGGTTGGATATGGTCTGGGCCTGAATGCTCTGTGCAGCATCCACCACTAGGAGCGCACCCTCACAGGCCGCAATGGAACGGGACACTTCATATGAAAAATCGACGTGTCCGGGAGTGTCAATCAAGTTGAGCACATATTTTTCGCCATTATGAACATAGTCCATTTGAATGGCGTGACTCTTTATCGTAATGCCTCGTTCGCGCTCAAGATCCATATTGTCCAACAACTGGTCTTGTTTTTCGCGCTCGGTAACCGAACCTGTAAAATCCAACAACCGGTCTGCCAAGGTACTTTTACCGTGGTCTATATGTGCAATGATGCAAAAATTCCTGATTTTCTCCATAACAACAATAACATACCCTAAAATCGGGATATAATCAACTGCAAATATAATTGTTTTAAATACCCATAAATGGTTTTTTATCAATAAGAAAATAACTGCGTATTCCGCTCAAAAATAATTTCTTAGATTTGATGTTCAACCCAAACCTCTAATGAAGAACCTCACCTCTATTGTTTTATTGGTGCTTTTTACAATATGTGGCGCATACGCCCAGACCTTTACGATTACCGGAAAGGTTGTGGACGAACAAAATCAGATAATTCCTTACGCCAACATTTTACTGCTTCAAGCGACCGACTCCACTTTTGTTAAGGGAACCTCGGCAAACGAGGAAGGCTTTTTTGAACTTTCTGAAGTTGAACCCAATCTATATTTGTTACAGGCAAGTTATGTAGGCAGAGGATCAGAGCCCAGAGCTTTGGATATCGCTACAGATGTCTCTTTAGGCGCATTGATTATCCCGTTGGAAAACAATGAATTGGATGAGGTAGTAGTTACCGCCAAGCGACCCAAGCTTCAACGATTACCAGACCGACTGGTCTTTTCAGTGGAGAACACTGTAGTTTCCCAAGGAACTTCCTGGGATATTCTTAAAAACACACCAGGGGTTATTGTAAATCAGGATAATTTATTGATTCGTGGTCAAAATGCCACAGTCTATCTTAATGATAGAAAGGTGCAGCTGTCTGGGCAAGAGGTACAGGATTTGTTACAGGGGCTTTCAGGGACCAATATCAAATCAGTGGAAGTGATTGCCAACCCCCCGGCCAGCTATGATGCCGAAGGAGGCCCCATTTTAAATATTGTTACCAGTAAAAATATTGTTCCAGGATATAAAGGAAGCGTCAACGGGACCTTAACACAAGCTGTTTTTCCAAAATTCAGCGTAGGTACAAGCCATTATTATAAAACGGACAAGCTTAATTTGTTTGCGAATTATACCATCAACCCCAGAAAAGAGATCAACAAAACCAAAAAAGGCATAAATTTTATCAATGGCGCCAATACTATTTTCTCGGTTTGGGACACCGATTATAATCAAACAGATAAATCTCATTCTCAAAATGCAAGCTTTATATTGGATTATGATTTTGATGAGAAAAACAGTTTGAACCTGACATCAAATCTACTTTTCAATCTAAACCAAGAGCAGGAGACCCTTTTGGACAACGAAATGAGGAATGCTCAGGCACAATTGGATTCTACATTTACCTCGCAAAACAATGCCAATGTGGATAACACCAATCTGGCTTTTGACCTGACATATGTGCATAAATTAAAAAAAGAGGGAGCCCAAATTCGCGCCAACGGCCATTACACCTATTTTAACGGAGAAATGTTTCAGCGCCTATCATCCAATTATTTTGATGCCGATGGAACGTTTTTGAGGGATTTTGGGTTTGATACCGACTCGGATCAAGAAATAAAAATTTTCACGGGGCAATTGGATTATTCTACTCCAATTGGAAACGCTTCTTTTGAAACTGGAGCAAAGATGTCATCGATTACCTCCGAAAACAATATGGACTTTTTCAATTTTAACGGATCCAGCAATACCGTGGATGCGTCTCAGTCGGACAGATATATTTATGATGAGGATGTGTACGCCGCATATATGAGTTTTGTGAAAAATTGGGAAAAATGGTCCATGAAGTTGGGTGTACGTGGCGAATTGACCAAGGCAGAAGGGCGTTCTTTGACTTTAGACCAGGTCAATACCCAAGACTTTTTTGAGCCGTTCCCATCGATCTATTTGCTTTATTCTCCATCGGACAAGCATAGCTTTTCCTTTGATTATGGAAGAAACATCAACCGCCCCAAGTACAACGACCTGAATCCTTTTCGGTTTTTTTACAACGAAAACGATTATGAAGAGGGAAATCCTGGGTTAAAACCCAATTTCAGCAACAACTTTAACTTCAACTATACACTCAACAGCGAGTATTTTTTCGATGTTTACTACAGAGACAATGGAAGTAACATTGCCTATTTGGTGTTTCAGGACAACAATAACCAAACCTTGGTGGAGCTAAAACAGAATGTGTTGGATAGTAAATCTTATGGGTTGGACTTCACCTTGAGCAAATCCATTTTACCTCCTTGGTATATGTATGCCTACACTTCGGTTTTCCATGAAGAAGAAACTTTTTTGGCGGAGCAAAGTGGAAACGTGCCTTATACCAACGAGGTTAACGGGGTCTATGCCTATGTGGGCAATTATTTAACCTTGTCTAGCGATGGAACCTTTACAGGAGAGGTTGCCGCCACCTATGTCTCTAAATTCTTATTTGGCTCTTATGTGTCGGATGAACAGTTTAATTTGACGATTGGTTTGCGAAAGACTTTGTTCGACAACAAGATAACCTTATCGCTTGCTGCGGAGGATATTTTGGAGCAGTATGTACCTACTTATCGTTCTCAGTATCTCAACCAGGACAATTTTTACCGTAGACGCCCTGAAACGCAGTTTATCCGCTTTGGTTTTACCTATAATTTTGGAAATTTCCGTTTGGAAGATAACCAGCGTGGAATTGATAAAAAAGAGCGAGAAAGACTAGAATCGCAAGACTAGCTTTTAGGTTACGGCCTATTTTGTACTTTTGCAGTCCAAAAAACAAAAGGATTTGCCAAAAATTGGAAACATAGAACTCCCTGATTTTCCGCTTCTTCTAGCTCCGATGGAAGATGTAAGCGACCCTCCTTTCCGCAAATTGTGCAAGGAGCAGGGCGCCGATGTGGTGTATACTGAGTTTATTTCTTCTGAGGGATTGATTCGCGATGCGGCGAAAAGTGTCGTCAAATTGGACATTTACGAAAAAGAGCGTCCCGTGGGCATCCAAATTTTTGGGGCAGAATTGGATTCTATGCTACAGGCAGTGGATATCGTTGAAAAATCCAACCCCGACATTATCGACATAAATTTTGGTTGTCCCGTTAAAAAAGTGGTCAGTAAAAATGCTGGTGCGGGTATTTTAAGGGACATTCCCTTGATGGTGAAGCTTACAGAAGAAATTGTAAAGCGCACAAAACTTCCTGTTACCGTAAAAACCCGTTTGGGTTGGGATACCGGTTCCATCAAAATTCTTGAGGTGGCGGAACGATTGCAGGATGTTGGAATTGAAGCCATCTCCATTCACGGTCGTACCCGTGTGCAGATGTACAAAGGCGAAGCCGACTGGAAACCCATTGCGGAGGTGAAAAACAACCAACGGATGCATATTCCCGTGTTCGGAAACGGTGACGTAGACACGCCCGAAGCTGCTGTAAAAATGCGTGACGAATACGGATTGGATGGGGCTATGATTGGAAGGGCAAGCATTGGTTACCCCTGGTTTTTTAAGGAAGTAAAACATTATTTTAAAACAGGGGAACATTTAGCGCCCCCTACCATGCAAGAACGTGTAGAAGCTGCCCGAAGGCATTTACAGATGGCAATTGATTGGAAAGGCGAAAAATTGGGTGTTTTTGAAACTCGAAGACATTACACCAATTACTTTAAGGGTATTCCGCACTTTAAGGAATACCGAATGAAAATGGTGACCAGCGATGAAGCTGCGGATGTTTTTGCCGCTTTTGATGAGGTGCAAGAAAAATTCGGAGATTTTCAGTTCGCTTAAGCGGAAACCAATTTTTCGGTAATTCGGCTACTTGCAATTTTTGAAGAAATAAAGCCCAAGACCACAATCGTACCCATTACTATTAGCAAATTGATGACATTGAATTCCACGGGATAAGCCAGTGTGGGAGTAATTTTCAACCACCCAAACGCCAACTGGGAACCAATCAACAGGGAACCGATCAATACGCCAATCAATCCACCAAAAGAGGTAACCAATATTCCTTGAATAAAATAGATGCGCCGTAATTCCTTAATGGTCGTACCCAAACTGAACAAAGTTTTGGAGTTCTGTTGTTTGTCCAAAATCATCATAATAATGGCCCCAACAACATTAAAAAGAGCTATAATCAACACGAGCGTGAAAATCAAATAGGTTGCCAAATTTTCTGTGTTCAGCATACGGTAGAGCGAAGTATTTTGTTCCCTACGTGTCAAAATTGTGGCTTTTTCGCCCAGAACAGCCAAAATGGAATTCCGAACTGCATTGGGAGAGGCGTTTTCGGTCAATTTAAAATTGATGCCAGAGACCTCAGTACTATCTTTCTGCAATAACTCTTGAACCAAAGGAAGTTGGGCAAACACATATTTTTTATCCAAACTTTCTTCAACTGCATAAACGCCGCTTACCACCAAGGCAAGGTCATCATAGGGTTTGGAATTAAATCCTTGTTGCGAAAAAGAGCCCTCGCCAGGTTTAGGCACCAAAACTTCCATGGCGGTCCTATTGTTCATGGGTACGCCCAGCAGATTGTAGATTCCGATACCAATAACCCCGTTATAGACATCGGAGCCCCAGTTTCCGAAAATCAGGGTGCTGTCCACGCCCGTAACGGCACGGTAGTTTTTATCCACGCCTTTTATGTAAGCGATAGTGCTTTTTTCTTTGTAGGTAAGGTAAGCACGCTCTTCCAGTTCCTTGGAATATTTGGCCAGTCCTTGAATTTGACTAAAACTGGATTCTTCATCCGGAGAGATGGTAAAATGTTTCCCAATGGTGGGCGAAGCCTTTAAATCGGGGTCAAACGTATTGGAAAAAGAAAGGCTGAATGTCTTCAGACCGGCAAAGGCGGAAAGCACGATAAAAAGCGCCGCTGAACCAATCACAATCACCAAAAAAGTGATGAAATTGATGATATTTACCGCATTTTGGCTGCTTTTGGATCGTAAGTAACGCTTTGCGATATAAAGGGGAAAGTTCAAAATCAGGATTTCTTACGTTTGTCGAGCAAGTCCCTGTTCTCAATAGGGTTTTCTTCTCTTTTCAATGATTTTTCAATCTTTTCGATGTATTCCAACGAATCATCCAGATAAAAATTAAGCTCTGGCACCCGCCTTAATTGGTGTTTGGTGCGTTGGGCCAATTCATGTCGGATAGTTACTTGGCTTTCTTTAATGCCCTCCAACAATTCTTTGGCGCCCTTGTTTGGAAAAATACTCACATATACCTTGGCAATAGACAAGTCCGTGGTTACGGAAACCTTGGACACAGAGATCAAAGTTCCCTTAAGGCCACCATCGGTAGCGGCACGTTGTAAAATGTCGGCCAGGTCTTTTTGAATGATTCCTGCTATTTTTTTCTGTCTTTGTGTTTCCTCCATACTGCAAAAATAAGCGAATAAATGACTAACCTCACGCTATTAACCAATTACAGTGTGTAATTTTGGAAAAAGGTGACCATTTTAACGCTTATAGTAACTCCTATGGATAAAATTGAACATATCGGTATTGCGGTAAAAGATTTGGAAACATCCAATACATTGTTTGAAAAGCTTTTGGGTGTGCCCCATTACAAAATTGAGGAAGTGGCCTCGGAAGGGGTGAAGACGTCTTTCTTTAAATCGGGCCCCAATAAAATTGAATTGTTGGAGGCGACAAACCCCGATAGTCCCATTGCGAAATATTTGGAAAAGAAAGGAGAGGGCATCCATCACATCGCTTTTGCGGTAGAGGATATTGTTTCGGAAATTGAACGAATGAAAGGTGAAGGCTTTGTTGTTTTGAACGAAACACCTAAAAAAGGAGCAGATAACAAATTGGTCGCATTTTTACATCCAAAGGGCACCAATGGTGTACTGGTAGAGCTTTGCCAAGAAATAAAAGAAGGGTAGAGCCGTTAAAACCTTGCGCTGAAGAAAAATAAACACTAATATTGCATCCGCAAAATGCGGGTCCTATAGCTCAGCTGGTTAGAGCACCTGACTCATAATCAGGGGGTCCCTGGTTCGAGCCCAGGTGGGACCACCAGACCATGAGTCCAGCCCCTTCGGGGAGCTGGACATAAATGGTCTAAAACCCAGCAATACAGCACTTTCCGCACAAATTGCACTATCCAGTCCAAAAGTCTACTTGTCAACTTTTTATGGTTTAAAAGGTATCTAAAAAGGTAACCGTTTTTATCCAAAAGGTAACCATATATCTAATTGTATGCCAATTGTTTAACCCTTAAAAACGATTGGAATGAACCAAGACCATCTTTTTATCCGATTTGTACTTAACAGATCAAAAACAAATAAAAACGGGATATGCCCCATTTATTGTAGAATTACCTATGCCAGGAAACGGGCTCAGTTTTCCACAAGTGAATTTGTAAACCCTAACAATTGGAACTCCAAAAAACAGCGGTTGACAACAAGGGATATTCAGTCGCAATATGTAAACGCACAATTGGAAATTTGGGAAAACAAAATCAAAAAAGAATACCTAAGACTTCAGATAGCGGGAGAGAACTTTGATGTTGATGATTTGGCTTTTAATATTTATAAAGATGAAAAGGAAGAAAAGGAAACCTATGTCGTCGCTTATTTTCAGCAATACTTGAAGAAACTTAAAAAGTTGGTTGACAAGGACATTGAGTTGGGCACATGGAAGAAATATGATTATTCATGTAAACACGCAGCCAATTTTATTAAATGGAAGTTCAACAAAAGAGATTATCCGATTAGGGACCTTAAACTTCAATTTCTGCATGACTTTGAATATTACTTAAAAACAGAAGCGAATCATAATCAAGCCACATTGAACAAAATCATACAACGATTCAGAAAACCTATAAGGATAGCTGTAGGGGAAGGAATTTTGGATAAGGACCCATTTTACCTTTATAAAGCTAATAGGGTTAAAAAGGAGGTTGTTTTCCTTTCAGTAGATGAGTTAAGCTCATTGGAAAAGCATAGGTTTGTACAGAAAAGGCTAGAAATTGTTAGGGACTTGTTTGTTTTTTGTTGCTATACGGGGTTGGCATATAATGAAATGAATGGACTTGGAATTGACAATTTGGTCAATGGCTTCGACGGGAAACTTTGGATTAGGGTCAACAGAAAAAAGACAGGAGGAACAATAAACATTCCTCTGTTACCAAAAGCCTTGGAAATAATAGAAATATATCAAACAGAGAATCAGGTTTTGCCACGATACAGTAATCAAAAAATAAATTCTTACCTAAAAGAAATTGCCGATATCGTTGGAATTAACAAGCGAATAACACATCATACCGCTCGGAAAACCTTTGCATCTACTGTCCTATTGTATAATGATGTGCCAATGGAGATTGTTAGTGAATTGCTTGGACATTCTAGCATTAAAATAACACAGAATCACTATGGGAAAATAGTTCAGAAAAAATTGAGTGCTTGTATGAAAGATCTAGAGGTGAAATTAAAACAATAGTTAACCGAAAAGCTCATCAGCTTCAATATGAAGACAATCAATAATTGCTTTGACCAAAGAAACTGAGGTATTAATCACTCCCCGTTCTATCCTACTTATTTGGGAAATTTCGATATCAAGCTCATTGGCTAGTTCTTCCTGAGTAAAACCCCTTTCTTTTCGCAGTCTTCTCAGGTTTTGACCAAATTTAATTAAGAAATCTTTTTCACTTGATTTGTCCACTTTCTAAAAATCGTGGACTCAACAATTCTTTTTATAGGCATATATGCCTATTTTTAAAACAGAATATCCTTCTAGTTACAAAAACCTATTATCCATGATACTATCTGACGGGGAAGACATAGATGTTTGGAGACGCTTTCAACCAATCAAACGGGAACACGATAAATTTTTCAAAAGAAAAATATATGTGATTGATTGTGTTCTTTTAAGTATTGGAGAACGCATAAAACCTGGTAAAAGTGCGCATCATGCAGAAATCGAACATCTCAACTTTATTACGGGATTACCACAAAAAAGCAACGCTATAATATGGGAAGGGACTATTGATAATATTAAAAATGATGGTCATGCAGCTCTTCCATTTAGGACTCAATGTTCAGTGGTTCCTGACGAAAACTCTTTTCTAGGCTACATTTTTGTCGTTTACATGATGGGCACGTTGGTAAACACAAACAGGCTTTTTGAAGAATTGGACAATACTGTGAGCGCATTAGAAAAATTCCATTTAAATTATAAAGAAATCAATAATTGGATTCATGCTTTACAAAAATCAAATGATTATGAGCCTATAGACCGTATGTACAAAGAATATGATATGGAAGATGATGAAGAAAGTGATTATTTTGAAGAGCAGACAGAACGAGGTAGCTTTGACAAGAATGGTCATGGGCAAAACCTTTTTTATAATGA
>NHBR02000075.1 GCA_002167435.2 Allomuricauda sp. TMED12
ATTTGGACGCTCGAGAATGTCGAGTCTCTGCACCAGTACTTCAAAGGGCAATATCCCACGTGCTATATCTTCAGCCTGAGACAGCATTGCAAGTTGGCTCAGGAACGAAAGCGGTTGATCATCAGTAACAGACCGCTATTCTTGCCACGAGTGAATGAGGAGCTTACGGTGAGAGAGGTTCTCGGCAACAAGAAAGGCTGGGACGCAAACAAGACGTACTGGATGCGCAACCCGTGGGGCTGCGTGCGCAGCGTCGATCAGGCAGGTTACACGGTCACCTCTGGCTATTTGCAGGCTGGAGCGGAAGCGATCGGTGACTTTGGAGTTGAACATATATTAGACTCAGAGGACCGCGCGCTGCTGCAAGGCTTTGGCCAAGCCCCACTGTGGAGTGCGCGTGTGCCAGAACATAGGCGACGGGCGATGGTGGCGCAGTGTGTGCCGCCTCCGTTCGCTTTGAAGCTGTCAGAGGCAGCGTTCGAGTATCAATCGCTCGCGTTGGAACATCTGCGAGTGGAAGCAAAGTTGGTGGTGATCAATGACACACCAGAGGATGAGTTGAAGCAAGTGGTGAGGGCAGGCATTGCATTGCCGGCGGATTGGCTATCGAAGCTTGATGTAGATCGAGCTCGAGTGGCGAAGGCGTCGACGATGCGTGAGCCGCCTGACCTCGCAAGCAGTGGCAAGGGTGGACACAAGGGCACACCTGTTGACCACACGTCCAATCAGTTCAAGTTTGGCAAACATGGTAGATGGAGAAATCACGGCAAATATGGTTGGGCAAAGGCAACCATCCCGATTGCGGAACACATAGCTCTCATGACGGAATGCCCGTGGTTGATATGCGAACATCCACCAGATCCAGGCGAGACGCATGCGTCGTTTCACACAAGGCGCGAGCGAGAGAAGCTCGTGCTCACTCGACAGCTGTTGGAGCAGGCTGGCATGTCGGAGAATGACAGACTGCCCAACAAGCGCGCAGACTCAGCTGCGGCAAAGCTGTCACGGCACTTCACGAACATACACGCAGCACCGGACGGGCTTGCGAAGCGCGACTCGAATCGAGAGTTGCAAGAGCGCTCGCCCGAGTGGTATGGTCCATTCTTACCTGAGGGACAATCGTATTCGACCCCACGAACGAAAGAGAATCTCGAAGCAGCCTACGAAGCAGTTGGACTCAACAATCTGGATGTTGAGGACAAAGATGAACGTGGGTTCTATGTGGATTTGATCTATGATTTGTGGGTGCTGTTTGATGACAAACTTCGAGCGATTGTGGGCGTGGAGATCGATCTCAATCTCGACAACGTCAAGCCTCTCAGGGCTCATCCTTACAGATGGTCGCCAGCAAAGGTGGCCGCAGGCAAGAAGCTCATACAGGAGTTCATGGATGATGGTATTCTGAAGCCAATCACATCCGAATGGGCATCACCAGCTCTATTGGTGCCCAAGCCAAAGGGCGGCTGGCGTCTCGTGGTGGATTTGAGAGAATTGAACAAGCTCATTCCTCAGGATTCATACGAGCCGCCTGGTTGCGACTTGTGCCTCGAGTGGCTGACTGGACGGCCGTACCGTTCAACAGCGGACATGCGGTGGGGATTTCATCAAGTGTTGCTCAGTGAGCGCACACAGAAGATCTTCACACTGGTCACGCCATTCGGGACTTTTGGATACACCCGTCTCGTGATGGGGTATATAAATGCTACGGCGGAATTCCAAAGGCATATGAACAACACTTTGGGACCGTCACTCTGGGATATGTGCCTGAGCATGGTTGACGATGTGTGCGTGGCTTCGGCCACCAAGCCTGAGCACAGGCTACACATGACTTCGGTGTTGACCAAGCTGGCACAGCGGAATCATTCCATCAAGCCGAGTAAAATGGCAATCTTGAGGAAAATTGTCGAATATCTTGGACACATGAGCACGCCTCAAGGCACCAAGCCGACAGGCAAGCACGTGAGTGCGATCGTTGAGATGCCAGCGCCGATCAACGAAGATGGACCAGACATGGGCAAGGTGAACAAAACATCACTTCGCTCTTTCATTGGCCTTGCCAAGTACGTCCGGCGGTACATTAGGAACTGCGGACGTTTGTGCACGCCGCTGAACGATCTCCTGTGCGATGACAGCGACGGCATATGGCGAGCAATTCATGAGATGGTCTACAATCGCATCAAAATGGACATCGCCAACACGCAGGGTGTGTGGCATCCAGATTACAAAGAGCCACTTTACATCAGCTGTGATGGCTCTAAGAGAGGCATCGGTGGATACCTCTATCAGTTGAAAAGCGGAGTGGAGCGCGTGATCACATATTTCTCGCGCGCCACGACGAAAGACGAGCGCAAGTGGGACACTCGAGAACTCGAGGTTCTCGCTCTGATATCGACGCTCGAATACTTCAGGCACTACATTGAGGGCCAGAAGGTTTATGTGTCCACGGACCACAAGAATATCACTTGGTTGTCAAAGCTCAAAGGCACCACCGGCAGACTGGGCAGGTGGGTGTTGAGGCTTGCAGAATTTCAGGCGGAGGTGTCGTGGCGTAAAGGCAAACACATGCACGTCGCCGACTGCTTGAGTCGTAACTCTGTGAGGTCGACTGAGGATGAGGAGGACGCAGAGGACACCGAGGTGCCGGTGACATGCGCGTTCCCTGAGATGATGGTCCGTGAGCTGAATCCGAATGACGGAGGAGGCACAGACAAATTTGGGCAGGTGACGGGGAGCGTCTACGAGCTGACGTTCTCACTGCCCGAGCCGCATGAGGTCGAGGCAGAGACGAAGCACACAATCGAAAAGGACCTTCACGAAAGGGACATTCGGCTTCGCATGGAGACTTCAAATGCGGATGCAGCTTCAACCGCGCAGGCTGACACAACCATGGAACAGTGCATGGCAACGTGCAGCAGCGAGGGAGAATTTTTGGACACGTACGCAGATGTACGTGCGCTCGAGTTGACAAACGAGAGCGCGCCAGTGTCAGTCGCTGAGGGCGGCGACGCTAAATCTTCTGTGGGGGGAGGTGCTTTTGAATTTTTCGGACCGCAGTATGAGCAGTTGGCTGAGAAGCTGTGGGGCAGTTCAGGAGCAGTAGCACAGACATTTTCAAGCGGGGAGGGTGCAGCAACGGCAGAGACGGCAGCAGCAGATGCGTTGATGAGTTCGACGGCGCGCCAACGAGATGAGCGCGACGATACGACCTCGTCGACTGTGTTTGACGTGCAGCCGTTTCAAATTCCAGAGGCGCTGACACCTTCTTCATTGCAGTTTGACAATTTTAGGTTGGAACAGCAAAAGGATCCATTTGCCAAGGAGCTGATGGACAGATTGAGCAGGCTGGAGGCAGGTGACACCATTCGTGATGAGCGAGCCAAGAAGTTCGCCATGCTCGACGGTGTGCTTCATCGAGTCACAGAGGCCGATGATCCTCGCGAGGGCTACGACTCGGTTCGTATCTATGTGCCCCCAAGTCTGCGAGCTCAGGTCATGCGCAACCATCACTCCAGTGTGTGGGGCGCGCATCAGAATGCTACATCTACTTACAAAACGGCAGCGGTGCAATACTACTGGCCAAAGATGGAGGTGGCAGTGCAAAAGTTCGTCAAAGAATGTCGGCAGTGCGAGCTGGCCAAGGGCGTGAAGCCAACCAGGCAAGGCTTTATGCATGGCTGGAAGCACAGCCAGGTGCACCAGATGGTCACCATGGACCTCATCGGTCCAATTGGAGCTCCGCAGTCTGGCAAGCGGGGCAAGATGCCGCATTACATTTTGGTCATCACAGATCCCTTCTCACATATGCTGTGGCTCGAGCCGTTGGCATCGAAGAACGCAGAGGAGGTCTATGAGAGATTTGTCAATGGCTTCCTATTGGAGGAAGGCGCGCCCAGGTTCATTCTGACTGACAGGGGTGCGGAGTTTGACAATGCAATTCTCAAAGATACGATGCGGCTGTTGAACGTGCGTCTTGGCATGACGCCAGCATATCACCCTCGAGGTAATTATACGGAGAGAGTCAATCGCTTTGTTGGCGAGTCTCTACGTACGATGCTATCGAGCCGAGGTGCAGACAAGCATGACTGGTACAAGCTGCTCAAGTTTGTTCAGTTTGTCTACCGGAGAATGTTCATCCCCGGGACGAATCTCAGCCCGTACATGGTGGCGAGAGGCCGACAGCCATCGCTACCAAGTGACCTCGAGCGAAGAATGATGGGCGACTCAGTGCCGCCTCCGGCGAGTTTGAATCAACACGTCAAAGAGCTCAACAGCAACATGGAGCTCGCAGCCAAGCTGCTGCAGGCTGCTCGCGAGCAGCAGCTGGCCAAGTCCCGAGAGCGGTTCAACCAGGACCAAATCGAGGTTCGCTTACAGCCAGGTGAGCGAGTCAGATTGTGGAAACGGGTGCCCATTCGACATGGAGCCGACGACACAGAGGTCGCTTCAAAGCTCAAAATCTTCAACACTGTGCATGTGGTGGTCAAATCTTTAGGTGACAGCTGCACGCGCTACTTGATCAAAAATGAAGTGACTGGAAAGGAGACGGAGGCTCACATCTCGCAGATTGCGAGGATGCGCGCGCCATTGGCACAGGACCATGAGACTGAGATCACGCCCGTCGATGGCGACGTGTATGACAGACTGGCCGTCGGCAGCTTTGCGTTGATTTGGCGTCGATGCGACGCGAAGTCAGTGCTGCGGGTGGTAGAGGTGATCGCAGTGGACCGTGACACGCAAGAGTTCACGGGATGGTTCAATGTGCATGGCGGCAGTGTGAGGTCGGGCGGCTACGTTCACGAGAGGCCGCTCGTGCAGATGCGATTGGTCCCCGAGTGGCTACAGGAGTCAACGGGCGACTGCATTGTGAAACCAAGCGCAGCCATGAAGAGGCATTGCGTGAAAATCACAGGACATTTCAACACCGTTGACACGGTCGTTATTGCAAGCGGATTTCAGCTGCAGTCGGGAGGCAAAATGCACCCGAACATTATGGACAAGGCCGATGCGTGGCTCAGGAAGCAAGCCGCTGAGGAGCCGCGCTGTGTGCTCGCCTTGTCGAATCCAAACGCAAAAGAGAAGACAGCAGCCACCAGAATCCAATAGACGGGTTATGGCAGTCGAGCCGGCTGCGCACCGGGTTCCTGCTGAGCCCGTGCTGATCCGCCAACCGGCGGTACGCTCAACAATTACAGCAACGACGAAGAGGCGCGCGCCAAATAGCGAACGTGCGTCCCCGCTCTCTTGGGGAATTTTACGCAGACTACGAGGAGAAAGCAGATAAGGTGCTCGAGGGCGAGCACAAGTCAAGCAGGGAGGGTCTGTGGCTAAGGGCCGGGAATAGCTCCCGTGCCTGCTGATCTTCGCATCAGGCCCCCTTTTCTTTTCGGGTTTTCTGTGCATCATGCTGATGTCACATGAGGCAATTATGAGTCATAGCGGTTTTGTAACCAAGGCTGGGCAGCGGACTCCAGCAAGCTCTGTGTGGCTCTACAGCCCCGGGGTCAGCAGTCCCCGCGGTAGCCTAGCTACTGAGCCACAGAGGATCAGCACGGAACTCTGGTGCCAAGCATCAGCAGACCATTGCGGGTCTTCCTCCTCTACCTGAGCCACCTGCGACGCCAAGAGGTCGTGGGAGAGGCGAGAGTCGAGGCGGACGATCCATCTCAACACCAGCAAGGGTTCCACCAACTGCGGAGCAGCTTCAGGCTCGCGCAGTTGCAGCGGGACTCATTGACAGGGCAGATCCAGCAGTAGTGCGCAGCCGCATCATGGCGCGCCTGGCAGCTAATCTCGCTCGGCTCGAAGACGAAGGCTTTATCAGTCCTATCGTCGACGAGGCCTACTCCACAATTGTGGCCCGAACCAATGGTAGCGGCGCGGTCAAGCGCGCAGGATCCCGCAAGCTCGGCATCCTTTTTGCCATTGGTGCACCGCCAGCAGGGCACAATGCGGCGAATGGCGTATATGACAGCCTCGACGACTTCTTGGTCGAGGGCAACGACGACACCTTTCGCGCACGCGTGCGCGTATATGCCGAAGTATGTATGACTTCAGAAGCCCTCAGCCGGCTTCCAGGCAGCGGAGATTTCGTAACGGCCTGGGAGAATGCGATTGATGGCAACGTGACAATCGATGCGCTCGAGCAATCAGATGCGTTCGACGCACTGCGTGAGCGCGTGTCACAGAAGATGAGCTCAAACCAAGCTGCGGGTGCCGGACCTGCGGCTGGTGGCGTTGGTGGAGCGGGTGCTGCCGGTGGTGCGACCGGAACATTCACTGCACATCGGCCTGAGCTGCCCAAGTTGCCGACGGAGACGATGACTAATGCGAAGACTTATCGGCACTTCAAGACCATGCTCGCCGCATCACCAAACGATCAGACGCACACTGCACTGCGCATTGCTCTGGGATCGGATGGTGACTATGCGGATTCATGGAGGCTTTGGCTGGAGCAGAACCAGCAACAGCCGGCTTACAACCCGGCACAAGAGTCGCTGCATGTGCGCGAATTCCTGCAGGCGAGAATGAAGGAGCTCAATCCTGAGATCTTCGCCGCGCAAGATCTTGAGGATGCAAAGGAGTTCGTGCAGACAACACAGATGCCGCTCACAGACTATTTGCGTAAGAAGCATGCTCTCATGCAATCTGCTCAACTATCGGGCAACGCGAATGGTCATTGCGATCCGACAGTGGCCAATGAGAGGGCATGGTGCGACATGGCTCTCAAGGACATGCTGGCGCGTCTACAAGTCAAGATGCGTGAGCATATCACCAGTGTCGAGCTCGTGACGGCGGGCGGCATCCCAGGCTATGATGGACATGGCCATATCACACAGTGGCAGGTTTTCACACATGCCGCTATCAAGATTGCAGTGGCTAGCAGATTGGACCCGAAGTCAGGTCCGAATAGCAAGAATGCCGCAGATGATGGCAAACAAAAGGCTGAGAAGGATCTCTCCACATCGCAGAAGACGTCGCTGCGTAACCAGCGTCGAACGTTCTTCGCACAAGCGATGGCAATGGGACCAGACTTCATCACGCCGTGTGGGCATTGCATGATGACTCGCGACTTCTTCCATGGCGAAGGTGGAGCGGTGTCATGTCATCCTGCCTTCGGTCAGAGTGATGCCGCAAAGCGGAAGCTTCCGCCAATGCTGGTCGATTCGTCGGGGCGCAAGGCTCCCAACAGCTCGCAGCCGTGTCGATTCGCGTGGGAAGGCAAAGTGTGCCCGCGCGGCGACAAGTGCTACTTCGAGCATGTCACCAAGGAGGAGTTCTTCCAGAGGATGAAGGAGGGTCGGACTGATCTGGTTCCGCAGCCGCCGCGCGCGCCTGCGGCTCAGGCCGGCTCAAATCCGTTGGTGCCGCAGAGTGGTGCGGTGTCACAAGAGGGAGCACTCAACGAGGCGCGCGTCGCAGCGCTACTCGTGCCGTTCGCCGAGCGCATCGAGGCTCAGGTCTCTGTGTTGGCAGCGAAGGTTGAGCAGTCATCAGACGTACATCAGCGAATCGATCAGATTGATCAGCAGTTGCGGGTGTTGGAGGATGCGGTTCTGTCAGCAGGAGACAAGGCCGCAGCCAAATCGAAGTCTGATCCTGCGGCGGTGAAGGCGGAGGCAGCGCGCAAGGAGACGCAGCGCCAACGTCTTGTCGCCATGGCCGAGGCGAACAGGAAGGAAATTGAGGAGGCAGCGTCGAACATGTGTGTGTTCGCGCCTGGCAGTGAAGAATATTGGGAACTGGAAGAGGTCCGTGAGCAGGCGTCCATTCTCGTTGCAAAGGCTACATCTCTATATGAGGAGTCCCATGGTCCGTCGAGCAGCGGCAAACGGGGCAGCGCGCAGCCTATCATCGAGTTGGCGCTTGGCGCAGTCAAACTGAGGGCAATGGTCGACAGTGGATGCGCGCCGACGGCTTTGATGCCGGCGGACAAAGTCACGGAGATTGAGAAGCAGATTGGGAGCAACTGCATGGGACCGCTTGTGCTATTCGAGAAAGCAAAGGTGATCTCCGGGGTTGACAATGCGCCAGATTCAGTGCGCGTCGTTGGCTCTCGTCAGCTGCAGTTCGCTCACCCTCAATCAGGCCGACCGCTCACTGTGAGCGTTGGCCTCATGCAAGGCGGCAATTGTGGTGTCGCCGACTTGATGATCGGGAATTATCACATGACCGAGGATTGGGGTGCGGTGATGGACTTTGACAACATGCGGTTTGTTGTTCAAAGGCCGGAGGACAAGGGCAAGCCACTGGGATTCGAGATGCTGCATGCGATCGGCAGCTCGAAGAAGAAGGCTGGCGCGGCGAAGTCGCACGCCGTCAACCCTCGACGTTAGAGGAGTCTGGTTGGGTGCTATCGGTGCACCAAACCGTGACACAGCTCATGCCCGGAAGGGAGACACGCGTGCTGTGTGAGGTTTCGCATTCGGGCGGAGTGATCAAAGGGAAGGAAGCGCTGTTCGTACCATCGCAGACGATGGTTTCAAATGTGTCAATTGGGGACGCTTTGTACGAGATGGACAGTGATGGGAGAATACATATAGATATCAAGAACGACGGCGAGTATCCGCTGGAGTTCGACAAGGGTGATGCATTATATGAGGTGGACCAGGTGAATCGGTCCGATATATTATCTGTGGCGGATGCAGTGGGCAGAGCGGATGTCATGGCGTCGCTCACGGCGAGCGAGCGCACAGTGGTGTCTCAAGCTCGAGCGCTCGAGGTCGAGCGCCAGTCGCTACAGGGAGGGGTTAAAAACAGCGGTGAACGACAACGATCCGATGCGCAGAGTGCTGTACAAAGTGCGCGCGGTGGTGCAGCGGGTCAGTGCGGTTCTACCGATATGGGGCAGCAAGTCCCGAGAGCAACGGTCGGCGAGGCCGAGAGCGTTGCCGACGAGCTGCATGGAGTCGACGGGGCAGCAGCCGTCGACATTGGCGCGCCAACAGTGGCGCGCAGTGGCCATATTGGCATAAGCGAACGACAACGATCATCACATTGGGCGATGCGTTCGAATGGTGCGGCATGTGCACCGCACCAGGGCGGTTCTGCCGGTATAGGACACATTATTTCCGAAAGCCGTGGCAATGCCCTATCAAGCGTCGCCGACGAG
>NHBR02000076.1 GCA_002167435.2 Allomuricauda sp. TMED12
CTACGATAGTTGGGATCGCCAGACCTCAACCCCAGTCTGCGTCTGGTCGGACCGTCACGGTGGGCACGTGGCCTGCCTGTATTCGAGTAAGGTGCGTATAAGCGTGCGTGCCGGCGATAACTTGATAGTCCGTGATGGTATTGGAACAGGTGTGGGCAGGGCGCCATTCGCTGATGCCGCGCACGATATCGCAATCAAGGCTGCGGAGACCGACGCTACAAAACGGGCGCTTGCAACATTTGGTAATCCATTTGGGCTTGCTCTCTACGATAAAGAAATGTCGTACGTTACCGAACCTCGGAAGGTCGCGGGTGGCAAGGCGCCCAAGGACGAGATCGTCAACCCGACTTTGTCTGTCATCCATCCCGGAGGCCGGGTCGAGGCAGCGCGCTCTGCACCTGCTTTTATGAATGCCGTGCGAAAGGTGTTGCGCGGTTTGGATAGCGTTGAAGCTCTCTATGCCTTCTGGGAGGCCAATCTCCCTGGCCTGATGGCATTAAAGGAGGCTGATCTTAGAGCCGATGGCCAGATGAGTGAGGCAGTTCTAGAAGCATTGAAGACGCGCGCACGGGAGCTTGCTGGTGTCACGGGGTATGTGTCTCGCGGCGCGAAATCGACAACTGAACGAAACCAAGATCCTCCTGTTCTTCTCAGATCAAAAGAGCGGCGCATTCGAGATCAAGCGCATCTCAAGTTTGTGGCAAGCCACCCCTGTCTGATATGTGGTCGGCAGCCATCGCACGCCCATCACATCCGCTTTGCGCAACCCCGCGCAATGGGAATGAAAGTATCAGATGAGTTTACGGTTCCGCTTTGTGCAGGACATCACGACTCTCTCCACCGAACAGGTGATGAGCGCGCGTGGTGGGCAGCTCGGTCCATCGAGCCTCTGGAGATTGCACGTCAGCTGTGGTTAGCGGAAAGTAAGAGTGAGCCGCTGTCGAGCCCGTTGGGTTCCTGTGATGGGTCGGGGAAGAGTATTGATTGACATACTCGCTACAACTTGTGCGGTGCTCAGCACTTTTTTCCGTTGCCGAATACTTGCGGTGAATACTTAAATCTATACTGAAATTTCGCGTATATATTCATAAAATATTCGATTTATACAGAAAATATATAGAATTATTTCATTTTTACTTGACGGTTGTGCTAGAATATACTATTGAATGCTTGTTAGCTAAGGTGGCGCCCGAGCATCGATTGTTGGGTGCGCCTTTCAAGCAGGCCAAAGAGGCTATATGGCAAGTCAGGCGCAGATCAGAGCAAATCGTGCTAATGCAAAGAAGAGCACTGGACCGCGGACAATTATCGGAAAGGGTGTCTCGAGCAGGAATTCAATGAAGCATGGTTTGTTCAGCAAGCATCTCTTTGCAGATGCTGAGGAACAGGAAGCGTTCCAGGTCCTTTGGGACAACCTCCGGGACGATCTGAGGCCTGCTGGCCCGATCGAAGAGGGCCTTGTCGAGCGCATCGCTATCAATATGTGGCGGCAAAGGCGATTGAATACAGCTGAAGGCGCCATGACCCGCCTGAACGTGAAGGTCGACAATATTGCTCATCAGAAATGTCAGTCGCCACCTTACGGCAATGGAGACATTCTCGGCTCACTCGGCATCCAGGCTCTCACTGAAGAACGCACGCATTCGCCAGAGGACGTGCGTTGGTCTGAGCGAGTCCTTGACGAAATCGATTCCATCTCTGAATGCAGCTTCTCTGAGATCGAGGAAACGGCTCCTACGGTGTTTGCCGACATCCAATACCAAGCCGACAAGAATGATCTAGACGTCGCGGAGTTCTTGTCAGCGTATGAGGGGAATCTGCCGGTGTTCGTTCGAGACCTGAGTTCGGTCTGCAAGAACATTTTGGATTCATCTCAGGAGCGGCTCGCCGAACAGCAACTAACGGCGGAGTTGCAGAAGAAAGCCCTGCTCTTGCCGAAGCAAGATCTTGATCTGATCGCGCGTTACCAAACCACGTTGGATAATCAGCTGTTCAAATTGTTGAAGGAATTTCGCGAGCAGCAGGCATGGCGGATGAAAACGCTCGAGCTTGAAGTCGCCGAGCTGGATGGATCAGATTAGACTGCTTTGTCGCTCAGGGTATCCAGCAACTTAGGTACTCAGGTCTTTTGTTCGTTGCTGCAGCTTGACACCTAACATCCACTCATCTGTTCTTAGGGTCGGCAATGTCAGCTTGACTTTGGCGGCCTGATGATCTCGTACCCCACGCAATAAACGAGCTGTTGCGATAGGACTGTTTCCCATATTTGAGGATGTGACCATCGGGAGTTGTGACTTGGCCGCCAGCGGCCCGGAGCACCGCGTCCCCGGCTGCCGTGTCCCACTCCATTGTCGGGCCAAAGCGGGGATAGACGTCCGCCTCGCTACAGGCAACCAGGCAGAACTTCAGAGATGAGCCAATCGAGACGGTATCGGCAATATTGTTTGCCTTGAGCCATGCCTCTGTCTCTTTGTCTAGGTGCGAAGCGCTTGCCACTGCTTTCCGACCAGATGATGGAACAATTCGACATTTGATTGAATTCGTGGTGCCGCCTCTGGTTTCCCACGCACCTTTACATGCGACTCCGGTGAACATTCGCTCCAATGCTGGTGCAAGTACTACACCAAGTTGGGGCTGCCCATCTTCGATAAGCGCAATGTTAATCGTGAAGCCGCCTGTCCCATCACGCTTCAAGAATTCCTTTGTGCCATCAAGTGGATCAACTAACCAGAATGACTCTGCGAGTGCACCAGCATGCGTCCTTGAACGCTCCTCAGATACAATTGGCACTGGCCATCCCAGTTCTTCGAGACCGTCAACAATTATTTCGTCTGCTACGTGGTCCGCCTTAGTCACTGGTGAGCCATCGACTTTAGCTTCGGACTGAACTTGCGACCTGACATAGACCTCCATGATTGCCTCGCCAGCGCGTACTGCAATTGCCTCGACAGCAGCTGCAAGTTCCGTGCGCTGGGCGATACTTGTCCTCATTCCATAGCTTCCTTGAATTTGCCTTTTCATTCCAAGGCCAGTTTACCCGCCGGGCACTCGACCGATCATTCATAAGACATGTGCGGAAACAGGTTTTCGAGAGGTTAGACCTTGGCGCAGCAAGCTCAGTGGAGCGACCCACGGCTACTCTGCATGGCTGTCTAGTCTGCGAAGATCACATTTCGGTTGGTCAATTCCTTGATGATTAAATCAGCGAGTTCATCAGGAGTTTTCTCTCCACCTGCCAGATGAATGTCCGGTGCATCGGGCGCCTCATAAGGTGATGAGATACCTGTAAAGTTGGGGATCTTACCAGCGCGGGCCTTGGCATAGAGCCCCTTGGCATCGCGGGCTTCGCAAATCTCCAAAGGCGTGTCGACAAAGACCTCAATGAACTCCCCATCGCCAAAGCGTTCACGCGCCGACCGACGTTCGGCCCGGAACGGCGAGATAAAGGACACTATTGTGATCAGGCCAGCATCCACCATGAGTTTTGAGACTTCGGAAACACGCCGAATGTTCTCAACACGATCCGCATCCGTGAAACCAAGATCCTGATTGAGCCCATGACGCACATTATCGCCGTCAAGGATATAGGTGTGAAAACCATTCTCGTGGAGCCGACGCTCAAGGGCATTTGCCACTGTCGACTTGCCTGAACCAGACAACCCGGTAAACCACAAGCAGCAAGATTTGTGGCCTTTGATTTCGGAGCGCTGATCTCGTGAGACGTCGATACTCTGCAAATGAATGTTCTGACCGCGATAGAGCGCATGCTCAATCATGCCTGCACAGGCTGTCTCATTAGTTGCGCGGTCGATAAGCATAAAACCGCCCATGTGCCTGCTATCAAGATAGGGGTCAATTACAAGCGGCTTGTTTGTCGAAATGTTGCAGACACCCACATCATTGGCCTCAAGCTTATGGGTTGGTGTGGCATCCAGCGTTTCCAGATTAAGCTTGTGCTTGATCCGGCTCACATGCGCCAGCGCCCGCTGGACGCCAAGCTGCAAAACATAGGTACGTCCGCCAAGCAGCGGTTGTTGTTGCATCCACACAATGTGGGCGGAGAATTGATTGGCAACCTGGGGCCTATCCTTTGCGGTGCAAATGACATCGCCGCGACTGATATCGATATCTGTTGTGAGTGACAGTGTTACGGCATCGCCAACATGTGCGCTGTCGCAGCTGCCATCATATGTGACAATGTCGCTAATCTGGGAGGTTTGAGCTGATGGCAGCGCAACGACCGCGTCGCCGGTCCTCACCTCACCGCTCACGATCGAACCAGCATAACCTCTGAACTCCTGGTTGGGGCGGCAGACCCACTGAACCGGCATTCTGAACCCAGCGCCACTGATCGCAACATTCGCATCGACATCCTCCATGTGTTGCAGGATAGTTTTGCCCTGATACCACGGCATCGACGAGCTTCGCCGGGTTAGGTTTTCACCCAGTAAGGCGGAAACTGGTATCGAAGTCACCGACGCGATGCCGAGCTTTGCCGAAATTTCCTGGAACGCAGCCTCGATTTCGCGGAACCTTGCCTCATCAAACTCGACAAGATCCATTTTATTGACCGCCAGTACAACGTCCCGGATCCCCATGAGATTGACGATGCAGGCATGCCGGCGGGTTTGGTCTGAAATTCCGTTTCGCGCGTCGACCAGCAGGAGCGCGAGATCGCAGTTCGAAGCGCCCGTCACCATGTTCCGCGTGTACTGCACATGGCCGGGAGTGTCGGCAATGATGAACTTGCGTTTTGGGGACGAAAAATAGCGATAGGCAACATCAATTGTTATGCCCTGAGCGCGTTCAGCTTGAAGGCCATCCAGCAAAAGTGCGTAATCCAGATCACCCTCGGTTGTACCGAAAGTCTCACTGAGCTTTTTGGCTGCAGCCAATGTATCTTCGGGGACGCCGCCACTATCGAATAAAAGGCGGCCGATCAACGTGCTCTTGCCATCGTCCACACTTCCGCACGTGAGCAAGCGCAGTACTGGTTTCGAAGTGGAGGAGGCGTCGTTGCGCCTTACGTTTGAAGCGAGCTCATCCATTAGAAGTAGCCCTCTTCTTTCTTCTTTTCCATTGAGCTTGCCTGATCGCTGTCAATGACGCGTCCCTGTCGCTCAGAAACTTGTGAGGAGAGCAGCTCACCAATGACATCATCCAGTGTTGCCGCCTCAGATTCGACGGCGCCCGTCAGCGGGTAACACCCTAAGGTCCGGAAGCGCACGCTTCTCATTTGGGGGACCTCGCCATCCTCCAATGGCAAGCGTTCATCATCAACCATGATCAACACGCCATCCCGCTCGACAACCGGACGCTGCTTGGCAAAATACAGCGGGACCAGCGAAATTTTTTCATGGCGAATGTACTGCCAAATATCAACTTCTGTCCAATCAGACAATGGGAACACCCGCATGCTTTCTCCGGCCCCAAGCCTACAGTTGAAGGTGTTCCAAAGCTCAGGCCGCTGATGTCTCGGATCCCAACGATGATCTACGGTTCGATGTGAAAATATCCGCTCCTTGGCGCGCGACTGTTCTTCATCCCGGCGTGCACCTCCGATGGCCGCATCGAATTGGAATTGGTCCAAGGCCTGACGCAACCCTTGGGTTTTCATGACATCTGTGTGGACGGCGCTACCGTGGCTAAAGGGGCCAACACCAGCGGCGATACCATCTTGGTTGATATGGACATGCATTTGCAGTCCATGCCGTTCAGCGGTCTGATCGCGAAACTCGATCATTTCGCGAAATTTCCATGTTGTATCAATGTGCAAGAGCGGAAACGGTGGCTTCGCGGGATAGAACGCCTTCAAAGCGAGGTGGAGCAGCACCGAAGAGTCCTTGCCGATGGAATACATCAGCACAGGTCGTTCGAATTGCGCTGCAACCTCCCGAAAGATATGGATGCTCCGCGCTTCGAGGTCTTTGAGGTGGGATTGAAGCATTGGCTCCTCTGCTCGTTTGGTCGTGTTTCAGCCCCAACTTGGAGGTCTCCAATACCATTATCATCGTCTGGATGGTACGCTGAGCAAATAGCAACAGGTTAAGCTGACGACAAGCGGCCCAGTTGTAGCAACGATGACGAAAGGTACTTCTTACAAATCTTGCGTCATATTTTGCGACAGTCTAGGAGAGGGGGGAGCAGATTCATCTTCATCGAAAGAATTGCAATGGTGGATCATGCTTAGACGAACGCGGTGCCAGCAACCCTTAGGCAACATTTTTAGAACCCCATATGACAGGGCGCTTCGACGGCTATAGTAAGTATCATTACAGTCGCGCCAGCCTTGTTACTTCGCATGGGTGAATGGTGAACTTACATCGAGTAGGCGCAATACAAGGATACCGTACACCAATGTAAAATTAGATTCTGCCACAACAACCTTGCATGAAAACATGCGGACACGCGAGTGGGTGTCCCTTCGTCAACTTGACCATAGCGGCCAAACAACCAAATCGTGACTCCACCGGCAACTGTTAAGCCACTCACAATTCACAATTGGATAAAGACAGGTTCTCATCTGCTCAACTTGCGTAACGACGCCTGGTAATCTGACCAACACCTGAAATAACTACTTGCTTCGCTCCGCCCCAATACTCAATAACCCAAAAACAGGCTCATCATGAAATACAGACCAGAAATCGACGGGTTGAGGGCGATATCCATTCTGCTGGTCATATTCTTTCACTATGGATTTTCAGCATTTCCCGGTGGTTATATTGGCGTTGATGTTTTCTTTGTCATTAGCGGCTACCTCATTTATGGAATTACAACCGAAAGCCAGAAAAATAGCAACTTCTCAGCTGCCACCTTTTTACTGCGACGATTTCGAAGACTGGCACCTGCGTATTATACGACTCTAATTGCCTGCCTTTTTGCTAGTTATCTAGTATTATCTCCGCCGCATTTTGAAAGATTTTCTGGAGCTTACATATATTCTCTCTTTGGATTAACTAATGTCTTTCTCTTTGGAGAAACAGGTTATTTCGATACGAGCGTGGCATTCAAGCCCCTTGTTCACCTCTGGTCCCTTTCTGTTGAAATTCAATTCTACATTCTTTTTGCCCTCGTTCTACTCATAACGACGAAGAGTACGAAGACGCCATATCTGCTACTGCTCACCTTGATCAGCTTTGCAATCGCCCTCGTTCTCCACTCAAGCAACTATGATTACTACTTCACCGCGTCAAGACTATATGAATTTGCAATTGGGGGAGCTGCCTATAGATGCCGTGACTGGTTCGGAAAGCAATCGCAGGCATTCAACTCATCAGCTTTTCTGATTGGTTTAGTCTTGATCTTTCTTGCGGCAACTACATTTACTGAAGACACTCCATTTCCTTCCTACCATGCATTAATACCATGCACGGGCGCCGGGTTAGTCATTGCATCGCACCCAAGCGGTTGGCTGACCACGCCACTCTCATGGAACGTTTCTGTAGGGTTGGGAAAAATCAGCTACGGCTTGTATTTAGTGCATTGGCCAGTGTGGGTTTTCAGTAATTATGTCTTGATTGCAGAGATAACAACGCTATTGAAATTAGTGATGATTGCCGCCTCTATTCTTCTGGCCTGGATTATCTATCGTGCAATCGAGAACCCATTTCAGAAGAACCTGAAGATTGCGCCTCGAGGTGCTGGCGTGTACCTGGATATGAAGAAGTATCGAAACTCATCTCTAGCAGGCCTGATTATCGTTCTTATATCGTTGCCAGTAAGCGCAGTGGCTTGGAACAGCGATGGATGGCCCTGGCGATTTGATCGTCAACTAGCGGATCGGATTGCACTTGAGATGGCCAGCGCGAAGGCTGAACGCAAAAAACTGCTACTGCACCCCGGTAATATTGATGGTACAGGTCGCAAGCCAATCCCGCAATCGCGGCAGCGCGAGAGAATTCTAATTGTTGGGGACAGCCATTCGGAGGACGTGTTTGTTGGCTTTCAGTTGGCAAAGAAAGATACTCAAGATTACGGGATTGTTCGCGTATCCTTGGACGAAAGCTGCTTTGGAACCTCCGATAGAGCAGGCGGCTTTGTTTCTCGCTTAGTTTACGGGAACGCTCGATCCCTAAATCGAAGACCAGAGTGTGATTCACAACTTGTAGAATTTGAACGTGTAACGATGGCCTACAAGCCCACAGTTACGATAGTTGCAAATCACTGGACCACCAGTTCGATTGCTTATGCACGCAACACCGTGCGGTACCATAAAAGGAATAGCAAAGGGACTGTTGTGCTTTGGGGGAACGTGCAGCTGCCATTTCATCTACCTACTCTTGCACTGGTAACTGGGGGAACAGCCGAGTTGAACAGGAAGGTTTACGGAATGAACCGAAGCTCGCAGATTGAAGTGAACCAATTCTTGAAGGATCTCGCCACCTCCGAGTCGATTTCATATGTCGATGTCATGTCTGCGATTTGCCCGCCCCGCAAGACGGAATGCACTGTGACAGACGACAAGGGTCAACTACTGTTCACAGACAATAACCACTTTTCGATAACCGGCCTGAAGCAGTTTGAAGCCGCCATGCTTCGGGCACGCGATGTATCGGCCAACTGACTTTCCAGCTGTAACGTACTTAGCTGTCATCTGCGACACTCCGCATCCGAAGTATTGCCTGCTCGGATTTGTGGCAATGCCATAAAGCTTTGGAGATCTCCCTTCCAATTCAATCCAGCAACTGCTGTCATATATCCGCTCTGAGAGGCTGATAATCGAATTAGGTTGGCCTGTGTCACTTAACTCAGCTGGTACCCTATGAGTAGCCGCAGAAAGTGGAGTCGGTCGGCGCAGCGAAGATGACAGTCGCATCACTACAGAGATTTAAGTGG
This sequence comes from Allomuricauda sp. TMED12, assembly GCA_002167435.2. Classification (GTDB taxonomy): domain Bacteria; phylum Bacteroidota; class Bacteroidia; order Flavobacteriales; family Flavobacteriaceae; genus Flagellimonas. The sequence continues at coordinate 8,836 of NHBR02000076.1, forward strand.
TGCACTGCTCCTATCAAGCGCAAAGAGTTCATCAACTTTTGGAGACGTTGGGATGAAGATATCCGGCATAGTCTGTTTTCTATTCGGCGCGATGGTGTTGGCGGCACCAGCATTGTCAGCTCGCACTTGCGGCGGGAATGTCAATAAAATCCAAATCAAGAGAGATCAAAACGATAGATGGCTGTTTTCTATCCGACTTGTAAATGAGAATGTGAGAGCATTCTTCGCTATTTCGCGACACGCGTCGCTTTCAGATGCGGTTGCGGCGGCAGAGAAATTCCAGTTCCTGATCAATCTGAATAATAGATCTATACTCTTAGTCAACTCGAGCCCAACAGTTGACTGCAAACTAGGTACCGATGAGGTGCCTGCGGCCATCAAAGTGATTGTTCCGCGGTAGTCGTGCCCCGCCGGCTGATCTGCGAGTGTGCAACGTTGTTTCCGTCGGGATTCAATGGAGTTAAGAATTCGGCGGGAGGGCGATTGAGCAAGGACCGTAGTTGGCGTGCCTCTCCGCATCACGGGTTCAACCTCACCTGCCACCACTATCCTCGCCACATGGCGGCCGGAAACGGCCTTACACCGAATCGTGCTGATGTTTACAGTGTATTTGCTAGTGTGCTAGCCAATCAACAGATTTGGTCGTTTAAGATAGGGCATTGCTGTGCGAAGTATTCAGCAGAAGTTTGCAGATTATCTTTGGATGTCGACATTGAGGAAACACCGGTCTCGCCTAGGCTGGCGTCACGCTCCTCGCTACACGAGATATTGGCGGTCGGCACAGAAAGTCCTGCCAGATGTTGATGCGCTCACGCGCGAGCGAGCGGAAACATTTCAAGACAAAGGGTGGAATAGTTTTTCTGATCCAGAGTGCCATAGACTAGCTTTGTCAATGCTAGAAAAGATCAAGACAGAAGAAGCAACTGACCATGACACATTCGACGCTTCTGGTGCATATCAAAAGGGTGACATCTATCAAACATTTCCCGAGGTTAGAGCGTTTTTCGATGGGCCGGCCGGAGATTTCCTTCGAGCGGCCTTCGATAGCGACTTCAAGATTTTTTTCGGTAAATGCTACAAGAGCGTCCACAACCCCGATGGCCCGGCAGGGTCGCAACAGTGGCACGCGGACGGCGGCCCTGGCACATGCGTAAAGCTAATGTGGTGCCTTAGTTCCGTCACCGAAGAGAACGGCGCCATGGAGTGCCTTGATTGGTCTGACAGCCTGCGCATTTTTGAGCAGGAGCGAGCCACGGGGACGGGTATCAAAGCATCGGTCACAACCAAGAACAACATAGAGAAGCGTCAAGTTAAGACAGACTTTTTCAATGAGGCAATTGCCAAGAGCCAAATCAGTATAAACCAACCGACGGCTGATGAGGGTATGGTCCTGGCATTCCTAAATAATACAATCCATCGTGGCGGCTTTCCCGAAGAAGGTCATGAGCGTTATGTCTGTATTTTTGCCGTTTATCCATCTGCAGTCCCAACGCCGTTTAGTTCCTACATGGAGAATGGAATAGCTAAGGGGATCAATTACCCGGCAGATCCGGCCTTTGGCGACGGCAACTGAAAGAAAACAGTAAGTTGTTGGGACTAGAACATGTTCAAATTTAACTGAATCGATTGGGATTCCCTTTTTGAGCGAACAGTGATTCATCATGGTTGCTGGAGAAGGAGGCCAGCAACCATGACAAAGCCTCTTGATCGTGACCTTCGTGTCCGCTTGGTCGCTGCCGTGGAAGGTGGCATGTCCTTTCGGGCTGCGGCCAGGCATTTTGATGTTGGCTGCTCGACCGTCATCCGGCTGTTGGAACGATACCGCGCAACCGGTAGTGTAGAGCCGGCCAAAATCGGCGGCCATAGACCGCGTGTTTTGGAAGGCGAGCGGGCATGGATATTGAACCGTTTTGCTGAAGAGCCGAAGATGACCACGCGTAAGCTGGCTGATGAATTGGCCGAACGTGGCATCAAGGTGAGCCATGTGTCAGTTTGGAATCTGCTCAAGCGTGCTGATCAGAGCCATAAAAAAAGACGCTGATTGCCAGCGAACAAGACCGCCCGGATGTCGCGCGCCGGCGTCGCCAATGGCGGGCCCGTCAGGCGAACATCGATCCAAACCGGTTGGTATTCATTGATGAGACCTGGACCAAGACAAATATGGCGCCGCTCAGAGGATGGTGTCAGCGCGCGGGGTCCGGCTCAACGACAAGGTGCCTCACGGGCGCTGGCGAACGCAGACTTTCTTGGCGGCGCTGCGCCATGATCGGATCACAGCACCACTTCTGCTGGATGGGCCGATCAATGGAAAAGTATTCCTGGTTTATGTTGAGCGCATTCTGCTGCCAACGCTCAAGCGAGGCGATATCGTCGTCATGGACAATCTTGGCAGCCACAAATCCAAGGCGGTGCGCGATACGATCCGAAGCGTGGGCGCACATCGCGTCTTTTTACCTGCCTACTCGCCCGACTTGAACCCGATCGAGCAGATGTTCTCAAAGCTCAAGACACTGCTGCGCAAGGCAAGGGCTCGAACTTTTGATGACATAGCCGGTCGGCTTGGAGAACTTCTTGGCGCATTCAGCCCAACCGAATGCGCCAACTACCTTCTTAACTCAGTATATGCGTCGGTCTAAATTGAACAGGCTCTAAAGGTAATGGTCCATCATTCAGCGCACTCCAGTGGATGAACTTATCGTATGTAGAAAGGGGCAGTGAACTCTTCTCCACCCTGCCTCGTCACAAAATAGTCTTCGAGAAGATCGTCTGACCTTGCTCTTGCACGCACGCCGATCCTATAAGAGCTGTGCGTCAGGCGAGTAGGGCAGGTTTCCTGGCAACAGCCAGAACCATGTGACCTATAACGGCTCCTGGAACGAATGGCGACATCGCGGCGGCAAAGGCGTGTGTTAGTTTCGAAGAATGCGGCAGCCCAAGGTTATGGTGCAGGGCACGTACCAGCCCTTGTCGCTTTCCAATGATGTGAACCACCTCGACTTGGAAACCTGACCTTTGTAGCGTTTGCGCCAGCTCTTCGCGTGTCAATCGCCATTGATAGAAGCGCTTGCGTTGATGGTCGCCGGAATTCAATTGCGCGCTGGTCAAAGCCCCCCTTACCGAGTGCCGAAGATTGTCGAATGGTATAGAGATTAACAATCTGCCGCCTGGCTTTAGAATACGAAAAGCCTCTGACATGACAGGACCAAAGCCTTCCTCAAAATGCTCAAACGTGCCCCAAGAAAAATAAAGATCAAATCTATCGCTTTCAAAGCCAGACTTGCGAATGTCTGCGACTGTAAACTCGCAATCCTCGAACCGTTCTTTGAGCTTTGATATTGTTAACTCGGAAACATCTAATCCCACTGCTCGATAACCACTCCGAGTATAATAGACTGTCCATTCTCCCAGCCCGCATCCACCATCGAGCAACTCAGATCCCTTGGGCAGTTGTCGCACGAACGAATCTAGGATTTTGAATTCTTCGCGCCTTTCGATCCCCTTATAGTTTGCACTCGGACCACCTTGCGCTTCCCACTTTTTTGTCCATTGCGCTGCAATCGCTTCAATCTCTGCTTCGCCTTCGCTTGGGTCGTATTGCCGGTCGTCACGTCTCATTTGTGTCCCTTTGTTTGCGACGGATCTGAACTGCTAGCTAGGTCGTTACGCAAATCTAACATGAATTTGACGTAGGCTCTCAACAGCTGCGCCTCTATGAGTTTATCTCGATTACACGCGATTGAGTTTAACTGCTACAATCAAAAAATCTGGATGACTGGCACGGTCCAAAGGACTAGTCGATCATGCTTTGGCGCTTAGTCTCGCGAACGACTGGCTTAGTTTGTAAGATGCGGCGTTGACACCACACCGACGCACAATTGTGCCACGCATATCTGAGTGGCTATCAAAGAACCGACACAGCAGGCGGGCGAACCAACATTGGCTGGCCCGAGGCAAGTTTGGACCTGGTATTAGCTTCGGTGTCCGGAAACGTTGTGCGCGTTGCTTTCGGACCACCATTTGCCTGGCCGGTTTGGAACCGAATTGGAGCGGATAGTCTGGATCCCAATTTGTCCCATTAACAATCTGCAGGCATGCCTTGACGTTCATCATATGAACGCGATAGTACAACGGAAGCGGTCGCAAGACTTTAGAATCGGTTATGGGTATGCGGGCATCAAAACTATATCCCCAGAAAGACACTGAACGAGAGGATATCACGCTCAGTCTGCTTTCTCTGATTGAAACTGATTCCAGCGTGACGCAACGTTCAATCGCCAACCAACTCGGTATCGCGTTGGGCTTGGTCAATACCTACCTAAAGCGCTGCACGCGCAAGGGCCTCATCAAGGTCAAACAGGCTCCAACACGCCGCTACGCCTACTATCTCACACCCAAAGGCTTTGTGGAAAAATCGCATTTGACAGCGCAGTACTTGCGAAGTTCTTTTACTTTTATGCGGCGGGCGCAGAGTGATTGCGAGCAGCTGCTAAGCGAACTTAGCCTGGAAGGTGCAAAGCGCGTAATCCTCTTGGGCGACGGAGACTTGGCAAATGTGATCCTGCTACTTGCACGTAACAGCAACTTCAGTTCCGTAGAAGTTGCTTCATGGAATTCTGATCCTAGTAGCCAAGATTTGAGCGGTTTGGATGCAGACGTTTACGTTGTCACATGTCTTGAAAGCCCTTTGGCGGTCTACAAGGCGGCACTCTCCAAGTTTGGCCCGGCACGTGTGAAGGCGCCATCAATTCTGCGACTGCTAGACCCGGAAGACCTATTGCGTGAACTCGGAACGAAAGACTTTGCTCGTTCGTAAATGAAGGAAAGACTGGGTACCAACGTGAAACGCACGTCTTTCACTAGGATACGCAGATCGGACTGATAGCGTGCAGGTGCCTCAACTGCCTGTTGCACAAAAAAGAAAATGCAGGGACGACGACTCTACACTGACCCTGTCTACTCGATTGTTTGGTTCGGATGGCGATTCACCCGACGTGCGGTAGCTGTGGAAGCGGACGGCGTATTTTTGCTGCCTTATTCATGTGTTCGAATTGTCCAACTGTCTGGCAACTCGCTGGTACCTTGTTCTGACTGAATTTCAATTATGCTGCTGCTGGTCAATTATCACTATATCCGCGATCCGGATGCGTACGCGTACCCCGGTATACATTCTATTTCCAAGCAGAAATTTGAGCGACAAGTGGATGAAATACGGGACGTATTTCACATGGCGACTCCCGACGAGGTTGAG
>NHBR02000077.1 GCA_002167435.2 Allomuricauda sp. TMED12
TTGGCAAATACCAATCATCCTCCAAACTAAAAGCATCGTAAGGCCCATATTTACCAATTAAACTGTCTTGCTTGTTGTACATGAACCGCAAAAACTGTTTGCTCTCTTCAGGAGTATAGGGCATGGAAGAAAGAGCTGCGGTAGGCGAAATCACACCTAAATCCGCTTCTGGGCGATGCCCGGCATATCCTTTGATGGAATAGCTAGAAGTCAAGCCCCAGCAGTCTTCACCGTATCCTTCGTAATCCTTTGGATTATCAACACAATATTTATAATGAATCAAGGCATGGTTTCGGTTCAATTTCCAGTAATCACCAAACTGGTCGTTAAGTCCTTTGGGATTCAAGCCTAAATAGGAATAATGGGCCCAAAACAAGGGACCCACTGGAGCATCACTATGCTCATAATGATTGAGTTCCGTTTCCAGACCATAGTAGGTGGTGTCCTTGGCAATTTGTCCGTCTACGGCCCATCCTTTTTCATAAACCGATTTTTCGATAGGGTGTGTCGGGGATGCCGCCGCCAAAACGTACATGATCAGGGCCTCGTTATAGCCCCCTACTGGAAAGTTCATTTCCCATTGGTACTCAGGGCTCCAATGCCAGTACAGCACATCTTCACCATTTTTGGTGTACCAATCCCATTCTACGCCTTCCCAAAGCACTTGGATTTTTTCCGCCAATTGTTGTTCGCGTTTATTTCCATTTTTGAAATACGCTTGGACAGTCAATAGGCCTTGCACCAAAAACGCGGTTTCGACCAAATCTCCACCATTGTCCTTTTTACTAAATGCGGTCACTTTTCCTGATGGTAACATCCAATGTGGCCAAGCTCCATGAAAACGATCAGCTTTTTCCAAAAAGTTGACAATGCGTTCGTAGCGTTCCAAAGCTTCCTCTCGGGAGATAAAATCTCTTTCCACTCCCACCAAAATAGCCATAAGCCCAAATCCAGAACCACCAGTGGTTATAATATCTTTATCGTGGTTGGGATATACATGATCCAAGTGTATACGCTCCCTGGCCAATCCTGACACCGGTTCAGCTCCATCCCAAAAATAATTGAAGGTTTGGTACTGCACGGAATCCAACAATGCATTATCGGCGATGGCCAAACTATCCCCATTTACCTCCGAAGATGTTTTTACTTCTTCTTTAGTTTTTTGGCCATTGCACCCTACAAGTAAAGTGGCAATGGCCAATGGAATTAAAATTAACTTCATATAACTAAACTAACTAACTCAAATATTCTATAGTGCTACTAAAGCACGTTAATTATTCATGATTTCTTGAATTTCCTCTTGGGTCAATGTTCTATCAAATAGAAATAAATCATCGATATAACTTAAATCCGACAGGTGGTTCCATCCAATGAAATTGGGGGCACCTGATCCTATAGAGAGGATGGAACAATTTTCCCAACTGATAGTTTTTCCATCCATATCGCCAGTATTTACCACAGGTTCGCCATTCAGATAAATTAGCGTTTCGGTTTCCGTAACGGTAAAGGCCACGTGAACCCACTCGTCAACAGTGGCATCAATAACATCACCATCGTTCCATACGTCACCTGCATCTGTACCTAAATGCAATTTGATACGCTGCTCGTCAGAAGTACCTTCCCTGATAAGCCTGAAGCCTGCGGAAAGGTCGTTATCTGTTCCGTTCATTGGTGGGCTTACCGTTAAAATCCCTGCCCTATCTGGGTCGGAATTGACCTTGTACCAGAAAGCTCCACTGAATTGATTGTTGAACAATCCATCAATTGGGAAGGTGAGATACGAATCTGCGGCACCTGCGTAGGCATCACTACCTACAGCACTTCCCCCAGCAAAACCAGCAGAGCCTACCAGTGTAGCCTCTTCACCTGAATTATCATCAATGTTAGATCCATCAAAAGGCATGTAAAGTGTAGAACCATAATTTATTGGTGCAACCTCTCCTCCATAAACTTCGACTACTTCTTCTGGTGATAATGCTTTAGTGTAGAACCTTAAATCATCGATGATACTATTATCTGATGCATGGCCCCAGTAATCGAAGGTTGGTCCACCTGCACCAATAGTGAAGGTATCACATCCAGTCCAATCAATCGGTGCTGACATAGCTGATGACAGTACCTCGGTTCCATTTAAATAGATGATGTTTTCACTATTTGATATGGTAAAGGCAATGTGGACCCATTCACCGGCATTTACATCAATTACATCTCCATCGTTCCAGCTCTCTCCACTTCCTGTACCCACATTCAACTTGATACGCTGTTCATCGACACTTCCTTCCCGGAACAATCGGAATCCTTGGAAACGATCGGCTGCATCATCACCTATGGTGATAATTCCTGCTCTATCCGGAGTGGCATCTACTTTGTACCAAAACGATCCACTGAACTCGGAAGTCATCAATCCTTCCGCCTTGTAATTGATATAGGAATCCGTTGCTCCTAAATAAGCCTGATCTCCTACTTGGCTTTCATCTGTAAAGCTTGGCGAACCAACAGTAGTGGCTGCTTTGCTTCCAATCAAATCAATATAATCTCCATCAAAAGGCATATATAGGGATTCGCCATCGTACTGTGGAATATACGGATTGGCAGCATTCATCATAATTTGAACATCGCTCTGCGTCAAAGCTTTGTCGAATATGCGAAGTTCGTCCATCTGACTGGCATCGTAGCCATGGCCCCAATAATCAAAGGTTGGACCACCTGCACCAATATGCAATTCCTCACAACCTGTCCAATCAATTGGTGCGGGTAAAACGGCGGTGAGCATTTCTACACCATTAAAGTATATTGTACTCTGGGTTTGTGAAATAGACACAGCTACGTGCACCCATTCGTCTGCGGTTACGTCGATTACACCGCCATCGTTCCAACTTTCAGCTCCACCTGTACCTACATTAACCTTAATACGCTGTTCGTTGGCATCGCCTTCTCGGAACAATCGGAATCCTTGGTTTCTATCATCCGCATTGTCACCTACTACCAAAATCCCTGCTCTATCCGGTGTTGGATTGACCTTGTACCAAAAAGTTGCACTGAATTCATTACTCTTCAGGTTGTCCATTGGAAAAGTGAGATAAGAATCTGTAGCTCCTTGGAACGCATCAGCGCCCAAAAAGGCGTCCCCCGCAAATCCTGGATTACCTACTTCACCAGCTTCTTGAAAACTGATAAAATCCATATAATCTGCATTAAAAGGCATATAAAGGACTTCTCCATCAAATTGAGCGCTATATGGAGCCAGTTTGGCAAAGTTTACCTCTTGGATTGTTGTTTTGCCTTCGGCATCGGTAGCCGATACTCCAACCGTATGTTCCCCATTACCCAATCCATCGTAGGTCACTTCTTCCAACACGATCCTGTAATCTTTAAAAGAATTGAATGTTGCTATTTGTGAGCCATCCATAGATACTGTCACGTTGACCACTTCAATATCGTCCGTTACCTCAAAAGCTATATCTATTGAAGTTTCTTCTTCAAATGGCATAAGCTCCACACCTTCGGTAGGATAGGTTATATTGATTTGTGGTGCTGTTTCATCCACTCCGGCATCGACGGCCGTGATGGGATCTATTCCCTCATTACATGAAACTACCAGCAGGGCCAATAGCATCAATATGGATTTAACTATATATTTCATCTTGTGCTGTTTATTTAGTTAGTTTTAATCATTACTACCGCCACCCAAGGATGGAAGAGCATCCACTTGTGCTTGTGGATAAGGCAACAGTTCTTTATCTGCCGTAAAAGTTCGTCCGTCGTAGCTCAGTTCTGAATAATTGTCCAAGCGTATCATATCGTAATAGCGAATTCCCCACTCCATACCTAGTTCAGCGAATTTCTCATCCATCACATCACTTGAGGAAACTCCAGTCAATGGTGCCATTCCGGCTCTATTACGAACAAGGTTTACCGCTTGGTCCGCTGTCATTCCAGAACCGCTTGCACCACGCGTCAAAGCTTCGGCATACATCAACAATATTTCTGCATAGCGTATCACAATCATGTTTTTACCTCCACCGTAATCATTTCGCTGGTCCGTAAGTTGCGCGGAGGGCAGGTAGTGCTTACCACTGGCAAACAATGCCCTGGCATAGTCGTTGATCACATCGCCATCTCTTGTTGTGTTATTTACAAAAGAGGGAAGTGTTGCATAATTAGGATCTGTTTGTAATTCAGCGATTCCTCGGTCTGTCCAAAGCACACTGGTTTCCAATCGGACAGCTTCATCTCTGTCCAACATAAATTTGATAAACTTCATACTTGGTTCATAAAAACCCCATCCACCGGAAGCATTTTCCCTAGCTGGGGTCCAACCTTGTGGACCAAACGGAGCATACAAGTGATAAAAGACATCCCCGGTACTTGAGCCGTAATCCGAAAACTGAAGTTCGAACAAGCTTTCATCACTCAATTCTCCCGGTTTTTTGAACAGGCTATAAAAATCAGGGTACAATGAAAATTTATTGGAGTTGATTATCGCCGCACAGGCATCTGCCATCCCTTGATAATCTTCCATTTCCATATGGGCCATGGCTTTTAAGGCATAGGCCGTATAGCGCGTAACCCCACCAGGAATATCGGTTCTTTCATTGGGTCTTAGGTTGGGCAACAACGGAATGGCCTCGTCCATTTGATCGGAGATATATTGCATCACCTCTTCCTTGGTGGCCGGTCCATTGGCAATCTCGGCATCAGGCTGTGTGGACTCGATGATAAATACATCGCTCCAGACCCTGGCCAAATTAAAATGCAACCATGCCCGCATTACCTTTATTTCTGCAATGTACTGGTCTGCAGTAGTCTTTTCGTTTTCATCCGCGAAATCTTTGAAGTTTTCAACCAACTCTATCTCCGTGTTCAATTGGACAATGTCACCATAATGGACGTTCCACAGTGAGTTGTACATCCAGTACCCTTGGGCGTATACATAATTATCGGTATCGGTAAAAGGTTGCTGGTCGCCAAGCCCTCCTGCGTTGACATCATCTCCACGAACGGATAGCAATAACGGTTCTTCCCATCCCCGTGTGGCCATCACATAGTAGGAACCGATTAGGGCCTGTACCATATCTTCGGTTGCCGAGTAATCCAAATCATCAGCATTAAGCTGTCCTTCGATATCTTCAAACTTGTCTGAGCATGATTGGATAGCCAGTATCGCAACCAGGACAAATACAATTCGATATAATAGGTTGTTATTCTTCATCTCAATTTTCTTTTTATAGTTTAACATTAACACCTATGGTATAAATCGCAGGAACAGGGTATGTCTGACGGTCTACACCATCCGACACCTCTGGATTAAATCCGTTGTAACTAAATATGGTCAACGGTCTTTCCGCGGTCAACATGAATTTAATATCAGGCATATTGCCCTTAAGTTTTTCACCTCTAAGGGTGTAGGCCAACTGAATGTTCTGTATTCTGAAAAAATCTCCGTCTTCTACCCAAAAATTGCTCAATCTTTGGTTCCAGCTATCCCGAAGTCCTGCCGATGAAGGGTAACTGTTACTCGTCCCCTCGCCATGCCAACGGTTCTTGGCCAGATCGGCATCGATATTGGTATCGTTGGTAAATATGACCTCACCCCGTTTTCTGTTCAAAATCTTGTTACCGCTCTGACCATAAAAGTTCAATGAGAAACCGAAATCTTTATAATTCAAACCAATGTTACCTCCGTATGTGAATTTTGGAAGAAAAGAGCCCAATACCATTCTATCTTGATCTGTGATGACCCCATCACCATCCCTATCATTGAATATGAAATATCCGGGTTGAATATTCTGCCCTTCAGCGATGGCGCTTTGTGCCACAGGGTCAGCATCGATTTGAGCTTGATTTTGATAGACTCCTGTGGTCTGGTATCCATAAAAAGCATATAGCGGTTCTCCTACCGTAGTTCGTTGTCTAAATTCTGCAGAACCTGAATCGATATAACCGCTTTCGTCCTCAATCTTTATGGCTTCATTTTTTACGGTGGTAAAATTGGCTCCTACTGTATAAGTAAAATCGGGAGAAATTTCATCACTCCAATTTAAAGCTACTTCTACCCCTGAGTTACGGATAACCCCAGAATTTCTTAATACGGTCTGATTCGCAATAGGAATGTATACCGGCATAATGGCATCTTCCGTATCCCTAATATAATAATCCGCTTCAAGAGACAAACGATTGTTGAAGGTGTTCATGTTGAAACCAAAGTCCAACTCTTCCACAACCTCCCAAGTTAAATCGGTAAAGGTACTTGTAGCGGTAATCCCTGTATTTGGGGTGTCCCCTAAATCTACAGTTTGATTGGAAATCGTGTTTGCTCCTGCACTTGCAGGAACATTGTCGTTACCCAATCGCCCCCATGCAGCCCTCAACTTTAAGAAATCGAAGAAACCGACATTCTCCATAAAAGGTTCTTGGGAGATTACCCAACCAGCACCAACAGAAGGGAAATAGCCCCACTGTTCTTTGGTAAACTTGGACGATCTATCTGCCCTAAAGGTTCCATATAACAAGTAGCGGCTTTTGTAATTATAAGATATTCTTCCAAAATATGATTGGCCATAAATTCTGCGGTTGTTTTCCTCAACATTGTTGTTGAATGACAAAGGATCTGCAAAATTGAGGTACCAAGAAGTTTCGTAGTCAATACCTGCAATGTCACTACCTGTTGCTTGGAACTGATTGGAGGCTTCATCTCTAAATGATGTACCTGCCATAATAGTTACATTATGGTCTTTGGCGTAAGTATCGGTATATGTCAAAACATTATCCCAAATCTGGTTGTAATAATTGTTTTGCCTCCTATTTATTGATGAAATTCTTTGATCCCCAAAGCCCATGTTATAAGGTAGGTTCACATAACGCTCTTCCAATGCGGAAAAGTCAATATTATATGTGGTCTTAAACGTAAGTTTATCCTTGATCAAATCCGTTTTCAAGTAAATATTGGCCAACAGCTTACGGATTTTCAATCTGTTATCATTGTAATCCATATCAGGAAAAGGGTTTTGTGTTCCCCTGTATCCCAAAGCTTGAGCATTGGCATATCGCGTCGGTGTTGCTTCCGTATTCAACTCATCAAAGACAGGAAGAATTGGTATTGCAAAATAGGCTTTGAACCAAGCCGAATTTTCAGGGGTTTGCTGGGTTGCATTACTAAAAACGGTATTCACACCCATTCTTAGATTATCCGTCAAATCCACATCCAGTTTTGAACGAATATTGAATCGTTCATAGTCGTTTTTCATATCCAACAACCCCTCTTGGGAGAAATAGTTTGTTCCTAATGAGTACAATACATTATCAGTACCTCCCGTAACACTGATACTATGATTTTGAATCAATCCATCACGGATAATTTCATCGTACCAATCCGTATTCACATCGGGCACGTTTGGATTGACGCGGCTTCTTCCGTAACGCTGCATAGTGTTTAGGATAAACTGTACATCAGCATCAGAACCTGACTCCACGGCCATGGTAACAAATTGCTCTGCATTGGCCATTTGTAAAACGTTTTGTGCTCGCTGAATCCCAGTGTAACCATTATACTCAATGGTTGGCTTCCTATTTTTACCTCCCGACTTGGTTTCAATAATGATTACACCGTTCGCAGCTCTTACCCCATAAATGGCGGAAGAAGAGGCATCTTTAAGCACGTTCATGGATTTAATGTCATTGGGGTTCAAGAAGTCAATGTTACTGTAAAACATCCCGTCGACCACGTACAAAAGACTCGTGGCGTCAGAATAGGTACCCAAACCACGAATCCGCACTGTTGGCGATGCTCCAGGGGATCCTGGGGAAACAATCTGCACACCGGCCACCTTCCCTTGCAAGGACTGAACAGGATTGGCAGATGGGGTCTTTTCAATTTGTTCGGCATCCACCGTAACAATGGAACCCGTTAAGTCAGCTTTCTTTTGTGTACCATAACCGACCACTACCACTTCATCCAAGCTTTGTGTATCCTCCTGCATGGTCAAATCAATGGTCATCCTATTATTAATAGGCACGGTTTGAGTAGTAAATCCAACGTAACTGAACACCAAGGTTCCATTACTTGGAACATTATCCAAACGATAGTTCCCATCGAAATCCGTTTGGATACCTGTAGTAGTACCTTGGAGCACTACGCTTGCCCCGGGCAAGGGTTGCCCCGAATCATCAAGGACCGTTCCCCTAATCGTAATATTCTCCTGCGCCGAAAGTATGGCCTGAAACAATAAAAACGATAACAACAATAGTTTGCTAGTAATTTTCATAATTGTGCAATAATTGAGTTTGTTTTTTGCTAAATTAACAAAGTGACCAAGGGTTATGGTCTGTTTGGAATACATAAAAAATACATCACTTTCATAATCACCGAAACACCTTGTTTTAAAGCCCATGCAGTAGTGTGCACCAATTTTGATGTAAAAAGAATTAACATAGTGATGTAGTATTGATGTAGTAGTGATATTAGCCTTTTAAAATGCTCCAGCAACCAGATTTCTTGTTTTAAAAGGTAATTAGGAAGTTGGAAAGGTTGTCTGAACTATCCATATCCAACTTTTTTCTCAAGCGGTAACGATGTATTTCCACCCCCCGGACCGTAATCCCCATAAGCGGTGCAATTTCCTTGGTAGTGAGGTTCATCTTTAAGTAGGCACATAGCTTTAAATCCTTCGGGGTCAAAGAGGGGTATGATTTGAGCAATCTTTCAAAGAAATCTTGGTGCAGTTCTTTAAAGTTGACTTCAAAGCGCTTCCAATCTTCCGTATCTTCAATGGAATTGTTGAGCTTTTTAATAAATGAGCGGTATCGTTGAGAGTTAGGAAACTTATCCTTGTTCATAACCAGCATATTCTTCAGTTCCAAGATCATTTCGTTTTTTCTGGCGATGTTCAAGGTAGTGCTGGCCAATTCATTTTGCTTTAACTTAACTTCCTTGGCCAATTCTTCCTTCTCAATTTTTGCCATATACTCTATCTGTTCATGCCTCATGCGTTCTTCAAGTTCCCGGTGCTTTTTGTTCAATTTTCTCTTATTGTACCTTCGTGCCAAATAAAAGGCCAACACCACCAAGCCAATATACATGAACAAACTCCACCAAGAAAAATACCATGGTGGAGCTATTTGAAACTTCAAGGTATTGAAATCAGAGACCGAGTTCCCCATTCCTACAGTGGCAACCCTAAGGGTATATTCTCCAAAAGGCAGGTTCTGAAAATTGATGAATCCGCTTTCTACATAATCGGAATATTCTTTAGGGCCTTCCAAGCGGTAATGAAAATGGGGTGAAATATATTTTGGAGAAACTACTATTGCGGTTATGGATTGTGAATGCCTGTAGGGTATATTCACCATAGCCTTCAACACTGAATGTTTCTCTTTCTGATCTTCCAACACCACAAAATCGGGTATGGGAAGTTCTTGTTCTTCCGTGAGGCTTTTCAACTCAATATCATTGATTTTGGCAAAACCATCAATAAGAGTAATGTACGAAGTACTATCATTGACCTTCACCACTTTTTGGGAATCTGGAGCCAATCGCTCACGTAAAGGCAAATCAGTGACCATGAGACTATCCCCTTTGAGATTTGTGTGGATAATGGCCTTTTGCTCCGTATCGTCAACAAACCAAAAATATTGTTCATCAAAAAACAACAGTTCCTTTTTCCGATAGTCCGAAAACTCGACAAACTTTTCAATGCGATCACCAATGGGGTTATAAACATACCATATGCCCTCACTGTTCAAAACAATATTGTTTTTGATATTGTAAAGCTTCACATTGTACTCGCTTGGAGCTCCTTCGTGCTCAAATGTTTGAACTTCATCAAGCTTATCATATGCCCCTTCATTAAAATGTATCCTATAAAAACCTTTATAAGGGTGGGCCACCCATAGTGTGTTAGGGGTCTCGAAACACAATTGTTTTACTGGTGCGCCAAAACCCGCTATGGGCTCCACTTCCCATTTACCGTTTTCCAGTTTTTGGAATTTAACCAATCCATTGTACGTTCCCTGGACGTAAGTGGAGTTTTGATCGGGTACCTTTATTATTTGATAACCTCCGGCCACTTCACTCAGAAGCTCAAAACGGTCCGTATCGACTTTATAGGTCCCTGTATTATGGCCACATAACAAGTCGCCCTCAAGCACGACCAAATCCCAGACATGGCCTTGCGAACCTTTTACAAACCTAAGTTCACTGCCTTCAAAATAAAAGACCCCTGTGTTACTTCCCAAAAATAGCTTCCCGTCGTACCAGGCCATATCGTATACCATACCCAGGGTTCCCGAATAATCCGTATAATAGGATATCAGGTTGTTGAATCCAACACGGGCAATGCCATTGTCCAGTCCCAACCACAATTGATTGTTGAATCGCAGTCCTGATAAGACCGTATTGTTCTGGAGTCCCGACTCCCTATTTAAAATTCTATGCCTTTTTGAAACCGTATCATAGAGGTACATCCCGTTCTTGATCGTTCCAAAACCCAACAGTCCGTTCCCTAAGGGTGTAATCTTGTTCAATTGGTGCTGTTTAAGGTCCTCGGCAATGGGAATGGACCATGGGGAAAGCGTTTCCCCATCATATATAAAACAACCATGTAATTTGGTTCCTATTAAAAGTTTCTCCTCAAAAACAGTCATGTCATTCACCGTTTTCCCATATAGAAGATCTTGATTGGGCAAGGGGAACAGCTTTCCTGCCTTTGCCTCAAAAAGCCCCATGAAGCCTCCAGCAACAATCAACTTATCCTGGAACTCAATAAAATCGGAAACCACTTCAGAAGGATCAACAACAGTTATTTTATCGTTGTCGAAAAAATAAATTGCAGAAAATGATCGAAATATCACCTTTCCATCCGTTGATGGAAAAATTTCCCAAAATTCCTCGCTTGTAAAGGTGTGGTCTTCTATCAGGTATGTTAGGGAAGTATATCGAAGTTCCCCAAATTCATTCTTGGTCCAATATCCAAATTCTTCGTAAGACCCCGTATAAACCCGATTACCAATACTTTCCACCGAACGGATAATCGTATTGCCCGGTAATTCATGCAAGGTCCAATCCTCTCCATTGTAATGAAGCAACCCCTTATTATTAGCGACAAAAAGTTCCCCATTATCATTTACAGAAATATCCCAGTTTTTACTACCTCCCTTATAGTCCAACAATTGATAGTTTTGGATCGGGGGTACTAATTGTTGCCCAAGTACTGGTAAACAGATAACATATAAAACAATGGAAAATAGCCTAAGTAACATACTATATTGTTTAGGGCATAAAGATCTTTCGAATCATTGAATATACAAAACCAACCCAAATCACTGGAAATGTATGAAACCTTTATGAAGCTTCGCCATCGTTTTATTGAACTTGTATTATTGCATTCTTAATGTTTTCTGGAACATTTGTCCAAACAGTTTCATTGGTTAAACTAAGCTAGCAGAAGCATTCTTCATGGGCAACTTTGATTATATGATTATACCAATCAACATATGTCCAATCCGTTGGTTTGGGAGAATAAAGAGTTTGGTTTTGAGGGTCCCAATGAACTTGTGTTGCAATTCTACATATCTGGGTGAACTTTTGCTCTTCTGGACTAATATTAAGACGGCCTAGGGCGTCAATCTCTACTTTCTTTATTACATCTCTCTTCAACCTTTTGAATCGTTTATTTGAACTATAACTAATTTAATTTATTTTCAATTCTAAGGTTCAATCCATCATTATTTCATTGTTGGCTTTGAGACCATTTCCAAGCAATTCTAATTATCATTAATAGTAATATCAATTCCAATACCTCATATAACCGCCAATAAATCCATGGTTTATCTTCGCCAATAAATTGTGTGCCAATAAGTATTAGGATATGGAAAATGCCCATGGTGATATTGACCAAACGGTTTGCTCTCGCTTTTAAAATTACTGAAAGCAGTACCATAAGGCCTGGAAGTGTCATCAGAATAGCCGCTCCAACCAAGATAGGTTGTGTAAACTGCATTCCTTGTGAATAGCCTTCTGCGAGTTCTTCAATATGACCCGGTTGGTACAATGACAATATATCATTATAGATATACAGGAACATCAAGGTTATCCAAAATAGTGCAAGTTTAATCTTTACATTGATTTTTGGATCCTCTAACATGGTTTTTAATCTTTATTGAAATCGTTTATTTGAACTTTATCCTCTTTTATTAAAATAGAATACTGTGTGTTTGCTTTTGGTTTATAAATCAAGAACAGCAGCTAGATCCTTTCTGTATAGGTGGACATTTTACGGTTCCATAACTACAAAACACACAGCAATCTCCTTGTTTTGGTCTTAGGACTTGCCTACAATTTTCACACTCGTAAAAGAACTGGCAAGCATCCATGGGCAATGTTTCTTCTTTTTTGTGTCCACAATTTGGGCAAGTGATGGTTGATTGTAGAATGACTTCCATTTTAATTTTCAATTTTGTCAGTCACCGAATACCCCGTTCTATTAATAGCGGTTTCGATTTCCATGATGTCAGTTTTCGAATTATCAAACTCAATAATTGCATTTCCATTCTCATAGGAGGCAGTTGATTTAACAACACCTGAAAGCTTGTTCACTTCGTGGGTAACATGCTCTTCACAGCCTGTGCAAGTCATTCCACTGATTTTAAATTCAACGGCTTCTATATTCGATTTCTCAAACACAACTATCTGTTTTTCCGCTTTGGGATAAAACACGTGAGCATATGATGGGAATGCAAGCATCACAATTGCAAACATTGTAACAATCCCTAAAAACGTTTTGCTCTGAATAAATCTTGGTTTTTTCTCATTTTCACAATCACAATCGATTTCTTTTGTAGGTTTCAATTTCTGATACCAAAGAAATCCAAGGACCAATACCGTAAATCCGATCAAATAAGGTCTTATGGGGTCAAGCCATGAGAAAGTCGAAGCAATTCCAGTTGTTCCTGCCAATAAAGCAAAAACAGGAGTTATACAACAAAGCGAAGCGGTAATCGCTGTCAAAGTGCCCAAACCTAAAAGTTTGTTGTTTGATTTCATTCTTTTCCAATTTTGCTCTTGATAGTTGTTGTTTCAGTTTCAACAACTAGGTTAGAAGGATGTAAATTACATATATAAATCCCAAATTGAAATTAAATCGATGTAGTTGATCATCTCTTATACGACCTCAATTTTCCCGAAAGCCCCCTTTGCCTTAAATATTTAATAGGTGGCTCTCGAAATGTTCAATCGTTCGCATATCTCAGTAACGGTCAATATGCCATCATTGAAATACTCCTCACAAAGTACAGCTTTTTGTTAATTTTTCTTACTTATGCCTTTCGGGGCTCCCAATATTTTCTCCCATCGTCTAACCGATTCCAAACCAGCTTTGGTCCGTTCAATAATGATGTCCCTTTCCAATTGTGCCAAGCCTGCAAATATGTTGATGATAAACTCTGAATGTGAAGATTTCTCCGTAGTATCAATGAAAGGCTCGGTAATGCTCCTGAAACGAACTCCCTTTCCTTTTAATTTTGTCATTAGATTTGTAAATTGGATCAGGCTTCTTGCCAACCGATCACGTTTCCAGACTACAATAGTATCTCCATCACTTACATATTTTAAAAGTTTGCTCAAGCTCTTCCGCACTTCCTTGGTATTCGATACTATATCTGTGTAAATGTTCTTTTGTGGAATCCCTTCCTTGAGGAGTGCATCCAATTAAAGATCCAAACTTTGTTCCATTGTACTTACCCGTGCATATCCAAAAACCATAACCTGAAAGTTCAATAAAACGGTGATTTAAATTCAATTGATCAAAATTGTCTCTAAAATTTACTAATTTGGCCATAGAAAGCATATCGGAACGGTCAAAAGTTACCTATTCGGTTACCTTTTTTTGAAAAAATATCGTAACATATTGGTTTATAGCTGGATACCTAAAAATATTTGGGCCAGTCATCCCGACTTACCTTATTTAAGTAAAATCAAAACACTGTTAATCTTATGATTTTCAGTGTTTTTCATTTTTTATGATTCCATCTGATATCATTTGAAACCATGTTTTTGGTGTGCAATAAGGTGTGCACACCGGTACACAGATTGTTGTAGTTTTATGTATGAACGATTGAGGTTAAAGGGCAGTCCGACCAATAACAATTGTTCAATTAAAATGATTACAACATGCGGACAGACAGTACTTTAGGAATCAATTTCTTCGTCAGGAAAAAGCGCAATGACCCGAGCATATACGATATATATGTTCGTATAACGGTCAAAAAGGAGCGTGCAGAAATCAGTATCAAACGGGACATTCCGGTGTGCAAATGGGACAAAATTCGTGGAAAAGCGTTCCCGACCAGTAGAACCATGGAGGATTTGAACGCATATCTCGATACCGTTTATGGGGAAATCCTCAATTTTCATAGGGAGTTGCACATGGAAAGATCATCAATAAGACTAGGGGGCACTGGTGAGGACATGGGCTACTGAAATCAAAAAAATAGGTTGCGCCCTATCCGTTTTTTTCTTCATGCTTATCTATCGGAACGCTACAAAAAACCGATAGGATTCATGCGCAAAAGTTGGGGTAAGAATTTGGGGTTGGTTTTGTAGAAAACCTTTCCTAAAGATCAGGGTATTTAAAACAAGAACTTCTGATCGTGTGTTTCTTCTGACTTGATTCTTATCAAAAATTAAAGAATACAACACTGTAAATTGACCAAAATTTACACTTTTCCGATCAAAGTAGCCATTACTTTTACCTCAACCAAGATTGTTTGCCTTGTTGATTTTTAAACTTGATAGGGTAGAGTGATAATTGATAACACGTATCTCCTTTGTTGGACGTTTCTATGTCAATTACACTTTTTAGAGCTTAGTATTTAGTTACGGTTCTGTGCTAGCAGTAAGTTGTTGAATTTTTGGAAAACACATTTACCATTTAATTAATGATGCTGTCAATCATTTAAGGAGATACCCAATAGAAGAAATGAGAACAGCAAACGTGCGATAATTGAAGTAAAACGATTTTAAAATTATTAAAATGAAAAAGCAAATGAATTCCTATTTAAAATTATTTTTAAGTTCTTTATTACTTATAAATTGCAATTGCGCCGACAATAAGGTAGATGCAGAAGATGAAATAATCGGCCCTGATTTGGGATCAAATACAGGTAACATAACCATCCCAGGAAGCGTAACCAAAGGCGAGTTTTTTGATGATTTTAATTATGAAAGTCCTTCTGATCCTGAATTTACTAGTTTTGGATGGAAGGTAAGATCGGATAATTATGGGCCTGGGATATCTGGTCAAGGAGGGAGTTGGAGCCCTTCAAACATTTCCTTTATTGATGACGGTGAAACAAATAAAGTTGTTAAGTTAAAGGCAAATACAATGGGTACTGCCGCAAGTACTGTATCTTCTGAACTGTTTACGACCAGAAAATTTGGTGTGGGGACATTTGCCGCACGAGTATATTTTTATAACGCACCTGAATCTGATCTGGATTTAATCGGCGATTTGCCTGTTCAAACATTCTTTACCATAGCCGACCCATCTAAAGGAGAGATTGATGCATACTGTGAGTTTGATTTTGAATACTTGCCCAATGGTGGCTGGGGAACTAACCCCAACACTCTATTCAGTACATCCTGGGAAACTGTCAGTAACAATACTGGAGATAATTATACACAAGATCAGGAGGGGTGGCACACCTTGGTAATACAAATAGATTTTGATTCAACAAGATATTATGTTGATGGAGACTTAAAATATACTCACTATGCCCCATATGTAGTAGATGGGGTAATGTCGGTTAACTTTAATTTATGGTTTATCAATATTGATACAGAAAATGAGACTGAAAGAGTTTGGTCTCAAATGATTGACTGGGTATATGTGCGCCCAGGTAAGATGTTGACACCAACACAAGTTAATGAAAGTTTAGATAAACTTCGAAATGATAATTTGGAACGAATTGATTCCACAACATTATAACAAACTAAGAATATAAACTACAAGAAAATTAAAGAGAGGGAGAGTCTCTTCCGAAGCGAATTTAATAACAAATTCCAATGACATCCAACAAGGCACCTAAAAAGATAACTTAGTTAAAATTGCAATTGATATTTACTTAGAAAAGATTCCAAATCTTTGCATTTCAGAGCCTCTTTTTTAAATACTGTTGGGGTCATTTTAAACTGTTCTTTAAAACATTTGGAAAAATATCGTGTATCATTGAATCCAACAGCAAAACAAGCTTCAGATATATTGTAATTACTTTTGACTATTAGGATAGCAGCCTTTTTTAACCGTAATAATTTGAGCATATCTACAATTGTTTTCCCGGTTAAGGTTTGACATTTTCTATAAATACTTGAATAACTCATGTTCATGTATTCGGAGAGTTCCTCTAATTTAAAATCAGGATTATCCATTTTAGAATTTAAATTTGATATGAATTTTTCCAAAAACTCAACATCTTTTGATTTATTTGGATTATTGGATGGTGTGCTCAGGTATTGTAGACTTGCTTTGGAGAATATTTTTTTATTCTGGACCAATATGTTGTGTACTTTTAATTGCAATACCTTAATATCAAAAGGTTTTTGCATAAACTCGATCGCACCATACTTTAAACCCCTCAGTTTATGGCTTGTGGTATTCTTGGCCGTTAAAAATATAATTGGAATATGCGAAACATCTCTGTTCTTTTGAAGAATTTTACACATTTCCAAACCATCCATAACAGGCATGGAAATATCAGAAATTATCATATCAGGCAAGTTGTCCCTAACAATTTGCAAACCTTCTTTACCATTATATGCCCCATAAACGTTATAGTCTTCATTGAAAACCTCGCTTAGAAAATGTAGCATCTCAAAATTATCCTCAACAATTAAGATGGAATCTCTGTTGGTCTTATTTTTAGCTTGCTTAAGTTTCAAAGGGAGATTCTTGGGGTTTTGTTCTATGGGTTTATAATCTATAATTTCATCTACCTTGTATCTATTTTTATCCATAGGTAAAGAAATAGTAAAGCATGTTCCTTTATCAAGTTTTGAATGGACACTTATTTCACCTTTATGCAAGTTGATTAACTCTTTAACGAATGCCAGGCCAATCCCCATACCTTTATTATGATCAACCTTTTTAGATCGATAAAATAGTTTGAATATATCTTCATACTCTTTTTTTGAAATACCATAACCAGTGTCCTCAATAGAAATCAAGAACATATTATTTTTTTGGTCTAATTGGGTTTTCATGACGATTGATCCTTCCTGTGGTGTATATTTAAAAGCATTTGAGAGCAAATTATAGACTATATGTTCCAGTAATTCAATGTCTACCCATAACATGAACTGTTCGGAGAAATTTTGAATTTCGAAATCTATTTTTTTAAATCTAGCTTGCTCTTTAAATGATTCTGAAATTTCTTTTAATTCTTTTACAATATCTCGATACGACACTTTTAACTTTAGTCGACCGATTTCCTTATTTCTAATTGTTGTTAATTGTTTAGTGATTCTTGAAAGCCTTTTCGCATTATTAAAAATGATTTTCAAACGTTGGTTTAGGATAAAATCAGTTTTTCCATTTTGTGACTTTTTCAGAATGTCTTCAATTGGCCCAATAATTAGAGATAATGGGGTTTGTATTTCATGTGACATTTTGGAAAAAAAGTCCATCTTCTCATAATAGCTTTTTGTCTCTTCTTCATTTTTGATTTTTTGAAGAAGAAGATTTTTTCTTAACAGAAACCATCTATAGATACTATACCCAAGTAAAGAAAGAATCATAGCATAAAATAAATAGGCTAACGGATGTTTCCATATTGGTGGTTTTACACGTATTGCTATTGATTTTGAAGGGATGTTCCAATTTTCCTTGGACGTTGATGCTTTTACTTCAAAGGTGTAGTTCCCCCATGGAATATTTGTAAAGGTGGCTATTCTGTTGTTTCCTGAGATATTCCATTCATCATTAAAGCCTTTGAGTCTATACGCATAAAAATAATTTGGGTTTAAAATATTCCCGAAAACCGAGAATTTAAAAGAAAAAGAAGATTGTCCATTTTCTAAAATAATCTTATCCGTACCATCAAAACCATTTTTGATTTGTTCGGGAATAATTGTCGTTGCTGGTTTATTGAGTATTTCAATGGCATCAATACGAAGCTTTGAAGTATTGCTATCCTTTGAAATATTCTTTGGGTTAAAACCATCAACCCCATTGATTCCGCCAAAATATAGAGTTCCCGATTTATCTTTAAACGCACTTCTTTGTATATAATAGTCGCTATAGAAACCATCTGTTTTTGTGAATTTCATCAAACTGGAATCCTGTATGTTGAAATTCCAAATCCCATTATTAGAACCCAGCCAAAGATTTTTTGAATTTTCCATCAGAATGGAATGAAAACTTACATCATCAAGGGATTTAAGGTTTTCGAAGTTCCTATATGATTTATCCAGAGTGTTGAAATAGTGCACGCTTCCATCTAAATCAACTAACCATAAACCATCTTCACCATCAGAAGCCATGGAAACAATTGATGAATACCCTGTTTTTTGAGTGTATGGTAGATTTTCAAAGAATGATTCGTTAAATTTTCCCAAATCAGTCACTTCGTTAAACATAAAAAGCCCCCCTCCATCAGTCCCAACCCATATTCTATTGTGAGAATCTTCAGCAATAGATCTTAGCAATTCACCACTCAGGCCTTTCTTCCCAAACTCAAACGTTGCAATTTTTTCCTTGTCGGAATTGAATATTTGCAATGAAATATCTGAACCTACCCAAATTCGGCCTTTGGAATCCAAAAAGGTAGTCAAGATATCTGTTGCCTCTTTTCCTTTAGGATTGGAGATGGATATTTTAGAAAATTTATCGCTTTTGGAATTATAATACCACAAACCATTTTTATATGTCCCTATCCAAATGTTGCCCCTGCCATCTTCAGTAATGGTCTGTATATAATAGCCCTCGTAAGATTCGTTGTCAATAAGAAATTGCTGCTCTTCACCGGAAATAAGATTTTTTTTGGTCAATCCCTTTCCATCGGTTCCAACCCACAAATTATTGGCAGAATCTTTTAACAATGAGTAGACTCGGGCAGAAACGTTTCCTTTTAGCCCATTATAGTGAAAGATCTTGTTAATACTATTTATCAGTATATTTATATCTCCATAATTAGAAATGATCCATAAATTCTTGTTGGAATCTTGATAGATATTTATTATGGAATTGGTACTTAAAGAAAATTGGTTGAGGGGTGTGTGTCTAAATTGCTTAATGCTGCCATTGTTCGGATTGATTTTATAGAGCCCCTCCCCATCTGAACCTGCCCAAATATTTCCATAATGATCGCAAAAAAGAGAAAGAATCATGTCATTCTTCAACACATCAACCTTGTCTCTAAAATATGATTGCTTCTTGAATTGGTTTTGGGCAGCATGATATTTATAAAGCCCCATATATTCAGTTCCAATCCATAAATCTTTATTCTTGTCCAAGGTTAAATATATTATACCCGGACGATTGTTAAAGGGACCATTTATCTGAACTAATTTGTCATTTACATATTCATATAATTTTCCATTATTGGTACTTATATATAAATGTTCTTTATCCAAAACCTCCAAATCAACAATTTCACCTTTTAGAGGTTCAGTCTTCGGCAAAGAAACAGCGAGCTCTATTTTTTGTGTTTCATTATTAAAGAAATAGATGGTATTCGAATAGTCTATTAGCCATAAAGAATTCTTTTTTATAAAAAACTTATTTATACGTATATCCTTGTCAGATTCTAATAGGTTGTGATTTAAGAGAGAGAAACATCCATTATTTTTTAAGCTGGATAGCAACCCATTTTTTGATAGGACCAGTACATTATTGGTGTTAGGATTTAAACCAATTTTTTCTACTTCGTCATCAATATTACTTTGCTGGAAAATTGAATCTATGGGGTAAGAAGCAAAATCATAGCCATCATATTTTAAGACTCCTTTTTTTTGGGACATCCATATGTACCCCAAACTATCTTCAACAATATTTTTTATGGTTCGATAGCCGCTTTTGGTTTTAGGTGCTATGTGGAAAAAAGGCGTCTCATTTTGTGCGCTCAATCCCATAGTAGATAAGCAGGCCAAAAGCAATAAATATATTCTCATCATTTATTGGGCATTTGAAGACAATTGTAATTTGTCAAATTGATTAACACCATGATTACAAAACAAATATAGCTTTTATTGACTTGTGCTTTCCTCAACTTTTAATCAAAATCATATATAAATACCTGATAATGTGATTATTGCATATTTCGTTTTGGCTGGGGGTAATTACAAATACTGATTTGACTAACCAATTTGCAGAAATTTTACCACTTCCTTCGTGGCTTGATAAGCTAATTTCATCCCAGAATTTTTTAGTGCACAAATACGAAAGATTTTAACCAACCAAACAATCATGATTATTATCAATCTATTAAAACTACTAAACTAACAAGATGAAAGAAAAACTGCTTAAAATTTTATTTGTTGCAATGTTTGTTTTTTGTGCCCGAGCACAAGGGCAAACACAAAACATTACTGGGATAGTTGCAGATCAAGATGGCGGCCCATTAATGGGGGCGTCAGTAATCGTTAAAGGCACCGATCACGGTGTTATGTCTGACCTTGATGGAAGCTATTCCATTGAAGCCAATGAGGGAGATATTCTAGTATTTTCATTTATTGGATTTACAACGAAAGAAGTTAAAATCAATAGACAAACTACAATAAATGTTACACTGGAAGAAGCGTTAAACCAATTAGACGAGGTAGTGATTATTGGTTATGGGAATGTTAAAAAAGAGGATTTAACGGGATCCGTTACTGTTTTATCACAGGATGAATTCAATACGGGCCCATCCGCGGGTCTCGAAAATCTCATTCAAGGTAGAGCCACTGGAGTTCAAATTACATCAGCCAGTTCAGAACCGGGAGGAGAATTGTTGGTTAGGATTAGAGGTAACAATTCCGTTAATAGTAACAATAATCCCCTATATGTGGTGGATGGATTTCCTATGGAATCGTTGTCAAATAGTATTAACCCTGCGGATATCGAAAGCGTTAGTGTTTTAAAGGATGCTTCGGCAACTGCAATATATGGGACAAGAGGAGCTAATGGAGTAGTGATTATAACAACTAAGAGAGGGAAAAAGGGGAAATCCTCAATTTCATATTCTGGTAATTATTCTATACAAAAAGCCGATATCACTGCCTATGATTTTCTGAACAGTGTTGATTATGCCAACATTAAAAATAAGATAGATATTACGAACGGGATAGAACCGACTTACTCCTCGGAAGCTATCAATAGAATTGAAGAATTAGGACTGAGTACTAATTGGATGGAAGAGGCTTTTACTACAGGTTCTACATCCGAACACCAATTATCGGTAAGAGGTGGTAACGAAAACACAGCTATGTTCTTCAGTGCTGGCGCATTTTTATGGGACGGGGTTGTAAAGAATACTTCTTTTGATCGGTTTACATTACGTTTAAATGCGGATCAGAGCTTATTAGAAGGTAAGATGAAGGTTGGAATCAATACCTCATTATCTGCAACAGAGAGTGATTTTTTGGGGTTCTCAGCAAATTCATTGCAAGACAATATTTTACGAGGACTTTTTAGAGCAAATCCCATTGTACCAACATCAGAAGCATTTGAAGGATTGTCAACTGAGGATAAAGCTCTATTGTTTAACAACACTAGGCCAATTAGTCCATTGCAAACACAGGAAATAATGGATAACCAAGGCAGCAATTATTATGTTTTATCCAATGCATTCATTGAAACTTCAATTTTCAAAGATCTCGTATATAAAATTCGTGGAGGAGCAAGGGTTGTAAACCAAAAAACAAGACAATTCTTACCTTCTTATTCAACTTTGGTGGCATCATCATTGGAACCGGGAGCTGCTAGACAAAGTCATTTGCTCTATAAATACTATACTCTTGAAAATATACTTACTTATAACAAGGTTTTTGACAAACATCATATAAATGCGGTATTAGGCTATACACACGAATGGGGTGAGTCGGAATACCTATCCGCAGGTGCCAAAGATTTCACAACGGATGCACTTAGCTTTTATAGTTTGCAGGGTGGGGCAACTATTTTACCTCCTAATTCTTATATAGCTTCCAACGAGTTGGTATCTTATTTATCCAGAGTCAACTATGTCTATGATGATCGATATTTATTAACTCTTACATTAAGAAGAGATGGTTCTTCAAAATTTGGTGAGGGAAACAAATGGGGAAATTTTCCGGCTGGCGCCATAGCTTGGAATGTTCATAATGAATCATTTTTCAAAAGTGAGGTTGTTTCAAGGCTGAAGTTGAGATCTAGTTTTGGAATTACTGGAAATGAAAGATTTCGAATAGGTTTGGGGCAAAGTACTTTTTCTCCCTCTGCTCCCGTCACTACCGATGGTACCAATTTGTCAATAGGGACTATTTCTTCAAGAGTCGGAAACAGTGATTTACAATGGGAGGAAACTAAAAAACTGGATGTTGGTATTGAATTAGGCTTGTTTGATAATAGGTTGACTATGGAACTGGGCGGATATAAAAACAATACAACCAAATTATTGTTACAAAAAACTTTGGAGCCTTCAAGTGGTGTTGCGTCTATTTTAACAAATGCCGGTGAAATTGAAAATAAAGGTATCGAGTTAAGCCTCAATTTTAACCAAAGGTTCAATAATGGATTAAGCTGGACTTCTAACTTGGCTTTTTCGCAGAATGAAAATGAAGTTGTTGAATTGGTATTGCCTGAAGGAGCAGATTTTATACCGGGAGATCAAGCAAGAATTGATGGTTTG
Organism: Allomuricauda sp. TMED12; assembly: GCA_002167435.2. Taxonomy (GTDB): domain Bacteria; phylum Bacteroidota; class Bacteroidia; order Flavobacteriales; family Flavobacteriaceae; genus Flagellimonas. The sequence continues at coordinate 22,858 of NHBR02000077.1, forward strand.
GTATTTGGATCCTATTCAGTTTTAAAGGAGGGCCTACCTGTTGGATCTATATACGGCTATAGATTTGAAGGAATATTACAGCCAGGACAAACATCGGATGCCCAGCCTCAGGCCCAGGCGGGAGACCCCTTGTTTAAAGATATCAATGGTGATGGTCAGATAACAGGAGAGGATAAAGAACTTATCGGTAATGGATATGCCAAATACAATGTAGGGTTTAACAACTCATTTAATTACAAGAACTTCACTTTGTCACTTTTCTTCACTGGTGTTTTTGATGTTGATAAACTAAACGGGAATAACATAATTGGTTATCAGTATAATACATTGGAATTAGCAAAAGAAAGATGGACCCCGGACAATTTAAATGGTACTCTTCCACAAAGGCTATGGCAAGGAGATAGATGGGTCAATGATTATTTTGTTGAAGACGCTTCCTACATTCGATTAAAGAATGTGACACTGTCTTATGATATTGATTCCAATGTTTTGGATAAAATAGGATTATCGTATTTACAGCTAAGCTTATCGGGCACCAACTTATTGACTTGGGACAGTTATTCAGGTTTTGACCCAGAAGTAAACTCAAAAAGAGACGCAGGTACAAACCTTAATACAGGAGCAGGTTTGGATGCCTATGCATATCCTAATCAAAAGTCTTTCACACTTGGTTTTAAAATTGGAATTTAAAGTAAAAAAAATATTATGAATAAAAAGAATTTATTTAAAGCAATAATGCTCTATGCATGTTCGATGATTTTTCTTTTGACATCGAGCTCTTGTGAAAATGATTTGACCGAAGAATTGAAGAGTGAACTTTCTGAGTCCAGTATTAGTACTGAAAGTGATGCAGTAGCCTTGGTTGATGGTGTCTATAATGGCTTTCTTGATAGTGGCTGGGGATATTATGGTTCGGGTGTAATGGCAAGAGCAACAGATGGGATTACAGACGTATTCGATGTTGGCGACGCTCCATATATAAATCTTGAGACCTATAATTGGAGCGATGAGAATATTATAGCCCCTCTTTGGAAGAGTATTTACAAAGTTGTGGATAGGGCCAATTGGGCCATTGAGATAATAGAAGGAATGGACGAGAGTGTTTTTGAAGACGAATCCAAAAACTCATTGATAGCCGAGGCAAAGTTTTTAAGGGGATTGGCATACTTTGATTTGACCGGATTGTTTGGGGGGGTCCCATTAAAACTTGAACCTACAAAATCCGATGCTCCTGGTTTGCCTAGAAGTCCTATTGAAGAAGTCTATGCCCAAATTGAAGCAGATTTTGAATTTGCTATAAAGCATCTGCCGCAAACTACAAATACGCCAGGGGAAGCATCTAAAGGGGCGGCCTATGGATTATTGGCAAAAACACAGCTAAGACAATTGAAATGGGGTAAGGCTGGCGAAAACATAGATAATCTTATTGCATTAGGTGAGTACGATTTGTTTACTGAAGATTCATTTTTAAAGTTGTTTTATGAATCAAATGTCCTTGATAATGAATTTATTTTCTCTATCCTTTCAATGGGCGAATCATATTATGTAGCATCCAACCACCATCTTAAGTTTTTTACACCTTGGAATTATGACACAGGTTGGGCAATCGTTGGAATGCCTGTAGGAATTTATAATTCCATTGAACCAGACGATGAAAGAAGAGAGGTTTATTTTGATGAATATCCGTTTCTGTATGGAGGAGAAATAAGGAGCGCCATTAACGAGTTTGGTTTTGCCATTAATAGAAAATTTGGAAGTTTTAACAGAGATGTCACAGCACCTGGAACAGGTTATGCAGCGTACAAAAACTATGGTGTTTCAAAAATGGGCGTTCCCATATTAAGATATGCAGACGTACTATTGTTAAAGGCAGAAATTGAAAATGAATTAAATGGTCCTAATGGAGAGGCTTATAATGCAATCAATCAGGTTAGAAATAGATCAGGGTTGCCAAATCTTACAGAAGGCCTAAGCAAAGGAGCCTTTAGGAATGCGGTTCTCAAAGAACGTGCTATTGAATTGGCTGCAGAAGGGCATAGGAAAGATGATTTGATCAGACATGATTTGTTTGTTTCCACAATGAATCAGTATTTAAGTGATCAAGGTTACCCTGTCAATATTACCGCAGATCATAAGTTAATGCCAATCCCTCGTACAGAGTTAGACTTGAATCCCAATATGGAACCAAATCCATCTAACGGTTTTTAGAGGTTCAACAAAATGTCATTTAAGTTTTAGTTATAGTTAATTTTTTTTTGAATTGTAGAGTATAGGCCTTTGTGCATATAAAGGCCTATACTATTTACTCAGGTAATATCCTATGAAACATTATTTGGTCTTTTTTCTTTTCATAGTTATCCAACTCCTTAGTCTAGGTTGTGATCAGGGAACAAAACCTCAAATTGGCATTATCAAACTCAATTCAGTAAAAAATAACATACTCAAAATTGATATTGATGTACAAACCTCCAAAGATACCGATGCATATGTACAGTATTGGTGCTTTAATGATAATGAAAAAAAGGATTCAACTTTATTCTATTCTCCTATTTCAAGAAATAAAGATGACCACAACTTAAGATTGATTAATCTAAAGTTTAATACAAGCTATAATTTTAATGTTGTAGCCAAAAAAAATGGAAATAAAAGAGTAAGTAAAACCTATTGTTTAAATACGGCCAAGGAAGCTCCATGGATTCCATATTATCCCGATAAAGACAGTATTGCTGCGGTAAATTTTGATGGATACCTTCACTTTCATTCCAGACAGGTTCCAGGATACATGTTTATTATCGATGGTAAAGGGCAATTAGTTTCCTATCAAAAAAATGAGGCCAATTTCAAGGTCTCGAAATTTACGCATAAAGGTTCCTTGTTGGGAATATTGAGTTCAGATACTTTACACTTCACAAACGGAGAAAAAATTATTGAATATAATCAATTTGGAAGTGTGCTATTTGAAGCAGAAACAGGGAAGGATGGAATAGAAAAGTCCTTTCATCATGAGATTGATCTGGATGACAATGGTAATATCATGACACTTGTATATGAAGAAAAAATTATGGACTTATCGTCCTTAGGAGGCAAAACAAAGGATACGGTTAGGGGAGATGGTATTTTGGTCATTGATCATAATAAAGAAATAGTATGGGAATGGTCAGTTTTTGATGTTATGGATCCATTGGGGGATGAGAAAATTTTGGAAAGCAAGAAAGATTGGTTGCATGCAAATTCTTTATTTAAAGACAAACAGGGTGATTATTATATTTCCTTTCGAAACATTAGCCAAATATGGAAAATCAATGGCAGAACGGGTGATATTATCTGGAAGTTGGGAGGGGAGGATGGTGATTTTGAAATACCGAAAGATGTTGTTTTTTCAGGTCAACATAATATCAGAATCAATGATAAAAATGAACTTACCTTACTTGATAACGGGAATATGAGGTTCGAGCCTGGACGCATGCCTCGGCCTATAAATAATAGAGGGCAGGACATCAATGCAAATGCGAGGTCAAGATTGTTGAAACTCTCAATCGATACTCTACAAATGAAAGTGACACCATTGGACAGTGTAACCTTTCCAAAAAGATATTTCACACACTCTCAGGGAAGTGCAGAATACATAAATGATAGCTTGGTTGTTTTTTGCAGTACAAATACCAATAGGATTTTATTCACAGACCAAAATGGTGAAATAGTTGGAAATATTCCTTTAGAATATTCCACATATAGAGTTCAATATCTCGAAGAACTGTACAGTACTGATTATGTAAAGTAACCATGTTAAGTGTAATTAAAGAATAGATCATTGGCAAGAATGGTTAAAATAAACACTCCTTCGGAGAATGTCTCGTTACTGTTTTTATTTTATTCCTTTTTAAAAATCGGAGCAACTTCATTTGGCGGTTTTATGGCATTAATTTCCGTAGTCCAAAAGAAATTATCTGGTAAAAACAGACTTATAACAGATGATGTAATATTGGATGGAATCTCATTGGCTTCTGTATTACCAGGACCTGTGGCATTCAATGTCATCATATATATAGGATACACACTAAGAGGGATTAAAGGAGCATTGGTCTCGATGCTTGGCATATTATTGCCGTCTTTCATATTTATGATTGTTTTATCAATGGTTTATGTGGAATATGGACAATTACCTGTTTTAACCAACTTTTTCAAAGGTGTTTTGCCCAGTGTTGTCGCAATTATAGTTGCAGTGGCCTTTAACATGGCAAAAAAACAAATTAAGGATGTCAAGCAAATCTGGATATGTTTGGCTTCAATTGTAGCTCTGTTTCTTATAAAATCAATCTTGAGCACCTTCATTATCATTACTGCCGGTGGACTTGTTGGCTATTTTCTTTACAGAAAATCTGTAAAGAGAGAAGACGTTGTCACCAATAAGCAAACTCCAAACAGAAAACAATTGATTGTCTTTTTAGGGCTTGTATTGGCTTTGGGTTTAATACTTGTTTTCATGCCCTTAATTGTGTCAGGGTCATTGCGCCAAGATATTATAGTACAAAGGGAATTGATGTTAACCTTTTCAGGAATAAGTGTTACTCTGTTTGGAGGTGGGTATGTCATTATTCCTGCTATGCAGGAAATAATAGTAACTGGACTCCAATGGCTCACTGAAAGGGAATTTGCAGACTCTATAGCGATGGGACAGCTCACACCAGGGCCGATTTTTATCAGTGCAACTTTTATAGGCTTTAAGGTAGGGGGATTGCTCGGGGCAATTACATCTACCTTATCCATTTTTGTTCCCCCGATGATGGTTATGATTTTGGTTTCGGAGTTTTTTGACAAAATAAAAGAATCAAAACCTATAAAGGCAGCTTTTAAAGGATTAAGGCCTGCTGTTATAGGCATGATCTTGTCTGCTGCATTTACCATGGGTAAAAGCATGTCAATATCGTGGTTTACAGTAGTCATTTTTTTAGCAGTATTGGTGGCATCTGCCAGATTCAAAATCGATGTTATTTATTTAATCCCTATTTCCGGAATCCTGGGAATACTCTTTTTTAATTTTTTATGATAAGATGAGCAATATAAAAGCAATACAAATTATTGGAACCCAGCGATCAGGATCCAATCTCTTAAGAGTAATGTTGAATCAAATTCAAGAGATAGAAGCACCTCATCCACCGCACATACTTCAAAGATTTTCCCCATTATTGTCCAAGTATGGGGAGCTGGATAATGAATCTAATTTTAATCAATTGATCGATGATGTTTGTAAGCTAATTGAACTCAATCCGGTGCCATGGAAAGAATTTGAATTGGATAGAAAGCTTATTAGACAACGTTGTAGATCCAATTCACTAATAGAGGTATTCAATTCTATCTACAGTTTAAAGGCAGAGTATTCAAATGCAAGATATTGGTGTTGCAAGAGTATGGCAAACTTCAAATATGCAAACGAATTTGAAGAATTGGATATAAAACCCCTCTATATTTATTTATATAGGGATGGAAGGGATGTAGCACTATCCTTTAAAAAAGCGATTGTTGGGTCAAAACATACTTATCACATTGCCAAACAGTGGAAGGAGGATCAAGAGTATTGTCTTCAATTAAAGGGAAGTATTGCAGAAAATCGTTTCTTTTCAATTTGTTATGAACAACTTTTAGCAAATCCTGAAAATACATTGAAGAAGCTTTGCGGGTTTCTAAAAATTCCTTTTAACAATTCTATGTTGGAATATTATAATTCAGAGGAATCTTTGACAACGGCTTGCTCTGGAAAAATGTGGAAAAACGTATCACAACCCCTTCTTAAAAATAATACCAACAAATTTTTAAAACATTTGAGCGACGAGGACCAAGCAATATTTGAATGTATAGCTGGTACAACCTTGGAAAAGCTTGACTTCAAACTTTATAAGACCAAATTTTTGAATTCTTTTTCAAAAAAGGACATTGAAAAATTCAATATAGAGGATGAATTGCTAAAACAGAAAATCCTTGTAAATGCCTGTGAAGAAGACCTCAAAAGAAAAAAAGAACAACTGAACCTATTAAAAGAAATAAGAAATAGAAATAACGTTCACTGTTATTAAAAAATAATTATGATGCCCAAAAAAAACATTAAAGTCTTGATTCTGAATATAGTCCTTTGCTTGATAAGTTTAAAGGCTACAGCTCAATTAAATTTAATACCATACCCTAACAACATTCAAGTTCATGAGGATACTCTAAAGGTCAGGGAGTTTAGAGTGGCTTACCAGCTTGATTTAAAAAATGAGTTTGAAGAGTTACAACGTTTAATGAAAAAATGGAATGTGGATGTTGTTGAATCCAAATCAAAAGATGCCAATGTAGAATTAAAAATAGATAATAAAACCACTAAGGAGGTAGGCGAGGAAGGGTACAAACTCAATATAGATGATAAAAAAATACTTATTACAGCCTCGATGCCAAAAGGTGTTTTTTACGGAATCCAAACATTAATACAATTAATAATACCTAGTGAGAACAATGATGTAGCTTTTCCTTCTGTGTCCATAAGCGACAAACCGGCGTTTGAATGGCGTGCATTCATGTTAGATGAATCCAGGCATTTTAAGGGCAAGGAAGTTGTATTTGGTTTACTTGATCAAATGTCCAAGTTAAAAATGAATGTTTTTCACTGGCATTTAACAGATGATCAAGGATGGAGGATAGAAATAAAAAAATACCCCCTATTGACCAAGATAGGGAGTAAAAGAAAGAATACCCAGGTGAACGGTGTTAAAAGTCATAGGAGAACAGGAATGCCTCATTCTGGTTTTTACACACAAGAAGAAATTAAAGAGGTGATAGCCTATGCAAATAAAAAACATATCACAATAATTCCTGAAATAGAAATGCCTGGACATGCATCGGCCGCCATTGCTTCTTACCCTTGGTTGGGAACTTTGGACAAACCTATAGAAGTGCCTGTTACGTTTGGGATTCTTCCAAATATTTATAATGTCTCCAACAATAGAGTGTATCAATTTATAGAGGATGTTTTGCAAGAAGTCATTGAGTTATTTCCTGGTAAGATAATTCATATTGGAGGCGATGAAGTGAAGTATGATCAATGGGAGAACAGTATGGAAATAAAAAAATATATGGAGAAAAATGATTTAAAGTCTTATGCGGATATTCAAATAGCATTCACAAATAAAGTATCTAATTTTATCGAAAACAAGGGGTATAGAATGATGGGATGGAACGATATTTTGGGTGAAAATTTACATCATTGGAACAAACATGAAACAAAGGAAAAAAACAACCAAAAACTTGCCGAGAATACAATTATACACTTTTGGAAAGGTAGCAGGGACCTTATGTTATCCGCGCTTTCCAAAGGCCATGATGTAGTGAATTCCCAACATAATTATACATATCTAGACTACAGTTTAAATTACTTGTCTCTGGAAAAAGCATATAAATTTAATCCGATACCAAAGGATATTGATGAACATTTAGAATCACAAATTATAGGGCTTGGTTGTCAAATGTGGGGCGAGTGGATACCAAAAACAGAAGATTTATATGGACAGGTATTTCCACGACTGGCGGCTTACTCAGAAGTTGGTTGGACGCAAAGCGAGCAAAAAGACTTTACAAGGTTCCAAAACAACCTCAAGATTGTTAAAAACAATTGGCAACATACTACTTATTTTAATCAAAACACACAGAATCCCAATTATATAGAAGTCACGTTTCTGGTCGATATGAATTCATCCTCGTATTTTGAAGATGTTGAAGGTGGTAACGAAACACTATCAATTTCAGGTACATTTATAAATCCCAAATTGGATACTAAAGAATACTGGTATGCCGATAGTGTAATTTTAACCGATTACGATTACGATGGTATATATACAGGCACCAAATTAGTTCCGAAAAACAAACCTTTGGAATTTATTCTTCTAAAATCTTCAAATGGCAGTTGGAAGAATCATACTAAAATCATAGGGGATATATCATGTGATAGCGTGGGGGAGGATAATAATTATAAAGTTGAGATCGGGGAAAAAGCTTTGAGAATATTTCTCAAGGCGGGTAGTTGCCTTAATCTATCAGACTAACCATATTATATGTTTACCTCGGATAACATCGGTTGATTAACACATATGATGGTGCTGTTTAGTAAATGACTTTATGTCTTGGCAGAGCGCTCGATGGAAGAGTCAATACCAGTGATTTGATGTCCAAGTGGACCAATCATCAGCAACAGTTTGGTTTTATCATGGTCTTCTTGAAATTGCCTGATTTCCAATCTGAACTTCTTACTCAATTGAATATTTTACTAAATCCGAAATCTTAATATTTCATTTCATACCATAATCATTATGGTCCATACCCTAAACATTACTAAAACAGTATTATGATAACTTTGCAACTATTTGACTATGCCATTATCATTGCGTTCTTTGCAATTACACTTTCCATTGGACTGTATGTTTCCAAAAGTTCTGGAAAGAGCAGTTCTGAATTTTTCCTTTCAGGCAGGTCGATGCCTTGGTGGCTTTTGGGAATATCAATGGTTGCGACCACTTTTTCTACGGATACCCCAAACCTAGTAACAGATATTGTTCGCACCAATGGTGTGGCCGGTAACTGGGTGTGGTGGGCTTTTTTATTAACTGGCCTTTTGACTGTTTTTATATATGCCAGATTGTGGCGAAGATCCAACGTGAATACTGACCTTGAGTTTTATGAGCTTAGATATGGTGGTGCACCTGCCCGCTTTTTAAGAGGTTTTAGGGCCATTTATTTAGGGGTGGTTTTCAATGTAATTACTATGTCGGCGGTCACCTTGGCAGCAATCAAGATTGGAGGCATTATGTTGGGGTTAGAACCATGGCAAACAGTTATTATCGCTGGACTAGCCACAGTGACATTCAGTGCCGTTGGCGGTTTTAAGGGAGTGGTATATACTGATTTTGTTCTCTTTTTTGTAGCTATGGGAGGTACCATAGGTGCAGCCTATTATTTGGTGAATATTCCCGAGGTTGGAGGTTTGGATGCTTTATTGTCCGACCCAAATGTTAAACAAAAACTTGACATTCTACCCGACCTAAATAACATGGAGGCAATAATCATGCTGGTAATCATCCCTTTGGCCGTCCAATGGTGGAGCTCATGGTATCCTGGCTCAGAACCTGGAGGAGGCGGGTATATTGCTCAAAGAATGCTTTCCGCTAAAAATGAAAAGCATGCAATTGCAGCTACTTTTTTCTTCAATATAATGCATTATGCGGTGCGACCTTGGCCTTGGATTTTAGTTGCTTTGGCTTCCATTGTTGTGTTTCCCGATCTTGAAAGTTTGCAGCAGGCCTTTCCGATAGTTTCTGATGATAAGCTTGGACATGATTTAGCCTATTCCGCAATGCTGACCAAACTGCCTACAGGACTTTTAGGTCTTGTACTGACTTCGCTGATTGCGGCATATATGTCAACGATATCTACACAGCTCAATTGGGGCTCGTCATATATAGTCTATGACTTTTATAAAGAAAGGATTAAACCGGAAGCATCAGAAAAAAGGCTGGTGGCAGTGGGTAGGATATCCACAGTTATTTTGATGGTTCTTAGCACTGGATTGGCATTATTGTTGCAAAATGCCCTTCAACTTTTTGAAATCTTACTCGTTTTTGGAGCTGGAACAGGATTGATTTTCATTCTAAGATGGTTTTGGTGGCGAATTAATGCATGGAGTGAGATTGTAGCCATGTTTGCTTCAGGAATTCTTTCGTTGATGCTCAAATTAACTCCTTTAGGTGGTTACTTATTTGAGAGTGGCACAGGGCTCTTGCCAAGTTGGATGGAATATCCCACAGTGGTCTTGCTTACAACAATGGCGTGGCTAATCGCAACCTATGTCTCTTCACCGGAAAACAACGAGGTACTTTACAGGTTTTGTGAAAAAATCAAACCAGGTGGACCGGGTTGGAAAAAAATAGTTAGGCAAGGTATAGAGGACGGGATTGACTTAGACATTGATGAAAAATGGAGTGTGCCGAGTGGAATACTGGCAATGTTGTTGGGAACAATACTGATTTATAGCTCATTATTTGCTGTAGGATATTGGATCTATGGCAGGTGGTTTTGGGCGAGTATTTTAACATTACTTGTTGTGTTTTCAGCAATAAGCCTTTTGCTGACATGGAAAAAAATAAAAACGATAATAAAATAAATGTCCAATATTAATTATGAAAACTGATATACAGTCAATCCAGTATCAACCTGCAGGGCAATTTGAAGCTACTAGATTTGAAAAAGTACACAATGTCATCTTCAACGATTCCAAACAAGGGTCGTTACAGGTAGCCAGAGAAATATCCAATTTGATTCGCGACAGGTCGAATAAAGGTCAAAAATGTGTTTTAGGGCTAGCCACAGGATCCTCACCTGTTAAGGTGTACGAGGAATTGGTACGTCTGCACAGGGAAGAAGGCCTTAGCTTCCAGAATGTCGTAACGTTTAATCTGGATGAATACCATCCTATGGAACGGAGCAATATCCAGAGTTATCACTACTTTATGCACCAACATCTCTTTGATCACGTGGATATATCCGAGAGTAATGTGCATATTCCAGATGGTACGGTTCCATCCCATAAGGTTCAGGAATATTGTAAAGATTATGAGAGAAAGATAGAGGAAGCAGGAGGATTGGATTTTCAATTGTTAGGTATTGGAAGAACGGGGCACATAGGTTTCAACGAACCGGGGTCCCACCATAATTCAGCGACACGGGACATCACTTTGGACCATGTGACCCGTATTGATGCCGCATCAACTTTTAAGGGAGTAGAAAACGTTCCCCGTAAGGCCATTACAATGGGTATTGGAACTATAAAAAAGGCTAAACGTATTGTACTGCTGGCTTGGGGGCAGAACAAAGCGGAGGTTATTAGGGAGACCATAGAGGGTAAAATAAGTTCAGAGGTACCGGCGACATATCTCCAGGAACATGAAAATACCACTTTTGTACTAGATAAAGAGGCTGCAGCGTTACTAACCCGTATCGATACTCCATGGTTGGTCCGTAACTGTGATTGGACCAAAGATTTAACACATAAAGCTGTGGTATGGCTCAGTCAAAAACAGGAGAAACCTATTTTGCAATTAACCGACAAGGATTACAATGATACTGGTATGTCCGACCTTCTCAGCTCCGAACAGTCTTCCTATGAGATAAATATTAGGACATTCAATCGTTTGCAACATACCATTACAGGATGGCCGGGAGGCAAGCCTAATGCTGATGATACCAATCGCCCGGAGAGGGCAGAGCCTGAGAAAAAAAAGGTCATTATTTTTAGTCCGCATCCGGATGACGATGTAATCTCCATGGGAGGAACCTTTGATAGGTTAGTTTCGCAGGGGCATGAGGTACATATTGTATATCAGACATCGGGCAATATTGCCGTTGCTGATCATGAGGTATTGAAAGCTGCTGAGGTTGCCAATTTAATTGGGCCAACTGAAATCTTTGCACAAGTAACCCAGGACATCAAAGGTAAAACTGACAAGGATTATGATTCAGTACTTGTAAGAAAGGTTAAGGGAAGTATCAGAAGGAGTGAGAGCTATGGAGCTACCCGATATCTGGGTATTCCAGACAGTCAGGTACATTTCTTGGATCTTCCTTTCTATGAGACGGGTACGATAAAAAAGAACCCACTTGGGAAGGAGGATATTGATATGATGATGGGAATCATCGAAGAAATCAAGCCGCATCAGATTTATGCCGCTGGAGACTTGGCCGATCCCCATGGAACCCATCGAGTTTGTTTGGAGGCTTTGTTCGCTTCTTTGGACATTTTAAAGTCAAAACCCTTTATGAAAGAATGCTGGGTGTGGCTTTACCGTGGGGCGTGGCATGAATGGGAAACCCATGAAATAGAAATGGCCGTTCCTATGAGTCCCGCCCAAGTACTTAGAAAACGTAAGGCCATATTTTTCCACCAAACACAGAAGGATGGGGTGATGTTCCAAGGTGAGGATCTTAGGGAGTTCTGGGTTCGAGCAGAAGACAGGAACAAGGAAACAGCGCTAAGGTATCAGTCTCTAGGGTTGGCAAGCTATGCTGCAATGGAGGCTTTTGTGAGATATGATTTTAACAAAGAGTAGGCAGTTATGATTTTAATAGCGGACAGTGGCTCTACCAAGTGTGATTGGCATCTGTATGACGAAAAAAACAATAAATTGTTCCAAAAAAGAACCATTGGCATTAATCCAATGATTCTTTCAGATGTTGAAATAAGATTTGTACTACAACAGGTTAGAGTGGATATTCTATTTGAAGTTACAAGGGTTGAGTTTTACTGTGCCGGTGGTAACCATGAAGAATCAAAACATAGATTGATAGGATTATTCCGTGAATGTTTTTATAAAGCAAAGGTTTTGATTGAGGATGATTTGGAAATGGCGGCAAAATGCATCAAAGGTGATGCGGGGGTGTTGTGCATTCTAGGAACTGGCTCAAACAGCTGTTTTTATGACGGTTCAAACCTACATAAACGACTACCCGACCTTGGGTATCAGGTAATGGATGAAGGAAGTGGCAACTATTATGGTAGAGAACTGCTTCGTAGCTATGCTTATGGATATATGCCAGATGAACTAAGGAAAAGTTTTGAATGCGCCTATAATCTCCAAGACGATGTTATGGTCAATGAGTTGTATAATGGGGAAAACCCAAGTTCTTATTTGGCTAAATTTGCCCAATTTTTAATCCAACACAAAGAACATACTTTTGTAAAGAAATTAATTAAAAATGGGGTTGATAAAGTATTTGAGCATGTACTAAAACCATATAGTGTGGAAATGAAAAAACATCCCACATACTTTGTTGGTTCAATTGCGTTTTTTCTGCAAAATGATATAACGGAAGAAGCTTATGGCAGGGGATATGATTCGGTCTATTTTATTAGAAAGCCTATAGAATATATAGTTAAGGAGCTTTAGTTTTACTAAATGGAATCACTTAATAATTATATTTATCCAGACAAATTTTATTGTTAAATTTACAAAAGGTAAAACATATTTAATTTGTGTTCAAAAGTTGTTTTATGCTTTCCGTGTTCTTAACGAGGACATCTTCAAGATTGCAGTTGTAAAACAATGATTTACAATAGTATAGGATTTTCTCGATGATTCAGTCATCCCGACGAACCGATAAAACAAAGTTTTACCGGTTTTTTTTATCTTATACTGAACGGGAATATGAATGTAATTGTAGTTAGAGGATTGACTTAATTAAGCATTCTAAACTTATTTGGTCATGACTCCGACTTGGTTTTGAACAGTAATGAAAAATGCTGGGGACATTTAAACCCTCGCAGAAATAATCTTCCCTTTCGATTTTGGAATAATCCCATAGGACTATCATGGGGGCTAAAGCTCCAAGTATACCAACCAATGAAGTACCAAATGGTGGCGAAGATAATCAAAGCCCTTGGAAAGATCATCAATAAGCCTAGCGTTAAGGGTGAAGACAAGGAGTACTGAAATCCAATAAGTAGTTTGCGCCCTATCCGGTTTTTTCTTCACGCTTATCTATCGGAACGCTATAAAAACCCGATAGGATCCATGCGCAAAAGTTGGGGTTTGATTTGGGACTCTATTACATACATCGATAATTGTTTATTGAACTTTATTTTCGATTAGAGTTCTAATTTGAGTTACGAATCCTTTATCACACTTAACCTAACCCTGTAACACTACCTTTTCTCTGATTATCGATTAGACGACATTTATTTGTTCTTCCAAGCAAGCTTGCTTGAAAGAAAATTCCTTTTTATTCTCCGTCATGGTATAATTGCGTACATCAAAAAAATAGGATTTGATACATGAAATAAGTGTTGCTGTTCAAATTGGTCTTGAAAGCTAGTACTTTACCGGTGGTTTTATCAATATATCTGTAACCTGCTGGGATTTCCTCACCGTTTTCTGCTAGTTTGACAAATTGTATAATTAGACATTGAACTTCACCGTATACAAATTTGATTTTTTCTTCTTGAACCATTCTTGCCACAAACCTTCCAACTTTAGGTTTACCAGGACGGAAAGTTGAAAATGAAATGTTAGGGTGCTTGTTGAAATCATTCGACTGGACCAATTCTGAGAATGCATTTGATAGATAAGCATCTTTTGGCTTTTCCACATCATTTATTTGTTTGCCCAGGGCATTATAGATGAAAACCCTATTGCCCTTGATTTCTTGGATTTGAATCAATGAATCGTTCACCATTTCCTTTCTGCACACGGGAGCCAATGAGTGTTGGTCCATATAACTTATAGTTGTGGTCTTATTCTTGCCAGAATGATTGGTTTCGCTGATTTTAACACAGTCTCTTCCCTTATATTTTTCAAAAGATATCTTTCTGTCCAAGATAGAGATACTTGAGATGGAGTCGGGGGTGGTATTGAACATTACCAACTTGTAGGCCAATGGTTCAATTCTGTTTGGGTCGTATACTTTGTCCAACCCATTAATGTTATTGGATTGAGATGAACAGTTTAGGCCATATAGAAGGAAGATGGCCAGATTTAAATATAGTTTCATGTCAAATTAGGTTTAAAATGTTTTAATGATATGGTTTCGTTAGATTTACTAAAAATGAAATTGGAGTCCTTTATAAATGGATTTGAACAGTGTTGGCTATTTTTTTAGTCAACACTGTTCAAGAGTTTCTGAAATTTTTCCTAATTGAAGTTGTACCGCAGTCCAATGCGCATTTGCCATCTGGAACTTTGAATACCTGTATCATCAATTTGTTCCAAATTGTCCAATACGGAAGGATCAAAACTGAAAACGGAATCCGGACCGGCAGTTTGGGTTCTCAGTAGTTGAACTTCCCCAAAATTTGGTACAAACTTGCGTATACCCCAATCTTTGTTCAAGAAGTTGGTGAAATTGAAAATGTCCATGGTAAACTGTAAGGTGTTATTGCTACGCCCCAAATCAATGTTTAGGTCCTGTACAAATTTAAGATCGACCACATGGCTCCAAGATGAAGCCCTATCTCCATTGCGCTCTGCATATTTCCCCCTTCTTTTTCTTAGATAATCATTGCTTTCAATAAAGGAATTGAGGGCATCCCATTGCTGCTGGGAGGATAATCCATTGGCGCCATCCAAAAGAGTTATCTCGCTCTGATTTCTTGGAATGTAGATCAAGGCATTGTCACTGGAATCATCGTTCAACAGGTCTGCGCCATCTTTATAGGTGTAAGAGAAGGGCATTCCCTCTCTCCCTTCATAGAACAAGCTGAAAGTGGATTTCATATTTTTGAGCCATTTGAATTCGTAAGACATCCAACTCGTTATCCGACTTCCTGTTGAAAAATCGGATCGGGTTACAGGCAATCTGGAGTTTTTCCCATTAACGGTCTGTATGTTTCTCCACTGTGAGCTGTTCTGCGATGAGGTAAGGTCAAAAATCCCATATGCATCTCCATAAGTATAGGTAATGTTTCCAGTAAAACCATTGGTAAACGGTTTTGTGGCACCCAAACTGACATTCCATGAATACCCTTCACCGCTGTTGGACCCCAAAATAATCCTACCGTAAGTATTATCGAGTAAATCCCCAAAACTGTCGCTGTAGTAAGGTCTTCTATCAGCCCCGTTTAAAAATCCCTTTGGGTCGCCTATATTAAGATTTTCATAATAGATGGTCTGGATGTTGTCCTGATAAATAAAATCGGCGTTGAGAATCAATCCACCAAACCAGGATAGTTTATGATCCATGGCAATATTGTACTTCAAAATTTGGGGGAGCTTGGTTCCTGGGGCGAACAGATCAATGTTTCCGCCAACTTGTCCGGTACCGGGGACTGCACCAATAGGTTGACTGTTAACATCTGGATTCAGTGTAAATTCAGGACTTCCATCAAACAGATACCCACCCGTAACTCCATTATTGTTATATAGCCCCCCAGGCCATACCAACGGAATCCTTGAAGTAAAAATACCAAACCCACCCCTTATCTGGGTTTTGTATTTCCCGTTCACATTCCAATTAAAACCAACCCTTGGGGATACGTGGACAATTGTTGACAGACCTTGACCTGCTTTTGCTCCCTGTAGATTCTTGCCGGCCGCTTCCAATATAGGAATCGTTCTGGTATTGAAATCGGTGTTGGTAATACCATCATCCCAAACAGGAATATCAAATCGGACACCAGCGGAGAGCTTCAAGTTGTTTGTGGCCTGCACCTCATCCTGCACATAAACACCCCATTGTGCCAAATTGAATTCTGCTGCTCCGGATGACGAATCACCTGCCCCGTCACTCAACAAGGAATACCCTCTTTGATATTGATTTGGAAAGACGTTGCTCAGAAAATCATCGGTGTTGGAGTATCTATAAAAACCATAATTGTTTGCAAAGAAGAGATTCTTTGTAGAAGAGAACTCGTTATGTGTCCCGAGTGTGATGGTATGTTTTCCCTGGTACAGTTCCAAGTTGTCCGTTATAGTAAGAACCTTTTGGTCCAACACATTGGCAGTTGAATATTGTTCATTGCCAAAGTCAATGGTTCCATTTCCATCTTGGATCTGTACAGAAGGAAATGGACTTCCTTGGGGTGATCTGTCGTCGGCCACGTTTGTATATCCTATGATTAAATTGTTGGAAGCTTTATTGTTGATTGCCCAATTCCATTCCAAAGTACCCGAATTAGTGGTGGAGGTAAAAAGTTCCGATCCGTTGACAAATCCAATATTGTTGAAGTCGGAGTCACGAGCCTCTACATTGGTAATGTCCGTATACCTATATGATAGTGTCAGTTGATGGGCATCATTGATATTGTAGTTGAATTTTGCCGTTAGTTTATCATTCTCGAGGGTCGTGGTGTTATTGTCAAAAGTACCAATGTCGTAACCGAACCTTGAAATGGTGCTTGCGCGAATGGCCTCCAATTGATCGGGTGAGCTATCACCGATATAGTTGGCCACATTGAAAGGAGCGGGGGATTCGTTTTTTTCCTTTTCATAGTTGACAAAGAAGAATAATTTGTTCTTTACAATGGGGCCTCCCAAGCTAATACCATAGGTTTTGGAGCTGAATTTATCCAACTTTTTTCGACTTTCCCCCTCCGGAACTAATTCCATCGGGGTTTTTCCGGCAAGTTTTTCATTCCGCAGAAAACCATAGACGGTACCTTTAAAGGTATTGGACCCTGACTTTGTGATGGCATTGATGGCACCTCCCGTGAAGCCGGATAGCTTGACATCAAAAGGGGCAACGGCCACATTGAACTGCTCTATGGCATCCATGGAGAATGGTGAGGCCCCTGTTTGCCCACCATTGGTTCCGGAACCAGCTAGCCCAAATTGATCGTTGTTCACGGCACCGTCAACAAAAATGGTATTGAATCGATTGTTCTGTCCAGCAATATTAATACTGAAACCATCACTGCCTTCTGAGATGGCGGCTTGGGGCGTTATTCGGACAAAATCGGCAATTGACCTGGATGTTGTTGGTAGGTTGTTGATCTGCTCGGAGTCAATAGTGGTCTCCGATCCTGTTTTGTTACCATCAAAAATACCCCCGCCCTGTGCAGTAATAACGACTTCATCCAAATTGAAAGAACTCTCCTTCATGATTACTTCCAATCTAAAGGTCTGGCCAAGTTGAAGCATGAGATCTTTCCTTACAAAATCATCAAAGCCTAAATAGGAAACGGTCACGGTATATGGTCCACCCACTCTCATGTTTGCAATTCGAAAGAGGCCATCAAAGTCTGTTGCGGAACCATATTTGGTGCCTGAAGGTGAATGTACGGCAATAATATTGGCTCCTGGCAAAGGATTGCCCGCGTTATCCAGTACAGTACCATTCATTGAGGAAGATGTGAGTCCTTGCCCCATAAGTTTTGCTCCTGAACCAAGCAAACAAAAAAGGATTAAAAATGTAAGTTTTTTCATTTTAAATTTATTGGTTAAACGCCTCGAATTTAGTTCTTAAGAGGGGTGAAGATGTTTGGTTTATATTAAATGAACCCAAGTGCCAAATTCTTGCACCGGATACTTTTTTTTAAGGATTGAGTCGCCAGTATTTGTGTGATAGTTCTTTTTGACATCTATATTTTTTTGAAATTTTAACTCCATAAATGTTATGATCACGGAGGCTTGAATGATTTTCGAGTAAATATTCGGTTGGGATTGAATTTTGCCACACGTAAAATGGCCAAGGCGAGTACCTTGGCCATTTTTTGGCTAATTCAAATAATCTGAAACAATGAAAAAGGCTCTACCAAAGCCCTATGCTTTTGTTAAGATCATGATGCTAAACTATGGTATGTAACAGCTGTAGGAGTAAGAAATGAACCAGGTTAATGGGTATTTGATTCAAATGGAGTCAATCTCAAGGTGGGTGGCCCTGTTTAAAAAAGATACAGACTAAAAGTTGTCTCGCTTAGGGGCATAGAGGTTTGATTCTACTATTTTAAAAGGGATGCTGATTTTTGTGGCCACTCCTTTTTCATCCTCTAGGTTTTGAAAGTCATAGTGGAAATTAGATCCATAAAGGGTTTTAAGTCTTTCAATCACATTGCTTATACCTTTGCCGTCCGTATATTTTTGACCCAAAGGATTTTCAAGAGGCTTTCCATTGTTTGCAACAGTTATGAATAAATTGTCCATGTTTCTTTGGATACTGATATGGAGCACCAAATCCGTATTGTGATAGGAAAAACCATGCTTAAACGTATTCTCCACAATAGGTTGAAGTAACATGCTGGGTAGTAGTGCGCTGTGGGTGTCTTCCCCAATGTCCATTTTTATGGTAAGGTGGTCCGAAAACCGAATTTGAATGATATCCAAGTACTTTTTCAACAGTATAATTTCCTGTTCAACTGTAATCAGATTGTCTTGTTTTATATCCAGTATGGTCCTCAAGAGATCGCTCAAATCGGCCAAGGTGTTCTGGGCCTGCTTAGCGTTGGTATCCATTAAGGCCGAGATGGTATTGAGGGTGTTGAATAGAAAATGAGGATGCAACTGGGCTTTTAGGGCATTCATTTTACTGGTTGTTAGTTGATTGGATAGCACGGCTTTCTGCATTTCCACATTTTTGACCCTTTCAATATAGTAATAGATATGTATAATGCCGGCCATTACAAAATAAGCTGTAAAGTAATAATCAATCGTGAACATGAAATGGTCCAAGGAAAGACCATTTACACCATTAACTATGGTTGTTCTTCCCAGAAAAAACAAAATAACCGCCGCAAAAAAGAATATGAACCAATCTATGACAAAGGATAGGAGCAGATGGATAAGGATTATGAAAGCGGGCTTGGTCTTTGCCACCAACATTTTTTTGGTGATTGCCACAACCATTGCCATGAAAACCATCACCAAGATCCAATCCAAAATGGTTCTGGAAAAGATTAGGTTGAACCAATCGAAATCACCATCCCTAGATCGGGTAAAAACGAAGTATAATCTTTTCACAAAAGTGATGAATACTATGATACCATAAAAAAGCCCAAGAAGTTTGATCAATGGGATATCGAGATACTTTTTTAAGTTCATATCCCCATCTTTTGAATAAACTCCTTTTTGTATCCTTTACTTATCCGGAACAATTGTCCGTCGGTCATTTTTACATCAATTTCACCGTAGTTGGAATTAATCAGTTCCCCTATGTACCTTAAATTGATAATGGTTGACCTGTGAATCCTGATAAAACTGCCATTGTTTAGGTTTTCCATGAGGTTTGTAAGGGATTCCCTGAGCAAATGCTTCTTTTGGTCTGTATGGATTTCGGCATAATATCTCGAAGCCGTGATGTATTTGATTTCTTGGTTTTCTATAAAATAGATTTTATTGCCAGTTTTTATGGGAAGCTTGTTGTTGTAGGAAGGCCTGAACATATCTTTCCCCTCTTGAATCGATTTTAAGAGACCTTCAATTTTTTCCTCAAATTGAATATGTCCATCATGTTTCAAAATATCAATCACGTTTTTGGCCGATTTAAAAAAGCGTTCGTCTTTAAAGGGTTTCAACAAATAATCAAATGCAAAATAATCGAAAGCTTTTAAGGCAAATTCGTCATAAGCGGTCACAAAAATGACTAAAGGTTTTTTTGGAACTGTAATTTGCTCTAGAACATTGAAACCCGTCATGTCTTTCATTTGAATGTCCAAAAAA
>NHBR02000078.1 GCA_002167435.2 Allomuricauda sp. TMED12
CGAGCAAATTTTTATCACGCCGAATGTAACCTCCAGGCAGGGCAAACATACCCGAGTTTTGGTATTCAAGGACCAAAATTTTTAGCTCCTCTCCAGTAAAACCAAATATTACGGTATCAAAAGAGACGTTGGATAAGTATTTGTTCTTTGAAGGTAGCATATTGTAAACATCGCAAAATTTATATCAAAAAAACACAAATATGAAAAAATTAAATCTTATTGTTACAGAATGATACAATAAAAGCTTAAATATTTAAGAATGCATTAGTTGGTAGGTCAATGGTGTTAAGCATTAAGACATCCATTTCAAACAATAATATGAAGCTTTGGTTCCGGAATGTTTGCTAAAGTTGTTATTGGGAAAACAAAAAACACTTAGTAAAATCATGGACTGAAGTAGGACCATAAAAGAGATTCTTAACATGCGAATGCCAAGAGGTGAAAATTAATAGACTTTACACTTAAAAAAGATGAATGTGATGAGGGATATCAAAATATCTAACAATATGACATTTTATTGTTGATTTTCAGTAAGCGATAATTGGTTTTGGTAAGGTGCCAGTAATACAGCTGCCCCTATGCCCTTAAATGGCTGGCAGCTTTTTAAAATGATAAATTGATATTTAAGGAGGGTAATTTTTAAATTTATTGATATATGGTGTTAAAATATTGCCAATTATAAAATTTTAACTATTATTGTTCCAGATTGAGACAATATGCACGGTCGAAATCAATGTATGTAACTAAACTAAATGAACTATTTATGAATCAAAGCAAAATTCAGATTTTGACAAGATTGGCTGATTCGGTTAAGACCTTTCAGGCATTTTATTTGTCAATGGTATTGATGTTGGTGGGTGGATCCACAATGGCCGCTACCCCAAATTTGGAGGACACAGCTCCTCCCTACCAAGTGACAATTACGGGTACTGTTGTGGATAATTTTGGAGCCCCGTTACCAGGTACCAATGTAATTGTAAAAGGTACTACAAATGGTACTCAAACAGATTTTGATGGAAATTACACCATCACGGCTGCTTCGGACGCGACCTTGATTTTTTCCTATGTTGGATTTAAGACAACGGAGATTCCTGTAAATGGAAACACTACTATTGATGTAACCATGGAAGAGGATGCGGCTGCTTTGGATGAGGTTGTGGTAACAGGATATGGAACACAAACACGAGGTCAGTTGACAGGCTCCGTAGGAACGGTTGATGTTTCTGAGGCTACAAAAACTCCAGTTGTCAGTGCAGCGGAAGCTCTTCAAGGTAGAGTTTCGGGTGTTACCATCACCAATAATGGTGCTCCTGGAGCAACTCCAGTAGTTCGTATTAGGGGTTATGGAACGGGTAACAGTAATGATCCTCTTTATATTATTGATGGTGTCCAGACGGACGACGCAGGTATTTTAAATTCCATTAACCCAGCCGATATTGAGCAAATGAACGTGCTTAAAGATGGTGCAGCTGCTATTTATGGAGCAAGGGCATCCAATGGTGTTGTAATCATCACTACAAAAGGTGGAGGTTACAATATGAGTACGGCAAAAGTATCCTTGGATATGTATACTGGGTTTTCGGCGGCGACTAATGTGCCAGAGCTGCTAAACCCTCAGCAACACGGAGAAATGATTTGGCAAAGTATCCTGAACGATGGCGGAACACCATCACATGCGCAATATGGTAATGGTGCCAGTCCCGTTGTACCAGCTACGATACAGGGAGTTCCTGTAACCATGAATGTAAAGCCAGGTGGTACCGATTGGTTGGATGAAATTTATAGGACAGCCATTACCCAGAATGCTTCCATTACTTTGGAAAACGGTAACGAAAAATCTAAGTTCCTTTTTTCTGCAGGCTATCTAAACCGTCAGGGTATTCAAATCCACACGGGTTTTAAAAGAGGTACTGCAAGATTGAACTCTGAATTTAAAATAGGAGATAGAATCAGGGTAGGACAGCACGCTAATATTTCTTTTGATAGAAGAAGTGGAGGACAATCATGGTACAACTTTGCTACAAGGATGTCACCTTTGGTTCCTGTCTACGACACTGATGGTAATTTTGGTGGAAACTATAGTAACGATACTGGACTTTCCAATCCAAATAACCCGGTAGCTGAAGCTACTCGACAAAAGGATGATTTTCAGAAAACCTTTAGAGTATTCGGTGATGTCTATGCAACATTGGACATTATGGATGGATTGCAGTTTAAAACATCGCTAGGTGGTTCTATTAGAGCCTATAATGATAGACGTTTTAGAGCTTTGATTCCAGAATCTTCGGAGCCAATTGCTACTAATACATTGACTGAAGCTGATCAAGATACCTACGAGTGGGTATGGAACAACACTTTAAATTACAATAAGTCCTTTGGAGATCATAATATTAATGCCCTAATCGGTATTGAAGCTTTGGAAAATCATGGTAAGGGAAAAGAAATTACCAGAACTAATTATTTCTTCGAAACTCCAGACTATTATTTGTTGAGTAATGGTGGTGGTGCGGCAAACGTGGCATATGCTTATGATGAATTGTCAACATTGTTTTCATTATTTGGGACTGTGAATTATGATTATGATGGTCGTTATTTATTGACCGCCACTGTACGTCGTGATGAATCTTCCAGATTTAGAGGTGATAATAAGTCTGATGTCTTCCCGTCCTTTAGTGCAGGTTGGGTAGTGAGTAACGAAAATTTTTGGCCAATTGATTCCTTTATGAGCCGATTAAAGTTTAAAGGTTCTTGGGGGCAATTGGGTAATCAAACGCTTCCAGTAGCTAATCCAGGCTTTAATATTTCTGTTTTGAGTGAACAATATGGAAATTATGTGTTTAATGGTAGTGGAGGAGCTTCACAAGGAGCAATTTTGTCAGCCGCGGGTAATCGGGATTTGAAATGGGAAACCTCTGAAACTACCAACTTTGGTATTGAACTTGGTTTCTTTGACAACAAATTGAACCTTTCTGCTGAATTATTTAAGATTACCACAAAAGGTTTGATCAATCCTGATAACCTATCTTTCAGTTCCACAGCTATTGCTTCAGACCCTCCTTTTGTGAACCTTGGTTCTGTTGAGAACAAAGGTGTGGATGCGACTCTAAGCTATAGAGATCAAACGAACTCTGGTTTTAGCTATGGAATCGATGTGAATTTCTCCAGCTATAAAAATGAAATGACCAACCTTCCTGGTGCATTCTTGACTGGATTTGGAAACTTCAGAACTACCGGTACGGTTACCAGAACTCAAGTGGGACAACCTATATCTTCCTTTTATGGTAGAGTGGTTGAAGGAATTTTTGCTTCAGAATCTGAAGTATCTGCAGCAGCAGACCAAGGATTTGCATCAGCTGCCGATGGTGTGGGAAGGTTCAGATATGCTGATTTGAACAACGATGGTGTAATCAATGATGACGATAGAACCTTTATAGGTTCACCTCACCCAGATTTCACATACGGTGTTAACTTAACAATGGGTTATAAAGGTTTTGATATGTCTGCATTTTTCCAAGGATCACAAGGAAATGAAATCTTTAATAATGATAAGGTATATACTGACTTTCCGACATTCTTTAATGCCAATAGAAGTGTAAGGGTGTTGGATTCTTGGACACCTGATAATCAAGATGCGTCACTACCTGCCTTAAGTCAGAGTATAACAAACAATGAAGGAAACCCAAATTCTTTCTTTGTGGAAGATGGATCTTATATGAGATTAAAGAACCTTCAAATAGGTTATACTTTTAACGAGCGAGTTTCCGACTATTTGGGTATGGACAGTGTTCGTTTCTACCTTCAAGGCACTAACTTGTTTACTATAACAGGTTATGATGGAGTTGATCCGGAACTACAACCTAGATTTATTGATGGCCGTATTGACAACCTGACTATTGGTGTTTCGGATAACAATTATCCTGTAGCTTCAATTTATTCCTTCGGGGTTAATCTAAAATTTTAAAAAATGAAAAAGAAGATATTATTTTCAATAACACTTGCAGGACTATTGCTATGGGCCTGTGGTGATGACTTTACAACGGTTGCTCCAACCGGAATTTTGTCTGATGACGCATTACAAAATGCAACGGGTGTTGACCTCAAGTTGACCGCCGCCTATTCAGCGATAGATGGAGAACGCGTGAATCGACAAGGAGAAGGTGTTGCTGCTGGTGGTGATAACTGGTGGACCGATGTAGTTTCTGATGACGCCCATAGGGGAAGTACCGATGGGGATAACACGGAACTGTTTCAAATAGAAACCTTGGATTGGCAGACGGGTAATGGTTGGTTTTTAGGAAGATGGAGTGCATTGTACGGAGCTGTTAATGCCTGTAATGCAGTGCTGAGTTTGATCAATCAGATTGAGGACGGTGATTTTACCCAACAAGCGGGTGAAGCCTATTTCCTGAGAGGTTATTATAATTTTGAACTTCAAAAATTTTATGGTAATCCATCTTTTATCTCTGTGGAGAACTTAGATAACATTGAATTCAACCAACCCAATCCAGGTCCAATCTGGGCAGAAATTGAGGCTGACTTTACAGAAGCAATCAATAGTTTAGGGGATGAGGTGGTTAATGGTAGAGCAAATGCTTGGGTAGCCAAGGCTTTCTTAGGGAAAGCTTATTTGTACCAAGGTAAATATGAACAAGCCTTACCATTATTTAATGATGTAATCAATAATGGACCCTATTCGCTAAATGCTGAATTTGTGGACAACTTTAATGCGGCTGGTGAAAATGGGCCAGAATCCATGTTTGCCATTCAATTTGCTTCTGACGATGGACGATCTTATAATGGTAATGGTGCAGGTACATTGAACTTCCCAGGTGGAGGACCATTAGGTACTTGCTGCGGTTTTTATCAACCAACACAAGATTTGGTTAACGCGTACCAAACTGATGGGACGGGATTGCCATTATTGGATTCTTATACAGCGACTGATGTAACTAGCGATTATGGAATTAACAGTGATGAGCCTTTCACTCCTCATACAGGACCATTGGATCCAAGATTGGATTATACGGTTTCCCGTAGAGGGATTGATTACAATGGTTTTGGTCTAAATCCAGGTAAAGAATGGATCAGAGCAACTTTTACGGATATTTCTGGGCCATACCTACCCAAGAAGAATGTGTACCAAGCCGATGAAGTTGGTGACAACCGTGGTACTGGTGGTTGGGGATCCGACTGGTCTGGTATCAACTATAACGTAATGCGTTTTGCGGATGTGTTGTTGATGGCAGCTGAAGCAGCTGTTGAACAATCCAGTCCAAACTTACCATTGGCATTGGACTATGTAAACAGAGTGCGAAACAGAGCCAAAAATATGACGTATGTGCAGACCGTTGACGATTCGGGGGATGCAGCCAATTATCAAATAGAACCATATGCTTCATTTGCTAATCAAGCTGAAGCTAGAAAAGCGATTCGTTTTGAGCGCCGTTTGGAATTTGGTATGGAAGGACATAGATTGTTCGATTTAAGAAGATGGGGCAATGCCACTGAAACTATCAATACATATATCCAAAATGAGGGAGAAGATTTAAACCTTTCAGGTTATGATTCAAAATTTGGAACATATCAGCCAAAGCATGATTTGTTCCCAATTCCAATTAACGCAATCGACCAAAGTGGTGGTGTGTTGACTCAAAATCCTGGTTATTAGTAGTTTATTCTGAGTTAGTTAAATTCAAGTAAATAGGTTGCCAAATTTTGGCAACCTATTTTGATTATACCCTTTTCTAGGTTGCACCGAATTAATAATGTACGATATTACATAATCCGTTTTTTGGCGACCATGACACTCAGAAGTGAGTTTTTTGATAAATAATTGATTAATTTTTAGCTAATAAAGGATTACTATTTTGTAGTAATAAAAACTCTTGGTACATTTTATCCTTTTATCAATCTGTAAATATCCTCAACCACAATGTTTAAGCATTTCGTTTTAACTACACTAGTTTCAATATTAGTGATTTCTTGCTCTGAAAAGCAGGAGGATACGCTTTTTTCTCAAGTTTCATCCAATCATTCCGGTATTACGTTTAACAATCAAATTGTTGAGACAGATAGTTTCAACATACTTACAAGTGAATACATCTTCAATGGAGGTGGGGTAGCTGTGGGAGATTTCAATAATGACAATAAACCCGACCTTTTCTTTACTGGAAATCAAGTCACCAATAAATTATACCTTAATCAAGGTGATTTTAAGTTCAAGGACGTAACCAATGCCTCAGGGGTTGCCGCAGCAGACAAGTGGAAAACAGGAGTTGCTGTAATTGACATAAATAATGATTCACTTTTGGATATTTATATATGCGCTGCGATGTATGCTTCTCCCGAAGAAAAGGCCAATATACTTTACGTGAACCAAGGAGTAAATGAAGAAGGTATTCCGATTTTTAAAGAAATGGCCAAAGAATATGGTGTGGCGGATACAGGTAATAGCATGAATGCTGCTTTTATAGATTACAATAAAGACGGTCTATTAGATCTCTACGTACTCAACAATGTGGACATTCATATACTTCCGGCAAATTACAGAGAAAAAATCACGGATGGTTCCTCCATGAGCAACGATCATCTATATCGTAACAATGGAAACAACACCTTTACCGATGTCACCATGGAGGCGGGAATAACCATTGAAGGTTATGGACTTGGAGTGGCCATTTCCGATTTGGATTATGATGGTTGGTCAGATATTTATGTTAGCAACGATTATCTGAGCAACGACATTATGTATATCAATAATGGTGATGGCACATTTACAGATAAAATTAGTGAGTTTGTAAAGCACCAGAGCAAATTTTCTATGGGCAACGACATTGCCGACTTTAATAACGATGGTTATCTGGACATCGTTACCCTTGATATGTTGGGTGAAACAAATAACAGGTTAAAAACAACAGTTAAATCAACTAGGTATAACGATTACTATATGAATGATAAGTATGGTTACGATTATCAGTATATGCGTAACATGCTTCAAATGGGACAAGGTCCTAATATGCCATACAGTGAAATTGGTTTAATGGCAGGAATAGGCAAAACAGATTGGAGCTGGTCACCACTTTTTGTAGATGCTGATAACGATGGCAGAAAGGACTTGTTGATCACCAATGGCTTCCCTCGGGATATTACCGATTTGGATTTTGGGGAATTTAACTTCAATGTCCAAAAATATTTGAGTACGGCGCAAATTTTGGACTCTATCCCAGTTGTTAAAATACCCAACTATGCCTATCGGAATGAGGGGAATGGGCAGTTCGAGGATGTAGGTAAAGAATGGGGCTTGAGCATCCCATCCTTTTCCAATGGGGCCGCATTTGCAGATTTGGACAATGATGGCGACCTGGATTATGTGGTGAACAATATAAATGATGAAGCATTTGTTTTCCGGAACAATCTAGACGTTAAAAAGAAAGAGAATACAAACTTCCTTAAACTCGACTTAATAGGTCCCAAGTCCAATCAAGCTGGTCTTGGTACTAAGGTGGCCATACGATTTAAAGATGGAACCTTTCAATATTATGAGCACCAGTTGAACAGAGGGTACTTGTCTACGGTGCACGATATGGCACATTTTGGCCTGGGCCCACAAAAACAAATTTCATCACTGGAAATTATATGGCCCGATGGCAAATATCAGATAATGAAAGATGTACAAAGCAATCAAGTCTTAAACATTGATTATCGTGAAGCAACTTCCTTAAATGGTCAACAATTGGCGTTTCCTCTGGCACCCAAAAAAACCAATCCCGTATATAGGGAAGTATCGGAGCAAGTGGGCGTCGATTTTATGCATGAGGAGACGGATAAAGTCGATTTTAATGTGCAGCCCACCTTACCTCATAAACTAACTCAGAATGGTCCTCGCCTTGCCAAGGGTGATATAAATGGAGATGGTTATGAGGATTTCATTATTGGTAGTTCCTCGGGACACTCTCCCATGATTTTTATGCAAAATGCAAAAGGAACTTTTACCAGCACTCCCTTGTTTGATGATGAAAAGAATAAAGAACACGAAGAAACCAGTATTTCACTCTTTGATTTGGATAACGATGGTGATTTGGATATTTATATGGTGTCCGGGAGTAATGAGTTCGATTTAGGTTCTCCTTATTATCAAGATTACTTGATGGTCAATGAAGGCGATGGAAAATTTATAAAGGCCGTGGATAGAATGCCAGAAATAAATTCAAGTGGGTCGGTTGTCGAGGCAGAAGACTTTGATGGTGATGGTTACGTAGATCTTTTTGTTGGTGGTCGCACCCCTTTTTCTCAATACCCCAAACCGGATGATTGCTACCTGCTGAAAAACGAAAAAGGTAAACTGGTCGATGTGACCGAAACATACAGCAAAGAACTAAGGAACCTAGGTATGATCACAGATGCCAAATGGGCGGATTTGAATCATGACAATTTGAAGGACCTAATATTGGTGGGTGAGTTTATGCCTGTAACCGTGTTCATGAATAAAAAAGATTCGTTTGAGCAAATGGAACAAACGGGTATACAACAACTTTCAGGTTGGTGGGAATGCGTGCTGGCACAAGACTTTGATGGAGATGGCGATGTGGATTTGATTGCCGGAAATTTAGGAAAGAACAACCTATACCAACCATCCCCAGATAGGCCAGTTACCATGTTAGCGAAAGACTTTGATAACAATGGAGCTGTGGACCCTGTATTATTTGCTTATTTCAAAAGTGATTTTGAGGATTCTACCTTTAAACCCTATCCCGTTAATTTTTGGGGTGACCTTATGAGTCAAAGTCCCATGTTCAGGAAAAAATTCAACTATTTCAGGGAGTTTGCCTCGACCACCAAAAGTGATATGTTTACTCAGGAAGAGCTTGAAGGAGTGGATGAGTTAATGGCCAATCATGATCAGACAACCTATTTTGAAAATGATGGGAATGGCAAATTCAAAGTTGGGGATTTACCATGGCAAACCCAATCAGCGCCCATAAAATGTATGATTACAACCAATGCAAACGGAACTGCTTCCAACGATGTGCTGATGATAGGAAATGACTTTGGCAATGAAGTCTTCATCGGAAGGTATGATGCCTTCAATGGAGGTGTGCTCGTTGGCGACGAAAAGGGCGGATTTGAGTTCAAAAATGCCGAGGAAAGCGGATTTAGAGTCACTGGCGATGCCAAAGACATGATCCAAGTAGAAAATGCCAATGGAGGTAGCCCCTACATTGTAGTAACTCAGAATAGGGGCAAGGCTTTGGTGTTTACCAAAACTGAGTAATTCCTTCCTTAAAAAAACTATTACTGCATATCGAAGATTTCAGCAGCCTTTTTGGCAACATTGATCCTAACTTGGGAGGGGTTGGCCCTACGATAGGCCGCTTTTGTTTTAAAGGCTAAAACAGTTTCAATAGCTGGGTAAACTGTAATGTTCTGGCCCATGGCGCCCTTGGCGGAATAAGCGCCTTCAAAGCGTGCATCATCAACATCTTGCCATAACCACCACATGTAGCCATATCCGTAATTGACGCCGCTTCCTTCAAAAACAGGAACGTTTTTGTTCAATTCTGTATGAGTGGTTCTGGTTTTGAGCATTTCATCCACCCAAGACCCACTTACCACCTGCACGTCTTTCCATTTCCCTTTGTTCAGCATCAACAATCCCAATCTCGCCATATCTCTTGTGGAAAACCACATGGGGTATGCCAAATATTTAGAAATGGAAGTGTTTCCCTGTTTGTGTTGCGCGGAGCGGTCCCAATCCTGCATATGCAATGGATTGGCCAATTGACGCTCCACTTCGTCATAAATATTTGTTCCGGTTTCCTGCTCGAAAATGTAGCCGGCCACATTAAAGTCCCAATTACTGTATAACCAATGAGAGCCTGGTTCAACTGAGCCTCTTTCTGGCGCATATTCCTGCATGCCCCCAGGGTAGCCTTCAGGATGATAGACCCCGGACCTAGCAGAGATGATGTCTTTAACTGTGGCCTTTTCTTCAATGGGGAGAATACCTTCCACATCGTCAATCCCCAATTCCTTAATGGTTTTGCTTAAATCGATGGTACCGTCCTCCACATATTGCCCGTAAAGCATAGACAGTACACTTTTTCGGCATGAAGCTATATAACTCAACTCCTGCAAGTCACCAAAATCAAAGACCACTTTTCCCTTGTGCACAATCATAAGCCCTGTAATTTTTGTGCTGTCGATCAAGTATTCCCTAAAAGCTCGGGCTTTATCATTTTGCCATGGTTGGGCTTCTTTTTCGTTGGCAGCATGCCAGACCCTATCTGGAAAAGTTTGTGCTCCCAATTGTAAGGAGCAGCACATTAAAAAAGTGAAAAATAGTCTCATGGTGGTTGGTTTTTGTTATTTGGTTTTGATGAACCAAAGGTTACGGACCCTACCGTTGGATATCCAAACCCCTTTGATTTCCCCGTTCTCTGTTTTGAATTTTAGGTAGGATAGAGGATAGTTTCCCTCCAAAAGATCTTTCTTCTTTTGTTCCAACCTTATTTTTCCGTGCCGAATATGATGTGCATAGAATTGACCATCTTCATAGTGGATGGTATATGCCGTTTGAATTTCTGGACTGTAATAGGTCCCCATATATTCCTTGGCCAAACTCTTGGTCAATTCTTCTTCCTCAAATTTTGAAAATACCATGGGTTTTCCGCTATCGGGATAAATGGTCATACCTCCATTTTCAAATTCGATTTTAGTGGCATCTCCAGATTGAACGGCTACAAATTCATCATCTTGAACGGGTAAAAAAGCGTTTCTACCAATGTATAGCGTATCTCCTCCTGTGGTTAACATACGTTGGGAATAGGTTTCATCATCCCAATATGTACCTGCATAGGATTCCATTTTCTTCTTGGAAACCTTAACTATTTTCAAATCTTTGTTTTGCAGTGTCTCCCCAAAAAGGATTTCCGCAATTTGATTGGATTTTAGTCCAGCTCCTGAACTTGAAAAATTGGTAATGATGGCGATGCTGGTGCGCTCATTTGGAAAAACGGCAACATTGGATCTAAAGCCGCCAATGGAACCGCCATGGCTCACTCGTTTTTTATCAAACAGCTTGTCAACATTAACCCCAAAGGCATATTTATTAAAGCTTCCGTCATTCAATGGGTCAAGCGTTTGCATTGCATCGAAAGCGGTTTTCCATCCAGGTAATGGAGCATAATAGTTCTTCAGATATTTGAGCAGGTCATCTGTTGTGGTGTGCATGTTCCCAGACCCGACATAACCCCAATATTCCACCAAGCGAACAAACCCATCCAAAGTTTGGTTGTACGAAGTGGCGTTGTTCGGAACAATTCTGTCGTAGTCAGGCTCAACATAGGTGTCGTTCATCCCTAAAGGGATGAAAACCTCCTTCCTCATATAATCTACAAAAGAGTCACTGGTGACTTTTTCAATGATATTGGCCAAGAACATAAAGCCTGTATTACAATACATATATTCCGAACCAGGTTCAAAATTGAGTTCACTCTGCTTGGTCATGATTCTATCCAAATCTGCATTGGTCCTTGCGTCATCACCTCGCCAACCGGCTAACCCGAACAGGGCATGAAGACTTCGTAATCCACTGGTGTGATGAAGCATATGCCTTATGGTGATTTCACTTCCAAAAGGCGCAAGACCATCAATATATTGGTCTATGGTATCATCTATGGAAAGTTTGCCCGCCAAGTGCAGCTTTACAATGCCCAATGCACTGAACTGTTTGGAAACGGAAGCCACATTGAATCTAGTCCCGGTAGTATTTGGAACTAAGTATTCCATACTGGCCAAACCGTACGCTTGAGAAAAAACTACATCATTACCTTGCATTATGGCAATGGATCCTCCGGGATGATTGGGCTTGTTCCATTGCAAGAACAAACTATCAATGTTGGCCCATTGCTCTTCACTTAGTTGAGCGCTTACCCAAGTGCAGAAAATAAAGGCGAGCCCGAAAAGTAATTTTGAGAACAATTTCATCATCTTATTTGGCTAAACCTGCTTGGGACAATGTAATCAATAGGGCCAATTGAATGGATTCATCTCCTTCTTCATCGTTCAAGTACCATTCGTGTAACGAGTGTGCTTTGCCACCTTGTCCTCCTCGACCAATACAAACGGATGGAATTCCTTTGGAAACAGGTATGTTGATGTTGGTCGACCCACTCCCCAAGCGCGGAGTCTCACCAAAATATTTAGTGGCTGCCATGGTTCTTTGGATCAGGGGTAGGGAGGCGGGTAATTCTCCTGATGGTCTATCACCAATTTTAATGAGTTCGTAAGTTACTTCCCCACGCACACCACTGTCATTATATTCGATAATGGCTTTTTCAACGGATTCTTTGAATATGATTTCGATTTCATCCAAGTTTTTTGGATCGATGGCACGCATGTCCACTTCCATCCAAGATTCAAAAGGAATGGAGTTCACCGAAGTTCCACCTCCGATTCTACCCACATTAAAGCTTGTTTTCGGGATGTTGCCAGAAGTGTACTCCCAAGCTGCTTCAGAAAAAATATCGATAGCCTTTCCCAGGGCATGATGCGGATTTGCCAATCCAAAAGCACCCCAAGAATGGCCGCCTTGGCCTTTGACCATTAATTTATAACGTTTTGAGCCCAATCCGGCATTGCTGATTCTACCGAGACCACCACCATCAATGGCGATCCAGGAATCGATATCCAGTCCGGATTCATTGAACATGTATTTCATGCCGCGCAGGTCGCCAAGCCCTTCTTCTCCTACCGATCCTACGAACAACAAATCTTTTTCTGTTTTTATGTCCGCTTTGTTCATGGCCTTGAGCATACTGATCAGCATGGCCAAGCCTCGGGTATCATCACCGATACCTGGAGCTTTTAGGGTATCTCCCACTTTTTCAACCGTAACATTGGTTCCTTCGGGGAAAACAACATCCAAGTGTGCATCAACCCCTACATAACCGGATTCGCCAGCGGTTCCTTTTCGCAACCCGATAACATTCCCCACCTTGTCCGTCCAAATGCTATCCAAGCCTGCTTCTTCCAGCATTTTGGCAAATACCTTACCTTTTTCATCTTCCATAAAGGGAGGGGCCAAAACTTCGGTCAACGTAATCAAGTCTTCAGTGGTTTGGTCCATTTGTGCTTTGATATGCCCAAAGGCTTCCTTGATCTGTTTTTTCTTGGCCAATCGTTCCACTTCCTTCGTGTATTTTTTGTCGATTTCAGTATTTTCTTGTGCCAAAGCCGTATGGCTCAAGATGACTGTTATCATTAAAATGCTGAGTGTAAGATGCTTCATTTTCATGTTGTTGATCTATTGTTTTCTTAATACTATTCCTGATTTGATATCCTTGAATTCACCGTTGTCAACTGCCAAACTACCATTTACGATTACAAATTCTATCCCTTCGGAATATTGATGTGGTTTTTCGAAAGTGGCTTTGTCAATAACAGTTTCTGGATTAAAGATGGTAATATCTGCCCTTAATCCCTCTTTGATCAACCCGCGGTCGGATAAGTTAAGACTTTGTGCTGGCAAATAGGTCATTTTTCGAATAGCCTCACTCAGTTCCAAGGTGTTTTTCTCCCGAACATACCGTCCAAGCACTCTCGGGAAGGTTCCATACCACCGAGGGTGCGGGTGACCCATGCCAGGTTCCACCAATCTGCCGTCTGAACCTATCATGGTAAACGGATGCTTCATGATTCGCTCTACATCTTCTTCGGCCATGGCGTGATAAACACAAGAGGCACCACCGTTCAATTGCGCTTTAATAACCATATCGGCACCATTTTCCACCGATGGTTCCAAGTCATTCTGTTCGCACCAGTATTTCAATGTTTTTCCTTCCAGTTCCGGCTGCCATTCAACCTTGGCAAATTGAACCCTATCCAGATCGGAACCTCCCCGATCATTAAGGATATTGAAAACGATTCCATTTTTTATGCTATCTCTCAACACTGGGTCTGCAACACGTTCCTTAAAGGCTTCTTGTCCTCCAGCTCTTGCCCAACTGGGAATTAAAACTGAAATCCCAGTGTAACTTGCGGCATAAGGGTATTGGTCCATTTTGATGTCAAGTCCCTTGGCTCGTGCGGAATCCACCATAGCGAGGGTTCGCGCACTTTTTCCCCACATGGGTTTTCCTATGGCCTTATGATGAGTGAGTACTACCGGAATATCCGCATCCTCTGAAATTTTTATAGCTTCCGCAACGGCATCAAAAAGTCCCAAGCCTTCTTCTCGCAGGTGTGAGGTGTAAATACCACCATAACTTGAGGCTACTTTGGAAAGACTGATTACTTCATCCACTTTGGAAAAGGCCCCAGGCAGATATTTTAAACCTGTTGAGATGCCAAAGGCACCATCTTTCATGGCACTGTCCACTTCAGCTTCCATAGCTTTGAGTTCTTCTGCTGTTGGCGCCCTGTCCTCAAGCCCCATAATATTTCTTCGAATGGTATTGTGGCCTACCAAATAGGCCACGTTCATCCCAACTCCTTTTTGCTGAAGACTATCCATGTACGGTTTTAGCGGGTAAGGAGAGCTTCCGTCCGGCCCACCCAATGATGTGGTGACCCCTTGCCTAACATGACTCTCGCAAGAGTTAAGTTCCATAATGGGCTCGATATGGGTGTGCATATCTATAAAACCTGGTGAAACAGCCAATCTAGATGCATCAATTATTTTATCAGCCTTTGCATTGTCCAATTCTCCCATGGTAACAATCATGGAGTCTTTAATGGCAATGTCGGTAACTATTGGATCACCACCTTTGCCATCGTAAACGGAGCCGTTTAAAATTAAGATGTCATAGGTATCTTGGTTACCGCAGGAGAAAACCCATAGTAGGCATAGTCCCAATAGGGTTTTAAAAAGTGTGTTGGAATTAGTGTTGGTCATAATTAAGTGGTTGTTTATAAAGTAATATTGGCCGTGTTTTTCTCTCTGAGTTTTGCAAATGCTTTTTGAAGCTTGAGGGTGACTTTGCCGATTTCATTATTGTTATAAAAGGTATGGGAACCCAATTGGGCGATAGAAGCCACTTGAGTGGTTGTACCTGTAAAAAAGGCCTCATCCATATATT
This sequence comes from Allomuricauda sp. TMED12, assembly GCA_002167435.2. Taxonomy (GTDB): domain Bacteria; phylum Bacteroidota; class Bacteroidia; order Flavobacteriales; family Flavobacteriaceae; genus Flagellimonas. The sequence goes on from NHBR02000078.1 coordinate 15,078, forward strand.
CAATTTCATTTTCGGCGATGGTTTTTTCGTTTACAGGTATATCTAGGTCATTACAAAGCTTAATAACAATCTTTCTTGTAATGCCGTTCAAGATATGTTCGTTAGCCGGATGGGTAACAACCGTTCCGTCTTTAACGAAAAAGATATTGGTATGGGACCCTTCTGAAATAACACCATCCCTGACCAAAGCAGCTTCATTGGTATTTGCATTCATCGCATCTTCGTTGGCCATGATATTGCCCAACAATGAAATGGATTTAATATCGCACCGATGCCATCTAAAATCAGGTTCTAAAATGGCCTGCATGTTTTTTGTGTTGATGTCGGGTAGGGAGTAAGGAAGGGCATACATCATCACGGTTGCAGGAACACCTTTTGGATACGAGTGTTTTCTAGGAGCTACTCCACGGGTCACTTGCATATAAATCAAGCAAGATTCGTCCGTCAATTTGGAGGATTTAAGCAGTACTTCCAAATGATCATCGATTTCCTTGACATTGTATTGGATTCCAATTTTTTGGAGGTTGTCCTGAAGTCTGTCGAGGTGGGCCTTTTTATAGAAAAGACCATTCTCCAATTGAACCATTACTTCGTAAATACCATCTCCGAATAGAAATCCTCGGTCAAAAACTGATATTTTAGCGTCTTCAGCAGATACTATTTTACCGTTCAAATAGACTTTTTTGGGAAAGTTTCCTTTGGGCAACATGTAAGGTCGGTTTTAAGCAGAAAAACGCAATTCGCGCTTTTGGTAATCTTGTTGTGTGAAGGTAACTGTTATTTCTTAAAATTAAAATTCAGTCATAAAGTTTGGTAAGGTGTTAAAATAGTTTTGTGAAATTTTTGAAAAGCATTGGGTCTTTTTGAGAAATTCATTCCGTTAACAATAGATTTAGCTGGTAAGTTTTAATTTTTGGAGAGTTTTAACGTACTTCACAAAAAAGAAAAAGTATGATCATTTTTGTTGATATGGACGAGGTAATTGCAGACGCCTACCAAGCTCATATAGATATTTATAACCAAGAATTCAACACCCAAATAACCGTAGAAGAATGCTATGGCAAAGAGTTTTGGCTAGTTGTTCCTGCAGCGCATCAGCAATCCATAAAAGATCATACAAGACGGGATGGTTTTTTTCAGGATTTGAAATTAATTGAGGGCAGCCAGCAAGTACTAGAGGAATTAAGCAAAAAGCATGAGGTTTATATTGCTTCGGCCGCCATGGAATTCCCTCAATCCCTAAGGGAGAAATCCGATTGGCTGGATGAGTTTTTCCCTTTTATTCCTTGGCAAAACCGAATATTGTGCGGCAACAAACATGTTTTAAAGGGCGATGTGCTCATCGACAACCGTAGCAAAAACCTGGAGCCTTTTGATGGTAGGTCGATTATGTTTACTTCGCCTCATAACACCAATGTGAATACCTTTGAGCGGGCGAATTCGTGGAAGGATATCGCCGATAAACTTTTGTAACTTGTAACCTTCATGCAAAAGAATTTATCCAGATTTTTAGTTTTAATTGGTATGCTGATGCTTCAAGCCTGTGCCGCGCAATCCCATTTGGTGCAGGACGAGTTGGAAACGGTTACCAAAGAAAATTTGAAATATTACCTCTATTACCCAGAGGATTATTTTGATTCAGAACAAGATTTTGCCCTGTTGCTCTTTCTCCATGGAGGTGGCGAATCAGGAAGGAATGTTCAGGAAATCAAGAAAAGTGGGCCTCCTAAAATGTTGGTAGAGGGGAAGCAGTTCCCGTTTTTAATTTTGGCACCACAAAATTCACATGCCAAAAAATGGTGGAACACGGACGCGGTCGTTCAATTGTTGGATTCGGTGGTCAATACCAATAGAGTAGATAAAAAAAGAATCTATTTAACGGGGTTGAGCAGGGGAGGCAGTGCCTCTTGGGAGTTGGCTACGCAATATCCACGCAAGTTTGCGGCCATGGCCGTAGTTTGTGGCATGACGCCTTTGCCTTATGCACATTGGATTGACAAGGATATGCCCATCTGGGTTTTTCATGGTGATGAAGATGATGTAATCCATGTGGAGGAATCCGATCGAATGGTCGAGAAGCTTCGTGAAATGGGGCATGATGTACGATATACCAGATACAAAGGTGTTGGCCATAATGCTTGGAGCAGGGCTTATACCACGGATTCGTTATATACATGGCTGGCCAGTCAAAAACGCATAAAATGATACTGATGAGACACGTGCTTTTTTTTCTATTCCTTTTTTTGATGATAAGTTGTCGTCAACAAGCGAAAAATGATAACAGCAAATCCGTCCAAGTAGACACCGGGATGGTTTTGGATTCCGTTTCGATGGATTCCGTTTCAACTGATAAAAAACCAGTTTTTAAAACATTTGAGGGCCTGGCAGATACCACTTTTGTTAGATTGGCCGACTTTAGCGATGATTTTGCATACGATATGCGCTACGCAACCGAAAACAATTTTTTAAAAGCAAAAGTCTATGATTGTGCGGAATGTTACACACGGGTAAAAACGGCAAAGGCCTTGATTGAGGCCAATAAGGATTTTAAGCAGCAGGGTGTAAAAATCAAGTTTTTTGACTGCTATCGACCGAATTCCGTACAGTACAAAATGTGGGAAATTGTACCCAATCCCCAATATGTGGCTAATCCCGATAAGGGTTCGATTCACAATAAAGGGGGTGCCGTAGATATCACCTTGGTGGATATGGACGGCAAAGAACTTGATATGGGGACTGATTTTGACTACTTCGGAAAAAGAGCCTATCACGATAATGTGGATTTGCCCCATGAGATATTGAACAACCGCAAATTGCTTAAGGAGACCATGGAAGCACATGGTTTTTGGTCCATCAGAACGGAGTGGTGGCATTATAATCTTTCGGCGGCCTCCAATGATCGTGTGGCCAATTTTAAATGGGAATGTCCAGACTAAACCTTTAAGCAATTCAGAATTATTAAAGCATCATTCCGATCTTTGGTGAAGAATATATAACAATCACCTCCATCTTTAATCTTGTGTTTCTTACGAAGTTCGGCAACTGAAATGGGAAAATTCCTCGTTGTGATATTTGCTTTTGAGATTGCCATTGATTTCAAAGACTTTTTGGAATAGGGGAGTGATTTTTCGATTTTAAATCTTCTTCCTTGAAACTCTACCAATTCTTCGGAGGTGTACAAATGGGAATGGCGATGCAGTTTTTTTAAGCCATAGTGCTTGGCCACGGATTTAAATCCACCCGATTTTAAAATGGCCGCATTGGGTTCGTACAAGTATGAAGACGGTTCTCCAATATCGATTTGGGCATCTTGTTCCCCTTGCAATTCAAAATCGAACAAACTGTTTTGTTTTTGCGATACATCAGCGGTCTTTATTTTGATGTTTCCTTGGTATCCTTTTTCCAACACAAAGAGGAGTTCCTTAACTTCATTATTGGTGGAAACAACATGAACCTCCTTTGCAAAATTTAACTCATCAATCCCTTTTTTTATATCCAAAAGAGGAGAAGTTTTTACTAGGATATGCTGTGATTTTTCAAAAAGAAAAGGAAGATGTTTCGGTAAATTCGGAAGGCAGTCTTCGAGTAAAAATACCTTTCCTTTTTTATCATTTCTTCGTGAAGGGTCAACAAAGATCCAATCAAAATTCGATGGGGATCTTTTTAAAAAATCAATACCATCCACTGGAAAGCATTCAATATTTTCTTGCCCTAAAACTTCAAAATTATGATGAGCAATTTCACTCAATTCCGGGTCGATTTCACAATGCAAAACAGACCCCATTTTTTTGGAAAAAAAATAGCTGTCGACACCCAATCCTCCCGTAAGGTCAACGAGTGATTTTCCGTTTACAATTTGAGCTTTGTATTGAGCGGTAAGTTCGGAACTGGTTTGTTCAATATTGAGCTTATTGGGGTAATAAATATTGGGCGTGTTGAACCATGTTGGCAGCTTGCCCTTACACTTTTTCTTTGCTTCAATCTGCTCCGCCAATTCTTTCTGGTCAATCCCTTCAAAAATAGGTTTCGTAAGCAAAACTGACATGATGTCAGACGATAATTTTTCATGTATAAAATCCTGTACGCCAGTATTTAAAATAAGTTTATTCAAACTGATACTATAGATTTTTGGTCAATTTTTTTACAAAAGAATAATCGGCTAAAAACTCTTTTAAAATCACTTTTATAGCTGTATATCCGGGTACTGCGACCACCATACCTACTATACCGAACAACAGCCCTGCGATGATGATAATCAAGAAGATTTCCAAGGGATGGGATTTTACACTTTTGGAAAAAATAAAAGGCTGTGAAAAGAAATTATCTATGAGTTGACCTATGGTCAAACCGATTAAAACATACATGGCTTTGGGCAAAATAACGGTGCTGAAATCAGCGTCCAAAAAACTGGTCATCGTTAACGTAATCATAGTTACTCCACCTATGATCGGACCAATGTATGGAATGATGTTGAAGAGTGCACACAAGAAGGCAATCACGATGGCATTTTCTACACCCACAATTAGGAGTGCAATGGTATAAATTACAAACAATATAAAAAGCTGAAGCAATATACCTGCAAAGTATCTGGAAAGTAAATTATTGATCTTATCAATTGATTTTACCAAGTTACTTTCTTTGTTGTCTGGAACAAATGTTAAGATTCCATTTTGCATCAGCTTGCTATCCTTTAAAAAGAAAAAGGAAATGAAGAGGACTGAAAAAAGACCTATACTGAAATTACTTAAAGCGTTGACAAAAGAATTGAGAAAATTGGGTATGAAGCCAAGGTCCAATCCATTTAAAAAATTTTCCTCAATCTTGGATTCCTCCAACAGACTGTTAAAGCTTCCTGTGGAGGCACCAAAATAGTCCAAGGTTTGCAAATAAAGTGTATTAAGGTCTCCTTTGAGTGCTTCTATGTCCAGTAGGGATAGATTCTTACTTTGCTCGGCAATCAGTGGGATAAAAAGGGCGAGAATCCCTAAAAAAATGCATAACATAAATACCATGGTGACCACCACTGCCAAGGTATTGGGGAACTTAAGCTTTCGTCGCAAGAACATAACAATGGGCCTGCCCAATAAGGCCAATACAGCAGCAATGGCCAAATAGGCCAATACAGACTGAATTTTATAAAAAAACCAACCCAAAAGTACCACGCCCACCATAATGGCGACGGCCCAAAGTATTCCGTTTGCTATTGTTTTTGCGTTCATGTATTAATTTTTAAAAGCGTATTCCAAAATATTGGCCCCCATCTGCAATGCTTTTATTCGAACTTCTTCGGGGTCGTTGTGCACGGAGGGGTCTTCCCAACCATCACCGAGATCACATTCATAAGTATATAGCAAAATAAGCCTTCCTTGGTTAAAAATGCCAAAAGCCTGTGGTCTTTTTCCATCATGCTCATGAATTTTGGGAAGTCCATCCCGGAATTTAAATTTTTGGGAAAAAATAGGATGGTCCGCTCCCAATTCCTCCAATGGTTTATTCGGAAAAACTTTTTCCAACTCCCTTCTTAAGTAGGGTTCCATACCATAATTATCATCAATATGTAAAAACCCTCCCGATAAGAGATAGGTCCGTAAATTTTGAACTTCCTCATCAGTAAAAAAAACATTCCCATGACCTGTCATATGAAGGAACGGATATTTAAAAATAGATACGCTTCCAGCTTCTACAGTTTCTGGTTCTGGATTGATTTTGGTGTCTATATTGCTATTGCAAAATTGTATTAAGTTGGGCAGGGCCGTTGGGTTGGAGTACCAATCGCCACCACCGCCGTATTTGAGTACGGCAATTTGTTGGGCGTTTATTGACAATGCCATAAAAAACAGGAAAAGGCTTATCAGGTAGATAAATTTTCTCATATTGAAGAAGCTGATCGTCCTTCAAAAATAAGGTATTCATTCTAGGTACTAAAAACTATGTGCTACAGAAATTCAAGTAGTTTCGGTGTAATTAACAAAATGTTTGTGATTAAAATTGAAAAGTTCAATTATAAGGAAGTATTGTTTGTAAGATAAATAGTAATTGCCCCTTGATTTACAAATCCCAATTTAATGTTCGCAATGAAGGTATTAGCATGTTGCTGTTAC
>NHBR02000079.1 GCA_002167435.2 Allomuricauda sp. TMED12
ATAAGCGATTTCCCAACAAGAGGCGTAGAACAAAAGGGAATTTGGAACAGTTACAAGTTTAAACTTCCAGTTGCATTATTGATTTTGGTATTTGGAATTTTAGCATTATTGGAAGTCAATAAATACCTTAAGGCATACAAGCAAAAATAGTAAGCCTTTTTCCATAACGAGTAATTTTGATATTGAAGGATATCAAATCAAAATATAAAAATGAGGAGAATCTTGGTTACAGGATCCAATGGTCAACTTGGCCGCTCTTTACAACAAAAAGCCCATGATTTTACAGAACTTTGTTTTGATTTTAAATCCTCTCAAGAGCTGGATATTACCAAACCAGAGGAGCTGGTTGAGGCCTTTCAAAAAGAAAACTATGATTTCTGTATCAATTGTGCAGCCTTTACCAATGTAGAGCAGGCCGAGAAACATCCTGAAGAAGCCTTTAAGGTCAATGCGGAAGGCGTGAAGAACTTGGCCGAGGCTTGTAAGAAACACCGTATCACCTTGATCCATGTTTCTACCGACTATGTTTTTGATGGTAAAAAGAAAGGCGCCTATACCATTGATGACAGAACCAACCCGATCAATGAATATGGTAAGTCCAAACTGGCAGGAGAACAATTTATCCAACAAATCATACCCAACCATTTTATTATTCGTACATCTTGGTTGTACAGTAAGAAGTACGGACATAATTTCTATCGAACAATTTTAAGAAAGGCGTTGGCGGGAGATGATTTGCATATTACGGATGCTCAAAAAGGGTGTCCTACAGATACAGATTCCCTTGCAAAATTTATTCTAAAGGAAATTGTGCTGGGAAAAAAGCCTTTTGGCCTATATCATTTTACTGACGGAAAACCGATGACATGGTATGAATTTGCCCAGCACATACTGAATGAGAATGGGTTAGCCGACAAAGCCAAACTTGTTTTGGACACGAATTATCGTACTTTCGCAAAGAGGCCAAAAAATAGTGTTCTAGCCAATTAACCAGAAAACGCTAAAATTTTAAGGGAGCTTACATGGAAAAGAACGTGCCAAAGAAAATTTTAATTACCGGAGGCGCTGGCTTTATTGGATCCCATGTGGTTAGGCGGTTTGTCGCCAAGTACAGTAACTATAAAATCTGCAATCTTGACGCATTGACTTATGCTGGCAATCTGGAGAATCTTAAAGATATTGAGCAAGAACCAAACTATACTTTTGTAAAAGGGGATATTTCCGAGCAAGATTTTGTTAACAACCTCTTCTCTCAGAATCTATTTGATGGGGTAATACATTTGGCTGCGGAATCCCATGTAGACCGATCCATTACCGACCCTTTGTCTTTTGTGAAGACCAATGTGCTAGGTACGGTCAATTTATTGAATGCTTCTTTGGAATTGGCCAAATCCAACCCAAACTTTTTGTTTTATCATATCAGTACTGATGAGGTTTATGGAAGTTTGGGCAAAGACGGTTTGTTTACGGAGCAAACGGCATACGACCCCAATTCACCATATTCAGCCTCAAAAGCGAGTTCAGATCATTTTGTAAGGGCATATGGAGAAACCTATAAATTACCATACATTATTTCCAACTGCTCCAATAATTATGGCCCCAATCAGTTTCCCGAAAAACTGATTCCATTGTTCATTAACAATATCATACAAAATAAGGCTTTGCCCGTATATGGCGATGGAAATTATACCAGGGACTGGCTGTTTGTTAAAGATCATGCTAAGGCCATTGATTTGATATTCCACAAAGGAAAAAAGGGTGAAACCTATAATGTTGGCGGTTTTAATGAATGGAAGAATATAGATTTGACCAAATTATTGTGCCGATTGATGGACAAAAAATTTGATAGGGAAGAGGGGACATCGGAAAAACTGATAACTTTTGTAAAGGACCGTCCTGGACACGATTTAAGGTACGCTATCGATGCAAGCAAGATTAATCAAGAGTTGGGTTGGGAACCATCGGTTACCTTTGAGGAAGGGTTAAAAAAGACCATTGATTGGTATTTCGACAATCAGGAATGGTTGGATCATGTAACATCGGGAGACTATTTGGAATATTATAAAAAGCAATATCAAGCCTAAATTATATGAAAGGAATCATCTTGGCAGGAGGAACTGGTAGTAGACTGCATCCACTTACCCTTTCGGTAAGCAAGCAATTGATGCCTATATACGATAAGCCGATGATTTATTATCCATTGTCCACCTTAATGTATGCCGGAATCAGGGAAATTCTGATTATTTCCACTCCTAAGGACCTTCCATTATTCAAAGAGCTTTTGGGGGATGGGAAGAAGTACGGATGCTCCTTTTCCTATGCTGTTCAGGGTTCCCCAAATGGACTTGCGGAGGCATTTATAATTGGAGAAGAGTTTATAGGCAATGATAAGGTCGCCCTGATTTTGGGGGATAATATTTTTTATGGCGCTGGCTTATCCATGCTTTTGCAGAGCAACATTGACCCTGATGGTGGCGTAATCTATGCCTACCGGGTAAATGACCCTCAGCGATATGGAGTAGTGGAGTTTGATGAAAGGGGAAAGGCTATCAGCATAGAAGAAAAGCCCAAAAAACCTAAATCAAATTATGTTGTACCAGGTATTTACTTTTACGACAACGAGGTCATATCCATAGCAAAAAGTATCAAGCCCAGTGCTAGAGGAGAACTGGAGATCACCGATGTGAACAAGGAATATTTAAAAAGAGGAAAGCTCAGTGTAAGTATATTGGACCGGGGCACTGCGTGGTTGGATACCGGGACTTTCCAGGCCCTAATGCAAGCCTCTCAGTTTATAGAAGTTATCGAAGAACGTCAAGGCTTGGTAGTGGGCTCCATCGAAGTTGCAGCTTTTGAAATGGGCTTTATTGACAAAAAACAATTTGAAGCACTTGCGGAACCATTGATGAAGAGCGGTTACGGAGAAAGATTATTGGGCATTTTGAACAAAGAAGCATGATCAAAGTAACGGAGACTAAATTAAAGGGGTGTTTTATCATAGAGCCAACAATTTATAAAGATGAACGGGGCTATTTTTTTGAGAGTTACAACCACAAGGATTTTTGTGAAGCGATTGGCCAAGAGGTTAATTTTGTTCAAGACAACCAGTCTTATTCTAGAAAAGGCGTTTTAAGAGGCTTTCACTTTCAAAAAGGAGAGCATGCACAGGCCAAACTGGTTTCGGTTTTGGACGGAATAGTTCAGGATGTTGTGGTCGATTTACGTAAAGATTCTCCTACCTTTGCGCAACATTTTTCAATTGAGCTGAACAACGATAACAAAAAACAATTGTTCGTACCACGAGGATTTGCACATGGTTTTTTAACGTTGAGTGATACAGCATCAGTTTTATATAAATGTGATAATTATTATAATCCAGGGGCCGAAGGCGGTATTCATTTTAACAGCCCTGAACTGAATATAGAGTGGTGGATTGGTCCGAACGATTTGCTACTCTCTGAAAAAGATAAGAACTTGCCAAAATATTTGGAACACTAACCCAAAAGACGATAAAATTGAACCCCATTAATTTAGACCATCAACTTTTACTTGCCATTAAGGCTTCTGTCGATGCTGGTAATGCGATTATGCAAATATATGATTCGGCAGATTTTGGCACCGAGTTTAAAAAGGATGATTCACCATTGACAAGAGCAGACTTGGAATCCAACAGGGTGATTATGTCTTACTTAACCCAAACAAGCATTCCGATAATTAGCGAAGAGAATAAGAATCTTGAATACAGTGAACGAAAAGCTTGGGATGTATGTTGGATGGTAGATCCATTGGACGGAACAAAAGAATTTATTAAACGAAATGGGGAGTTTACGGTCAATATAGCATTGATTAAAAATGGGACCCCGATTCTTGGGGTTATCTATGTGCCTGTTTCCCGAGAACTCTATTATGCCAATGTTGAAAAGGGCAATTCCTATAAAATCACCTTAGAGGGAGATACGAAAACATTGCCAGATGATTTGTTTGGCAAGGAGAATATAATGGAACCAAAGCAAAAAGGGAATAGTTCAACAAGGGTAGTGGGCAGCCGTTCCCACATGAACGAGGAAACGGAACTTTTTATAAAAAAGCTAAAGGATGAAGGGAAAGAGGTGGATATCGTTTCAAAAGGCAGCTCTTTAAAATTTTGCTTAGTAGCGGATGGAGGAGCTGATATTTATCCCCGAGTTGCACCCACTATGGAGTGGGATACGGCAGCGGGCCACGCTATTTGTGCCGCTATGGGATTAAAGGTCACAAATTGGGAAACTGGAAAGGATTTGGTTTACAATAAAGAAAATCTGTTGAACCCATATTTCTTAGTGAAGTAAATGACGCAAGAGGTTTCGTATAAAAGGCATTTGGCCAAGACCATAACATGGAGAATGGTAGGCACGCTGGATACTATAATTCTCTCTTGGATTATTACTGGAAACCCGTTTACCGGACTTAAGATAGGTTTGGCAGAAGTGGTCACCAAAATGGCACTGTACTACTTTCATGAGAGAATATGGGTCAAAGTTGGTATTGGTGATAGTCGTAGAAGGCACTTGATAAAAACGGTAACCTGGAGGGTTTTGGGCACTTTAGACACTATAATTTTGTCTTGGATAATCTCAGGCGATCCCTTTACAGGACTAAAAATTGGATTAGCCGAGGTTGTTACAAAGATGATACTTTATTATTTTCACGAAAGGTCTTGGTATAAAATTAATTATGGTCTGGATAAAAGAAAACGAGTAAAAAAATGGAGGAGAACATCATAAGGCACGACTATAAAATTGGAGTGAATGAAAGAAGAAAGGCCAATGGCCATAATTCATTCCTAATATTTTTTACAGGTCTCTCGGGTTCGGGAAAATCCACAATAGCCAATGGCCTGGAACAAAAATTGGTAGAAGAAAAGATCAAGACCTATACCCTTGACGGTGATAATGTGAGAAAGGGAATCAATAAGGATTTAAGTTTTTCAGCAGAAGATCGTTCAGAAAACAATAGAAGAATAGGGGAAGTGGCAAATCTATTTGTAGATGCAGGAATGATAGTTTTGGCAGCCTTTGTGGCCCCTTTTGAAAAAGACCGGAATTCCATAAAGGAAGCCGTGGGCAATGAGAACTATGTTGAGGTTTTTGTAAATACCAGTCTACAGGAATGTGAAAGAAGAGATGTTAAAGGACTGTACAAAAAAGCAAGAAAAGGTGAAATAAAGGATATGACGGGTATTTCCAGTCCATATGAAGTACCTTTGCGCCCAGATATCACTTTAACGGAAAAAGAGTCCGTTGAAGAGGCAGTAAATAGAATATATGAATTGATCCGACCCAAATTACAATTGTAATGAGTAAGTATTATTTAAACTATTTAGACGAATTAGAGTCCGAAGCCATTTTTGTGTTAAGGGAGGTTTGGGCCCAGTTCCAAAACCCGGTAATCTTGTTTTCCGGAGGAAAGGACTCCATTGTGGTGACCCACTTGGCCAGAAAAGCATTCCATCCCAGTAAAATTCCATTTGCTTTGATGCATGTGGACACTGGGCACAATTTCCCTGAAACCATAAAATTCAGGGATGACCTCATAGAAAGTTTAGGGGTACGACTCATTGTGGGATCTGTTCAGGAATCCATAGACCAAGGAAGGGTCGCTGAGGAGAAAGGAAAAAACGCAACAAGAAATGCCCTCCAAATAACAACATTACTGGATGCTATTGAATCCAATAAAGTGGACTGTGCCATTGGTGGAGGAAGAAGAGATGAAGAAAAGGCACGTGCAAAGGAACGTTTCTTCTCTCATAGAGACGATTTTGGCCAGTGGGACCCCAAAAACCAGCGCCCAGAGCTATGGAATTTGTTCAATGGAAAACAGTTTGAAGGAGAGCACTTCCGCGTATTCCCAATAAGTAATTGGACAGAAATGGATGTTTGGAACTATATTAATCGAGAAAAAATACAAATTCCATCCCTTTACTTTGCTCACGAAAGAGAAGTGGTCTGGAGAAGCAACTCATGGATTCCCAACTCGGAATTTTTAAAATTGGAGGATGGAGAAGAGGTTTTGACCAAGAAAATACGGTTTAGGACCCTTGGAGATATCACCATCACAGGGGGCATTGAGTCAGATGCGGACACTGTGGAGAAAATAGCTCAAGAGGTATCGGCAATGAGACAAACCGAACGAGGTAACCGAAGTGATGACAAGCGCTCGGAAACAGCAATGGAAGACAGAAAAAAACAAGGATATTTTTAGAGAGATATGTTGGACAACAATCAGCTATTAAGATTTACTACGGCAGGAAGTGTGGATGATGGGAAAAGTACCCTCATCGGAAGACTGCTATATGATTCAAAGTCAATTTTTGAAGATCAACTGGAGGCCATTGAGAGCACCAGCAAGAAAAAAGGACATGAAGGCGTGGATTTGGCGCTTTTTACCGATGGGCTTCGTGATGAAAGAGAGCAGGGTATCACCATCGATGTTGCTTACCGCTATTTTACAACACCAAAGCGGAAGTTCATTATTGCTGACACTCCTGGGCATATTCAGTATACCCGTAATATGGTTACAGGAGCCTCAACTGCAAATGCAGCGATTATTTTGGTTGATGCCAGGCACGGTGTTATAGAACAGACCAAAAGGCACGCTTTTATAGCCTCGTTGTTACAAATACCACACGTCATCGTTTGCATCAACAAGATGGATTTAGTGGATTTTAGCGAGGAGGCGTACAACAAGGTTATTGGTCAATTTGAAGAGTTTTCCTCTAAACTGCTTGTTAAAGATGTTCGATTTATACCGATCAGTGCCTTGTTGGGAGACAACGTAGTGAACCGATCCGAAAATATGGACTGGTACCAAGGAGCTCCGTTATTGCATACGTTGGAAACCATGCACATAAGCAGTGACGTTAATAAAGTAGATGCTAGATTCCCGGTACAAACTGTTCTGAGACCACAAAGTGAAGAATTTAGAGATTATCGTGGTTATGCTGGAAGAATGGCAAGCGGTGTGTTGAGAAAAGGCGATGAGGTTACTGTAATGCCCTCGGGCTTCACGTCAAAAATAAAATCCATAGACACTTTTTCAGGTGAAGTGGAAGAAGCCTTTGCACCAATGTCTGTTTCCATTACTTTGGAAGACGATATTGATATCAGTAGAGGTGATATGATAGTACGTTCTAATAATAAACCAGAGGCGCAACAGGATATTGAGGTAATGCTCTGCTGGTTGAACAATTCTCCTGCCAAACCAAGGGCCAAATACACTATTAAGCAGACTTCTAATGAGCAAAAAGCGATGGTAAAAGAGGTGTTGTATAAAATTGATATCAATACATTGAGCCGTAGCTCCGATGAAACCGATGTGGCAATGAACGACATTTGTAAGGTAAAAATAAGAACCACGAAACCTTTAATGGTAGACCCCTACCGTGAGAACAGGACAACGGGAAGTATCATTTTGATCGATGATGCTACCAATGAGACGGTGGCAGCGGGGATGGTAGTTTAGCGAGTTTAGATTGCCTCTAACTTTTGAGTTGTCAGTTCTTTGATAAAATTTGACCATGCACATATTTGGCTGTGAATCTCATTATAAACCTTTCTGGATAAGTGAATGTCTTTAAAAAAGAAACTTCATAATATAACCAACGATTTTGACTCAAAGGAAATACTTGAGAAGGGTTTTGCATTTTTACTGATTCGAATAGGAGGCCTTTTTATGGCATATGTGTTTACTTATTTGGTCACTAAAAAATATGGGGCTTCCGTCTACGGATTGGTCTCGATCTGTTTTTCTTTGTTTCTATTTGCCAGTATAATGGGTAGATTGGGTCTTGACATAAACTTGGTAAAATTTTATGCTGCGGAAGAAAAATGGAAGGACAAAGGCCTATTTTATAAAGCTTGGTTAAAATCGTTCGTTGCATCATTGTTTTTTGCGGTTGTTCTTTATGCTCTAAAGGACGTGTTTGTTTTTAAAATTTTTAAAAAGCCTCAATTGGCTCCATACATAATATGGACAGCAATAGCAATACCTTTTTGGACGTCATCCTTGATGTGTGCAAGCTTATTAAGGGCGAAGAAAAGCAACAACTGGTTTGCTTTCCTAAATAACCCAGGAAGATTCACTTTTACCGCTCTAAGCTTATTGATATTAGGTTTGATGATGGATACACCTTTAAACGCTATTAAAGCACATTTTTTTGGTGTTCTTGTACTTTCCCTTGTTTCACTTTTTCTTGCGGTTAGAACCCTGGAGCAAGTTTCATTCACATCAAAGACGAACTCTTGGTCTTTTTTACGCGACTCATTTCCTATGATGTTATCTTCCACTATTCTTATAATATTAGGGTGGCTTGACACATTTATTCTTGGAATATATGAAACTGATGAGAACGTAGGAATATATAACGTAGCACTAAGGCTAGCTACCTTGACCAGTTTTACACTTCAGGCCATAAATTCAATTTTGGCACCCAAATTGGCAAAATATCATCAGGAAAAAAATATAACATCTTTAAAAAAAATTGTCAAAATTACTACAGCATTAAATTTTTATAGCACCTTAATCATTGTTATTGCAATAGTGGTTTTTCACAAACCCTTGCTTAACATTTTTGGTGAAGAGTTTATCAAAGGAGGGATTATTTTGGTTATTTTGTGTTTAGGTCAGCTAATTAATTCAATTTCGGGTTCCGTGGGAACAATATTGCAAATGGTCGGTAAACAAAAGGTGTATCAAAACATAGTGGTGTTGGCCTTATTTCTGAATATTATTCTTAACCTGACCCTTATTCCTTTATATGGGGGCGTTGGTGCAGCAATTTCGACTGCAGTTAGCATAGCAAGTTGGAATCTTTTAGGAGCTGTATATTTAAAAAGGAAAGTTAATATTACATCATATTACAATTTTTGAAGAATATGAATGAAAATGATATAAGACCAAACACATTTTTGATTGGGGCTCAAAAATCAGCAACCACATCTTTATACAATTGGATTGCACAACACCCTGATGTTTGTGGTCCTGAAAGTATTAAAGATTATCCTTTTTTTATTAAAGAAGAACTCTATGAGAAAGGAATAGAATCCCTAAAGGAGGAGTATATAAAAGAGGGATATTCAAAACAAAAAATTGTATTGCAAGGTTCTGTCCAATATATGTTTTTTGAAGAATCTATTGATAGAATATATTCCTTCGATCCAAATAGTAAATTGATATTAGTCTTAAGGAACCCTGTTGATAGAGCGATTTCTGCATACAACTATTTTAAGAAATTGAATATAGAAACTCTATCTTTTCCTAAAGCAATAGCGGAGGAAGAATTTAGGCTTAAAGGGGATCTTAGGACTATTTGTGATTTAACGTATATTAGTCATGGTTATTATTTTAAGCAACTATCCAATATATACAAAAAGTTTTCAAAGGAACAGGTTCTTGTTTTGTTTTTTGATGATGTTAATAATAATCCAGACGAAACAACGAAAGAGGTGTTTAAATTCCTTGAGGTGTCTGAAGACTTTAAACCAAATTATAAACGCTTAAATGTTACGGGGTCGGTTCGATTTAAAGTATTGCAAAACTTGATTTTTAATAAAAGCAAAACAAAGAAAATATTGGTTGATACAATAATAGACCCTCTAATTCCTTTGCATAAAAGGACTAAACTTAGATGGTGGTTCAAAGAATGGAATACTAAAAAAGAAAATATTAATAAAGATGTTTTATACACATCTGAAAGAGAAGAATTGAAACTTCAATTTAGAGAGGATATCGAGAAACTTGAAAACTTATTAAGAGTTGATTTAAGCCACTGGAAGTAACAACCATTGTTAATTTTAATTATATATCTAGAGGGTAGTATTTTAAAGACACTGTCTTTATTACTTAAAAAGATATGGTATAATGTGTTTTCAAGGGTCAAAATCCTCTAGAATTCTCCAATCGGTTCAAAACCGATGAAAATTACAAGGAATATTTGGCACCGATAAAGGCCAAAAGTGAATACAACTGTACCCAGTGCAACCATATGGCCTGTCAAATCCGCAAGGACTTAGCAATACAGCGTAATATCTGTGGACATATTGAATGCCTATCAGGAACTGGGCATCATCCTGAACCAGTTCCTTGCGACCTATGAAAAAAGGGTCGGGCTATAGAAAAGCCCAACCCCGGTTATTTTTAACTTTCAGACTTTATTGGGGGATAGTGTCGCTTAGTGACCTGATTTTTATGAATAGCTTGTTGCCCTTAATTCATATATTTGAAGCGTCCTCCTGTTTTAACTATAGAGGTTAAAATCAAAATCAAGGACTCTCCTTATATTATTTTAATAATGTCAATAAAAATTCAATTAAAACTGAACAGAAAAAAGTTTTTTAGAGTTATTGCTGTTCTATTTCCTTTTTTTTTAATTTTTTTATCTGAGGCATTGCAGATATCATATAAAGAGTTGTCAGGTATTTTAAAGGCATTTGCTGCTGTTTACATGATTTTCTATTCAATGCTCAGCTTAAAATACCCTAGTAGCTTATTGTTGTTATTGCTTTTATTTATCCCTGTCTTTGGTTATGGGATATTTAATTCTTTTAATATTAATGCTGCAATTCCCGAAGGAATAAGGTATTTGTTCCCTGTTGTTGTTTTATTTTATGGTTATTCAATAAGAAGCCATTTTACAATTTTGTTAAAAGCATTAATTCTTTTTGTAATATTTAATGATTTTGTGCAAATAATTAACTATATAAATTGGATAAGAGGGGTGGATCAGTGGTTTTATCAGTATCTTCCAAATGGTGAAAGATACTATCATTCATCTTCTGGAATCATAAGAGCTACTGGTATTGTTGTTTTTTTTGCAATTTTTGGATTTATGAACCTTATGGCTTTTTTTCTAACCAAGAAGTTTTATACGGGTAAAAGAAAGAGACTAATTCTGACAATTTTTGCAATTTCAATATTTTTAAGTTTTTCATATAAAACTATTGGCACATTTTTATTATTACTTTTTTTAGAAGTTAAAAATAAACTTAAGTTTTTTAAAATTGCTTTTTTAGTATTCATAATTGCTATTATAACTATGCCATCTACCCTTGTCAGTATGGGGGAGAGTTTAAGCATGAGAATTCAGCAATATATAACTGTAGGTGATTCTGCGAGATCTGAATCATATCGCGTTATGTTCTATGAAATGGCTAATTTTAACATGTTCGGTAGAGGAATAGGTTCTTTTGGAGGGCCTGAGTCAGTAAGGTATAATTCACCATTTTATGATGAAGTAAATTTTGATTGGTACAAAACGACAAACCTCAAAACCACAGATACTTATTACCCACATCTATTTGTAGAACTTGGCGCGGTAGGAGGCTTGGTTTATTTATTATTAATATTATCCCCAATTTTTATGAAATGGCCAAAGAATAAATTTCATATTGTCTTTATAATTTATTTTTCATTATTCTTTGATTCATTATTTTCTTTTTCTTTAAACAACATAGCTTTTCTGATGGTTTCATTATTGTTAATATTTCCCATGTATTATTTTGATTTTGAAAAGAAAATCTAAGTATTAAAAAAATGCATAGTAAAATGCCTTCGAAAAAAGCGATACTAATTACATGGGTAGTCTTACTAGTTTATTTTACTACTTACTTTATTATAAATGCCGAAAAAACATTTTTTCAGTTAAAATATGATTGGGATAATATTAAAATTGTTGAGAACTTAGGAAGTGTAACAGTAGACTCCATTTCTCATGATTTTTTAGTGCTTCAAAATGACTGCTTAGGGCTAAATAATCAGTTAAATTCTAATAACACTTTTATAATCGGAAAAAGTGAGAGTTTTTTTAGGGCTTCAAATGTGAAATGTAAAAATGGAAAGGTTGTTTTTTCAGGGATAAAATGGATAAACAGTAAGCCTAAACGGACAATAAAAAAAACAGATTTCAAAATAGCCGATCTACCAATTGCTCAATCAGGAAATAAAAAAGTAATTACAATTGGTGATTCCCAGATAATATGGAGGGAAGGAAGGGATTTTAGAAAGGACTTGTCAAAAAATAAAAATCTAATTTTCATTGGAGATCAAAAAGATGTGTATGGCTATCCCCATGAAGCTATATGGAATGGGAAATGCGTTGATTTTTTAGATAAACTTAAGAATATAGATATTGCAGATTATTATATTTTATTTTTTGGGGCACATGATAAGAAAACTAATTTTAATGAATTGAGGGATTGTATACATGAAACCTTTAAACTTTTATTAAAGAGAAGTGGAACAGGAAAAATCCTTGTTATAACTTTACCGCCATCAACTAATCCTGAATTTAATAATTACAATCAAATTTTCAACAAAATCCTGTTAAAAGAGGCAGGTAACAAGAGAATAAAAACAATCAATATCAATGAATATTTGCAAAAGGAAGAAAATTATTTGTATGAAGACAATGTACACTTAAATAAAAAAGGATACTGTTTATTAAATAAGCTTCTTATTGAAGAGTTAAGATGATATATAAGAGAATAACAATAGGCAGTAAATTTTTTTATTGGTCATTAATTTTAGTTTTAATGACTTTACCGTTTCCAAAGTATAATATAAATTCCTTTAGTATAATAATTTGTTTTATATTTTGGCTGCTACACAATCAATGGAAGGTCAAATTCGGAAATTTAAAAAAACATTTTTTGTTTTTTTTATTACTTAGTTCACTTTTTTGGATAGCACTTATTGGATTAACTTATACCCAAGATGTTAATGAAGGACTAAAAAAATTACAACAAAAAATCCCTTTTGTACTTTTTCCCTTAATATTTTTGTCTATAAATTTTAATAAAAGAGATATAAATTTCTTGTTTAAATATTTTAGCTATTCTGTTGTTTTAGCTTCACTGTTTGCTTTGGCAAAAGCTTGCTATTTTAAGTTTAATAATTTGGGCAATTTTTTTTATTATGATCAATTATCAATAGTACTTGATAAACATACCACCTATTATTCTTTATTTACTGTCCTTTCCATTTTGTATTTTACAAATGAGATTTTGAAGAAAAAAATTGGCAATAGTATTAAAGAAATAATTTTTATTGCATTTTTATTCTTAATGTTATATTTCTTAAGCGTCCGAATAAGTATTGTGAGCTTAATTTGCGCTTTTTTTATATTGATCTTTAATAATAAAATTTCAAAAAAGAAGCGGATTGGCTTTTTACTTGTAACAGTCACTACCTTTTTTATTTATTTGACACCTAATTTTCAGCAAAGGTTTAATGCGGAGGCTCCCAATGGGGCTGAGATTTCCGATGTAGAATTACGTCGGGTTCACTGGTTATCAGTAGTTGAAACTATATTTGATAACAATTTGTTTTTTGGAGCAGGAACAGGTGATGGACATTTTAATTTATATAAGGTATATAAGGAGAATAACTTTGAAAGTGGATATGTCCATAAATATAATGCGCACAACCAATTTTTGGAAATAGTTTTATACTTTGGGTTATTAGGGCTTTTTATATTTATGTTTATGTTCTATATTCTTTTAAAAAAGAATATAGAACATGCTAATAATTTTGAAACAGCTATTATTGTAGTTTTTTTAATATTTATGAGTACAGAATCAATTTTGGAAAGACATAGTGGAATTGTGTTGTTCGCTTATTTAATGTCTGCATTGTTAGCATGTGCGATTACGGAATATAATACTACCTCAAAAGAATTTAATGAACTTGGAGAATAATACTTTAAAAAAAAAAACAATTTTATTGATAGGTCCTTATAGTTCGGTTGGAGGAGTTAGTATTCATATTAAAAGACTTTCAGCTCATTTAAAAGATTTTTACAATTTCGATTTTATAGATGAATCTCCCTTGTGTGATATATCTGGCAATGTGTATAACATTCGTAGTAAGAACCTACTTAAATACATTAAATTAATTGTACAATCAGATATTGTCCATATCCATACTGGAGTATGGTGGTTAAGATGTTTTCATATTTTTACTGCTTTTCTTTTAAGAAAGAAAGTTATAGTGACAATTCACTCCCTTAGCAACCTATCAAATAATATTTTGATTCAATTCACTAGACTGTTTTTAATTCTGAATAAGAAAACTATAACAGTTAGTGACGAGGTAGCACAAAAGATTAAACCTAAAGCAGAATATATTTTGCCTGCTTTTTTGCCTCCAGTTATGGAAGAAGAGAAAACGTTACCTAAAGAGATTTTAAGAATTTTAGAAGAATGTAAAGATTCAAAGATTATAGTTAGCAATGCATTCAAATTAGTGCTTCATAAAAATGAAGATTTATATGGATTAGATTTGATGATTGATGTTGCCCGTATGGTTAAGAAAGAGAAAAAGAGATATAAAATAATTTTTGTTGTGGCAACGATAAATGATAGACTTAGATTATATGATTCTTATATGGGTATAATTAAAGAGGAAGAATTAGAAAGTGTTATTTCTTTAATACCGTATTCCATATCTTTTGTAAGGTTAATGCAGAAAAGTGATTTGGTGGTTAGGGCTACCAATACTGATGGAGATGCATTAACAGTAAGAGAAGCGATGTTTTTTAAAATTCCAATTATTGCTTCAAATGTTGTTAAAAGACCTGAAAATGTAATTTTGTTTAAAAATAGAGATAGTATTGATTTGTTTTCGAAAATTACCAAAGTTTTGGAAAATGGAGAATGTAATGACATGATAAACAACCAAAATGATTATGACATAAGCTATTATCAAAATTATTACCATTCAATTTACTCATCTTAAAATATAAAACTCTTAATAACTTTTTGAGCATAGAAATAATTGTGTTGAATTAAGTTTGCATTAGATTTATTCAATAACCATCAATCTCTCTTAAAGTTATTTCCAATAAAATCAAGATAAAACAATGAAACAAGTAATACAAAACTTTAAAACAGGAGATTTATATATAGATGATGTTCCACTACCGGCTATTAGCAATAAAATGGTTCTAGTCGAAAACAAATTCTCACTTATAAGTGCGGGAACCGAAAGAGGAACTGTAAAAGTAGCTAAAGCGAATCTTATTGGCAAAGCAAAGCAACGGCCGGACTTGGTAGCCCAGGTACTTCAAAATATGAAAAAAGAAGGGATTAAGGCTACCTTGGACAAAGTGAGGACAAAATTGGATTCTCTAAAGGCTCTTGGATATAGTACATCAGGAACAGTAAAGGCATCCCTGGACAGCAATGGCAAGTTTAGACCAGGGGATAGAGTGGCCTGTGCAGGTCAAGATTATGCTTCGCACTCCGAGTATGTTGGCGTGCCCCAGAATTTAGTGGCAAGAATCCCTGATAATGTAAGTTTTGAAGAAGCCAGTTATACCACTTTAGGAGCAATAGCATTACAAGGGGTTCGACAAGCAGAACCAAGACTTGGGGATAAGATTTGTGTTATTGGACTAGGGCTTTTGGGCCAGATAACAGTTCAACTGCTAAAAGCAAACGGTTGCAGGGTTTTTGGAATTGATTTATCTCCAAGTTTGGTCGAGACCTCAAAAAAGAGCGGTGCAGATGAGGCACTATTACGAAATGATGACAATCTGTTGACCGCAGTTGACAATTTTACCAACGGGCATGGATTTGATAGCGTTATAATAACCGCTGCAACCACATCAAACGACCCGATAGAACTTTCTGCAGTTATAAGTCGAAAAAAAGGGAAAGTTGTTGTTGTGGGCGCAGTAAAAATGGATGTGCCAAGAGACCCGGATTTTTATAGGAAAGAATTAGAACTGAAAATGTCCTGTTCTTATGGTCCTGGACGGTATGACGTAAACTACGAAGAAAACGGAAATGATTATCCATTGGCTTATGTACGTTATACGGAGCAGAGAAACATGGAGGCTTTTTTAGACTTGGTATCCCAAGGGGCAATTAGACTAGACGAATTAACTACACATGTCTTTGACATACTAGAGGCAGAAAAAGCATATGAAATTGTAATGGGGAACAATCCAGAACCCCATATCGGTATTTTATTATCTTACCCTGAGTCGGATGGGAAAGACTCGACAAGTATTTCATTGTCTAAAAACGCAGAGATTGAAACGTTGAGTGTTGGTTTTATTGGGGCCGGGAGTTTTGCACAAAGCTATTTGGTGCCATATGTAAAATCTTGGGGAGCTACTCTGGAAACAGTAGTAACCACAAAAGGGATTTCAGCAAAAAATGTTGCCGATAAATTTTCTTTTAGAAATGCTTCGACCTCTTCCGCGGACATAATTAAAAATGAGACGATTAATACGGTTTTTATTGCCACGCCGCATAATTCACACGCTAAATATGTTGTTGAATGTTTGCGGTCAGGAAAAAATGTTTTCGTTGAAAAGCCCCTGGCAATGAATATGGAGGAGCTTTTGGAGGTCAAGGACGCCTATGATAATAACCATGGACAGTTAATGGTTGGGTTTAACAGGAGGTTTTCACCTTTGGCAAAATCCATCAAAAATGAATTCAAAAATAATGGTGAGCCGAAGGTTATTAATATAAGGGTCAATGCGGGGTTTATTCCTAAAGACCATTGGACACAAAACCCAGAACTTGGAGGTGGTCGTATTATTGGAGAGATGTGTCATTTTATAGATCTTTTTCAATTTTTTGCCGAATCAAGACCCACCAAGGTTTATGCTGAATGTATAAGAACAACCAATAACCAAATTACACCAGAGGACAATATCTCCGTAATAGTATCATTTGAAGATGGTTCCGTTGGAAATTTATTGTATTTGGGCAACGGAGACAAATCGATGCCAAAAGAGCTGGTGGAAGTATTTTCTGGGGGAAAAATTGGAAGAATCTTTGATTTTAGAAGAGGAAGTGTTCACAAAAAAAATAAAGAAGTAAAACTAAAAGAGTCAGGAAAAGGTCACAGGCAGGAGGTAAGTGTGTTTTTGGACTCCCTGAACAAGCGGAACATTGAATTACCCCTGACTTTTGAATCTATTTATGACACAACTCAAGTGACATTTAAAATCTTGGACTCCCTGAGCACGGGCTTACCGCAACAAATAATCTGATTTTCTTTTTATGGATATGGTACACGAATCCTTCAATAGACTAAAAGAGTATTGTGAAAAAGAAGGCTACAAAGGATGGGACCCATACGATGGATTAAATAGTTGGGTAACACAGAGGACTTTCTTGGGAAAGTCAAGCTATTTTAGGTTGGCATGGATCCAGTTGTTCAAAAGAAGCCCCTTTAACCTTAGAAAGCTATTCGGGGTAGGGAAAGGATATAATTCCAAAGGACTTGGACTATTTGTAATTGCGTATTGCAATATGTACAGGGCAAACATGGAGCGGGAGGAATCTCTAAAAAAAATCTCATTTCTGGCGGACAAATTGGTGCATTTAAGCTCAAAAGATTACTCGGGTGCTTGTTGGGGGTATAATTTTGATTGGCAGGCCAGAGCTTTTTTTCAGCCCAAAGGAATGCCTACAGTTGTGGCGACCAGTTTTGTTGTGGAGGCTTTGTTTATGGCCTTTGATATTACGGGAAATCAGTTGTACAAAGATGTAGCATTAAGCAGTTCCAAGTTTGTCCTGAATGACCTCAATAGAACGTATGATGAAAGCGACAACTATACCCTATCTTATTCCCCAAAAGATAAGACCCAGGTTTTTAATGCAGGCTTATTGGGCGCCAAACTCCTTGCACAATGTTATAAATATGACGGCAATCAACAAAATTTGGTCGAAGCCAAGAAAATTTGCACATATGTTTGTAACAAGCAAAATAAAGATGGTTCTTGGGCATATAGTAACCTGCCGTACCACCAGTGGATAGATAGTTTCCATACAGGGTTCAATCTGGAATGCATATATGCATACGCCACAATATCCAGTGACGATACTTTTCAAAAAAATATTGATATCGGGTCGAAATATTATTTGGAAAATTTTTTTTTAGAGGACGGCACGCCCAAGTATTACAACAATAGAATATATCCCATAGACATCCACGCTCCTGCGCAATTGATTGTTACCCTTTTCAAAATGGACTATTTTTATGAGAATGAAGAACTAGCCCAAAAGGTTTTGTCTTGGACTATTGAACATATGCAGGATAAAAGAGGTTTTTTTTATTATCAGAAAAAGAAAGGGATAAGTTCTAGGATTCCATATATGAGATGGGCTCAATCTTGGATGATGTATTCCATGAGCTACTATATTTTTAAACAAAAAGACAATGTCCCGCATTAATATTCTTCAGACATATATTGACAATCTGAGCATGTCCGAAACTTTAAGTAGAGTTTTTGATGCAATAGACCAAAATGAACAGATACACCATGTCGTGGTAAATGCCGGAAAGATAGTGGCAATTCAAACCGACCCCAGACTTAAGCAGAGCGTAAACAACAGTGACCTTATTAATGCAGATGGTCAAGCTGTAGTCTGGGCATCTCGTTTTTTGGGAAAGCCTCTGAAGGAAAGGGTGGCGGGAATTGACCTAATGACAAATCTGGTCGAATCTGCCCATAAAAATGGACATAAGATTTTCTTTCTTGGGGCTAAAGAAGAAATTGTAAAGCAAGTGGTAAATGTTTATTCCAAGAAGTATTCAGAAAAGTTGATCGCGGGGTATAGAAATGGTTATTTTCGAGCGGAGGATGAGGGCAAGATAGCTCAAGAAATAGCCGATAGTGGGGCGAATATTTTATTTGTAGCAATAAGCTCACCTAAAAAGGAAATTTTTTTGTATAAGAATAAGACTATCCTAAAACCTGTTAATTTTATTATGGGTGTAGGAGGTAGTTTCGATGTGGTTGCCGGTAAGGTGAAAAGAGCTCCACGATGGATGCAAAAGTCCGGACTGGAATGGTTTTATCGGTTAGTACAAGAACCCAATAGAATGTGGAAAAGATACTTAGTAGGAAATAGTAAGTTTATTCTTTTGGTTTTGAGGGAGCGCTTTAAATTTTGATACCTTTGAAAATCACAGTTTTCAAGTCAATAAATGCTCTTCAGACAATACAGATATTCAAACCTTATAACACCAATTTCATATTTAATGGATTTGGCGGTGCTGAACACATTCTTGTATATCTTGCCAATCAACTTCCAAACCCCTGTCTTGATTCATGTTTACATTTCAATGGCATGGTTGATTATTTCAACGAAAAATGAGTTTTACACTGTTTACCGCTTTTCTAAGGTAACCTACATCTTTAGATTGCTATTTGTACAGTTTGTATTCTTCTTTTTGGTGCTTTATGCATTTATTGGTTTTTTTAAACAGCCAATAATCAGTAGGCTGGCCCTTGGAGAATACTTCATTATCGTTTTCTTGATTATTTCGACCCTCAAACTGTTGAGCTACTTTTTGTTGATGGAATACAGGGAAAGAGTTAATGGAAACCTTAGAAACGTGGTCATTATCGGAAAAAACAAAAAGACCGATCAGCTTAGGCAAGTTTTTAATGAAAGAACGGAGTTTGGATATAATTTTCAAAAGCAATTTGCCCCGCAATCAAAAGAATTTGATATCCAGGCTTGTTTGGACTACATACTAGAGAAAAACATTGATGAAATTTATTGTTCGGTATCAGAACTTGGAAACAAAGAATTAGCCAAATTTATAAGCTTTGCAGACAACAATTTAAAAACACTAAAGTTTATACCCGATAATAAAAATATCTTTTCCAAAAAGCTGAAGTTTGAATATTATGATTATATCCCCGTTCTCTCACTTAGGGACATCCCTTTAGATAATCCCATAAACGCATTCATCAAAAGGTCGTTCGACATTGTGTTTTCCTTGGTCGTAATAATTGGTCTACTTTCATGGCTAACCCCAATTTTGGCGCTGTTGATTACCTTGGAGTCTAAAGGCCCTGTGTTTTTTAGACAAACGAGAAATGGAATTGATAATAGAGAGTTTTATTGCTATAAATTCCGTTCTATGGCTCCCAATGTTAATGCCGACCATATCCAAGCTACAAAAAACGATATGAGAATCACGAAAATCGGAAAGTTCATTAGAAAGACCAGTATCGACGAGCTTCCCCAATTTTACAATGTGTTGTTCGGAACCATGTCCGTTGTGGGACCACGACCACATATGGTAAAGCATACCAATGAATATGCGACAAGTGTGGACAAGTATATGGTCCGCCATTTTGTAAAACCAGGAATTACCGGTTTGGCTCAAGTGAGAGGCTATAGAGGAGAAATTGAAACCGATACTGATATTCAAAACAGGATTAAATTCGATATTTTTTATATTGAAAACTGGTCATTGTTCTTGGATTTAAAAATTATGGCCCAAACTATTATAAATGCATTTAAAGGAGAAGCCAAAGCCTATTAGAATCTAATGAAAAAAACACTCATCACCGGAGCAGCGGGATTTTTAGGATCCCACCTTTGTGATCGGTTCATTGCCGAAGGCCATCATGTTATTGGTATGGACAACTTAATCACGGGGGACATTAAGAATATTGAACATCTGTTTCACTTAAAGCGGTTCGAGTTCTTTCATCACGATGTGACAAAATTTGTGCATGTTCCGGGTAAAATGGATTATGTTCTTCACTTTGCATCTCCGGCAAGTCCAATCGACTATTTGAAGATCCCCATCGAAACACTAAAGGTTGGCTCGTTGGGAACACTTAACTTATTGGGATTAGCAAGAGATCATGGAGCTCGTATTTTAGTGGCGTCCACCTCTGAAGTGTATGGAGATCCATTGGTGCACCCACAAAACGAAGACTATTTTGGAAATGTGAGCCCAATCGGTCCTAGAGGTGTGTACGATGAGGCCAAACGCTTTATGGAATCCATTACCATGGCCTATCATAGGCACCATGGTTTGGACACCCGTATTGTTCGCATCTTCAACACCTACGGTTCCCGAATGCGGTTGAACGATGGAAGGGTGGTACCTGCTTTTATGGGTCAGGCACTTCGAGGTGAAGATTTGACCGTTTTTGGAGATGGCTCACAATCACGTTCGTTTACCTATATCGATGATCAGATTGAGGGAATCTACCGTTTATTAATGAGTGATTACGTGGAACCCATCAATATTGGAAATCCTGATGAGACCACCATTCTGGAATTTGCGGAAGAAATCATCAAACTAACCGGTACAGATCAAAAAATTGTGTTCAAACCATTGCCTCAAGACGACCCAATGCAACGACAGCCTGATATTTCGAGAGCTAAAGAAATTTTGGATTGGGAGCCCAAAGTGCATCGTTCCGAAGGACTTAAAAAGGTGTTTGAGTATTTTAAATCACTTCCGCACGATGAGTTGTGGGAAGCGCACAGAGATTTCTTTCCAAATAGCTAGACAAGTTCCCGTCAAAACGTATTTTTGCCAAAACGTTGAATCATGAACATCTTGGTCTTGGGTTCTGGTGGCCGTGAGCATGCCATTTCCCTCAAAATTTCTCAAAGCCCCAAAATATCGAAACTGTTTGTTGCCCCTGGTAATGCGGGAACTGCTCAAATTGCGACCAATGTTGAGGTTGGGGTAAACGATTTTGAAGCCATCAAAAAATTGGTGTTAAAGGAAAAGATTGACTTAGTGGTGGTAGGACCAGAGGATCCTTTGGTAAATGGAGTACACGATTTTTTTCTGAATGATGATGAACTAAAATCTATCCCAGTTATTGGCCCAGAAAAAGCAGCAGCAGAGCTCGAAGGCAGCAAGGAGTTTGCCAAAGAATTTATGATGCGACACAACATTCCAACAGCGGCCTATCAAAGTTTCACAAGTGAAACATTGGAAGAAGGGTATGCTTTTTTGGAAACCTTAAATCCACCATATGTACTTAAGGCCGATGGTTTGGCTGCAGGAAAAGGTGTTTTGATCCTCCAAGATATCCAAGAGGCCAAAGACGAATTAAAATCCATGTTGGTCGACTCCAAATTCGGAAACGCAA
Source organism: Allomuricauda sp. TMED12 (assembly GCA_002167435.2). GTDB lineage: Bacteria > Bacteroidota > Bacteroidia > Flavobacteriales > Flavobacteriaceae > Flagellimonas. The sequence goes on from NHBR02000079.1 coordinate 21,920, forward strand.
GTGCTACGGTGGTCATCGAAGAGTTCTTGGACGGTATAGAATTGAGCTGCTTTGTACTTACGGACGGTACTAACTATAAAATTCTGCCGACCGCGAAAGACTATAAAAGAATAGGTGAAGGCGATACTGGACTCAACACAGGGGGTATGGGGGCTATTTCCCCAGTTCCTTTTGCCGATACTGTCTTTATGGACAAGATAGAGCGCCAAATTGTAAAACCTACCGTAGACGGCCTTAAAAAGGACAGTCTACCCTATGTGGGTTTTATCTTTATCGGATTGATAAAAGTCGGTGAGGAACCCAAAGTGATCGAGTACAATGTTCGCATGGGCGATCCAGAGACCGAAGTGGTAATCCCGCGACTAAAATCTGATTTGGTCGAGATACTATTGGCCATGGCCAACGGAACTCTGGACCAAGTGGACCTTCAAATTGACGAAAGAGCAGCAACCACTGTTATGGCCGTGTCTGGTGGTTATCCCGAAGCGTATGAAAAAGGCAAAAAAATTACAGGAACGGAAAACATTGAAGATTCCATTGTGTTTCATGCAGGTACCAAACTATCCGATGGAAAGGTGGTCACCAATGGAGGGCGAGTAATAGCGATTACTTCCTTTGGAAAAGATTTTAAGGAAGCATTAAAAACATCCTATCAAAATATGGAGAAGCTCCATTTTGATGGAATGTACTATAGAAAGGATTTAGGATTCGACCTAGATTAGATGTAAGAGTGAGAGCTTATGCTCTTATCTTCCTCCCCACTTTCGTTGAAAATTTTCAACTGGCCCATCCAATAAACAGCTGCAATTAAACCAATAACAAAGAAAATCCAGTTAATGGTATTGGCGCCCCACCAGCTATGCATAAAGCGGAAAAAATCGTATGGTGCGAAAAGGTAGTTTACAAATAAGTCTTCTATACCGTAAAAAAACTTGCTCATGTTGGTTATATTTACTCTACAAAAGTAGCAAAAGATAGGATGATTTCAAGCTTTTTCGGAAAAACAAAACCCATAAATTATATTGTCCTTGCCATCTTTTTGTTTCTTTTTTACTTCGCCAATATTTTTTTTCAGCTGAAAGAACAAAGAATCAATGAAGTTATTCCCTTGGAAATCTTGCTGTTCGTCACGTTGTTGTTGGCTGTTTTCATCATCAATTTAATTGTAAGAACCGAAAAGGCTACGGAGTTTAACTCCTATGCGATGGTCTTTTTTGTGCTCTTAATTGTTGCCTTTTCTGATGAATTGGTTCTTCAAAATGTAATCTTTGCCAACTTTTTTCTACTCTTGGCCTTTTGGAGAATATTGTCCATCAAATCCATTAGAAATGTAAAGAGCAAGATTTTTGATGCCTCGCTATTGATTACCATTGCAAGCCTTTTCTATGATTGGGCCATCGCATTTATGCTACTGGTCTTTTTTGTGATTTTGGTTTACGATAGGAAAACATTCAAAAATTGGCTGGTTCCGTTCCTTGGCATGGCCACCATTTTTATATTAACGTTCACTGTACTCCAATTAAAAGGCTCTTTGAGCTTTTTTGAAGAGCACTATCAATTCTCCTTAGGACTTTTTACTACCAAATCATTCTTCCAGGTATTGAATGTAAAGACCTTGATTTATCTTATTTTGACCGTTATAGTTTCTATTTTGGTATTTGTGCGGCTTCGAAATGTAAGTGGGGGCAAACTGCTTTTGCTTAGAATTGTTTTTCTTGTTTTTTTATTGGGAACGGGCATTATTTTCTTTACCCCGGCGGATGCCTCTCCCGTGTTGATCACCTTTTTCCCCGCAGCCGTTTTTCTGACCAACTATTTCGAAAGCATTAAAAAAAGAAAACTCCAAGAAGTGGTTTTGATACTCTCAATTGTGATTGCCTTGGTGCTTTTTGCCTTTCACCTGAAATAAGTACATCATAAAGCAATATCTTTGAACAAATTTATGTAAGCTATGTTCAGCGATTTTGCCTTCAAGATATTTCAGGAAAGTATAGATACCTATCACATTAAAGATGATGTGTACCAGGAATTTTCCAACCCTTATCCAAAGGATAAAGTGGAGCATTTGCTCTATAGAAAAAATTGGATAGATACGGTACAATGGCATTATGAAGATATTATCCGTGACCCGGAGATTGATCCCGTGGCGGCATTGGACCTCAAAAGAAAAATTGACGCCAGTAATCAGGATCGCACGGATTTGGTAGAGTATATTGATGGTTATTTTTTAAATAAATACCAATCGGTACAGCTAAAGGCTGATGCGACTATCAATACCGAAAGTCCAGCTTGGGCCATTGACCGGCTTTCTATTTTAGCACTGAAAATCTATCATATGCGAGAAGAGGTAAGCCGTAAGGATGCTTCACCGGGGCATATCCAAAAGTGTAGTGATAAACTGGCGATACTCCTCGAACAGAAAAAAGACCTTTCCACAGCCATTGATCAATTGTTGGCTGACATTGAGGCTGGGGACAAGTACATGAAAGTCTATAAGCAGATGAAAATGTACAACGATGATGAACTAAACCCTGTGCTTCGTGGACAAAAAGGGTAAACAGACCCATATTTTAATCATTAGGTTATCTGCCATGGGCGATGTGGCTATGACCGTACCCATTATTCGAACACTTACAGTAGAATATCCAGAGCTACAACTTACTGTTCTTACCAAAAAACCGTTTATGCCCATTTTTGATGGGATTGAGAACGTACAGGTTAAAGAAGCAGACGTTAAAAGACGGCATAAAGGGTTGATGGGTCTTTGGCGACTGTACAAAGAGCTGAAACCTTTAAAGCTTGATGCCGTAGCCGATTTGCACAATGTGTTGCGTAGCCGCATTCTCAAAAAGTATTTTGCCTTAGAGCGGGTACCTTTTGTTCAAATTGATAAGGGCCGTAAGGACAAGAAAGCACTTACCCGCCCCAAGAACAAAGTTTTTGAGCAATTAAAAAGCACCCATCAGCGATACGCAGATGTTTTTACAGAACTTGGTTATCCTATTGATTTATCCAATGCCAAACCATTGGAGCGAGTTCAACTCTCCGAAAAAGTGTTGAAACTAGTGCAGCAGGATACCAAAAAATGGGTGGGGATTGCGCCTTTTGCAGCGCACGAGGGTAAGATGTATCCATTAGAGTTCACTGAAGAGATAATCCAATCGCTAAATAATACCGATAAGTATAAAATACTATTGTTTGGCGGTGGAGCTAAAGAAGTTGAAGTGTTGGAACAGCTTGCTAACACTTACCAAAATGCCCTGTGCATGGCAGGCAAGCTAAATCTTTCCGAAGAATTGCAATTGATTTCCAATTTAGATGTGATGTTGTCCATGGACAGTGGAAATGCACATATGGCTGCCAATTATGGTATTCCCGTGGTGACCCTTTGGGGGGTAACCCATCCGTATGCTGGATTTTATCCGTTTGGGCAACCCATGGAAAATGCACTCATGGCCAATCGTGAAGCCTATCCCTTAATTCCAACCTCGGTTTACGGCAACAAAGTACCTGCAGGGTATGAAAATGCCATGAAAACTATCAAGCCAGATAAAGTGTTGAAAAAAATGTTGGATATTTTGGAGGTATAATCGAGCCAAAATGAAAATATTTTTCGGACAACAGACTTCACTATTTTATAGAGTAGCTCAGTTAAACAATATCTATCAACTGAAAACGTAGATTTATAAATTAATAATAGACGTTCATCAGTTTATCAAATATCTATTGCTGTATAATTCGGAATTTCACTTTGTAACAACCATGAAATACCTATATGGCACTTTTTGATTTATATAAGCGGATGAAACATTTTGTAATGCCTACAATTTGCTTAACTGCGGTGAATTTGTCGAATGCCCAGTTTTATGAAAATAATGGAATCTATTTGTCAAGTGAAATCAATTCAGGCAGTTATAATGTTGGGGTGGATTTTAACGTTAATTACGTTTACAAAGAAAAATATTCTTTAAAGTTAGGTTGTTCAGGGTTTCTTAAAAAACCCAAATCAACACCAGAAGATTATATTCCTGGTGTAGAAAAAATTCTAAGTTTTTGGCTTTCTGGACCATTTGATGAAATGATGAACTATCAAGTTGGATTTGGAAGAGTATATAAATTAAATGATGCAGGAACTTTTAGGGCAAACATATCTTTAGGTTTTGGATATTCAGAATTTAGAAATGTTGTTACTTGGCAAAAAAGAAATGTATTCTTATTTACCAGGAATTATGACGTTAATTATGAGAGCTACAGTTCGGGAAGTTTAATTATAAATCCAAAAATAGAATTTCCAGTTGTCAGCTTTTACGGTTTAACAGTTTCCCCACTTTTAATGATTAGCAAAAAACAAACGTATTTAGGGATAGGTGTAGGTCAAATGATTGGTATAATAAGAAAGAAAAAAATAATAAATCATTGAATTAATTCCCAAAAAGTCAAGCCACCGTCCCTTGGCAACTACTTCCCGCTCCTGCAGTACAACCATAGCAATGTTGTGAGATGATAATATCCCGGTTGCTCAGCACATCATCATTATAATCCTTAATGTGTTTTACCTTACTCGCCACTTTGAGGTCCAACATTTGGTTGAAATCGCAATCGTAAAGCCAACCGTCCCAACTCACAGAGATGGTATTGGTGCACATCACACTTTCCACTGCGGCAGGGTTATAGGCCTCTACCAAGGAGTACATATAATCTTCATAATTGTCGGAAGCGATGAGGTAGTCCAAAAATCGTGAAATCGGCAGATTGGTAATGGCAAAAAGGTTGTGAAAATCAATATCAAAATCCTCTTTCAAGGCTTTTTTAAAGTCTTGCTCCATGGCAGCTTGATCAGCAGGTAAAAAAGCTCCCGAAGGATTGTACACCAAATCCAAGCGCAAATCGTTGTTTGGCATGCCGTAGCCCACCTTATTGAGCATTTGCAATGCTTTTATGGATTTATCAAAAACCCCATCACCACGTTGTTTGTCCGTTTTGCCGCGAGTGTAGTGTGGCATGGAGGATACTACGTGTACATTGTGCTTTTTAAAGAATTCGGGCAGATCATGGTACTTTTTATTCGCCAAAATAATGGTCAAATTGGAACGAACGATGAAATCCTGAATTCCCGCTTTGGAGGCTTCTTCCACAAACCAGCGAAAATCAGGGTTCATTTCAGGCGCGCCTCCAGTAAGGTCCAGAGTGTGGGCTCCCGTGTTTCGAATTACATTCAAACATTGTTGCATTGTCTCCCTTGTCATAATTTCCTTTCGGTCTGGACCCGCATCCACATGGCAATGTCCACAGACCTGGTTGCACATATACCCCACATTGATTTGGAGCACTTCCAGCGTTTTGGGTCGCAAGGGAAATTGACCTGTTTCGGCAATTTTATCCTTAAAGTATGGGAGATCGCCATCTGCAAAGAGTTCCCCGTTCAGGATTTCCAATTGCATTTGGGCATTGGCCAATGCATCTTTCTTTGCTTTTAATGATTTTTTCGCTGCTTTTTTTATGTCTGTGAGTATGCTCTGCGTCATTAATCTAAAATAGGTTTACATGGAAAGTTTGTCGTACTTGTTCATCATCTGAACCCCGTGTACCAAAGTGGCCCCACTTTCGATTGCGGCTCCTGCGTGCACGGCTTCCATCATTTCTTCTTTGGTAATTCCGCGCTGTAGGCCATCTTTAGTATAAGCATCAATACAGTACGGGCATTTTACCACATGCGATACGGCCAAGGCAATCAAGGATTTTTCTCTGGCACTCAGAGCACCCTCCTCAAAAACTTTACCGTAGTAGTCGAAAAACTTGTTGCCCAGTTCCTCGCTCCATTCGGTAATCTTACCAAATTTTCTCAAATCTGCTGGGTCGTAATATGATTTGGCCATGTTTCTTTATTTAATGTTCCTTCTAAACATACAACAAATATCGCTATTCCCTTAGGTCGAAAAAACATGGTCAGAATTACATATTTTGAAATAAAATTGCCTTCTGATTGATTGTGAGGTCTCTAAATAAAAAAGAGCGACAACTGCCGCTCTTTTCCAAATTCAAAATCAACCAACTAAATAAAACTATTTTGTAGAAGGAAGCACTACGGTATCCACCACATGGATTACACCATTGGACTGGTTTACATCGGCTATGGTTATGGCGGATACATTTCCCGCGCCATCCTTGATCATAATCATGCCATTATCCGTCATGGCTGTGAGGGTGTCTCCGTTTACCGTGGTAAGCTCGGTCATACCTTTCCCTTTTTTGATCCATTTCATCAAGTCTTTTGCGCTGTACTTTCCCGCAACCAAGTGATAGGTAAGTACGCCTTGCAATTGCGACTTGTTTTCTGGCTTTAGCAAGGTAGCAACCGTTCCTTCAGGTAATTTTTTGAAAGCACTGTTGGTAGGAGCAAATACGGTAAATGGTCCTTCACCCTGCAAAGTCTCTACCAATCCAGCTGCTTTTACAGCGGCAACCAAAGTAGTGTGGTCTTTGGAGTTTACCGCATTGGAAACAATATCCTTGCTCGGGTACATAGCAGCACCGCCTACCATTTTAGTTTGAGAAAACCCGTTTGTGATTGTCAAAAATCCAACACAGGATAATATTAGCGTCAATGTTTTAAAAGATTTCATGTGATTTTATTTTTAGTTTATATAATCACTTACGGAGTTTTTTGAAAGAGGGTTTGGTTTTTTTGAAAGATTTGATGGTTTTAAACGAAATACAACATTGCGGCAACCTTGGTAATTACTCAAAATGCTAACTTTATGCTCTAAATTCAATTATCCGAATGCTTGAAAACAAATCTATAGGCCTTGTACTTTCGGGAGGTGGTGTTCGTGGAATGGCACACATAGGGCTGATCAAAGCCATGCGCGAACACGATCTTGAAGCCAACGTAGTGGCAGGCACAAGTATTGGGGCATTGGTAGGAGCCCTTTATGCCAACAATAACACGGTGGAAGAAATGCTTGATTTTTTTAAAAAAGTACCATTGTTCCAGTACAGTTTTTTTACCATAAATAAACCTGGATTTATTGATACAGAGCGTTATGCAAGCATTTTTGAGAAATTTTTCCCAGAAAATAGGTTTGAAAGTTTAGAAAGACTTCTGTACGTAGTTGCCACCGATTTGCTAAGTGGCAAAGAAAAAGTCTTTAGTAAGGGCCAACTTATTAAACCCTTACTGGCATCAGCTGCGCTTCCCCCTGTGTTCAGTCCAGTGGATATTGATGACATTCTTTATGCAGATGGAGGCATCATGAACAATTTTCCAAAGGAATATGTCGAGGATAAAACTGAATTCATTATTGGTAGTAATGTATCCGTTACTGTACCATTACAAAAGAAGGATTTACGGAACTCTTTTCAACTTACTGGACGAGTGACCAGTTTAATGATCCATGCATCCAACGATGAGAAACTACATGAATGCAATCTTTTTATCGAACCCAAAGAATTAGATCAAATTGGGGTACTGGACAAAAAAGGTATTGAAAACGCCTTCAATGTTGGCTATGAGCATGGCAGCAGGGCTTTGGAAAAAATGTTGTCCAAAACCTAGGCTAATACACCGCCCTATACATCGTCGTAGTCCACCGTAATTTTAGATGTAGTGGGATGAGACTGACAAGTCAACACAAAGCCATCCGCAATTTCTCTATCGGTAAGAATCTGGTTCTTTACCATTTCGGCCTTTCCTTCGGTTAAACGTGCAATACAACTACTGCAAACACCACCTTGGCAAGAATAAGGAGCATCGATGTCCTGTTTTAAAACAGCATCGAGCACCAATTCCTTTTTATCCATAACAAAAGTAAAGGTCTCATCGTCCAAGATTACTTTTACTTCGGTTTTACCTTCCAGTCCTTCGGCAAGTTCATCTTTGGCGTCCTCGCTGGTAAAAAGCTCAAAATGAATTTTATCTTCTGTAACACCATTCTCTTTTAGAGTATCGGTCACCTGATGAATCATTTCTTCCGGTCCACATAGGTAGAAACTATCGAAAGATGTTCCCTTAAACTTATTTTTTAGTACAAAATTTACCGTTGATCGCTCAATCCTTCCAAACAAGGCCTCGTCTACATTGGACCTACTATACACATATTGTACAAAAAAGCGTTCAGCATATTTTTCCTTTATGGCTTGAATTTCCTTAAAGTACATGGTTTCTTCTGGAGATTGGTTGCCAAAGACCAATACAAAGGTATTTTCCGGATTGCTTTCCAAAACGGTTTGGGCAATGCTCATAATCGGTGTTATACCACTCCCGGCAGCAAATGCAGCAATCTTTTTTGGTGTGGTTTCTTCAAAAACAAAACGGCCTTCGGGAGGCATAACCTCCATGGTGTCACCAGCTTTTATACTTTCGTTGGCATACACAGAAAAAGTACCGTCCTCCATTTTTTTGATGCCCACGGTTAATTTTCCTGAAGATGGCGGAGAAGAAATAGAGTACGCTCTGCGCAGTTCCTTTCCATTCAATTCATGTTTTAGGGTAATGTATTGCCCGGCCTTGAAGCTGTAAACTTCCTTAAGGTTTTCTGGAATATCAAAAGTAAGGGCCACGGCATTTGGGGTTAGTTTGTCCACCGCGGCTATTTTTAAAGCATGGGATTCGCTCATGTAAAGAATTTTGCTGCAAAATTAAGCATTACGCTTCTTTTGAGCATCTATTTTAAGAAAAAGCATAGGTTTTGTAACAAATCAGATAAATTAGACACCAACTAAAAAAACGCTAACCATGCTCAAACATTTTATTGGACTCCAATGGAAGTCATTTTTTAGGTCTGCAAGTTTTAAAACAGAAATCTGGTTTAAAATATTGATGGCCTTAGGTGCTCTTTGGTTCATACTTGTATTTTCAAGTATGGGTTTGGGAGCTTATGTTCTTATAGAGAAATCCGGTTTGGGCGACCCTCTGCGTGTGGTTAACCGATTTATGATCTATTATCTGGCTTTTGACCTTGTATTTAGGTACATGTTGCAAAAAATGCCCGTCACCAATATTAAACCTTTGTTGTATTTGCCTATGAGCAAAACCAAAGTGGTCAACTTTTCGTTGGGGAAAACGGTCATTTCATTCTTTAACCTTGCCCATGCGTTCTTCTTTATTCCTTTTAGTATCGTGTTGCTCGTGGAAGGGTATCCACCAGTACAAGTTATTGGATGGCACTTAGCTTTGATGGCACTTTTTTACTGTAACAACTTCCTAAATGTTATGGTAAACAACCAGAATTCCATTTTTTATCTGTTAGCTGCTTTATTTATCGTGGCAGGAGCCTCACAATATTATCAATGGTTTGATATTACCATTTACACCCAACCCATTTTCGACTTTTTCTATGACATGCCATGGACGGCCGTAATCCCATGGATTATTTTGGCGGGAATGTATTATGGAGCCTTCTCTTATTTTAAAAAGCACATGTATCTGGATGGTGGCTTGGCCAAAAAACAGACCGAGGCCAAAACAGAGAACTTGGAATGGTTAGATCGCTTTGGCAATTTGGGAACTTTCTTAAAAAACGATATCAAACTTATCAAAAGAAACAAGAGGTCTCGAACGGCCGTAATTATGGGCTTTTTCTTTATTTTTTATGGATTGCTCTTTTTTACTAGCGCCATTGAGGTCTATGATGGTCCATTTTGGAAAATCTTTGCGGGGATTTTTGTTACCGGAGGGTTCTTGTTCAGCTTTGGACAATACGTGCCCAGTTGGGACAGTAGTTATTATCCCCTTATGATGAGTCAGAATATTAAATACAGGGAATACCTGTCCTCAAAATGGTACTTGGTCATTATTGCAACTATCATTTCCACCATTTTGGCCACATTTTATCTCTATTTTGGATGGGAAGCCTATGCTGCAGTGTTGGTTGGTGGCATTTATAATATAGGAATCAATAGTTATTTGGTACTTTGGGGAGGCGCCTATGTAAAAACTCCGATTGAGCTGACCTCCAACAAAAAAGCATTTGGAGATAAACAGGCCTTTAACGCCAAAACACTATTGCTCACTTTGCCCAAATTGGTGTTACCCATTATAATTTATGCCATTGGCCATTTTTTGATTAGTCCCACTGCAGGGTACATTTTTGTAGCTGTTTTTGGATTACTTGGATTTGCCTTCAAGGAAAAGGTGTTTACCATGATTGAGGGCATTTACAAAAAAGAAAAGTACAAAACACTGCAAGCATATAAACAGAAATAACACACCATTAATACATAAAATACATGATCACAGTTCATAATTTAACCAAGACCTACGGAGAGCAAACCGTATTGAACATTGACCAGTTAGAAATTCCAAAAGGGCAGAGTTTCGGACTGGTAGGAAACAATGGAGCAGGGAAAACAACCTTGTTCAGTCTATTGTTGGATTTGATTCAGCCTTCATCGGGGCACGTTATAAATAAAGATGTGCAAGTAGATCAGAGTGAAGCTTGGAAACCATTCACTTCTGCCTTTATTGACGAAACCTTTTTAATTGGGTACCTCACTCCAGAAGAATATTTCTACTTTATCGGAGAATTGCGCGGAAGAAACAAGGCCGATGTGGACGCCTTATTGTCCAATTTTGATGATTTTTTCCACGATGAGATATTGGGCCAGAAAAAATATTTGCGCGACCTTTCCAAAGGAAACCAAAAGAAAGTGGGCATTGTGGCCAGCTTTATCGGTAACCCTGAAGTGGTGATTTTGGATGAACCCTTTGCCAATTTGGACCCAACCACCCAAATTCGACTAAAAGGAATCATAAAAGACTTAGCGGCCAAAGAAGGCGTAACCGTTCTTGTATCTAGCCATGATTTGATTCACGTTACCGAAGTCTGTGAACGTATTGTGGTACTGAACAAAGGGGAAATTGTAAAGGACCTACATACTTCTGCGGAGACCATGAAAGAACTGGAAGCTTTCTTTGCAGGTTGATTGGAAACACTTTATTACATTTATGTTATAAAGTAAAAACATGAGCAGCGACCTAGATTTGTTGGTTGATTTTTATCAATGGGAAAAGCAACGTCTGTTGCTCGAAATTGACGAAAATAAAAGAGAACAAGATTATTTTCAGTAGATTATAGTTACCAGGAATTAGGTCGTATCCAAAGAGAATTGGATTGCTTGTTGACACTTAAGAATCCAGAGTACCCCAAAATTAAAAACCTAGAAAAGGAAATTGACTTTTACTCAGAAAGAGATTGGCCGCATCCAAAAATGGCTGAGTATTATGCTCCAAAAGTCGAGGCTTTTAGGAAAGAACTAGAAAAGTTAAAGAGCAAGAAGGAATTTATCTGTTCTGATGAGACTCAAATCCTAGATGATGCGCTGTTTTCATTGGTAAATGATGAAATTGAAGGTTTCTCCATTTTTGACGAAATAGAAATGCATTTTAAAATGGATATATCCAAAAATGAAGTCGGTGAGATTCGATTGGATTTAAAGGTTGGAGAAAGAGCTAGTGCTGAACAATTGAAAAAGCATAGGCTTTCGGATGTCCCAAAATTAATTTATGACGAGTCCTCTAAAAGTTTGATTGCTCTCTTCAAAGTGGACCGTTTTAAAAATGTGCTTCCCATCAAACAGACGATTTCTAAAATTGTAATTGCAACAAACGGATACTGGGGTATCGGGAATACAATTTTCTTAAAACTTCATCCCTGATTATCATTTAATGCATTTTATCGATAAGCCTTATAATAATCCGCTCATTTTTGAGTTTAAGGTTACACAAGATTATCGATAATTTTGAAGCTTCATCATACATTTTTAGGTGCCATTGTTTTGGGAGGACTTGTATTTAATGCATGTTCCACCCAAAAAGACAAATTCATCAACCGAAATTGGCACGCACTCAACACCAAGTACAACACTTTGTACAATGGTAATCTGGCCTTTCAACAGGGGCTGGAAGAAATCAATGCCAATTATCGGGATGATTATTGGGAAATTCTTCCTGTGGAACGACTTAAGGTCACCGATGAGATAAAACTCGATTCAGAGGATAACAACCCCAACTTCATTATTGCGGAGGAAAAGGCTACCAAGGCCATCCAAAAGCACAGTATGGACATTAAGGACGAGGAGCGCAACCCACAAACAGACGAGGCATTTTTGTTGCTGGGAAAAGCACGTTATTTTGATCAGCGCTATATCCCTGCCTTGGAATCCTTCAACTATATCCTTCGGAAATATGTGGAGAGCGATAAGCTGAACGAAGCCACCATTTGGAGGGAAAAAACCAACATGCGTTTGGATAACCCCGAAGTGGCCATTAAAAACTTGAAGCGCCTGTTCAAGTACGAAAAATTGAAAGATCAAGAATACGCAGACGCCAATGCGGTTTTGGCCCAGTGTTACATCAACCTAAATATACCCGACACAGCCATCCAGAAACTGAAAATATCCCAAGCCTATACCAAAAAGAACCCAGAAAAGGGAAGGTACCTTTTCATAATCGGGCAGTTGTACGATCAATTGGGACATAAGGACAGTGCCAACTATGCATACAACAAGGTTATCGATCTCAACCGCAAATCGCCCAGGGTGTACATGATCAATGCACATCTAAAAAAAATACAGAATACAGAGCTTACCGAGGCAAACAAAGAGGAAATGTTGGAATACTTGACCGATTTGGAAGAAAATCGCGAGAACAGACCTTTCTTGGACAAGATTTATCGGCAAGTAGCCCAATATCATATGTCTTACGAATCAGATAGCACGGCCCTGGCCTATTACAACAAATCATTACGGGCGCCCCAAGGGGAACGAAAACTGAATGCCCTGAATTATCAGAGCTTGGCGGATTATTATTTTGATGAAGATGAGTATAGAGTTGCAGGCTCTTACTATGATAGTACCTTGACCAATCTCAATGAAAATACAAGAAAGCACCGCAGCATTAAAAAGAGGCTGGATAACCTAGAGGACGTTATTAAATATGAAGATGTTGTTCAGCATGCCGATAGCGTAATCACTTTATACCAAATGCCAGTCGCAGAACGCAAGGCTTATTTTGAAGACTACATCGCCGAAATAAAGCGTAAAGAGGAAGCGGCAGCTGAAAAGGAATTGGAACGAACCACTGCTGGTTTCGCAACATTTGCCAATAGCAAGGGAGGCAAAGAGAACCAAGGTAAGTTCTATTTCTATAACATAACCAGTTTAGGGTATGGTAAAAACGACTTCAAGACCCGTTGGGGGAATAGAAGTTTGGAAGATGATTGGCGCTGGAGCAACAGGTCCAAAATTTCCATTTCCGAAGCAACGGGAGAGGAAGTTGTTGACAGCGAGGAAAATTTAACCGAGGACCAAAAGTATTCGGTAGATTATTATTTGGGACAAGTCCCAACCGATGTAACCGAAATAGATAGCCTAAAAGGTGAACGGAACTTTGCCAATTATCAATTAGGGTTGATCTATAAAGAAAAGTTCAGGGACAATTTGCTGGCTGCGGCGAAGTTGGAGCGCGTATTATCATCGAATCCAGAAGAGCGATTAATACTCCCATCAAAATACAACCTTTATAAGATTTACGAGGAAACTGGAAGTCCATTGGCTGTAAGTATGAAGCAGAGCATCATCACTAATCATCCCGATACTCGATATGCAGAAATTTTATTGAACCCACAGGCTGTGCTCGATGGAAACACCGATAGTCCAGATGCGAGGTATGCGGCTTTGTTCAAACAATATCAAAAGCAAGAGTTTTTAAGGGTAATTACCCAATCGGAAGAGTATATCAACAAATTTACCGGAGACCCTATTGTGCCCAAGTTCGAAATGCTGAAAGCCAATGCCATTGGTCGCTTGCAGGGGTTTGAGTCTTTTAAGGAGGCTTTGAACTATGTAGCGTTGACCTATCCGAACAATCCCGAAGGGAAAAAAGCGGAGCAAATGGTGGAAGAACAGTTGCCTAAGTTGGAGAATAATGTGTTCTCCCCAGAAACAGGCTCCTCTGGAACAGGGAATTGGAAAGTAGTGTTCCCTTTTAAAATCAGAAATGATGAACAAGCAACCAAGCTAAAAAATCGTTTGAAAGAAGTAATCGAAGAACTGCGCTATGACAATATGGTTTCCAAGGACATTTATAATTTGGAAGATGAATTTGTGGTGGTGCACGGTTTCCGTTCCAAGGACTTTGCCCTCGGCTTCGCAGAACTTATAAAAAAGAATAGGGACTACCTTATTAAAGATGAGAATTTTGTAGTTTTATCGGATAATTACAAAATCATACAAGTCCATAAAAATTTAGAATCATACAAAGCACAATTTTAACCCCAAAACCCTAGAACACAATGTTTTCTGACAACAAAAAACCCCGGCCTATGAATGAGTTTGGCGGACAGCCCAATAGAATCGAAAAGAACACCAAAATTAAAGGTGACATCACCTCCGAAGCCGACTTCAGGATAGACGGTAAATTGGAAGGTAATGTGACCACCTCCGGTAAAGTTGTCATAGGAAAGGATGGCTATATTAACGGAAAAGTAGAATGTGTAAACGCTGATATAGAAGGAAGGTTCAATGGGGAGCTTATGGTAAAGGATTTACTTTCCCTTAAATCGTCTGCAACTATCGAAGGAACTGTAAGCGTGGCCAAATTGGCCGTAGAACCCGGAGCTACTTTCAACGCTGCCTGTACCATGGGAAAAGGTGCTGTATCCGCCCCTAAAATGCAGTCCGCAAAGAAAGATGAGCCAGCAAAAGCATCCTAAGAAATACAAAAAAACGATTAACACTGCTGCCCGTTTGTCTGGTTCTGCCATTCAAATGGGCATTGTTATTTATTTAGGCGTGTGGGGAGGAAAATGGCTCGATACCCATTTTGAGACCGAGAAAGTGTTCTTACCCATTTGTACAATCTTGGCCGTTGCGATTTCCATATATTTGGTGATACAACAACTGAAAAAAATCAACGATTGAAGTTTAAGGCCTTCCCTATATTTTTTGTTTCCTTTTTAGCTTTGGGGTTATTGGGGTTGTTTTTAGCCCAATCCACTTATCTGGAGAACAAAGGCTACGATATCTCATCCTTACAATTTACAAAAAGCTATGTGCTGAATGCGATAATGGCATTGATCGTTTTTTTTGCCATTTATATTTTTAGGGACAAATACCGGGATTTACTTGGTTTCTTTTTTTTGGGAGGGAGCCTTTTAAAGTTTACTCTTTTTTTCATTTTTCTTTATCCAGGTTTTAATCAGGATGGTTCTTTGGAGCGTTTGGAGTTCCTTGTGTTTTTTGTGCCGTACGGATTTGCCCTGGTACTGGAAACTTTCTTTTTGGTGAAACTGCTTAATACTGTGTAACAAAGCCTAGAAATTCTTAGAAAAAAACAAAGAAAAAAATAATACTCAAAAAAGCTTTTTTCTTTTGACCGAGGAATGTATTTTTGCACCAATTTTTGAGGACCCATAGTTGGATCATATGCGAAATTCTTTTTTCAGTAAAAAATTAGTTGCCGTAATTTTTTTGATTGCGGGATTTGTATCGGCCCAAAACCATGAGGGAGAAGAAGTTGAAACAGGTGCCCACGATCTAAAGACACAGATTAAGGAATACATCGACCATCACCTTCTGGATTCTCATGATTTCAACCTGTATTCTTATACTACAGACGAAGGTGAACATAAATATATCGGATTCCCACTTCCGGTGATTCTTTGGGACAATGGATTAAAGGTTTTTTCTTCTTCCCAGTTCGAACATGGAGAGAATGTTGCCGAAGTAAACGGGAATTACTACACCCTTTATCACAATAAGATTTACAAAACAGACGCTGAAGGAACCATCAATTTTGGTGGCCATCACGCAGAGGAGATTCACGAAGAAGATGCATTTGGAGAGAATTTGGTAGTGGATGATGCGCATCCGACCAACGAAAAACCATTGGATTTTTCAATTACCAAAAACGTTGTTTTCATTATGGCCGTGGCGCTTTTAATGTTTTTGGTGTTCCGTTCCATGGCCAAACGATACCAAAAAAGTACTATGCCAAGAGGTTTGGGAAGGTTCTTGGAGCCTTTGGTGCTTTTTGTTCGTGACGAGATTGCCGTACCAAACATTGGAGAGCATAAACATAAGAAGTACATGAGTTATTTGCTCACTGTCTTCTTTTTCGTTTGGGTCATCAACCTTTTGGGGCTGACGCCGCTTGGGGTTAATGTAACCAACAACATTGCCGTTACTTTTGCCTTGGCAATGATTACTTATCTTATTACAACATTTACAGGAAACAAGAATTACTGGAAGCACATCTTTTGGATGCCAGGCGTGCCCGTTCCCATGAAAATTATATTGGCACCCATCGAATTGTTGGGAACGCTCATCAAACCATTTTCGTTGATGATTCGTTTATATGCCAACATTACTGCGGGTCACATAGTATTAATGAGTATTATCGGGCTAATGTTCATATTTAAGAACTGGATAGGAAGCCCATTGTCCTTCTTGTTGGCATTTGCACTTTCTTTATTGGAACTGTTGGTGGCCGCATTACAGGCATATATTTTTACCATGTTGTCTGCCCTATATTTTGGTATGGCGGTTGAAGAGGATCATCATTAATTAAGATAGAACGTTTAATTTTTAAATTCATATATCATGACAGGTTTAAATTTCGTAGGTGCTGGTTTGATCGTAATCGGAGCAGGATTGGGTATCGGTAGAATCGGTGGACAGGCAATGGAAGCCATTGCTCGCCAACCTGAAGCTTCTGGTAAAATTCAAACTGCTATGTTGATCGCAGCAGCCCTTATTGAAGGTATCGGTTTCGCCGCTCTTTTTGCAGCTTAATCCGTAACAGTATTAATGAAGGCCATAGCGGTTGGCTATGGCCCTTCATTGATTTAAAGTGATATAGTTTAAAAGAATTAATATTTTAAGATAAATGGAAAAGTTAATCGAACAGTTTTCCTTAGGGTTGTTTTTCTGGCAATTGTTGCTCTTTGTGGCCCTTTTGTTCTTGTTGAGGAAATATGCATGGAAGCCAATTCTTGGTGCTGTTGAAAAGCGCGAAGAAGGTATTAAGGACGCCCTTGATGCCGCTGAAGCTGCAAAAAAGGAAATGCAGAACGTTACTGCGGATAGCGAAAAACTTTTAAGAGAAGCCAGACTGGAAAGAGATGCTTTGTTAAAAGAGGCCAGAGAGATAAAAGACAGCATTGTTTCTGAAGCCAAAGAGCAAGCTCAGGTTGAGGGAGACAAGATGATCAAGAAGGCCCAAGCCACAATAGAAAGTGAAAAGAAAGCCGCCGTTGCCGATATTAAAGCGCAAGTAGCTAATTTATCTATTGAAATTGCTGAAAAAGTAATCAAAGAAGAATTGTCCAGTAAAGGCAAACAACAAAAGTTGGTTGAGGATATGTTGGGCGATATTAAACTGAACTAGTTGAGCATGAACCAGAACAGGGCAGCCATACGCTACGCAAAAGCAACCTTGGATTTCGCAGTCGAAAAGAAAGCGGCAGAAGCCGTTGAAAAAGATATGCGAGAGATAGCTGCGACCATTTCTGATAGCGAGGAACTTCAGAACCTTTTGGAAAGTCCCATTATAAAATCAGAAGTGAAAAAGAACAGTTTGTTGGAAATCTTCAAGGGTGCCAACGAAATCACAAAAGGTCTTCTTCAAACATTGATAGGCAATAAGAGAATTGCCATGCTACAGGAAGTGGCGTTCAAATACATCATTCTTCACGAAAAACTGAAGGGTGAGGAGGTAGCTTATGTGACCACTGCATTTCCATTGACCGCGGAGTTGGAGAAGAAAATTTTGGATACGGTTACCAAGGCAACCGGTAACAAGGTGACCCTTGAGAATAAAATCGATGAGAGCATCATCGGAGGATTTGTACTAAGGGTGGGAGACACCCAATACGATGCAAGCATCGCAAACAAATTGAACGGATTAAAAAGAGAATTTACAAATAGTCTATAGAAATGGCAGGAGTAAAAGCCGCTGAGGTATCAGCAATTTTGAAAAAACAGTTATCAGGTTACGAAGCAACCGCTTCTTTGGATGAAGTAGGTACCGTATTACAAGTAGGTGATGGTATTGCCCGTGTATATGGACTTGCCAATGTCCAGTATGGGGAGTTGGTGGAGTTCGATGGTGGTATGCAAGGTATCGTTCTTAACTTGGAGGAAGACAACGTCGGTGTTGTATTGTTGGGCCCATCCAAAGAGATTGTGGAAGGTGCTACGGTTAAGAGAACCGAGCGTATTGCTTCCATTAACGTTGGTGAAGGAATTGTTGGCCGTGTGGTGGACACTTTGGGTAAACCAATCGATGGTAAAGGACCTATTTCTGGTGAAACTTACGAAATGCCTTTGGAGCGTAAAGCTCCAGGAGTAATTTTTAGACAACCCGTTGACGAACCTATGCAAACAGGAATCAAGGCAATTGATGCGATGATTCCAGTAGGTCGAGGGCAAAGGGAACTGGTAATTGGTGATAAACAAACCGGTAAAACCACCGTTTGTATCGATACCATTCTGAATCAAAAAGAATTTTATGATGCGGGTGAACCGGTATATTGTATCTATGTTGCCATAGGTCAAAAAGCATCTACGGTAGCTGCCATCGCCAAAACTTTGGAAGAAAAAGGAGCATTGGCCTATACAACCATTGTTGCTGCTAACGCTTCCGATCCTGCCCCAATGCAGGTATATGCTCCATTTGCTGGCGCAGCTATCGGTGAGTTCTTCAGAGATACAGGGCGACCAGCCTTGATCATCTATGATGATTTGTCAAAACAAGCGGTTGCTTACCGTGAGGTTTCCTTGCTTTTGAGAAGACCTCCAGGACGTGAAGCATACCCTGGTGACGTTTTCTTCTTGCACTCAAGATTGTTGGAGCGTGCCGCTAAGGTTATTGCCGATGATGGTATTGCGAAGACCATGAACGACCTTCCAGATTCATTGAAACCAATGGTAAAAGGAGGAGGTTCTTTGACAGCCCTTCCAATTATCGAGACACAGGCAGGTGACGTATCCGCATATATCCCGACCAACGTAATTTCCATTACCGATGGTCAGATATTCTTGGAGCAAGACTTGTTCAACCAAGGGGTTCGTCCTGCGATCAATGTAGGTATCTCTGTGTCACGTGTGGGAGGTAATGCCCAAATCAAATCCATGAAAAAGGTGGCAGGTACCTTGAAATTGGACCAGGCCCAGTTCCGTGAATTGGAAGCTTTTGCCAAGTTCGGTTCCGATTTGGATGCTGCTACCTTGAGCGTAATTGAAAAAGGACGTAGAAACGTGGAGATCTTGAAACAAGGTCAGAACGATCCGTTTACCGTGGAAGATCAGGTAGCTATCATCTTCGCAGGTTCCAAGAACTTATTGCGTGATGTTCCTGTGAACAAGGTAAAAGAATTTGAAAAAGATTACTTGGAGTTCTTGAACGCTAAGCACAGGGATGTTTTGGATACGCTTAAATCCGGTAAATTGACCGACGAAGTTATCGACACCCTAACTGCTGTTTGCAAGGACCTTTCAAGCAAGTATAAAGCATAACAATTGTCATTTCTGATGTACCCTGAGTGAAGTCGAAGGGGGCACAGGAATCCATAACCAAAATGATTCCGCACTTTATGCGGAATGACAAAGAAGAATATGGCGAATCTAAAGGAAATACGTAACAGGATATCATCCATCTCATCAACGATGCAGATTACCAGTGCCATGAAAATGGTTTCTGCTGCAAAGTTGAAAAAGGCCCAGGATGCTATTACGGCTATGCGTCCCTATTCCGATAAGCTGACCGAGCTCTTGCAAGGGCTTAGTGCAAGTTTGGAAGGAGACGGAGGAAGTGAGTATGCCGATAAAAGATCTGTAAATAAAGTTTTGGTGGTTGCCATTACTTCTAACAGGGGTCTTTGCGGTGGATTTAACTCCAATATCGTCAAGCAGAGCAATAGCTTGGTATCCAATACTTACCCGGGTAAACAAGTTGACTTTTATACCATTGGTAAGAAAGGGCATGACATCCTAAGAAAGAAACATACCATTTTGGGGGACCAAAGCAAGGTGTATGATGATTTGACTTTTGACAACGTTGCCGAGATAGCCGAACTTTTAATGCGTTTGTTCACTAAAGGCGATTATGATAAAATCGAGTTGGTATACAACAAGTTCAAAAATGCCGCGACACAGATTGTGATGACCGAACAGTTCTTGCCCATTGTTGGTGCAGAAGGTGATAATGCAATTGCAGCGGATTATATTTTTGAACCATCCAAAGAGGAGATTGTAAAAGAATTGATACCTAAATCTTTGAAGACACAGTTGTTCAAGGCTATTAGGGATTCTTTTGCGAGTGAACATGGCGCCCGTATGACAGCGATGCACAAGGCAACCGATAATGCCGCCGAACTTAGAGATGAATTGAAATTGACCTATAATAAGGCTCGTCAAGCTGCCATTACCAATGAAATCCTTGAGATTGTTGGTGGTGCCGAGGCGTTGAACAATTAAGATTTCATATTTTTGTGATATTAAAAGGCTACCAAATCGGTGGCCTTTTTGTTTTTCTTAGCGTATTATGGTTTAGGTACTAATGGCTTTTGCGTAACTTGTAGCCACCTAATCAAGGTTTTTAAAGAAGCAACACCTATTGAATCCACTAAAGAGGCTTTTTAAACAAACGTTTATCTACGGTTTGGCCACGGTAATGCCAAGAGTGCTCTCTTTCTTATTGGTACCCTTATATACCTCCGTAATGAATCCTGAAACCTACGGCGAGATTTCAGTGATTTTCTCATGGTTTGCCATTTTTAATGTGGTGCTCGCTTATGGTATGGAAACGGCCTTTTTCCGATTTTTCAATAAGCATGCCAATAAAGAACATGTAATTTCAACCTCTTTGATATCATTGTTGATTTCTTCCTTGGTGTTTTTCGGGGCAGCACTGATGTTCAAAGAGACGTTTGCCTCACTCATTGATATCAAGGAATCATTGATCATCTACATCATCCTGATTCTGGTTTTGGATGCGCTGACCATTGTTCCATTTGCTTGGCTCAGGGCAAAGGAGCGACCACTTCGGTATTCCATTGTAAAAGTTACAAGTGTGGCGATCAATTTGCTGCTGAACATTTTCTTCTTGACCCTGCTGCCGAAAATGGCCGAAAGCGGACAGTCATTTTGGTCGGAAATATATAAGGATGACTTTCAGATAGAATATGTCTTTATCGCCAATGTCATTTCCAGCGGCGTGGCCTTTTTGTGGGTCAGTGGTATTTATTTTGAAAGCAAATACAAGTTCGACAAACATTTGTGGAAGGAAATGCTCAAATATTCCCTACCCATAATGGTGGCTGGACTTGCATTTACGGTTAATGAGGTATTTGACCGTATTCTGTTGGATAGATTGTTGCCCGAAGACATTGCAAAAGCTGAAATCGGAAAATACTCGGCCTGCTACAAGCTGGCGGTGTTTATGACCCTGTTCGGCACCGCTTTTCGGTTGGGTGTGGAACCGTTCTTTTTCAGTCATGCTAATACAGAAAACCCCAAAAAGGCCTATGCCCAGATTACCAACTATTTTGTTGTCATGGGAAGTCTTATCTTTTTGGGTGTGATGGTGTTTATAGACCCTTTGAAAAAATTATTGGTTCGTGACCAAGCATTTTGGGAAGCCCTTGACGTGGTTCCCATTATACTTTTGGCAAGTTTCTTCTTGGGCATTTACCATAACCTATCCGTATGGTACAAGGTAACCGACCGAACCAGGTTCGGCGCTTATATTTCATCTATAGGCGCAATTATTACCTTGGTCATCAATATAAGTCTTATCCCCAAAATAGGATATATGGCATCGGCCTGGGCCACTTTAGCCGCCTACGGTAGCATGATGTTCTTGTCCTATTACTTCGGTAAAAAATACTATCCCGTTCCTTACAATATGCGGAAGATAATCTTCTACCTTTCCATATCACTCGTGTTTTCAATACTTTCATTCTATGTTTTTAATAGAAATTTAATAGCTGGTAGCATACTACTTTTGTTATTTTTGGGGTTAGTGTATAAAATGGAAGGAGATAAACTTAGAAGCATTTTTATAAAACGTGAAGATTAAGATCATTAACAAATCAGGACATAAGTTGCCCCATTATGAAACCCTTGCTTCGGCAGGGATGGATTTAAGGGCGGATTTGAAATCACCCATAACATTGAAACCTTTGGAAAGGGCCATTGTCCCGACAGGACTTTATATGGAACTTCCCGTGGGTTATGAAGCACAGGTAAGACCTCGAAGCGGATTGGCTGCAAAAAAAGGGATAACGGTGCTCAATGCACCAGGCACCATCGATGCCGACTACCGTGGAAATGTTGGGGTAATCCTGGTCAATTTGTCCAACGAGGATTTTACAGTTGAAAATGGCGAGCGTATCGCTCAAATGGTGATTGCCAAGCATGAGCGTTCCGAATGGGAAGAGGTGAAGTCATTATCAGAAACCGATAGGGGCGAAGGTGGATTTGGAAGTACTGGTACTAAGTAAAATTCCTGCGAATGCAGGAATCTTTTAGGTAAAGAAAGGTACCCAGATGACATTGGAATCATGAAGTTTTGGAATGTTTATATAATGAGTAACAAACCAAAAGGTGTACTTTATATAGGAGTTACTGATAATCTTGATGAAAGAGTAAAAGAGCATAAATTAAAAGTTTATCCGCAATCTTTCACAGTTAGGTACAATTGTGACAAATTGGTCTATTTCGAGAAGTTTGAAAATGGGGAAGCGGCTGTAAAGCGAGAGAAACAAATGAAGAGATGGAAGAGAGACTGGAAAATCAGATTAATAGAAGGTTTTAACCCCGATTTGGTTGATATCAGTCTTAATTGGAAATTTAATTATAATAAATTAAGATAAACCTTGTTGAATCAAGGGAAAGAAAAGAAAGTTTAACTACAAAAAGGAGACACCTGCCTACGCAGGTGTGTAACATATGAAAATAATAGTTCCAATGGCGGGAAGAGGATCCCGTTTAAGACCACACACATTGACAGTTCCAAAACCATTGATACCCGTTGCGGGAAAACCAATAGTACACCGATTGGTCAGCGATATAGCTAAGGTTTTGGGCGAGCCTATCGAGGAAGTCGCCTTTATTTTGGGAGACCCTGCCTTTTTTGGAGACGATGTTGTGGAAAGCTTAATGGAGCTGGCCGATGAACTCGGTGCCAAAGGATCCATTTACAGACAGGACAAACCTCTCGGAACAGGTCATGCCATTATGAGTGCCAAAGATTCCTTGAGCGGACCAGCAGTCATTGCCTATGCCGATACGTTGATACGTGCTGATTTTGATTTGGACAAATCTGCAGATAGTGTAATCTGGGTTAAACAAGTGGAGCGTCCAGAAGCTTATGGAGTGGTTAAACTAAACGGAAACAATGAAATTGTTGAATTGGTCGAGAAGCCAAAAGAATTTGTTTCTGACCTCGCCGTAATTGGTATTTACTACTTCAAAGATGTGGGGGTGCTTAAAAACCAACTTCAACATGTATTGGATAATGATATTACCCATGGTGGTGAATATCAAATCAATGATGGTATTAAACGCATGATGCAAAAGGGCATGAAATTTGTACCAGGTAAAGTGGATGAGTGGATGGATTGCGGCAATAAAAATGTTACAGTGGAAACCAATCAGCGTATGTTGAGCTTTTTGGAAAAAGAAGGTGAAAGTATGATTGCCGATTCGGTACAACAGGAAAATGCGAATATTGTGGAACCTTGTTTCATTGGAGAGAACGTGTTACTCAAAAACACCACTGTTGGGCCTTTCGTTTCGGTCGGTCCAAATACGGTAATAGAAAATTCAACAATAAAAAATAGTCTCATCCAGAGCGACAGTAAAATAAGCAATGCTAATTTGGACAATGCCATGATTGGCAACCACGTGGTGTACAATGGTAATTTTGAGACCATTAGTATTGGAGATTATTCCGTTTTGGAATAACTTTATAATAGATTTTTAGTTTGATGGGGACTTAGGATGTTATGAAAAGGACGTTTTTTCTTTGGATAGTTTTGATAGTGTCAGCAATGGCACACAATGCTGCCTGTGCCCAAGAAGAGCGGGAAAGTTCCGAAGTCTACCTAGAAGAATATACCGATGAGTTTCAAGAAAACTTCTTTGAAGCCTTAAAACAAAAAGGCATCCAAAACTACGACAGGGCCGTGGATTTGTTTTTGAAATGCAAGCAATTGGAGCCTAACAATAGTGTTGTGGACTACGAATTGGCAAAAGCCTATATGTTGGACAAAAAATATGTGCAGGCCCAAGATTATGCAATTGAAGCCCTGCTATCGGAGCCAACCGACTATTGGTATTTGGATAACTTGCTGACCATTCTTGATAAGCAAGGAACTCCAATAGAAACAATTAAACAAAGAATACCTTACGATAACACGAAGCTACAACAGAATATGGCTGTTTCCCTTTTTAACTTGAAAAGATACAGTGAAGCTTTAAAAGTGCTGGACGATCTGGAGAACTTCCAGTTAAAATCAGAACTGAAACGTAAGATAAGCGACTCCCTTCAAAAAGATACGCAACCGGAAACTGCACCAATTGTGGAGAGAGAAGTGGATATGGATGACCCTGTGGCACAACTAAAAAATAAAATGGAGCAGTTAATTACGGCTTCGGAATTTAAAAAGCTGTTGAGCAATTCCCAAGAAGCGTTGGATTCCTACCCGTTACAGCCCTATTTTTATTACGCTTACGGAACAGCTTTGAATAACACAGGCAACCCGAACAAAGGCATTGAGGTTTTGGAAAGTGGACTCGATTACTTATTGGACGACGAAGGTTTGAAGAATAAAATCTATAAACAGCTTTCCGAAGGGTACTCCAAGATTGGGAACACTCAAAAAGCAAACGAATATTTGAACAAGATTAATACAGGATTATAATGCACCTATATAAAAACATAACTAGAATTTCCATATTAATGGTTTTTCTTCTCACCCTCGGGTCTTGTAAGAGCACCAAGTCTATTTCGGGAGGAGAGGTTAATGCAAGAATGTCCGCCAAAAATATTATCACTGCACATTACTCCAATCAGCCGAAATTTAAAACATTGAGAGGTAGGGTTAAGATTGATTATGCCAACGGCGACGATTCGCAAGGTGTAAATGTGAGCCTTCGAATGGAAAAGGATAAGGTAATTTGGATGAGTGCACCTCTCGGTGTGGTTAAAGTTCATATTACTCCAAACAAGGTGTCTTTTTATAACAAGCTCCAAAATGAATATTTTGATGGAGATTTTAGTTATTTAAGTAATCTGCTCGGAACAGAATTGGATTTTGAAAAGGTACAGAACCTGCTGCTTGGAAATGCCGTTTTGGACTTAAGAAAGGAAAAGTTCAATTCAGAAGTGTATAATGGGAACTATCAATTGAAACCGAAAAAGGCCAGAGAACTTTTTAAAATATTGTTTCAATTGGAGCCCAAGAATTTTAAAATTGCCGAACAAGAAATATCGCAACCAGAAAACGCTAGACAGTTAATGGCTAAATATACCTATCAGGATATTTCTGGAAACGTATTGCCCGAGGAAGTAAAGATTATAGCCGAAGAATCTGGTGATTTAACCACCATAGATTTGAGTTTTCGCAATCTAGAACTTAATAAACCAATGAATTTTCCCTATAAAGTACCAAAGGGGTACGATAAAATTACATTAAAGTAATATGAAAGGTAAATTTTCATATTTTATTTATTGTCTGTTAGTTATATTTTTAATTTCAACCAGCTCGTATGCTCAAACGAGTGAACAAAAAGTACTGGAGGCAAAACGGGAACGTTTGCAAAAAGAAATCAAAGAAATCAACAGATTGCTTTTTGCGGAGAGGAAAGAAAAGGGTTCGGTTTTGGATCAAATGGAAGCATTGGACAATAAAATCAATGTTCGTCAAGAGCTTATACGAGTTACTAATCAACAGTCAAATCTCCTCAATAGACAAATCAATGTTAACATTAGGAATATTAGTAAGCTACGGGAGGATTTAAAAATCCTAAAAGACGATTACGCCAACTTGATTCAAAAAACCTATCAGAACAAATCCCAAAGTAACAGATTGATGTTTTTGTTGTCGGCGGAAAACTTTTTTCAGGCTTTTAAAAGACTTCAATACATGCAGCAATATGCAAAGCATAGGAAAAAGCAGGGTGAAGGAATCGTTAAGAAAACCGAGGAGCTCACACAATTGAATCAGGATTTGGTCCGTCAGCGTAAAGAAAAGGAACAGCTCTTAGTGGAAAATCAAAGAGCCAAGACCGAACTTTCCAAAGAAATAGAGTCTCAAAGGAAGCTTTTAACGAGCATCAAACAAAATGAAGCAAAGTACACCACTGCAATTGCAAATAAACAAGCTGAGGCACGTAAAATTGATCGAGAGATTGAAAGATTGATCAAAAGTGCTATCGCCAGTTCCAATAAGAGCTCTGGAAAATCAGCCAGCAGCGCAACTTTTGCATTAACGCCCGAAGCAAAATTGTTGGCGGACAATTTTTCATCCAACAAGGGAAGATTGATCTGGCCAGTGGAAAAAGGGGTAAAAAGCCAAGGATATGGGGTATATGCGGATAAACTTTATCCAGGAATAAAACACAGAAACAATGGTGTAACCATTACCACCGATGCTGGGAGTAAGGCGAGGGCTATTTTTGAAGGAGAGGTTATTGCTATTTTATCCGTTCCCGGCGGCAGCAAAGGAGTTCAGATAAAGCACGGTAACTATATCAGTACGTATTATAATTTGTCCAATCTGTACGTTAAAAAAGGTGACAGGGTTGCCGTTAAAGAGGTTTTGGGTGAAATAAATACCAATCGGTTTGACGGCACTACAAAATTGAAGTTTTATCTTTATAAGGACTCCAATCGTTTGAATCCCGAAGATTGGATTTATCAACTTTAATTTCTATGAAGAAAATAACAGATTTACAAGGCTCTTTTGAATTGCACAATGGGGTCCAGATGCCCTATTTTGGATTGGGCGTTTATCTTTCAAAAGATGGAAGCGAAGTCATTAATGCAGTAAAGGAGGCTTTGAACCATGGTTATAGACATATCGATACGGCGGCCATTTACAATAACGAAGAAGGGTTGGGTAAAGGAGTTCAAGAAAGTAATGTGGATCGAAAGGATATTTTTTTGGTGAGCAAGGTCTGGAATACTGACCAAGGATATGATGCTACACTTAAGGCTTTTGATGCCAGTTTGGAACGTTTGGGAACCGATTACCTAGACTTGTATTTGATTCATTGGCCAAAAGGTGAGTTGAGCAAAGAAACATGGAAGGCCCTCGAAAAATTGTACAAGGAAAAACGTGTAAGAGCTATTGGAGTGAGTAACTTTTTACAGCATCATTTGGAAGATTTGCTTACGTCTGCTGAGATTGTGCCCATGGTGAATCAAATGGAATTCCACCCTTATTTAGTGCAACAGGATTTGATAGATTTCTGTAAATCCAAAGAAATCCAATACGAAGCATGGTCCCCGCTGATGCAGGGAAACATCTTTGATTTGGACATTATGAAGAATCTCGCTTCAAAATACAACAAGACCATCGCCCAGGTAGTATTGCGTTGGGATCTTCAAAAAGGGGTGGTCACTATACCAAAGTCATCCAAAAAAGAGCGAATTATTGCAAATTCTGACCTTTTCGATTTTGAACTTTCGGAAGAGGACGTGCAATTGCTCGATGGATTGGACAACGGTAAACGATTTGGCCCAGATCCAGACAATTTCGATTTTTAAAGACTTATGAAGTGAACAGGGCCTTTAGCTCTGTGGCATCTGCCGGCTTCATTTTACCGGCAAGAACCAAACTCAACTGTTTTCTTCGAAGTGCGGCTGCATAACGCTCCTTTTCCAAGTCCGTTTCTGGCTCCAAAGGAGGAACTTCGGTAGGTTTTCCGGTATCATCTACAGCTACGAAGGTATAAATCGCTTCATTGGCCTTGGTGCGCTCCCCGGTAAAGCGATCTTCTATCCAAACATCCAGAAAAATCTCCATTGAGGTCTTAAATGCCCTGGAAACTGATGCCTCCACGGTTACCACACTGCCAAGAGGAACAGCACGATTAAACGCCACATGGTTAACCGAAGCGGTCACTGTAATTCTACGGCTGTGCCTACGGGCCGAAATACTAGCGGCTCGGTCCATACGGGCCAATAATTCCCCACCGAAAAGATTGTTGAGGGGGTTGGTTTCGCTTGGCAATACCAAATCGGTCATTACCGTGCGGGATTCACTAGGAGTTTTAGCGCGCATACCTTTAAATTTTGCGCAAAGATATTGAAGTGCGGAGTGGTTTTAAAAGAAAGCGCGATTATTTATTTTTCGGAAAGCATCCAAGCATCCCTTGAATCTTCGGCTTTTACCTTTCTTAAAAAGACAAGTGCTTCTTTCGGGTTTTCAAAGCTATCATAGGCTACTTGGTGAAGCCCATATTTGTTCACGCCCAAATAAAAAGCATTATAACCCTTTTCTTTCAGTTGATTCACCTTTTTATCGGCATTTTCCTCTTCACGGAAAGCTCCGGCAATTACGTGGTGTTTACCCAATTGTCTTTTGGTCACACTAATGTTGATGGCAGGTAGTTCCAATGGAGAACTCTCAAAAAAGGTAGCTTCTTGAATCAAGCGTGAAACTTCTTGTTGGGCATCTTGCTGCGCTGCCACTTCTTTTTGTTGAATATCACCATAAGTGCGGTAAGAAGTAACGCCTAAAGAAACGGCCAATAAAAACACAGCGGCATACTTTAACCAAGGTCTGAAAGAAGTTTGTTCCCTTTTCTCAGGAGTGATTATGAATGGAATGCGTTCTTCCATTTCCTCTACCTCTTCTTTTATGACTTCACGCTGAATGGGTGTGGCAGCAAAGGTGGATAGACCAAAGGAAGATGTTAAAAAGTTGATTTTTTCTTCAGGCTGAAACTGAATTCTTTGCTCATTGTTGTGCCAAAGTTTTCCAATCCCAAAAAGCTCTATACTTTCACCCTGAGCCAATTTTTTGTTCCAATCCTCAGCAATGTTTTCCATTTCTTGAAGTATTTCTTCATACCCCAAATTCTTTTCTTTGGAAATGTGGGATACCAACAAACCATCATTCTTGGAAAGTTGGGCGTTAAAGGAAATGGCCTTGCTTGGGGGTATCAAAGTGTTGGTGGCTGAATCAATTTCTGCAGATTTACCATGTGCCAAAAAAGCGCCAAAACCCGGCACTACGACACAGTTATAATCGAACAATAGTTTTTCTATGTATGAATCAATCCGCATAGCCACAAATATTGCAAAAAAAGGGACAGTACAAAATATGCTGGATAACTTTTTATTAACATTTGAAAATCTGTATTTTGTGAACAACTTTGACTCCCAAATCAAATGACTGAACCTGAAATTATTGCGGCTTTACGGCTGCAAAGTATTCCCAATATCGGGGATGTTACGGCAAAAAAATTAATTTCCCATTGCGGAAGCCCAACGGCTGTTTTTGAGGACAAACTACACCACCTCTTAAAAATAGACGGTATTGGGAAAATGACCTTAAAAGGTCTATACGATGCTATCCATCTTGAAGAAGCCCAAAAAGAGTTCGAGTTTTTGTCCAAAGAAGACATAACCGTCTCTTATTTTATGGACGACGGGTATCCAACGCGTTTGAAGCATTGTGTAGATGGCCCTATCCTTCTATTTCAAAGGGGAAATATCAATTTACAGCACCAAAAGGTCATCAGTGTGGTCGGAACCAGGAACGTGACCAACTATGGAACATCGTTTTGCAATCAATTTATTGAAGAGATTGCCCCATTAAACCCGATTATTGTGAGCGGATTGGCCTATGGAGTGGATATAGCCGTTCAAAAAGCGGCCATGGACCATGGATTACAGACTATTGCCTGTATGGCGCATGGACTTAATCAGATTTATCCCAAGGTCCATTCCAAATACAAATCCAAAATTGAAGGGAATGGTGGTTTTATGACGGAATTTTGGAGCAGCAGCCAACCCAATCGAGAAAACTTTTTAAAACGTAACCGAATTATTGCTGGAATCAGTGAAGCTACCATAGTCATCGAGTCCGCAGAGAAAGGCGGCAGTTTGGTGACAGCGGATTTGGCCCACGGATACCACAGAGAGGTATTTGCCGTTCCTGGAAGGGCAACCGATAATTGGAGCAAAGGCTGCAATGACCTTATCAAATACCAAAAAGCGCATTTATTGACCTCCGCCGCAGAGTTAATTTATTTATTAGGGTGGGAAATTGAGGAGGAAAAGCAGGAAAAAGCGGTGCAAAAACAACTGTTCATCGAGTTGGACGAAACAGAACAGTCAATCTACTCTTACTTGCAGTTGAACGGCAAACAGTTGCTGGATACCGTGGCTTTGGAGTGTAATCTGCCCATTTTTAAGGTTTCGTCAACTTTGCTGAACATGGAAATGAAGGGCGTGATCCGACCATTGCCCGGTAAAATGTTCGAGGCGGTCTAATGGATGTTTTACTGAGCCCAGCGAAGTATCTCAATACTGTCAAAAATCGGCAAGCGATTCTTTAGCTCCACTAAGTTTCGCTTCAGAATGACAAGCAGCCGGAAAATTTGTGTCATACTGAGCAAAGCGAAGTATCTCAAAAAACGAATGATGAATAAACATTATGTCTACATTTTAACCAACAAGAATAAAACTGTCTTGTACACTGGAGTTACCAACGATTTAACTCGTAGGTTAATTGAGCATATTGACAACATCGAACAAGGAAAGAAGACGTTTGCAGCAAAATATCGGTGCAAACATTTGCTTTATTATGAGCAATATGACTGGATTCAAGAGACAATTGCTCGTGAAAAGGAAATAAAAGGATGGGTTAGGGCTAAAAAAGTAAACTTAATAAAGTCTATTAACCTTGACTTGGATTTTTTAGAAGAAGGATTTCTTTTTACATGAATTTTCATGTTGTACGATGTGAAGTATCTCAACAATACCATTAATCTTTGTGATTCTTCATCCTCGTTTTACTCTGATTCAGAATGACAGGATGCTACTTATCCCCTAAATTGTACAACTAAACGAATTGGAATACCTGAAGACAACCGTTTATCGAACAAGGTCGCAACAGAACAGTCACCCTGTTTTTGCATGCAGTTTAACCGAAACTTGCCACTACAAATCGGGATTTGAATGGCTTTTTGCGCAAAAACCTAGGTTTTCCACTCACTTTTCGAACCAAAGATAATGGCTTATCGAGCCTTATGTCCGATAACATGTCATGCTGAGCGTAGCTAAGTATCTAAAATTATGATTAGATCTGAGATTCATCATCCTCGTTCCACTCGGATTTGGAATAACAGGAAGGACAATTTAATATCCTAACTTTTCACGAACTCGAGCCAAAACCTCATTGGCTACTTTTCGCGCTTTTTCTGCGCCAAAAGCTAGAGCTTGGTCGATTTCGTTTTTGTGGTTCATATAGTATTCGAACTTTTCCCGAGGTTCTTCAAATTTATCCAAAATAAGTTCGTACAATGCCTGTTTGGCATGTCCGTAACCGTAATTTCCTGCCAAGTAGTTGGCACTCATTTCCTCAATCTGTTCAGGAGAAGCCAAAAGTTTGTACAAGGCAAAAACATTGTCCTTGCTGGGGTCCTTGGGTTCTTCCATGGGAGTACTGTCCGTAACAATGCCCATAATCTGCTTGCGCAGTTTTTTGTCCGTTTGGAATAGATTGATGAGGTTGCCACGGCTTTTGCTCATTTTTTCACCATCTGTTCCCGGTACGTACATGGTTTGCTCGTGTACCTTGGCTTCGGGCATAACAAAAGTTTCTCCCATTTGGTTGTGAAATCGGGATGCCACATCGCGTGTCATTTCCAAATGTTGTAGTTGGTCTTTTCCTACGGGAACAATGTCCGCATCGTACAATAAAATATCCGCGGCCATAAGCATGGGATAAGTAAACAGTCCGGCGTTTACATCTTCCAATCTGTCCGCCTTGTCCTTAAAGGAATGGGCCAAGGTTAATCTTTGATATGGAAAAAAGCAACTAAGGTACCAGGCCAATTCTGCGGTTTGAGGAATATCGCTCTGTCTGTAAAAAACGGTTTTTTCAATATCCAACCCAAACGCCAACCAAGCCGCCGCAATGGCATAGGTATTATTTCGCAACAGTTCACCATCTTTAATCTGGGTCAGTGAGTGCATATCGGCAATAAAAAGAAAGGAATCGTTTTTGGGGTCTTCAGCCATTTCAATGGCAGGAGCAATTGCACCCAATATATTCCCTAAGTGAGGTGTTCCTGTACTTTGTATTCCTGTCAGAATTCGGGCCATGCTTAATTTTTGCCCGTAAAAGTAAGCATCCCGCACATATAAAAAAAGCGGTTATGAGCGCTAAAATGTTTTAGGGGCACTAAGTTATTTTTTGAAAAGCCCCGCTATAAATAGAATTGCCACCGCACCAATTACCCCAGTGATTAAATCGCCGAGAATACCAGAACTTATGTGAATGCCCAAGGCTCCAAATAGCCAGTTGCCAACGGCACCCCCGACAATTCCTAAAATAATGTTCAATACGGCACCGAACCCACCACCTTTCATAATTTTACCGGCAAGCCAGCCTGCGAGAGCCCCAATCAGCAATGCATATAAAATACCCATGCTATAAGATTTTATGGTTAGTCCTATAAAGATATTCAAAAATTCTACTTTTGGCCCATGGTTGGAACAATCAAAAACGTTGGTTATGCATTGTACAGGGGATGGTTCTATGTGCTGGTTACCGTTCCCATTTTATTATTTTTCCCTTTTTTACTGCTATTTACCATTTCGGAAAAGACCTACCCCCAATTTTTTTGGTTGGCCCGGAATTTATGGGCAAGACCCATTTTGTATGGAATGGGCTGTTTTCCCAGAATAATCCGTGAGCAACGAATGCAGAAGGGAAAGAGTTATATGTTGGTGGCCAACCACACCAGTATGTTGGACATTATGCTGATGCTTCATGTTAGTAGAAATCCTTTTGTTTTTGTTGGAAAAAAGGAATTGGTGAACATTCCCATTTTTGGGTTTTTCTACAAAAGGGTGTGTATAATGGTAGATCGTGATAACGTTCGAAGCAGAACAGGAGTATATCGTCGAGCCCAGAGAAGGTTGGATCAAGGATTGAGTATCTGTATTTTCCCAGAAGGAGGGGTTCCCGAAGAGGATATTGTTTTGGACAAGTTCAAGGACGGAGCCTTTAAAATGGCCATTGCACATAAGATTCCAGTTGTGCCCATGACCTTTTACGATAATAAAAAAAGATTCTCATTCACGTTTTATAGTGGTGGACCCGGACGAATAAGAGTAAAAGTCCACCAATTTTTTGAAACAGGCATTTTGAGCCCAGAAGACACCTCCACTTTGAGAGAAGAGGTCAGGGATGTGATTTTAAAAGAATTGAAGGCATAAAAC
This sequence comes from Allomuricauda sp. TMED12, assembly GCA_002167435.2. GTDB lineage: Bacteria > Bacteroidota > Bacteroidia > Flavobacteriales > Flavobacteriaceae > Flagellimonas. The sequence goes on from NHBR02000079.1 coordinate 55,389, forward strand.
ACACTTTCTTCTATGCAAGATTTGGAAGGTTTAAAATGATGTTCTTTTCATGAAGACTATTATTGAATGAACTGGAGGTTTCATGTGAGATATCATAACCTTTAACAGTATTGAGAAGTTCAACTTGCTCTTTCCATTCCATAATATTTTCCCTGTACCAATGATTTTCCAGAGTTTTGGACTCTAAACCTTTACACTGATATTGCACTTCTATTTTTACAATATCTTTTAAGGCTTTTATACCAATGTTGAAGTGTTGGTCGATGACACCGTTTATGATTGATTGCTCAACAATGTTTTCAAAGAGCATTAGTATTACAAATGATGGTATAACAGCTTCTTTGAGCTCATTGTTTTCCTTTTCAATGGATATGGAATAGTCAAAAGAACCATCATACCTCAACTTTTGAAGCTTTAGATACCAATGCAACATATCAATCTCGTTATAAAGGGAGGCCGAGTCCTTCCCCAGCTGTTTTAAATAAAAGCGGACAAGCTTACTAAATGTGGAGAAATAATCCAGAGCGAATTTTGTATTCTGTGTTGTAATAAAATATTGGATGGCGTTCAATGCATTGAATACAAAATGGGGATTAAGCTGCGAATTGAAGGCTTTTAGCTTTAACTCCAGCATCTCCTCTTTTACTTGAATAAGTTTAGTTTGTTTTTCAATAAGTTCCTTATTAGCCCTAACACTTTTAATTTTTATAGCACAAACCGAAGCTATTGCGGAGAGCATTTTTAGATGTCGTTCGGAGAAAAAGCCTTTTTCTGGATGCTCGCAATCAATGACCCCATAAAGTTCGTCTTCATACATTATGGGCACACATATTTCCGAAAGTCTAGTGTCATCATCCACAATATAACGGGAATCTTGAGAGGTATCAGGAATTAATTCTGGTTTTCCGGTTTTTGCGACGCTTCCGGTAATTCCTTGGCCAATGGATATCTCCACCGGATTATAAATTTTTTGGTCTTTAGGGCTTTTTGGACCGTAGGCAGCTTTTTGGACAAGCAAATCTTCGCTTTCGTCCACCAGATAAATAACGCAATCCACAAAACCTAATTTTGAGATACAGTTTTTTGCGACATCCCATAGTATGTCTTCTTCATTTTCCTTGCCCATTAAGGATTTGGAAAAATATATCAGTATATCTTCAAACTGACTGTCTATCAAAACGATATGGTTTTATATCAATGGTTGGAATTTACAAAAAACACTAAGTTACACATCCATTTTTGTTAGTTATTTCCATTATTTTATAGGAATAGTAATAATGACTTTGGTTCCCAAGGATGCCTTATTATTATCGAATTTATCTATTATCTCCACTTCTCCAGATCCAAATTGCCAGAATTCCAATCTAGCAATGGTAATATTCAAACCTCTTGATTTTCTTTTGCTGCCATAGGGCCTTTTTGGTTGATTGCTACTATTTCTTCCTATCCCGGTATCATCAATAATACACATAATGGCATTTTTTGATTTTTTGAAAGATACATGTAGTTTTTTTACCCCTTGTTTTTTGGGTAGAAGACCATGCAATATTGCATTTTCAACAAATGGTTGGGAAATCATAAATGGAATTTCTATTTCGTCAATTGCAAGTTGTTCTTCAATTTCCAGGGTATACGAAAAAGCATTGTCAAAACGAAGCGATTCCAATTCCAGATAGTCTTTCAGCATTTTTGTTTCTTCTTCCAACGTGGCGTACAACTCAATGGAGCTTTCCAGAACATTTCTGGCAAGACGACTGAATTTTCTCAAATAATTAAGTGCGATTGAGTTTTTTCCAGTTAGAATCAAATGCTGAATTGACGCCAAAGCATTAAAAATGAAATGGGGACTGATCTGTGCCATTAAGGCCTTGTTCTTGTTGAGCAGAGCTTCTTGTTCAAAATTCAACCTTTCTATATGCTCAAGAAAGAGTTTATAAATTAAGGCAAAAGCAAAAATTATGATTTCAATTGTTGAGCCAATGTATAGGGGGACTTTATTATAATAACCCATTGGGTCCGCATCACCTTTCAAATAAAAATGCACCCCTGTACCAATCATAAATGGAGTGACTCCCAAAACAAAAAGATAATACACTAATTTTTTGGTCTTTATCAAAACATAGACGACAAACAATGTGGAAAATATTGAGTCCCATATGGGAAGTACTTTCATAAGGTGAATATGGGCCATATAGTTGTCAAAAAAGTAATAAGCAAAATCAACCAAAAGGAAAATAATATGGAGGTATATTGAAAACAACGCAATATAGTACAGGAAACGATCTTCTTTTTTTAGATTCAAGTAGAAAAGGGCAAACAACAGATATGCTATGCCTATGAAAAAGGTAATATCTTCGAACAACCAAACTTTGAAAAGGGGGTTGTTGGGCAAAAAATTATGAAAAAAAACATACTCATCCTTAATGGCATAGATGAGCATGAACATTGTGTACAAAGAATACATCAAAAACTCCCATCTTCTGAAATACCCAAAGAAAACGAGTATAATAATGGTCATGAGCCCAGCAATCCCAACGAAGATATAGCTGTAAAGAAATTGCTCCGTATCATTCCAAGATAAAAGGTCTTTGATGGAAACCTTGGTGTATCCAAACTTCCAGTTCTTCAGGTTTTCTATAAATAGAACCCGTTTTGTTTTTAGGAAGAGATAACGACCATTGATAATATAATTGGAGTCAACCCGTGTTTCCGAAAAATATTTGGCAGATTTTATTTGATTTCCAGCAGTATTGTTGTCAAATCTTCCGATGGCTTTTTTAGAAATCATTTGATTACCCCAATAAAACAGCTCAGCATGGTCGAAACTGTTGTATACCAAATACCAAGTATTGCCACTTGTAAGGAAAGGCAACTCTTTCCCTAAATCCAATCTTATCCAAAAGATATCCTTTGGATGGGTTTTTTCTGAATGATCTGTAATGGGGGCAAATAAGGTTGTATCCTTTAAAATGTCATTAATTGTAAGGCTATCGTTCCGTGTCACAAATATTTCAAAAGGTATTTGACCCTCCACAAAGGAGAAATCGCCTTTTGTTTGGGCCAAACTCAAAAAGCCAATAAAAATAAAAGTAACAACAAGAGTTTTTTTCCACACTCCTTCCATCCTCATGTGAAACCGATCTGTAATAGCCTTGACTATTGTTTGTATTGATTAAATCTTGTGCTTGGGTAGTAAAATAGGTGTTAAATACCACCACACATGGGTTTATATTTACCTCAAAATACTAAAAATTTATAAATGAACAACATATAAAAAAAGTGCCCTACATAAACAGGACACTTGATTGATTGCCTAAAGGGGCAATCTTCCTAACCAACTTCTTTTATATTAGAACCTAAAACTAAAACCGCTATAAACCCCGATTGAATAGGGTTGAAAGTTGCCCGAAACATTGGAAAACGTGTTTAATTGATACTTGAAGACCGGTTCAACATTGATTTTAATCTTTGGAGAAAACCTATAATTGAGACCCATGCCCACATTGGCACTAAAGTTTAAGGAATTTATATTGTTGGCCTCGCCGATTTCGGTCACTAAAGTGTTGGATTCCAACAAAACTGAATTATCCACCAAAAAGAGGGAGCTAAAGCCACCGATAAGGTCAACACCAAACTTTTTGTCCAAAACAGCATAGTTTACCTCTAAAGGAACCTCGATATAGCCAAGTTGCTGAAGCATTTTACCATCTAGTGACGGGACGCTGTTCAACGCCACTTCTTTGGATAAGGTAGATGGAGAAGCTTTTGCGGATTCCCTGCTTTCCACCACTAAGGTTGATGAATTCGGGTTGTAATCTATATTGGAAATTTTATCTCCTGATGCTGCGCGTAAGGTAGAAGAGAACAGTACATCATTGGTACTATATCCAAAATTTACTCGGTGTACCCCCGAACGTATCTTTAGTTTTTGTCCTACTTCATAAGAAACGGTAAGCCCATAACTTAAATTAAGATTACCGGATTTTGAGTTTGAGGAAAAATCCGGACCAATTGGGGAGCCGTCCCCGGAAGCATCAAAATAAACAGGGGCCAGAGAAGGCCCAACGGACCATTTGCCTGGTTTGTTTTTGTCGGCCACTTTATCTAAATCCTCTTGCTCTTTAATTGCATCATAAATCGATTGTTCCCCAACGTTGTCCTTTGTCTCTTCATGGATCGCTATGGCTTCCTCTGAGTTTGAAGTAGTAGCAATTGCTTGTTTACCGTTAGACTCATTACTGTTGTTGTTCGGGATAATCGATGGGTTGTTTTTGGCAACCTCATTGTTGTCGGAAAAAAGAGATTCCGATTGCTCTAAACTAACCGCTTCTTTGTCCCGAATGGGTAGAGTATTCTTTTGTGGGCTCGACGAGATGCTTGTGGCAACTTCTGTTTTGTTGCCAGAGGTGTTCAAATTGTTGTTTTCAACGTAGCTTTCTTTTTCCACAAATTCCCCACTACTGATTTCATTGTCCGAATCCCTGGACAGGGAAGGAGAATCGAAATTATCTGCACCCTCTTCGGCATCATTGGTCGATTCGGGGGAGGTTATGTTCTCACTATCGGAAATAATCTGTTGTTTTACAGGCTCTTCTGCAAATGGATTGATTGTTAGCAGCAATATTGCAAGAGCAGCTGCCACACCGCCAAGGCTCCACCAAAATGGAATTATACGCTTCTTTTGTTTTTTGTTGTCCAAAGAGTGTTCAATGGCATCCCAAACCTTTTGGTCCGGAACCTCTTGAAAGTCCCGAAATCGTTCTTTGAACAATTGCTCTAAATTCTTTTTCCCCATGATCGTTCTATTTAAGCAATGTTAATTTTTGTTTTCTCAATTTTATCTCTCAAAATGGCTTTGGCCCTTGCCAAATTCGATTTTGAAGTTCCTGTGGATGTCCCCAACATCTCACCGATTTCTTTGTGGCTATAACCGTCCAGTACATAGAGGTTAAATGTTAACCTGTATTTATGTGGAAGTTCTTGAATGTACCCCAATAATGTAGACAGACTTATATCCGTGTCCTCTGTATCTACTTCTACCTCATCTTCGGTATTTTCCGATACCACATTGAGGTATTGGTCTTTTCTATATTTCTGAAGTACAGTATTTACCGTTATCCTTTTGATCCAACCTTCAAAAGATCCTTTAAAATTAAACTGATGGACTTTGTCGAATATGGTCATAAAACTATCGTGCAGATTATCTTCTGCCTCCGTTTTATTCCGAGAATACTTGAGGCACATACCGAAAAGAATACCGGAATATCTCCGGTATAGCTCAGCTTGCGCCTGTCGGTTTCCCTTTTGACAGTTATGTATCAGTTCATCAAGATCCAAATGTTGGTCAATTCTGGATTGTTGCTATCTAATTTGTGGGTGCCCCTTCCTCGGCTATCGGTACGGTATACTCCAAATATGTGGCATTGCCATCGGCATCATCACCCGCATAAAACCTAAAAGTGTACTCTTCGGTATAAATTACATTAAATTTTAAAGTGGCCACAACTTCTTCTATGGCCTGGGTACAAGCTCGGTTTTCGTCCGTGAGCACTGAACCTATCACTACAACATCCCGACCGGTTACAGAGGTTTGTACCACATCAAAACCTTCAAAAAAAGTACAGCCGTTAGGCCTTTGGTAAGTTACTTCAATATCGTAAGTTTTACCAAATTCAAAAAATTCAGGTACATCGGCCTCAATTGTATTTAAGGCAGTAAAGTAAAAATTGGGGGAATCATCGTCCACCTCACAAGATATGAACCATGAGCATGCCACAATTAACATAAAGGGCATTAGCACTTTTTTCATAATAAAAATCCTTTTTATCCCTTAGATGTGCAGCACAGACAAGGGTTGCGTAGGATTTTCACAACCAAAAGTTAATCTACCCAAAAAATCGTTTAAAAGGTTATTCGCTTACCGCTGAGATTGCTTCCCTTATTTTATCCTCCAATTCATCGGATAGTTCTGGGTTGTCCATCAGTAGTGATTTTACGGCATCTCTTCCTTGCCCCAATTTGGTGTCCCCATAACTGAACCAAGAACCACTTTTCTTGACAATTTCATAAGCAACTCCCAAATCGAGTATTTCTCCGATTTTGGATATTCCTTCTCCATACATAATATCGAACTCTGCAGTTCTAAATGGTGGAGCGACCTTGTTCTTCACAACTTTTACGCGGGTTTTGTTACCTTGAACATCCCCGTCCGTATTTTTGATCTGGGTAGATCTTCTAATATCCAATCTTACCGAAGCGTAAAATTTTAAGGCATTACCACCGGTGGTGGTTTCCGGATTCCCGAACATTACCCCTATTTTTTCCCGTAACTGGTTGATGAAGATTACGGTACATTTTGTCTTGCTTATGGTGGAGGTCAACTTTCTTAATGCCTGTGACATTAAACGAGCATGTAATCCCATTTTGGAGTCACCCATTTCACCTTCGATCTCGCTTTTTGGAGTTAGCGCCGCTACGGAATCCACTATTACGATATCAATGGCGCCGGAACGTATCAAGTTTTCTGTAATTTCCAAAGCTTGTTCCCCATGGTCGGGCTGAGAAATAATTAAGTTATCGATATCAACACCCAACTTTTTGGCATAAAAACGATCAAAAGCATGTTCTGCATCAATAAAAGCGGCTATTCCACCGGCTTTTTGAGCTTCTGCAATAGCATGTAAGGTCAAAGTGGTTTTACCAGAAGATTCTGGACCGTATATTTCAACCACTCTTCCTCTGGGGTAACCTCCAACGCCCAGGGCAATATCCAATCCCAATGAGCCAGAAGGAATAACCTCTACATCTTCAACGACACTGTCCCCCATTTTCATGACAGCACCTTTACCATAGGTTTTGTCCAATTTATCAAGTGTAAGTTTAAGGGCTTTTAATTTTGCTTCTTTTTCTTTGCTCATGGTAAAAAACGATTAGGAAGGCTAAAATACCATTTCTTTCAACATGCCACAAAGGCCACGCAACCTTTTTAATAACATTACATCTTAAGCATACTAACTCATCTTTATAGAGCTTATAACAGCTCACAATTGCTAGAAAGAAGAAAATTCAGCTATGAAAAAGAGAAAGTGGATTAAAGGGGCCGATCATAAGGCCCTTTTGATTTACTCTCCCTTCTAATTCCTATCTTTGCGGCAAATTTCAAAGAACCATTCTTTAACTTAATCAAGTATAGCATGCAACTGTACAACACATTAAGTGCAAAAGAAAGGGAAGCTCTTATTGAGGAAGCTGGAAAAGAGCGGCTTACCATCTCTTTCTATAAATATGCACATATAGGCAACCCTCAAATTTTGAGGAACCATCTTTTCTTGACTTGGAACGACATGGACGTTCTCGGTCGAATTTACGTAGCTCATGAAGGAATAAATGCTCAACTTTCGGTTCCCGCAGAAAACTTTAACGTTTTTAAGGAGCATTTGGATGGTATATCATTTTTGGAAAATGTAAGATTGAATATCGCCATTGAACATGATGATAAATCATTTTTGAAGTTAAAAGTGAAGGTTCGTAAAAAGATTGTGGCCGATGGGTTGAACGACGCCACTTTTGATGTCACAAACAAAGGAATCCATGTGGGTGCGGAACAGTTCAATGAACTTATTGAAGACCCAGACACCGTTTTGGTGGATATGAGAAACCATTACGAAAGCGAGATAGGCCATTTTAAGAATGCCGTGACACCCGATGTGGATACTTTTCGTGATTCTTTGGACATTATTGAGCAAGATTTGGCCGAGTACAAAGAGGACAAAAAATTGGTGATGTACTGCACAGGTGGTATTCGTTGCGAAAAAGCCAGTGCCTATTACAAACACAAAGGCTTCAAAAATGTGTTTCAGCTGGAAGGAGGAATCATAGAATACACCCGCCAAGTGAACGATAAAAACTTGGAAAATAAATTTATGGGCAAAAACTTTGTTTTTGACCACAGGAGAGGGGAGCGTATTTCCAATGAGGTGATTGCACATTGCCATCAATGCGGCAAACCTTGCGACACCCATGTGAACTGTGCTAATGAAGCTTGTCATTTGCTTTTTATCCAATGCGAGGAATGTGCCGAAAAAATGAATAATTGCTGCTCTGTGGATTGCATGGAAGTACATGCATTGCCGTATGAGGAACAAAAACGTTTGCGAAAAGGTAAGAGGGCCAGCAACAAAATATTCAAAAAAGGGCGTTCACCTGTATTGAAATACAAAAATTAGTATTTCACTGCTGCAACAAATTGTAGTATATTTACGCTAGTAATTTTTATGAACCCTTTTTAAGGAAGTGCTTTAAGTTTCCTTAAATCAAGATATTAAATATGGCGTGTAGCAGTTGTTCAACCGGCAAGGATGGACAACCGCGTGGTTGCAAGAACAATGGAACTTGTGGCACTGATGGTTGTAATAAGCTAACGGTCTTTGACTGGCTTTCCAATATGTCGTTGCCCAACGGTCAAAAACCTTTTGATTGCGTTGAGGTACGTTTCAAGAATAGTAGAAAGGAGTTCTTTAGGAATTCGGAGAATCTCACATTGTGCATTGGGGATGTAGTGGCCACTCAGGCCAAGTCTGGACACGATGTTGGGGTAGTGACCTTGACCGGGGAACTTGTTCGAATCCAAATGAAACGCAAAAAAGTATCTCCCGATGATAAAACCATTCCAAAAATTTATAGAAAGGCCTCCCAGCGGGATATTGATATTTGGCAAAAATGCAGGGACAGGGAAGAGGAGATAAAGAAACGCTCCAGAGAAATAGCTATCTCTCTAAAGCTTCAAATGAAGTTGAGCGATGTAGAATTTCAAGGAGACGGTTCCAAAGCCACATTTTACTACACCGCAGAAGACCGAGTGGACTTTAGGCAGTTGATCAAGGATATGGCCAAAGCCTTTGGTATTCGGATTGAAATGCGTCAAATCGGTTACCGACAAGAGGCTCAGCGTTTGGGAGGAATCGGTTCCTGTGGTCGTGAACTTTGCTGCTCAACATGGTTGACAGATTTTAGATCAGTCAGTACCGCATCTGCCCGATACCAACAATTGGCCTTGAACCCTCAGAAATTGGCAGGTCAATGTGGTAAACTAAAATGTTGCCTCAACTACGAGCTGGACATGTACTTGGAAGCGCTCAAGAATTTCCCGCCCTCCGATTGTAAGCTTAAAACACAAAAAGGATTGGCCTTTTGTCAAAAAGCGGATATTTTTAAGGAAACCCTTTGGTTCTCCTACAAAGATGAACCCGCGACTTGGCACACCCTGTCCAAAGATCAAGTATTGGAAATATTGGAGCGAAACAAGAAAAATGAAAAAGTTGCGAGTTTAGAGGAATATGCCGCGGATAATATAGAGGAAGAAAAAACAACTTTTGAAAATGTAGTGGGCCAAGACAGCCTTACCCGCTTTGATAGACCCAAGAATAAAAAGCGAAGAAAGAAAAAACGTAGAAAGCCAAAATCTAAAGCATCCTCCAATGCGAAATAAATTTTTGTTTCTATTCATTACAGTTCTTGCATTATCATCCTGTAATGAGTTGTTGGTCTATTCCGATTATAAACCCATCAAAGAAGGGAAATGGGAGATGGGCCAAGGGGTAGGTTTTCAATTTTCCGAACTGGATTCCACGGAAACATATAATATGTTCATCAACATAAGAAACGATGACACTTTTGCCTTCAGCAATTTATTTTTGATTACTGAGTTAGAATATCCGAGCGGCAATACCGTTAAGGATACGTTGGAATATAGAATGGCCGAACCCGGCGGCGAATGGTTGGGAAAAGGAATGGGAGGTGTCAAGGAAAACAAACTTTGGTACAAGGAAAAGATCGATTTTCCGAATTCTGGCGTATATAAAGTGAATATCTCCCATGCCATGCGCAAAAATGGCGATGTGGAAGGCCTTCATGTTTTAGAAGGAGTAACAGATGTTGGTTTGGAAATAGAAAAAGCACCCAAATTATAATGGCAAAGAAGCGTCAAAAAAAACAGCAGCAGAATTTTTTTCCTTTCATAAAGTGGTTTTGGATTTTATTTGGAGCAGGAGTGTTTTCCATTGTCCTTATCTTTCTTTTGGCCTCTTGGGGAGCCTTTGGGGAAATGCCCACCTTTGAACGTTTGGAAAACCCAACCACCAATTTGGCAACGGAGTTTATCTCTTCTGATGGAGAAACATTGGGAAAACTATATCTTAATGACAATAGGACTCCCGTTACCTATGAGGGACTGCCCCAAAATTTGGTGAATGCATTGGTCGCTACCGAAGATGCTCGTTATTTTGATCACTCAGGAATTGATGCAAGAGGAACACTTAGGGCCGTAGCCTATTTAGGAACCAAAGGAGGCGCAAGTACCATTTCCCAACAGCTTTCGAAGTTGCTTTTTACCGAAAAACCATCAGGAGGAGTAGAAAGAATCATTCAAAAAATAAAAGAATGGGTAATAGCTATCCGTTTGGAAAGGCAGTATACCAAAGAAGAAATCATAGCAATGTACTTAAATCAGTATGATTTCATTAACAACGCAGACGGTATACGTTCCGCTGCCAGAATTTATTTTGGCAAGGAACCGGCTGATTTAAGAACAGAGGAATCCGCTGTTCTGGTGGGGATGCTCAAAAATTCATCGCTATACAACCCCATGCGACGTGAAGAATTGGTGTTCAACAGGCGTAACACCGTTCTCGGACAGATGGCAAAGTACGGATACATCTCCGAAGAGGTAAGGGATTCGTTGCAAGCCCGGGAGATGAAAATCAATTTTAATCCAGAATCACACCGAGAAGGTTTGGCCACTTATTTTAGAATGTATCTTCAACGTTGGCTAAATAATTGGGTGAAGGAAAACCCAAAACCAACCGGCGAAGAATATAATATCTATTTGGATGGACTAAAGGTTTATACCACCATTGACTCCAGAATGCAGCAAAATGCCGAAGAAGCCGTTCAAGAGCATATGAAGAATTTGCAGGCTGAGTTTTTTCATCAAAACACACCGCAAAGAAATGCAACAGCACCCTTTTTGGATATTTCTAGAGGTGCAATCGACACCATTATGGATCGTGCCATGAGACGTTCCGCCAGATGGCGTCATCTAAAGAGAGATGGCTTATCTGAAAAAGAAATCGAGGCTACATTCCATAGAAAGGAGGAAATGACCGTTTTTGATTGGAACAGCGATTCCTATGAAAAGGACACTATCATGACCCCGATGGACTCCATTAGGTATTACAAAACGTTCTTGCGTACCGCCATGATGTCCATGGAGCCGCAAACAGGTCATGTAAAGGCTTGGGTAGGTGGAGTTGACTATAAGCATTTTCAATACGACAATGTGATTCAAGGCTCCAGACAAGCAGGTTCCTTGTTCAAGCCTTTTGTGTATGCAGCTGCAATTGACCAATTACGTTACTCACCCTGTTTCACATTGCCTGACAATATGTATAGTATTGAACCGGGGAAACATGGAAACATGAAAGCCTGGACCCCAAAAAACTCTAATGGAAAATACTCTGGGGAGAATCTTTCACTAAAAGAGGCACTAGCAGGTTCAGTAAACACTATTACTGCTCAGCTTATGGATAGGGTTGGCCCTGGTTCGGTGGCTTCAATAGCTAAGAGTATGGGAATTACTAAAGAAATTCCAGAAGTGCCATCGATTGCATTGGGTACACCTGATGTAAACGTATATGAAATGGTGGGTGCTTTTGGTACTTATGCCAATCAAGGGGTATATGTAAAGCCTGTAATGGTGACCCGTATCGAAGATAAAAACGGCACTGTGCTTTATGAATATACTCCTGAAACAAAGGATGTGCTAAGTAAGGATGTCGCCTATGCCATGGTCAACCTTTTGGAAGGGGTGACACAATATGGTTCTGGAGCGTGGTTGAGAGGTGATTATCATAAAAACGAAACACGGTTCAAAGAGGTAATGTCAGGATACCCTTATAATTTTGAAAATCCTATTGCTGGAAAAACTGGTACTACACAGAATCAAAGTGATGGTTGGTTTATGGGCACGGTCCCTAATTTAGTGACAGGTGTTTGGGTTGGGGGAGAAGAAAGATCAATTCATTTTTCGAGTATTAGCTATGGACAGGGTGCAGTAATGTCATTACCTATTTGGGCTTTGTATATGAAGAAGAATTATGCCAATGACGAACTAGGTATTTCCAAAGAAGCTTTTGAAGAGCCCGAAGAAATGTCCATCAATATAGATTGTTCGAAAGAACAAGAAGACGAAGAGCAGGAAAAAATTGATACAGAAGACGATTTGGACGACCTGGACTTTTAGCCTAAAATATTTTAAAGAAAAGCCCCAAGCATATCTTAATTTGCTTGGGGCTTTTTTATTTAAATCGTAATTTCAGGCAATCATAAATACTAATTAAATGATCAGTAAGAAAGTTGCCAATGTTACCGAAGCTTTGAAGGGAGTCGAGAATGGTATGACCTTCATGTTAGGCGGATTTGGCTTATGTGGAATACCTGAAAATGCCATAGCAGAATTAGTGCGATTGGGGATTAAGGATATCACCTGCATTTCCAACAATGCGGGTGTTGATGATTTTGGCCTAGGGCTGCTTCTGCAAAAGCATCAGATTAAAAAAATGATATCGTCCTATGTAGGTGAAAACGATGAGTTTGAACGTCAAATGTTGAGCGGAGAACTGGAGGTCGAATTAACACCGCAAGGAACACTGGCCGAAAAATGTAGGGCGGCACAATCCGGTTTCCCAGCTTTCTATACTCCAGCAGGTTATGGAACTGAGGTGGCAGAAGGAAAAGAGACTCGGGAGTTCGATGGAAAAATGTATGTGCTTGAGCCAGCTTTTAAAGCAGACTTTTCTTTTGTAAAGGCATGGAAGGGAGACGAGGCCGGTAATTTAATATTCAAGGGAACAGCAAGAAACTTTAATCCATGTATGTGTGGCGCTGCTACCATTACTGTAGCTGAGGTGGAGGAATTGCTTCCAGCAGGAAGTTTGGATCCCAATGAAATCCATATTCCCGGAATATTTGTACAGCGTATTTTCCAAGGAGAATCATTTGAGAAAAGGATAGAGCAGCGAACAGTTAGACAGAAAAGTTAATTATGTTAGATAAAAACGGAATAGCAAAACGGATAGCAAAAGAGGTCAAGGACGGATATTACGTAAACCTTGGCATAGGCATACCTACCTTGGTAGCCAATTTTGTTAGAGACGACATAAGTGTTGAATTCCAGAGCGAGAATGGAGTATTGGGAATGGGTCCTTTCCCGTTTGAAGGGGAAGAGGATGCCGACATCATCAATGCTGGAAAGCAAACTATAACAACACTGCCGGGAGCATCTTTTTTTGATTCGGCTTTGAGTTTCGCCATGATTCGTGGTAAACATGTGCACCTAACCATTTTGGGGGCGATGGAAGTAGCGGAAAATGGAGATATCGCCAATTGGAAAATCCCAGGCAAAATGGTAAAAGGGATGGGAGGTGCCATGGACCTTGTGGCATCTGCCGAGAATATTATTGTAGCCATGATGCATACCAATAGGGCTGGAAAATCAAAATTATTGAAACGATGTACTTTACCATTGACTGGAGTGGGTTGTGTTAAGAGGATAGTTACCAACCTTGCTGTATTGGAGGTGACTCCAGACGGTTTCAAATTATTGGAAAGGGCACCGGGCGTTTCTGTAGAGGAAATTGAAAAGGCAACGGAAGGAAAGTTGGTAGTGAATGGTGAGATTCCCGAAATGAACATTTAATAAATATCCAAAGCTTTTTTACAACAAAAACGAGCGATTACACAACAATAGTTTTAAATTACCATTCATCGAGTATATATTTGGTTATATCGAAATTTTTACCCAAATTAACACCGTTAAAACCTATTCACCATGGCCCTAAAATCAAAAACTACGATGGACGAGAATGTACAAGTTTACAGAAACGATTTTTTCACAGGTTTTATGCTTTTGATCAAGAAGCTTTTTATGCTATAGATCGGTATTTATCCCCCTGAAAAATATGGAGCCAACATCTTGTTAGGCTCTTTTTTTTGCGGTAATTTTAAGCAAAACCTATTTTAATGCCCCTTCACCTTCGGGAATGTGATAATACTGATTTGGAAACCTTGGTTAAAATATCCAAGAACACCTTTGCGGTTGCATTTGAAAAAGATAATAATCCTGATGACTTTCAATCCTATATTCAAGAAGCTTTCCATCCAAGTAAACTAGCTGCCGAACTTGCCAATGAGAACTGCCTTTTTCATTTTGTCTACGATGATGAAGTATTGGTGGGGTATTTCAAATTAAACATTGGAACGGCACAGACCGATGTACATGATCCCAATGCGTTGGAAATTGAACGTATTTATGTGCTAGAGAATCATCAAGGCAAAACGATAGGTTCGTGGATGCTTCAACAGATTATTTTTTTAGCTAAATCAGTGAGCAAGGAATTCATTTGGCTTGGTGTATGGGAACATAACCCCAAAGCCATCAGTTTCTATAAGAGACATGGTTTTACAAAGTTTGATGAGCATCCCTATTATATAGGTTCGGATAAACAAACCGATTGGTTGATGCGTTTAGAGCTTTAAAAGATTACCCAGATAAAGAATATCACCCTCGGCTTGTAGTTTATAAGCAAAAGAGTTCTCAAACGCTGCATGAATCAATAAGGAAATCGCATTGGCATTCAGCTTGGTCAAGCTATTGGTACGGTAAACCACATCCCTTATGGTGGAAAAGCTCACACTGCTCTGAATGGCAATATTGGCAAAATCGTTTTTAGAAGTGTTTCTTCTAATTATCTCGGAAAGCTTTTCACTGATTGGTTTGCCAAAATCTGCTTCACAAAAGATTAATTCACTTTTTACAAGTGGCCCAAGGCCTTTGGTGGAACCCATATATAACTCTGGTTTAAATAATTATATGTTGGGGTCAAATCGGATTTTCTATATTTGGCCTGTAACCCAATTACAGAAAACTAGATAAATTGCTGCGTTGAGTGCTTATTGCGTAACAATATTACACAATATAGAAATAAATGTATATAATAAAGCAGTTACGAAGAAAAAATAATATCAGCCAATCGCAATTGGGCAAAGAGATTGGTGTCAGTCTTCGTACCATTCAGCTATATGAAAGGAAGGATGCCAACATTCCTATAAAGAATCTAACCAAGATTGCCGAGTATTTTGGACTTACCATTGCCGAACTTTATATGCACGAGGTTAACGATATGGGCGAGGCCTATACCAAAAGACAACCTTTTACCAAGCATGGCAGCGTTTTTTATCCTTTGGAGCATGGAAAGTATCTGGTAATGGCTCCATTGGTATTGGTGGAATGGCATCAAAAATATATAGCGAGTTTGCAGAAGGAATCTTTAAGTAATCCATTCCAAGGAGGTTTCATCATTGACTTTTTAACGGACGAGCCCCATCGCATATTCGAAGTATCCGGCGATTCCATGAACGACAACAGTGTTGCTGCCATTCCAAATAAGTCCTATGTACTTGGGTTGGAAATCAAAAAAGAATCGTTGGCACGCAACAAGGAGGCCTATTGGAACCAATCATACATATTGGTTTGTGTGGATAGGATTATCTGTAAACGGCTTACAGGGTATAATAGGAAAAGTAAAACAATATTATGCCACAATTTGAATTCATCCCCTGAATTCCAGGATTTTGAATTGCCTTTGGATGATGTACTTCAGATTTTCAAAATAGTTAAAAAGCAACTTTAGCCTTCCAATACTCAAATTGAATTCAATATTTGGGAAGCTTTGTCCAAAACATCGTTGGTCTTCGCAAAGCAAAACCGCAGAAATTTCTTGTCATAATCCGCCTTGCAAAATACAGAGACCGGAATACTCGCAAGCTTATATTCCTTGATCAAACGTTCCACAAAGACCGTATCCCTTTCGTCTGTGATGTCCGAATAATCCAATAATTGAAAATAAGTACCGGCCGAAGGGACCATTTTAAATCTGGAGTCTTTGATGCCATTTAAGAAAAAATCCCGTTTCTCTTGATAAAAACCACCAAGATTTAGATAATGCTGGGGATCATCTAAGTATTGGGCTAGAGCAATCTGCAGCGGATGATTCACCGAAAACACATTGAACTGGTGTACTTTTTGAAACTCTTTCATCAAGGGTTTTGGAGCTACGCAATAACCCATTTTCCAACCAGTGGCATGAAATGTTTTTCCAAACGAAGAACAAATGACACTTCTGGCAGCCAAGTCTGGATATTTCGCTGCACTCTCATGCAACTTGCCATCAAAAACAATATGTTCATAAACCTCATCGCTCAACAAGATAATATCGGTATCCCTTAAAATTTCTTGAAGCTGTAGCATATCCTTTTTAGACCAAATGGTGCCCGTGGGATTGTGCGGAGTGTTAAAGATGACCATTTTGGTTTTTGGGGTTATGGCCGATTTAAAAGCGCTCCAATTCATTTTAAAATTATTCCCCACCAAGGGCATCGCTATACTTTTGCCACCAAAAAGGGATATGGCGGGTTCGTAGCAATCAAAGGCGGGTTCTATAACAATCACTTCATCTTTGGGGTGCACAAAGGCGCCGATAGTAGTGAAAATCGCTTGTGTTGCACCAGCGGTAACGGTGATTTCAGATTCAGGATGGTAATAGGTACCATACAAGCGCTCAATTTTTTCTGAAACGGCCTCCCGAAGGGAGAGTGCTCCTTGCATAGGAGCATATTGATTATGTCCTTTTTTATAAGCTTCGCTCACGAGTTTCAGAAGTTTCGGGTCGGGGTCAAAGTTTGGAAATCCTTGGGATAGATTTATGGCATCATGATCATGGGCCAGTTGACTGATGGTTGTAAAAATGGTGGTGCCCACATGAGGCAGTTTCGATAGTGGTTCAATCATTAGTGTGATGTTCGTTTAAAGCGTTAAGCACTTTTTCCAGGCAACTTTCCAAGTCTTTTTTCACTTCGGTTTCCCAAAACCGGAACACGGTGTAACCCATTTGCTCCAATGCTTCGTTCACTTCTTGGTCCCGTTGTATGTTGCGTTCAATTTTAGGAATCCAAAACTCGCGGTTGCTCTTTATCTTATGCTTGCGTTCCTCCCAATTATGCCCATGCCAGAATTCCCCATCAATAAATATGACGGTTTTGTACTTTTTTAATGCAATATCAGGCCTTCCTATGAGCTTTTTGTAATCTACCCGATATCTGTAGCCCTCTTGCCATAACGCTTTTCTAAACGCAAGTTCCGGCTTGGTGTTTTTGCCGCGTATTTTTCCCATGATCTTGGAACGCTCGGGTGTAGTATAAAAACCGGATTCCTCATTGAAACGAGGTACTTTGATTCGTTCTTTCGGGTATTCTTTGGGCATACTGTAAGATAACAAAAAACCCAAACTCCTGATGGAATTTGGGTTTTGTATATAAAAATGTATGTTGTCTATCCCTTACATGTTGCAGCAAGGTATTCACGGTTCATACGGGCAATGTTCGTTAAAGAAATACCTTTAGGGCATTCCACCTCACAAGCTCCGGTGTTGGTACAGTTACCAAAACCTTCCAAATCCATTTGACGAACCATGTTCTGTACACGCTCGGTAGCTTCCACTTGTCCTTGAGGCAACAAAGCAAATTGGGAAACCTTGGCAGAGGTGAACAACATAGCACTTGCGTTTTTACAAGCGGCTACGCAGGCCCCACAACCAATACAGGTAGCGGCATCCATGGCTTCATCCGCATCGTATTTATTAATTGGAATAGTGTTGGCATCAATCGTGTTACCAGAAGTGTTCACGGAGATATATCCACCCGCTTGCTGAATACGGTCAAAAGCGCTTCGGTCCACAATCAAATCCTTGATCACTGGGAATGCCTTTGCACGGAATGGTTCAATTACAATGGTATCCCCATCGTTGAACTTACGCATGTGCAACTGGCAAGTGGTCACCAATCTATCCGGGCCGTGTGGTTCTCCATTGATCTGCAAGGAACAAGTGCCACAAATACCTTCCCTACAATCGTGGTCGAACTCCACAGGTTCTTCTCCTTTGGAGATCAAGTCTTCATTTAAAATATCCAGCATCTCCAAGAAAGACATATCACCTTCTACACCGTCAAGGGTATAATCAACTATTTTTCCTGGTGCGGATGCATCTTTCTGACGCCATATTTTTAGATATAATTTCATAGTTTCTTATTTGTAGGATCGTGTCTTCAGTTCAATATTTTCGTATACCAAATCTTCTTTGTGCAATGCTGCATCTTTGGGCTCGCCCTTATATTCCCAAGCAGCCACATATTTAAAGTTTTTATCATCGCGGAGTGCCTCACCTTCTTCAGTTTGGTACTCTTCACGGAAGTGTCCACCGCAAGATTCGTTTCTATGCAGGGCATCTTTGGCGAAAAGCTCTCCCAGTTCCAAGAAGTCGGCGACACGTCCAGCTTTTTCCAACTCTTGGTTCTTGGAATCGATGCTTCCGGGAACTTTTACGTTCTCCCAGAAATCCTTCCTAAGTGCGGAAATTTCCTCGATGGCTTCTTTCAATTCTTTTTCGTTACGGGCCATACCACATTTGTTCCACATGATCTTACCCAGTTTCTTGTGATAGTAATCCACGGAATGGATTCCAGAACCACTCGTCAACTTCTCCATTCTGTCACGAACCTGTTGTTCGGCTTCCTCGAATTCTTTGGTATCGGTTGGGATGGCTCCTGTTCTAATATCATCGGACAAGTAATCGCCAATAGTATATGGTAACACAAAGTATCCGTCTGCCAAACCTTGCATTAAAGCGGAAGCTCCCAAACGGTTTGCACCGTGGTCGCTAAAGTTGGCCTCACCTGCCGAATAACATCCAGGGATTGTGGTCTGTAAGTTGTAATCTACCCAAAGCCCACCCATGGTATAGTGTACCGCGGGATAGATCATCATTGGGGTTTTATATGGATTTTGATCTACGATTTTTTCGTACATCTGGAACAGGTTACCGTACTTGGCCTCTACAACCTCTTCACCCAATTTGGTGATGGTTGCTTTGTCGGGATTTTTAAGTCCTGATGTTAGGGCTTTTTCTTTTCCATAACGCTCAATGGCAGATGCAAAGTCCAAGAATACTGCCTCTCCAGTTTTGTTTACTCCAAAACCAGCATCACAACGCTCTTTGGCAGCTCTTGAGGCAACATCACGAGGAACAAGGTTACCAAAAGCAGGATATCTTCTTTCCAAGTAGTAATCGCGATCTTCTTCAGAAAGTTCTGTCGGCTTCAATTTACCTTCACGAATGGCAATGGCATCTTCTTTTTTCTTAGGTACCCAAATACGTCCATCGTTTCGAAGTGATTCGGACATCAATGTCAATTTGGATTGATGGTCGCCTGAAACAGGAATACAGGTTGGGTGAATTTGTGTAAAGCATGGGTTGGCAAAGAAAGCTCCTTTTCGGTGCGCTCTCCAAGCGGCCATTACATTACTTCCCATGGCGTTAGTGGAAAGGAAAAATACATTTCCATATCCTCCAGTCGCCAAGACAACGGCATGGGCACTGTGTCTTTCAATTTCTCCACTTACCAAGTCTCTGGCAATGATTCCTCTTGCTTTACCGTCGACCAAAACCAAATCCATCATTTCGTGACGGTTAAAGGCTTGAATCTTACCACGGTTGATTTGACGGTTCATTGCAGCATAGGCACCGAGCAATAATTGCTGCCCTGTTTGTCCTTTCGCATAAAAGGTTCTTGATACAAGTACCCCTCCAAAAGAACGGTTATCTAACATTCCGCCATACTCACGGGCAAAAGGAACCCCTTGTGCCACACATTGGTCAATAATGTTTCCGGAAACCTCTGCCAAACGGTAAACATTACCTTCTCGGGAGCGGTAATCCCCGCCTTTTATGGTATCGTAGAAGAGACGGTAATTACTATCACCATCTCCTTGATAGTTTTTTGCTGCATTGATTCCCCCTTGGGCAGCAATGGAGTGCGCCCTACGCGGTGAATCTTGATAGCAGAATGTTTTAACATTGTAACCCAACTCGGCCAAAGTGGCTGCCGCGGCACCACCTGCAAGTCCTGTACCTACAACAATGATGTCGATGTTTCTTTTGTTGGCAGGGTTAACTAGATTGATGTCGTTTTTATGCTTGGTCCATTTGTTGGCCAATGGCCCAGATGGAATTTTAGAGTCCAAAATGCCCATACTTAATGTGTTATTGGGTTAAGGTGGTGGTATATGGCAATAAATGCAAATGCCAAGGGTACCACAACCGCAAATATTTTAGCGAATTTTTTGAATCCTTCGGTGTACTTATTGTTCGCACCCATGGATTGGAACGAGGAGGCAAAGCCGTGCCACAAGTGCAAGCCCAGCAACACAAAAGAAACCACGTAAAGGACGGTTCTCCAAATAGGTTCGAATTTCTCGACCGTTTCATGGTAGTAACGTGTGGGGTCCTCAGGATTGGCCTCAACATATTTGTAGGCCATTTCGTGTACCCAGAAATCGTAGAAGTGCAATGCCAAGAAAGCAAGGATAACAAGACCGGAATAAATCATGTTCCGAGAGACCCAAGGTGCATTTGCGCTTCCCTTGTACTTAACATAGCTTACATCCCTTGCTTTTTTGTTCTGGATTTCCAAAACAAAGCCCATTACAAAGTGAATGATTACACCTGCAATCAGAATAGGCTGCATCAAGAACTGGACTATTGGGTTGTAGCCCATAAAATGGGATGCTTCATTAAAAAAATCGGGAGAAAATACCGAGGCCAAATTAATGGTCACGTGAAGAATCAAAAATGTGACCAAAAAAAGACCCGATAGGGCCATGACATATTTTCTGGCCAACGAAGATTTTATCAAACTCATTAGAAGTTAGTTTTTTAACAAAAATACGTTACGGATGAGTTTTTAACAAGCTTTCAACATTGTAAAACAGGTTATTTAGACTCATTTTAAGCTATTGGGATTTAATCTTTCAGGATTTGATTTTGGGAATTTTAACCGATATTACCATTGATTTTCAAACCAATGCAAATAAACATGGACGTCGCCATTCTATCCGTAAGCCTTAATGTGTATTCTACTTCTAGGATTGTGGAGGAATTTGAAAAGGCTGGTCATTATGTGGAACATATCGACCATACCAAATGCTCGGTACAATTGGGTGGGGATAGGCCACAGATATTCTATGGAACGGATAATATAACGGATGACTTCGACGCCATTGTACCCAGAATCGGTACCACGGTAACAAGGCATGGCGCCTCCATTGTAAAACAGTTTGAAATGAACCATGTTTTCAGCACAGCTAAATCTTTGGGTATTATACGGGCAAGAAATAAGGTGTCTACCTTGCAAATGATGTCCAAAAGAGGAATACCTGTACCAAAAACCGTTTTTTCCATCAACCCAAACAATGTGGATGATCAAATAGAGCTTTTGGGAGGAGCCCCGGTCATAATTAAACTGCAAGAAGGTACCCAAGGCAAAGGAGTTATTTTGGCGGAAAGTAAAAAGTCGGCAAAATCTGTGATAGATACATTATATAGTATGAATACCAGCATTTTGCTACAGGAGTTTATTGAGGAGGCCAATGGAGAAGATCTTAGAATAGTTGTAGTGGGAAACAAAATTGTGGCTAGCATGAAAAGGACTAGTGAACAGGATGATTTTAGATCCAATGTTCATCGCGGAGCGAAAACCCAAAAGGTGCAATTGACACCACGCGAAAAATTTATAGCCCTAAGTGCGACCAAACATTTGGGCCTTGGTGTAGCTGGCGTGGATTTAATCCGTTCCAATATCGGCCCTCTTTTAATTGAGGTGAACGCCTCTCCTGGGTTAAAGGGCATTGAGGAGGTCACAGGGGTAAATGTGGCGAAGTGTATTGTTCAATATGTGGAAAAAGATGTAAAAAGAACCAGAAAATAGTTGGGACTACTTTTGTTGGGCGGGCAGGTCAATTTTTTTATCGTTGACTTTGGGCAAGCTCCATTTAATGGCATCTTCCAGATTTGAGAATTGCCGTATTTTATTGCGAAAGAACATTCGTTCTAAAACCACGCTTGCCAACCCGCTATTGTTGTAGGCTACAATGGAATAAAATTCCAATTGGTGACGATGTTTATAAAATTTCAGCCAATCCGTCGGAACTACAGAGTAATTGTGAATGCGATTGCTGATATAAGCAATGGGTTTGTCCCTGCCCAACACCTCGTAAGCTACCTCAATGATTTTTTCGGCAATCGACCAATCAAAAATTTCGCCTTCCTTCATTTCAGAAATCACCAACCCATCAAAGAAATAGAAAATTCCAAATTCATATTCCCTGATTTCCCGTATGTTTTTAAAAAACTCCAAATCTTTGACGCTCTGCATATTCCTTTTCCTTTGATGAATCAATATTTGAATCAAAATTAAATGTAAGCAGAGGTATTTTTTTGGCTTATTTCACCTATAGTGCCTAAGGATTGGCGCAATGGTCATTTCAATTGACGTACAATTTATTAGGGATAAAACGGCAAGAAGAATTCTTACAGGGTCTGTTTTAATGGCCTATTATTTTTCCATGTTTTTTAATTGGATACCCAATGCCTTTGTGGATAACTGTACCTCTAAAAGAGAGAGGATCAAAGAAATCATCAAAAAAACCAAACTAATTCCAAAGATCACATTGGCCCAAACCCGCATTTCCACGTAGATCAAGAACATGGTTATCGCAGCCAACAAAAAACTAACTATGGCGGAGGCCTGCATATTTTTGATGATTCCCAGTCGAGTACGCAATTGATTGATCTGTTGCTTTAGAGGTTGGGCTGAGGTTTCCTCGAATTGTTTGTGCAACTGGCGAATCAATGCCGCAATGGCCAAATACCGTGCATTGTAGGCCAACATGGTCAAGGAAATGGCTGGGAAAAGCAGTGCTGGGATACTTAGGCTGAGCTCCATGGTTTCTATTTGGGATTGAAGGTAAGAATTTGTCTTCGGTAACGCAATTGGCTACATTTGGACAAATTAAATGATACTTATGAAATACGCTCAAATAGATAATGCCCTTTTTATAAAAAACCGTAAGAAGTTCATGGCCCAAATGAGACCTAAAAGTATTGCCGTGTTCAATTCCAACGATATTTACCCTATTGGTGCGGATAGTACCTTACCTTTTGAGCAGGACAGGGACATTTTTTACTTGAGTGGAGCAGACCAAGAGGAAACTATATTGTTATTGTTTCCGGATGCCATGGACCCAAAGCACAGGGAAATCTTATTTGTTCGAGAGACAAATGATCATATTGCAGTTTGGGAAGGCGCCAAGTTGACCCAAGAGAAGGCAACAGAGGTATCGGGAATAGAAACTGTTTATTGGCTCAAAGATTTTGACAAAATCTTTTTTGATCTGATGACCGAGGCCGATACCATTTATTTTAATACCAACGAACACTATCGCCAAGCAGTGGAAACCCAAACCCGAGAAGCTAGGTTCATAGAAAAATGCAAAAAGGAATATCCGGCACACCAATGGGCGAAGAGCAATCCGATTTTACAAAATATCCGAGGGGTAAAAGAGCCTGAAGAGATTGCATTGATGCAAACAGCCTGCGACATTACCGAAAAGGGATTTAGAAGAATATTGGGCTTTGTTAAGCCCGGAGTTTGGGAGCATGAGATCGAGGCTGAATTTTTGCATGAATTTATAAGAAATCGCTCCAAAGGATTTGCATACAGCCCAATTATTGCGGCGGGTAACAATGCAAACGTTCTACATTATTTAGAGAATAACAAGCAAGTGAAGGATGGCGATATGATCCTGATGGATTTGGCGGCTGAATATGCCAACTATTCTAGCGATATGACCCGTACCATACCAGCAAATGGCAAATTCACAGATAGACAAAAAAAAGTGTATAGCGCAGTGCTCCGTGTTAAGGACGAAGCAACCAAAATGTTGGTACCCGGGACTATTTGGGCGGAATACCATAATGAAGTTGGTAAATTAATGACCTCGGAGTTGATAGGATTGGGCTTGCTGGACAAAGCCGATGTACAAAACGAAAATCCAGATTGGCCCGCTTACAAGAAGTACTTTATGCATGGCACCAGTCACCATATTGGATTGAACACCCACGATTATGGGGAATTGAAAAAACCGATGAAAGCCAATATGGTATTTACCGTGGAACCCGGGATTTATATTCCAGCCGAAGGAATGGGAATCCGGTTGGAGGATGATGTGGTTATCCAAGAAAAAGGGGAGCCATTTAATTTAATGCGCAACATTCCAATAGAAATTGAAGAGATAGAGGAGTTGATGAATAAATAGATCCTATGAAGTTTTTAATATTCTTGGTGCAACAATCGGAAATTGAAAAAAAGATGGAGGAAGCTCCCGATAGCGCCTACGAAATTGGTGTGGTTATCGGGAGTTACCTTCCATTTGTGGTCTTGGTAGGTATCGCTTATGCCATTTATCGGTATAATAAGAAAAAACGAGGCTCTGAATAAGCTGGGTTACAATAAATTTTTGGATTTTCAGCTCAAAAAACGAACTTAAAGGACATGAATCCGTAAATTTTGAAGGAACAGGACAAACTTTACAGAACAGCATTTGCCCTAGCTATGTTTACCATTTTTTACAACGTAGCCGAAGGACTTATTTCCACTTATTTAGGATTTGAAGATGAAAGTCTGGCCTTGTTTGGTTTTGGAACCGATAGCTTTATCGAAGTGATTTCGGGATTGGGTATTGCGCATATGGTTTTACGTATACAAAAGAATCCCGATAGCAATCGAGACAATTTTGAAAGAACGGCTCTAAGAGTTACAGGGTTTGCCTTTTACCTTTTGGTCGTTGGTCTTGTCGTTTCAAGTGTATACAATATTTGGACAGGACACAAACCCTTGACCACTTTCTGGGGGGTCATCATTTCGTCAATATCCATACTTGTTATGTGGATTTTGGTCTGGTGGAAGCGAAAAGTCGGTAAACGATTGAATTCTGCACCTATTTTGGCAGATGCCAATTGCACATTGGTTTGTATTTACATGTCCATTATTCTTTTAATAAGCAGCGGAGTTTATGAGCTTTTTCAAATTCCGTACATCGATAGCTTGGGAACTTTGGGACTTGCTTACTTTGCATTTACAGAGGGAAAGGAATGCTTTGAGAAGGCCAGAAGCAATAAACATTGTTGCTGTGACTAGATAAAATATCCTAACTTTAGGTTTTCCTATTAATCAACATACATATAAGATAATGACCAAAACAACCTCGATTTTTTCACTAATTTTTATATCTGTTTTTTCCATGGCCGCCAATACAAAGGCTATAAATGTTCAAGAAAGCTTTAAAGTAACATTGGTTTCACCAGAAAATGGTTCATATACCGTTTCTCCCGAAATTCCCGAAGATGGTATGGTCTCTTCTGGAACGGAGCTTACAATTCAAGCAGACCCATCCGATGGATTTAGTTTAGACGCGATTTATTATACTTATAAAGGCGGCATGTGGGGGACTACAAGTGTAGAAAATTTTACAAACACTATGAAAATTACCGTGGATAAAGATATGTCCATAGGTGCAACTTTTGTGGACGACGACTTGGTAAGCAATTTAAATGTGATGCACGATGTGGTATATGCAAAACCAGGGGTAAAATCCTTAAAGTATGATGTGTATTCGCCTAAGGGCGCTGAAAATCTGCCCTTGGCCATTATTGTGCATGGCGGGGGATGGTCTTCCAACAACGAGGATATTATGAGAGGTTTGGCCCGTGAACTTGCCAAAGGAAACCATTATGTTGTGGCAAGTATAGATTACAGATGGGTAAACCAATTGGATGGTGATGAAGAACCGAATGCCATGCACCAACTTATTGAAGATGTGTTTGGTGCCATAGCCCATATTCAGGAACATGCTGCCCAATACGGAGCTGATCCATCTAAGATTGCCATAACGGGAGATAGTGCCGGGGGCCATTTATCTGCATCTGCTGCAATGTTGAGTCCCATGATCGGCGACCGTGGTTTTGGTAGGGCTAACAATGTTTATGAATTTATGCCCTCATATATCCCAAAGGGAAAAACGGTTGCAGAAGTTAAAAAAGAAATAACGGATGCTATAAAAGTAGTGGCACCGAGCTACGGACCATTTAGCGCTACGGATTTTAAACAATTTATGCCAGAGCAGGCAGGTCAGGATTATTTTAATGCTGTATCTCCTGCAGCACATGTGCCTAATGTTACAGATCGTGCCATACCCCACTTTATAGTAAGAGGGACCCAAGATCCATTGATCAGTAATGAAGTGGTCCAACCATACGTGGACGATTTAAAGGAAAATGGTCAAGCAGTGGAATATATTCAAGTTGAAGGAGCAGGGCACGCTTTTTTTGATTGGAAACCCGATGCCCAAACAAGAGCAACCTTTAATAAATATGGGGTTCCATACGCAGAAGAAATGAAATCCTTTTTTGATTCGGTTCTTTACTAAACAAAATAAGCAAGTTGGACAGAAAAAACCATTGGGAAACCGTTTACAATACCAAAAACCCAGATGAGGTAAGTTGGACCCAGGAAGTTCCTCAGATTTCGTTGAACTTTATCCATTCTTTGCAACTGGACAAGTCGGCAAGAATCATTGATGTGGGTGGTGGCGACAGCAAATTGGTGGATTATTTGCTCAATGAAGGTTTTGAAAACGTTACTGTTCTGGATATATCGGGCAAAGCTCTAGAGCGAGCCAAAAAAAGGCTTGGTGACAAAGCCCATAAAGTTAAATGGGTGGAAAGTGACATTCTCAAGTTTAATCCACAAGAAACTTATGATGTTTGGCATGATCGGGCTGCATTCCATTTTTTAACGGAACCCGAACAGATTCAAACGTATGTTGAGTTGACCAAAAAAGTGGTGGATGGTCATATGATTTTGGGCACATTTTCTGAAAACGGCCCTAAAAAATGCAGTGGGTTGGACATTAAGCAATATAATGAGGAGGTAATGGAAGCAACTTTTCAAAATTTTGAAAAGATTCATTGCAGGACCGAGGACCACAGAACCCCATTCAATACAACGCAAAACTTTATTTTCTGCAGTTTTAAAAAGGCATAAATGGTGTGATTTAATCGTCATCCGTCAATTGAAAAAGGCGTACCATGCCCAAATAACTGGTATTGGTCAATTCATTTAACATTATGATGAATAATTTTCTGAGTTTCGATAATCTATGAATCGATAACAATATCAGAAAATGAAAAATCGGAAAACATATTCAAAGGGATTTGTATTGATTATGAGTATACTGGGCTTTATTTCCTGTGATAGCGAAATCTCGAACGAGGAGCTCAAAACCACAGAAGAAGAACAGGTTTATTTGGATTATGATTTTGATGATGGTCAATCATGTTTGGTCAATGTAGAGGAACCTCTTTCCATTGTTGATTATGAGGGGTCAATAACTCTTGGCCGTAAGATGAACATTCCTCAGACCATGGAGAATATGCAAAATGCATGGCAAGAACTACAGGGTAGAGGTCTCTATCCCGGAGTGGACAACCCTGTCAAAGTAAATAAACTCTACATCCGCTTTTTACCCAAAAACAAAAATCAAATATTGGAACTTGCCAGATTTGATGAAGATTTGGATCTGTTTGCATTTCCGTTGCACTATGAATTTGAACCAACAACAGATGAAAATGACAGCTATAGAGATAGATCACTGCCCTTGGAAACCCCAAGTCCTTTATACACTGTAGTTGATAATGACTATGTGTTCCCTTCATCTATCCCATACGAAATCATCGAGGAGCTTTATATGCCCGATGAAGATAGAACCATACATTCTGATTTAGCCGATACTTTGGAACTAGTGGCTGAAAATATTGCAGCTGGAAAATCAACAAATGAATTAAGCAAGACATCAAAAAAATGGAGGCCCGAAGGCCGAATCAGGGTAGTGGACCATGCACAAGGTGAGCCTACAGATGAAATGGCCGTGCCTGTAAAAGGAGCACAGGTATTGGCCAGGAGGGGACTTAAGTGGTCTTGGGGCATTACGGACGAAAATGGAGTATTCCGTGTAAAAAAGGATTTCAATAACAAGGTAAATTATAGTGTTAGATGGTCCAATCATGAGTGGTACATCATTAAAGGTTCCAGTGTAACCAGAGCATGGTATTTTGGCCCTAAAAAAGAGGGTGAATGGGACAGTTTGATCAATGGGAGCATACAATCTTTTTATGCACAGATACATAGGGGGGCGTATCATTCTTATTATGGTGAAAATTATGAGGTCACTAGACCTATGCACAATAAGCCTGGTAATGACAGAATGTGGATCAGGGCCCATAAGAAAGCCTCTATATTTGGATATAGGGCCCATTTTTATGAAAATGCCCCGCATGCCATATCAGTTTTTTCGAAAGCAAAGGGAGGAGAATGGCTTTATGGTGAAAACTTTGACAAAAACCATCATCAATTATATAGTGGCTTGATCCATGAATTTGGTCATGCTTCACAGAGAAATCTTTTTTACATAGACAGTCAGCTCAAATGGAAGAACCTGGAAAGGATAGTGGGAGAAAGTTGGGCTACCGGGATAGAGATAGAGCTTATAAAAGAGGTTTATCCCAATATTCATAACTATTTTTTGGGTTGGTCAATATGTGCATACGAAGACAACCCGTATTACACATCTTATGTTGTTAAAGATTTAATCCATCCACATGGGAATGATGATGGGGTTGATCAAAATAATCCCCAGTTTGAAGCGAATTTGGCTGATTTCACTCTAAAGGAAATTGAAGATGCTATGGGCCATACATGGACGGAATGGCGTGAAAACCTAAAACAAGGACTTCCAAAGGCAAAGGCAGATAATGTACAAGACAGGTTCGATTATTGGATAACAGTTTGTGATTGACCAGAGACAAGATCAAAAAATAGATTCCATTTCTACAGAAATTCCAATTTAAGGAATAGACTGTTTTTCTGATTTATGCTGTGATAAATTCGAAATTATAAACACCAGTAATGCAGGCAAAACCCACCCCATTTGATATTGACCCAAAGGAATCCAAGCAACAAAAGGAGAGATTTGTTCGCCAAAACCGATGCTTCCCAAAAAGTCGGGAATACTAAATAAGATGGTGGTCCATATTACATGTTTGAACACTCTTGATTGACCCCATTTTTCTGGGGCAACATTCAATAAGATCAAAACAATGGTGATGGGATAAATAAACATTAGGGATGGGACCGCCACTGTAATAATATAACCTACATTAAATTGACCAACCAATACCCCTAATAGACAACCTATAAAGGCTGTGGTCAGATACGCCTTTTTAGAATTGTTGAACCTGCTTTTTATAAAATCGGAAGTACCGGTCACAATGCCAACCGCTGTGGTAAAACATGCCAAACTAACCAGAACACTGAGCAATATATTGGCCTTTTGGCCCAATGTTTCTGTGCTGATCCCACGCAATAGGGCTGTTCTAGAAATTTCTTGATCAAAAACTTCACCGAATAAGGAGCCTGTCAATATTAGTCCCCCATACACTAAAAACAGACCAATTCCTGCCCAAAGTCCCGCATAGCCAATGAGCCTCTTTTTTTCTTCAAAAGATGCAGCTTTTTCTTTTAAATTGATGGAAATAATGATAACGGCCCCCACTACCACAGCACCAATGGCATCAAAGGTTTGATACCCTTCCAAAATACCCGAGCTAAAAGGTTGGCTCATTTTAGAAAGAAGAAAGTCAAAATCCAAAGTAAAAATAGCGGTCGCTATCATTATCATTAGAATGATAAGAATACCCGGCGTCAATAGCTTGCCCAACGCATCCAAAACCTTGGTGCGATTGATTACAAATACGAACACAAGCAAGAAATATAGAAGGCTGGTATGTAAGGATGAGGAATTCCAAAAAGGCTGGATGGCCATTTCATGCGTCACGGATGCTGTCCTTGGCGAAGGTAAAGCGATGGCAATAGCGTAAATTAAATAACAGTACACCACGCTAAAAGCAGGGGATACCTTTTTGGCAAAATCAAACAAGGTTCCCTGTATTTTTGCATGGGCCATTATCCCTAAAATAGGAATCAGCACTCCCGAGATGCAGAAACCCAAAGTAACCAACCACCATAAACTACCCGATTTAAATCCCAACAACGGAGGCAAAATAAGGTTGCCTGCTCCAAAAAAAAGAGAAAAAAGGGCAAATGCCGTAACGGTTAATGATTTTTTATTGATGGGTTGTTGATAATTTGTTTTCAATATGGTATATTACAAAAGTGTTTTTGAGCGCAAAAAGATGTGTTTTTGTCGATTTTATGGTATTTCATCGAAAAAAATATATTATGAGAACAAACATGAAATAAAAAGTTATCAACATCCGTTCCTATTAAAATGAACCTCTTAAAATCAAGTTTATATAAAAAAATTACAAACCAATTTAAGCATTTTTCGAAGCCCCATTTCGTAAATCATTGCTTTTCTTCAAACAAAACCAGCGTATGAAAACATCTACTACTCAGCATGGCAACAAATTTTCTTCTTTCTTTTGTAGTTTGTTCGGGCACCATTATGTGGTTTCCAAAAAAGTAACTCAGCACATCAAAGAATACAAATGTATTCACTGTCAAAAAGAGGTGACAACGGATGTCAGTGGCAAGCTCTCTGCATTAACTCCTCAAATGCAAGAGATAAACAGTACATTGGAAGACATGTACAGGAAAAGAAAGAGTAGGGTAGTGCATCAAGTTGCATAGCCCTTTTTTATTTTAGAAAAGACCCAAATCTTATCCCGGAAACTTAAGTAATTGCCTGCTGCTAATGGTTGCGTGCCCCAATGCCATGATGTAGGGAAGCCCTTGATTTTCGGGATTTTTTATTTATTGAACGAATTCCAGCCCTGAGCGGCAATCGGAATTTTGGTCTCAGCCCTTGTAATCAAGTGGACGCCTTCGCTCTTCTCCGCCATATGGCCGATTACCGTTAAGTTCGGATTCCCTTTTATTTTTGGAAAATCACCCTGGTCAATAGTAAACAGCAGCTCATAATCCTCACCACCGCTAAGAGCGATCATGGTACTATCCATTTTAAATTCCTCAGAAGCAGAAATCACCGTGGGGTCCAAAGGAATCTTATCTTCAAAAACATTGCAGCCAATCTCACTGTGTTTGCACAAATGCATCACTTCGGAAGAAAGGCCGTCGCTGATATCGATCATGGAAGTTGGTTTCACCTCCATTTTTTTGAGCAACTCTACAATATCTTTTCGGGCTTCAGGTTTTAATTGTCTTTCAACAATATAGGAATAGGGTTCAAGGTCTGGTTGATTGTTCGGATTCACCTTGAAAACCTCTTTCTCACGTTCCAGAACCTGCAGTCCCAAATAGGCTCCGCCAAGATCACCGGTCACAACCAATAAGTCGTTGGGCTTAGCACCTTTTCGGTAAACAATTTCGTTTTCATCGGCAGCTCCCAAAGCAGTAACGCTAACGATCATTCCTCTAGTGGAAGATGTAGTATCGCCCCCCACCAGATCTACATTGTACAATTTGCAGGCCAGGGCCACGCCTTCATAAAATTCTTCAAGAGCCTCTAATGGAAACCTATTGGAAATGGCCAAAGAAACTGTGACTTGGGTGGCCATGGCATTCATGGCATAGATGTCCGAAAGATTTACCATTACCGATTTGTATCCTAAATGCTTTAAGGGCATATAGCTTAAATCAAAATGAACCCCTTCGACCAACATATCGGTGGAAACGATGGTCTTTTTGCCATCGTAATCCATTACGGCGGCATCATCACCAACCCCGGTTATGGAAGATGTTTGATTGAGTTCAAAGTTTTTGGTAAGATGTTCAATTAGGCCAAATTCACCCAATTTTTCCAATGAGGTACGTTCTTGATTCTTGTCTTCTAGCATTTTGCAAAAATAATGAGGATAATCGTAAGTTTTGGTGTAGAAGGGGACATAAAATTTTTTCCCTTCAAAAGGATGAAAAAAGAGCGGGAATCTTAATAAACACAAGCTTGATGGGCACGATAGGCAATTTAGTGTCCTTTTCCATAGGAAACACCTATGGAATCATTCGTTATAATAATGTTAGTTGCTATGGTAAAACCCTACTTATACTGTATATTTGTGAGCTATTTAGAATAAATACAAGTAAGATGATTAAGGTTTCAGAATCAGCCAGACATAAAGTGGTGTCGCTCATGACCGAGGAAGGCTTTGATGCGACCACCGATTTTGTCCGTGTTGGCGTAAAGAGTGGAGGGTGCAGTGGATTGTCTTATGAATTGACTTTTGACAATTCAGCAGCGGATACGGATAAAGTTTTTGAGGATAACAATGTGAGAATCATTGTGGACAAAAAGAGCTTTTTGTATTTGGTAGGTACCACATTGGAATATTCAGGAGGTTTAAACGGGAAAGGATTCGTTTTTAACAACCCAAACGCACAAAGAACCTGCGGGTGCGGCGAAAGTTTTTCATTATAAATTTTGACAAAAAGCCTGTAATTGGCTAACTTAAAGATATATGGCTTATACAGAGGAAGAATTAAAAAAAGAACTGGAAACCAAGGAGTACGAGTATGGTTTCTATACGGATATTGAATCGGATACCCTTCCCAAAGGGCTGAACGAAGACATTGTTATTGCCATTTCCAAAAAGAAGGAGGAGCCGGATTGGATGACGCAGTGGCGATTGGAAGCTTTTCGTGCTTGGAAAGAAATGGAAGAGCCAGAATGGGCCAACGTAACGTATCAAAAACCCGACTTCCAAAATATTTCCTATTACTCTGCTCCAAATAAAAAGCCTAAGTACGATAGCTTGGATGAAGTAGACCCGGAATTGCTGGATACTTTTAAAAAGTTGGGTATTTCTGTGGATGAGCAGAAAAAATTGGCAGGTGTCGCTGTGGATATTGTGATGGATTCCGTTTCCGTGGCAACTACGTTTAAAAAGACATTGGCGGAGAAAGGCATTATTTTCTGTTCCATTTCCGAAGCTATACAAAAACACCCTGAATTGGTGAAGAAGTATCTCGGGACCGTAGTGCCAAAAAAAGATAACTTTTATGCGGCATTGAATTCCGCTGTTTTCTCCGATGGATCATTCTGTTATATTCCAAAAGGAGTAAGATGTCCAATGGAACTTTCTACCTACTTCCGAATCAACCAAGCGGGAACCGGCCAGTTCGAAAGAACTTTGGTAATCGCCGAAGAAGGGAGTTACGTAAGTTATTTAGAAGGGTGTACCGCTCCGTCTAGAGACGAGAACCAGTTGCACGCGGCTGTTGTGGAACTGATTGCTTTGGACAATGCAGAAATCAAATACTCCACGGTTCAGAACTGGTACCCGGGAAACAATGAAGGAAAAGGCGGTGTTTACAATTTTGTAACCAAGCGTGGACTTTGCGAAAAGAACGCAAAAATCTCTTGGACCCAAGTAGAAACAGGATCTGCCGTAACTTGGAAATACCCATCGTGTATTTTAAAAGGGGATAATTCCATTGGTGAGTTCTACTCCATTGCCGTGACCAACAATTTTCAGCAGGCGGATACTGGAACTAAAATGATTCACTTGGGTAAAAACACCAAGAGTACCATTATTTCCAAAGGTATTTCTGCAGGTCAATCACAAAACAGCTACAGAGGTTTGGTGCAGGTGAACAGCAGAGCAGAAAACGCAAGGAACTTCTCGCAATGTGACTCCCTGTTGATGGGTAACCGTTGTGGAGCCCACACCTTCCCTTACATTGAAGTGAAAAACAAAACAGCACAGATAGAACACGAGGCTACCACCAGTAAAATTGGTGAGGATCAGATTTTTTATTGTAACCAAAGGGGAATAGATACCGAAAAGGCCATTGCTTTGATCGTGAACGGATTTAGCAAAGAGGTATTGAACAAACTGCCCATGGAGTTTGCTGTTGAAGCCCAAAAACTATTGGAAATCAGTTTGGAAGGTTCTGTAGGATAAAAGAATAGATTCATGAAAAAAATACTTTTATCACTTTTGATAATCGGCGCTTTTGCCTGTAAGCAGGCCAAAAAAGAGATCGTCAAAACAGAGGAAGCCGCGGAGGAATCCATGGCGCCCGAAATAAAGTTTTATGCGTTCAACGGAGGTACAGTGAGTGCCAATATGTTGGAATTATTTTCACAGGATACTACGTATACTGGGCAATCCAAAGAATTTGCCGATGCTTTTTATGTAATCGTTCATCCGAAGGGAACCTTGATGTGGGATGGAGGATTACCCGAAAGTTTAGTGGGTATGGAAGAACCGTATACCTCTCCCGATGGAGCTTTTACCGTATCAAGGAAAGATTCTGTGGCCAATCAGTTGGCAACTATCGGGATGGTTCCAGAAGATATTGATTATCTCGCGCTGTCCCATACGCATTTTGATCATGTAGGTCATGCGAACGAGTTTACAGGATCAACTTGGTTGGTGCAGGAAAAGGAATATGATTTTGTTACCAGTGAGGAGAACCAAAAGAACAATCCGGACATATATGCCGCAATCAAGGACTTGACCAACATCAAAAAAATAGCCAATACAGATTATGATGTGTTTGGCGACGGAACGGTTGTTATGAAATTTATGCCGGGTCATACGCCTGGTCACCAAGTTCTTTTTGTAGACTTGGCAGAGAACGGTCCACTTTTGCTGTCTGGTGATATGTACCACTTTTATGAGAACCGGGAATTTAGAAGAGTTCCTATTTTCAATTTTGATGTGGCCCAGACCAAAGAAAGTATGGCAGCTTTTGAGAAGTTCGCTGAAGAAAAAGGCGCGGAAGTATATTTACAGCACTCCAAACAAGATTTTGAAAAATTGCCAAAGGCACCCAACTATTTAAAATAATATTTGAAGAAGAATAGCATGCTAGAAATCAAAAATTTACACGCAAGCGTAGAAGATAAGGAAATCCTTAAGGGAATTGACCTAAAGGTAAACGCCGGAGAGGTTCACGCCATTATGGGACCCAATGGTTCAGGCAAAAGTACGTTGGCAGAAGTAATCGCCGGTCAAGAAGAATTTGAAGTAGGTGAAGGAAGTATCCTATTGGAAGGAGAGGATTTGGAAGAACTTTCTCCAGAGGAAAGAGCTCACAAAGGTGTGTTTTTATCGTTCCAATATCCTGTCGAAATCCCAGGGGTATCCGTAACCAACTTTATGAAGACTGCCATCAACGAATCTAGAAAAGCACAGGGCTTGGAAGATATGCCGGCCAACGAAATGCTCAAAAAGATTCGTGAGAAGTCCGAGATGTTGGAAATTGATAGAAAATTTCTCTCCCGTTCCTTAAATGAAGGCTTCTCTGGTGGTGAGAAGAAAAGAAACGAAATCTTCCAAATGGCGATGATGGAACCAAAATTGGCCATTTTGGATGAAACCGATTCCGGATTGGATATTGATGCACTTAGAATTGTGGCGAATGGTGTGAACAAATTGCGCAGCAAGGACAATGCCATCATCGTGATTACCCACTACCAAAGATTGTTGGAATATATTGTTCCCGATTTTGTCCACGTATTGCATAATGGCAAAATCGTGAAATCAGGAACCAAGGAATTGGCTTTGGAACTGGAAGAAAAAGGATACGATTGGTTAAAAGAAGAAACGGCGGTTTAAAAAACAGAAATTAAGACTTCGGATATCAGATTTTGGAAAATTTATGACTGAAAACTGACGACTGAAAACTGAAAAAATATGGATTTAAAGGAAAAATTAGTCTCCTCTTTTATGGCTTTTGAAGATGGACTGGATCTAGACCATCCTGTGCATGAAGAACGTAATACTGCCATTAAGAATTTTGAGACAAAAGGCTTTCCCACCAAAAAGGACGAAGCTTGGAAATATACCTCATTGAGAGGCTTGCAAAAGGTGGATTTCAGCATCTTTCCAAAGCAAGAGACCTCTTTGGAATACAAAGATGTCAAGAAGTACTTTCTTCACGAGATAGATACTTACAAAATTGTGTTTGTAGACGGAGTATACAGTTCGTATCTATCAGAAACCACACACGATGGAGTCGATGTTTGCCTGATGAGCTCTGCGTTCAGCAAGCCCATGTTCCAACAGGTGATAGAAGTGTATTTCAACAAAGCAGCATCCAAGGAGGAGTCTTTGACCTCTTTGAATACCGCATTTTGTAAAGAAGGGGCATACATTTATATTCCAAAGAACAAAATGCCCAAAAAGCCTATCCAAATTTTACATTTGGCCACAGGCAACGAGGCAGCCTTGATGTTGCAACCTAGAAACTTGATTGTTGCAGAGGACAACGCTGAAGTTCAAATTATAGAACGTCACCAAAGTTTGACGAGCAATGAAGTGTTCACCAACTCTGTGACCGAGATTTTTGCAGGCAAGGACGCCATTGTTGACTATTACAAAGTGCAAAATGATGAGTCTACCGCTTCATTGGTGGACAACACCTATATTTCACAAAAAGATAGCAGCGTAGTAAAGGTACATACCTTCTCCTTGGGTGGAAAACTGATTCGTAACAACCTAAACTTCTATCAGAACGGGGAACGAATCGACTCTACATTGAAGGGGGTTACCATTTTGGCTGATAAACAGCATGTAGATCATCACACACTGGTACATCATGCCCAACCGAATTGTGAGAGCCATCAAGATTATAAAGGGATTTTTGGCGATAGTTCCACGGGGGTGTTCAATGGTAAGATCATTGTGGACAAGATTGCCCAAAAAACGGATGCCTTCCAACAGAACAACAACATTTTGTTGAGCGATAAATCGACCATCAACTCAAAACCTCAATTGGAGATTTTTGCGGACGATGTAAAATGTTCGCACGGATGTACCATTGGTCAGTTGGATGAAGAGGCGCTCTTTTACCTTAGATCAAGAGGAATTCCTAAAAAAGAAGCCAAAGCTTTGTTGATGTACGCTTTTGCCAACAATGTTTTGGAAAGTGTTCGTATTCCGGAGCTAAAGGCAAGAATCAACAAGATTATCGCCGACAAGTTAGGTGTGCGTATGGGTTTTGACCTATAATTTGAAACAATTCACAGTAACATTTGAATGATAGAGACCACTTTGGACATACAGGCCATTAGAAAGGATTTTCCCATCCTCCAAAGAGAGGTCAACGGACATCCTTTGGTGTATTTGGACAATGCAGCTACCTCGCAGACACCACAGCAGGTAATCGATGCCATTGTTGATTATTACCAAAGGTACAATGCCAATATCCATCGTGGGGTACATACCTTGTCACAAGAGGCAACCGATGCTTATGAAGCGGCACGCCAAAAAATCCGAAAGCACTTTAACATTGTCCATTCCCATGAGGTTATTTTTACCTCCGGAACTACGCAAAGCATTAATTTGGTGGCTACGGGTTTCAATTCTTTTTTAAAGGAAGGAGATGAGATTTTGGTGTCGGCCATGGAGCACCACTCCAATATTGTGCCCTGGCAAATGCTGTGTGAACGCACGGGAGCAGTGCTCAAAGTGATCCCAATGAATCTCGAAGGAGAGTTGGTCATGGAGGAATACCATAATTTATTGACCAGCAGGACAAAGTTGGTATTCTGCAACCACGTGTCCAATGCATTGGGAACCATCAACCCTATAAAAGAAATCATCGAAGCCGCTCATAAAGCAGGAGCCGCCGTATTAATAGATGGTGCACAGGCAGCAGCCCATATCAAAGCGGACATGCAAGCGCTGGATGTGGATTTTTATACTGTTTCTGCCCATAAAATGTGTGGACCCACTGGAGTTGGGATGTTGTATGGAAAAGAGGAGTGGCTCAAAAAACTACCACCTTATCAAGGCGGAGGTGAAATGATCGCTGAGGTGACTTTTGAAAAGACCACCTACGCAGATCTCCCCCATAAATTTGAAGCGGGAACACCCAATATTTGTGGAGGCATTGCTTTTGGAGCGGCCTTGGATTATATGAACAGCATAGGTTTTGATGCCATTGCCCAGTACGAGGATGAACTGTTGCATTATGCGACGGAGCAATTGCTCGCTATTGATGGCTTAAAGATTTATGGAACCGCAGCACACAAAACTTCGGTGATATCCTTTAACATTGAAGGCATTCACCCCTACGATATCGGTACTATTGTGGACAAATTGGGCATTGCCGTTAGAACTGGACACCATTGTGCACAGCCCATTATGGATTTTTACAAGATTCCAGGAACGGTGAGGGCCAGTTTTAGCTTTTACAATACCAAGGACGAAGTGGACAAGCTGGTGGAAGGCGTAACACGTGCAAAAAACATGTTGCTATAGCCGAACCGTTATCTTTATCATAAAGACTTGAATGGCAACCGACCGAGTTGTACTTTTGAAAAAACCATCGCATGACCATAAAAGAGATACAGGAAGAAATAATAGATGAATTCTCCATGTTCGACGACTGGATGCAGCGTTACGAATACATGATAGAACTTGGAAAATCGCTTCCATTGATAGAAGAGCAGTACAAGACCGATGATAACCTTATAAAAGGTTGTCAAAGCAAAGTCTGGGTGCACGCTGAACTGGATGGCGACAAACTGGTTTTCACTGCCGATAGTGATGCCATTATCACCAAAGGTATCATTGCAATTTTGATAAGGGCCTTTAGCAACCAAAAACCACAGGATATTATTGATGCAGATGTGGATTTTATTGATGAAATTGGTCTAAAGGAGCATTTGTCGCCCACTCGGGCCAACGGATTGGTAAGTATGATCAAGCAATTGAAATTATATGCAGTTGCTTATCAAACACAGTTAAAATAAACAGAAATGAGCGAAGAAACTATCATAGACACACAAGAACTGGGCGAAAAAATCGTAAAAGTCCTCAAGACCATTTATGATCCAGAAATTCCTGTGGATATATACGAACTGGGACTTATTTACGATGTATTCGTGAACGAAGAATACGAAGTCAAGATTTTGATGACGCTTACATCGCCCAATTGCCCGGTTGCCGAAACTTTGCCTGTAGAGGTAGAGGAAAAAGTAAAGTCCATTGATGTATTGAAGGATGTGGAAGTGGAAATCACCTTTGATCCCCCGTGGACCCAAGAGTTGATGAGCGAAGAGGCTAAATTGGAATTGGGGCTGTTATAATAAACTCTTAAGCATAAACAGATGACTACAAGACAAATCGATAGAATTATTGAGATGGCTTGGGAGGACAGGACCCCATTTGAAGCTATTGAGTACCAGTTTGGCCTAAAAGAAAATGATGTTAGGGAAGTAATGCGAACCAACCTTAAACGTTCGTCTTTTGAGTTATGGAGAAAGCGCGTGAAGGGAAGAAAGACCAAGCATCAAAAAACCTCATCGGCCAATAGATTTAGGTCTCATAATCAAAAATTATAGTGGATTCCCGAAGTTTAGATGGATTTCAGAGGTAAGATTTCAGAAGTCTGATGTATTTATAAATTAATATCGAACCCCCGATATCAATACTAAAATTGAACGAAGAAAGGGTTTGAACAAATTGTCTCTTGGCAAAAGGCGAGAAAGTTAAACAAGGAGATATATAAAATCACTTGTGAAAATGAATTTTGTAGAGACTTTGCGCTTAGAGACCAAATTAGAAGAGCATCCATTTCAATATCCTCCAATATTGCTGAAGGATATGGAAGAAAAACCAATAAGGAATTCATTTATTTTTTAAATGTAGCCAAGGCCTCCTGTTATGAAGTAAAATCACAATTATATTTGGCTACAGATATTCAATATTTGGATGATGAAATTTTTAAATATCTCTATTCTCTTTGTGATGAGATATCTAAAACCATTCATGGATTAATTAAACATCTTGAAAGGAAATAATCTGATATCTGAAATCTGAAACCTGATAGCTAGTAATTATGGAAAAAGAAATCGTAAATAGAGTAGCCCAAAGCAAGTTGATTACCTTTAACCTGGAAGACTATTATCCAAAGGGTGAGCGAAAGGTATTGGATATCAAAGATTGGTTGTACGAGGGTTTTATCTTGCGCGAAAAGGAATTCCGTACCCATGTGGAAGCACACGATTGGACCGAGTACCAAGATGCCTACGTGGCGCTACAATGTTCTTCGGATGCGATTGTACCGGGTTGGGCATTTATGCTTGTTGCTTCCAAACTACAACCGTATGCAAAAAAAGTTGTACAGGGAGACTTGGCCCAGCTCGAAACCGCTCTTTATCAATCTATTTTGGAAAATTTGGATGTAACCGAGTTTATGGACAAGCCCGTGATCATAAAAGGGTGTTCCCATAAACCCGTTCCCGAAAACGCCTACATTATGGCAGTGTCCAAAATACAGGAAGTGGCC
>NHBR02000080.1 GCA_002167435.2 Allomuricauda sp. TMED12
CATTACTTCAGCGGTCAAAGTTCCCCAAACCTTGAGCCATATGCATTACTGGAACGTGAAACTAAAGAAAGAAACATCAAAGGAAGAGGTGTTGAACGCCCTCAAAACCTCAAGTAGAATCAAGTTTATTCACTATGATCAAGGCTTGGTCTCCAACAACACCATCAAGGAAATGTTTTTGGATATGGGCAGGCCTTGGGGCGACATGTACGAGGTAGCCCTATGGGAAGATATGCTAAAAGTGGTGGGCGATGAACTCTTTTATGCCTACGTGGTGGACAATCAAGCGATTGTAATTCCTGAGACGATCGACGCCATTCGGGCACTTACCGGAATCGAGATGGATGGTAATAAATCCATCGCTAAGACCAATAAAAGTCTAGGTATTAATCAATAGTAACAAGAATGAACACTCACGAAAAATTAATAGAGCAGTTGGGGGACAAAGCGTCCTTCTATTTAGATCATGTTAGCGAAAAGATTACCAAGGATGAACTGCAATTGCCCGATAAAAATTTTGTCTCCAAAGTTTTTGTCAACAGCAATCGTAATCCACAAACGCTTCGAAGTCTTGCCCAAATGTACGGGCATGGCAACCTGAAGGATACAGGGTATTTAAGCATACTTCCCGTAGATCAGGGAATCGAGCATAGTGCCGCTTTTTCCTTCTATAAAAACCCCGATTATTTTGACCCTGAGAATATTATAAAACTGGCCATTGGCGCAGGTTGTAACGGGGTGGCCTCGACTTTTGGTGTATTAGGTCTGTACGCTCGGAAATACGCGCATAAAATACCGTTCATCGTGAAGATAAACCACAATGAACTACTGTCATACCCCAATGCCTACGACCAAACCTTGTTCGGAAAGGTCAAGGACGCTTGGGATATGGGCGCAGTTGCTATTGGGGCGACCATATATTTTGGATCTAAGGAAAGTAATCGACAGATAGTGGAGATTGCGGAAGCTTTCGCCGAAGCCCATAGACTTGGCATGGCCACGATTTTGTGGTGTTACACCCGTAATAATGCTTTCAAAACGGATAAAGAGGACTTTCACACCGCTGCAGATTTAACGGGACAAGCCAACCACCTTGGGGTAACGATACAGGCGGATATCATCAAACAAAAACTGCCCACTACAAATTACGGTTTTAAAGACCTTCAATTTGGGAAATATGACGATGCCATGTATGAAACCCTGACCACCGAACACCCCATCGATTTGTGTCGTTTACAGGTTGCCAATTGCTATATGGGCAAAATAGGACTGATCAGTTCCGGTGGGGGTTCCAAAGGAGCCTCTGATATGACCGAGGCCATCACAACCGCAATTGTGAACAAACGGGCAGGAGGCTCGGGTCTCATACTTGGAAGAAAAGCTTTTCAACGACCCATTAAAGAAGGGGTAGAATTATTGCATGCGGTCCAAAGTGTTTATTTGGAGGAAAAAATAACGATAGCCTAAGTGATAAAATACCATGTTCGAAACCGAAATAAAATCTTTAAAATCATTAAATCATTACTTGCAGAGACTGGTAGAGAGC
The DNA here is from genome assembly GCA_002167435.2 of Allomuricauda sp. TMED12. Taxonomy (GTDB): domain Bacteria; phylum Bacteroidota; class Bacteroidia; order Flavobacteriales; family Flavobacteriaceae; genus Flagellimonas. The sequence goes on from NHBR02000080.1 coordinate 1,547, forward strand.
AGGTTATGGCTAAAAGTGATTATCGCTTTGTTTTTGGGTGTAGGTTTCGGGTTATTATTAAGTCCTCAAAACGGTTGGGTCAGTAAGGCGACTGCCGATATGTTGGGAAATTGGTTGGCCCTACCGGGAATGCTCTTCCTCAAATTGGTGCAAATGATCATGATTCCCTTGATCGTGGCTTCCATCATTACGGGCATAGCCAGTAACGACAAGGAAAATCTAAAAAGGTTGGGGGGTGGTGTACTCTTATATTTTATATCAACAACAATTATATCGGTAACCATAGGAACGGTGCTAGCCACACTGTTCAGACCTGGAAAGTATCTGCACCAACAGGCGGAAATGGATCATGCAAATGCATTGGCCGATACTGCCGAAAGTTCGGAACTATCCTTTGGAATAAATGATATTCCGAATGCCATAACGGATCTACTGCCCGAAAACCCATTGGCCTCCATGGTAAGTGGCGAAATGTTGAGCATTGTCATTTTTACCATTATCATAGGGGTAGCCGTTCTGTCGTTACCCAATGATTTGCTCAAACCGGTAAAATTACTTTTGAGTGCCGTACAGGAAATCTGTATGACCGTAGTAAAATGGGCCATGTTGTTGGTGCCGGTGGCAGTATTCGGATTGATGGCCCAGCTTACATCCAGTGTCGGGTTAAGCTCCCTTTCAGGATTGGGTTTTTATGTGCTCGTTGTACTGTTGGGCCTATTTATGTTGATTGTTATCTACCTCTTATTGGTAAGCACACTTGGCCGGACTAATCCTCTTAAATTTTTACGGAAAATTACGGATGTCCAGCTTTTAGCATTCTCGACTACAAGTTCTGCGGCGGTCATGCCCTTATCGCTGAAAACAGCAGAGGAAGAACTGAAAGTAGATAGCTCTATCAGTAATTTCATAATTCCCATCGGGGCTACCGTAAACATGGATGGTACGGCCCTCTACCAGACCATAACGACTTTGTTCATAGCACAGGCCTATGGCCTTGAAATGGGCCTTTTGAATATAATTGTCGTCGTCGTTACGATCGTTGCGGCCTCGATCGGAACCCCGGCCATACCCGGAGGTGGCGTTGTCATACTGGCTTCGGTATTATCGGGGGCCGGAATACCTTCTGAGGGGATTATCATAATAATCGGGGTGGAGCGCTTGCTCGGCATGTTCCGAACTGCAGTCAATGTTACCGGCGACTTAACGGCTTGTATGGTTTTCAATCGGTTTTACGGAAAAATACCCGATCTGATTACCGCTAATCTTAAAACCACTAAATCATGAACACGAATATGAAACATATTGGGGTATTTACCTCGGGAGGGGATTCCCCAGGCATGAACGCAGCTTTATTTGCCATTGCAAAAACTGCCGAAGTGAACAGCATAAAATTAAGTGGTTTTCGTAAAGGTTATGAAGGCCTAATCGATGGGGATTTAGTCGAATTGGATACCCAGGAACTTCAAAAATTAGTGCATCGGGGCGGTACTTTTCTTAAGACCGCACGAAGCGCAAGATTCCTAACTAAAGAGGGAAGACAGCAGGCCCTGGAGAACCTTCGGAAAAATAACATCGATGCACTTATCGCCGTGGGAGGGGATGGTACTTTTAAAGGGCTGCTCGCCTTTTCGGAGATTTGCGAACTACCATTTATCGGTATTCCGGGTACCATTGACAATGACATGGCCGGAACCGACTTCACCTTGGGCTTTGATTCCGCAGTGAATACGGCAATCGAAAACATTGATAAGATTAGGGACACAGCAGAATCACATAACCGAATATTTCTAATTGAGGTAATGGGAAGGGACTGCGGATATATAGCAATGCATTCTGGGTTGGGCGTAGGTGCCGATGCCATTTTAGTGCCGGAAAGCGGACAAGATTTTGTCCGTTTGCTCGAAAAGGCAAGTGTTTATGATAGCGAAGAAGCCTTCATTGCCGTAGTTGCCGAAGGCGATGAACTTGGTGCCGAAATAGCGGCATCAAAGATCAAGGAATTAAATCCGAAGGTAGACCTCCGCATCACAAAACTGGGGCATGTGCAACGCGGTGGAAACCCTTCCGCTGCCGATCGTATGTTGGGGATAAGACTTGGGACAGCTTCGGTAAAGGCCCTTTTACAAGAAAAAAAGAGCGTTATGGTCGGTATTCTCAACAACGAACTTAGCCTCACGCCTTTTGACCAAGTGGTAAAACAACACCAGGTACAAGACGAATTGTACGAACTCGTAAAGATTTTTGGTAAATAAAATTAAAACGCAAATGAAAACAACGGTATTCAGCACCCATAAGTTTGAAGAATCCTATTTAACATCCGCCAATGACGGCAAACATGAATTGAGGCTACTAGAGGAACGATTATCCGAGCATACCGTTCCCTTGGCAAAAGGCTCGGAGGCCATCAGTCTATTTACAGGGGATGATGCATCCGCCAACGTACTAGAAAAATTAGGTGCGTTCGGAGTCAAATACATAGCTCTTCGTTCGGCAGGCTACAATCATGTGGATATGGACAAGGCGGATGAAATGAACATCAAGGTGGCTCGTGTTCCCGCATATTCGCCTTACGCCATCGCAGAACACACGGTCGCACTCATATTGGCTTTGAACAGAAAACTAATTAGGGCCAATAATAGAGTGCGTGAACAAAACTTTTCCTTAAACGGACTCACTGGTTTTGACTTGAACGGCAAAACGGTTGGGGTATTGGGCACCGGAAAGATTGGCGCAGTCTTGGTCAAAATCCTTCATGGGTTTGGCTGTAAAATTCTAGCCTATGATGTCAACAAGGATGAAGACCTAGTAGAAAAATTTGGTGCCCGCTATACCGATTGTAGAACATTATGTGCCGAATCGGATATTATCAGTCTTCACGTGCCTTTGACTACCGACACGAAACATTTAATAGATGCCGAGCAAATTGGGGTCATGAAAAAAGGTGTTATGCTCATCAATACGAGCAGGGGCGGTCTGGTAGATACCAAAGCGGTCATCGATGGACTAAAAACCGGAAAGGTCGGGTACTTTGGTATGGATGTCTATGAAGAAGAGGAAGGACTGTTTTTCGAAGACCATTCTGACGAGATTTTACAGGACGATGTAATCGCTCGTTTGATGACCTTCAATAATGTTCTGATAACGAGCCATCAGGCCTTCTTGACCGATACGGCACTGACGAATATTGCCGAAACCACCATACATAATCTGGATTGTTTTGAAAAACAAATCGACTCGGGAAACGAAGTAGCCAGCAAATAAAACGACAAGCTTCCTAAGGAAGTACTTAAATCTAAATAAACCTTAAAACAATAACACTATGAAAAATATACTCGTACCCACGGATTTCTCAGAAAACTGCAACAAAGCCGCCGATTTGGGCATTGAAATGGCCAAACTTTATAATGCCGAAATCCATTTTTTCCATTTGTTAAAAACCCCTGTCGATTGGGTCAAATTGGACAAGCAAAAGGAAAAACGGTATCCAGAAACCCTCAAAAAAATTGGAAAAGCGAAAGCCTCGTTACGTGAACTGGAAAAAAAGGCCGAAAAAGAACATCTAAAATGCCAAACCTTTTTACAATTTCATGTAGATCAAGACAACATTCTGAAACATTCGGGTCATTATGACCATGATTTCATCGTTACAGGAAGCAGTGGCACCAAGGGCATAGTTCGTGAACTTGTCGGAAGTAACGTAGAACGTTTGGTAAGAAAATCCGATGTGCCGGTCGTTGTGGTAAAAGAAGATGATGTAAGTTTTCCTTTCAAGGATATCGTCTTCGTTTCAGATTTTATGGAAGATGTGGGCAGTGCTTTTAGGGAAGTACTATCCATCGCAGAAAAATGTAATGCGAAAATTCATCTATTACGCATCAACACGGCTTCAGACCATAATAGTATCGCCCTTGGCCTAGATCCCATACGAAAGTTTTTGGAGGGTTTTCCAGAACTCAAGAATTTCTCCATGAACGTGTATAACGAGAACCAAGTTGAAACGGGCATCAATACATATTTGAAACACAACAAAGCGGACCTGATTGCCATGTGTACACACGGCAATACAGGTTTTTTGAGTTTGTTCTCAAAAAGCATTACAGAAGGGGTCGCCAACCATTCTTCGCTACCAGTGATGAGCATTAAAATATAGAGAATGCCCCAGCAGGTACAGATAAGAAAATATTCCGGTGAACTTGAGGAATTCGATATCAACAAGCTTATCAAATCATTGCGCCGTTCAAAGGCTGACGAAACGCTTGTTCAAGAAATTGCCAATGAAATTAGGGACAGGGTATCCCATGGCATGACCACCAAAGAAATATACCGAAGTGCCTTTAGGATGCTAAAGAGCAAGGCCCGTATGAGCGCTTCGCGGTATAAACTAAAAAAAGCCCTTATGGAACTCGGGCCTTCGGGTTATCCCTTTGAAAAATTTGTTGGGGCCATATTGAGTCAAGAAGGTTTTGATACAAAAGTCGGGGTAATCGTTCAAGGCAATTGTGTACAGCATGAAGTGGATGTGATAGCTGAAAAAGACAACAAGCATTATATGATTGAATGTAAATACCATAGTGATCAGGGCCGGTTTTGCAACGTGAAAATCCCGCTCTATATCCAATCAAGATTTTTGGATGTGGAAAAACAATGGGAAAAACAGCAAGGCCATAAAACCAAGTTTCATCAAGGGGGTGTTTATACCAATACCCGCTTTACCACCGATGCCATACAATATGGTACCTGTGTTGGGCTGATGCTTACAAGTTGGGATTATCCGAAAGGGAACGGTCTGAAAGAACGCATAGACAGATCCGGTCTACATCCCTTAACCTCTTTAACAACATTGACAAAGGCCGAGAAATCCAAATTATTGGATAAAGGCATTGTGCTCTGCAAGGATATTAACGAAAACCCATCACTATTGGAGCAAATAGGTATCGCCAAGCAACGACAAAAAAAAATTCTCGAAGATTCGGAAGAATTATGCACAGCGCATTAAACCAACAAACATTAATTAATCCTAAAAAGAAAACATATGAAAACAGAAGAATTGAAAAAACAGAAGAGTACAGACCTAGAGCCATTTTACCAAGCAATGGAGGATGATTCCAAATTACTTGAAGAAGCTTTTGAAATACTATTGGAGATGGTAAACTCCGAACCCAAATCCACCAAGAAACTAGCCCTTCTCATCAAAGAGGATTTTCATGATCTCCACAAAGAAATAGCGGAGTTATGCCAACCGGACCAAGATAAAGGGAACACACCTTCCTGCTGTGGGGGACACTAAACGGGTACTATAAATGAAAAACAACAAAATAAACATTCACTTTTTAGGAGCTGCAGGAACCGTTACCGGTTCAAAATATCTCCTGGATACTGGCGAACGCAAAATCTTGATTGATTGTGGTCTTTTTCAAGGACTAAAAGAACTACGTCTAAAAAACTGGGAGTATCCACCCGTTGAAGTCTCGGAAATTGACGCGGTCTTGCTTACGCATGGGCACATGGACCATACAGGCTATCTGCCCAGATTGGTCAAACAGGGTTTTAAGGGACCCATTTATGGAACGTACCCCACCCTGGACATTGCCAAAATCATATTGAACGATAGTGCCAAGATTCAAGAACAGGAAGCCGAACGTGCCAATAAGGAAGGTTATTCCAAACACAGCCCCGCCGAACCGCTTTACGATTTAAAGGATGTTGAAAAAACCGTTCCCTATTTCAAGGGAGTACCCCCCGGCCAATGGCTGCCCTTGATGAAAAACATAAAAGCTAGATTTCAGTACAACGGCCATATCCTTGGCGCTACCTACATAGAATTGGATGTTCTCGGAAAACGTTTTGTTTTTTCAGGGGATATCGGCAGAACCAACGATTTATTGCTATATCCACCGCTAAAACCAAAAAAGGCGGATGTTCTTTTTATAGAATCGACCTATGGCGGCAGGTTTCATCCCGAAGAAGCAGAGGCACTTCCCGAAATTGAAAAATTGGTCAACAAAACCATTGAAAGGGGCGGAAGCCTTTTCATACCAAGTTTTTCCGTAGAGCGTGCCCAATTGATGATGCTGATATTTTGGAGGTTGTTAAAACAAAATAAAATCCCCAAAGTGCAGATGATTATGGACAGTCCGATGGGGGCCAATGTATTGGAACTGTTCCATCGTACAAGGGATTGGCACAGGTTGGAGGATGATGAGTGCGACGAAATGTGTTCCTATTTTACTGTGGTTAGCAGTTATCGTGAAACTATGGAATTGAGAAGCGACGATACACCTAAAATCATCATCGCCGGAAGTGGAATGCTCACAGGAGGTAGAATGCTCAATTATCTCGAAACACAAGCACAAAACCCCAATAACACCTTGCTTTTTGTGGGCTATCAAGCGGAAGGTACTCGGGGAAGAAAATTGTTGGAAGGCGACAGGGAATTAAAAGTGTACGGAAAAACAGTATCCTTTCAAATGGAGGTGGCAGAAATAGAAGGTCTTTCGGCACATGCCGACCATTCCGAACTATTGGATTGGCTAAGCAAGGTCGCAGAGAAACCGGAAAGGATATTTATTGTTCACGGAGAGAAAGAAGGTGCGGAAGCATTGCAAAAAGGCATTAAGGAAACTTATGATTGGGGTTCTGAAATTCCCAAATTATATAGCATTGAATCCGTAGAAACTTTTCAAAACAGCTAATGGACTTGATTATAGGAATACCATTGGTGGCATCACCAGAACTATTTAAACTAAAATAACGCAAAGAGTTATGGAAGAAAAATCGAGTACTTTAAAATATAAACACTTGGGCATTTATACACAGAACGAACATGTAGTCTATATGCGGGAAGATTGCCATGTCTGTGTTTCCGAAGGTTTTGAAGCATTGACCAGAATCCGTGTATCCAATTTCAGTACGTCCATCGTTGCCAGTCTTAATGTAATAACATCGGATGTACTGCTAGCCGGAGAGATAGGTTTATCCGAAGCGGCGGCGAAAAAATTAAAAGTGTCCGGAAATGAAACACTAATGGTGTCCCATTTAGAACCTATAGATTCCTTAAGCCACGTACGGGCAAAAATCTACAATCAGAAACTGGATTATACGGCCTTCGATGAAATCATTACCGACATCGTTGAAGGAGATTACTCGAACATTCATCTTTCGGCCTTTATTACGGCTTGTGCCGGAAATAGATTGGATGTCAATGAAATCTCGGAACTCACAAAAGCCATGATCGCTTCTGGAAAACAATTGGACTGGAACAAGGAGATTGTGGTCGATAAACACTGTATCGGAGGTTTACCGGGTAATAGAACCACTCCCATTGTTGTGTCCATTGTTGCAGCACATGGGCTTACCATGCCCAAAACCTCCTCCCGGGCCATTACATCTCCGGCGGGAACAGCCGATACCATGGAGGTATTGACCAATGTTACCCTCTCTTTGGAAGAAATCAAAGCTGTTGTTGAAAAAGAAGGCGGATGTTTTGTTTGGGGGGGTACCGCACAATTAAGTCCGGCAGATGATATGCTCATCAAAATTGAAAAAGCCTTGGATATTGATAGCGAAGGGCAGTTGATTGCATCCGTGCTTTCTAAAAAAGCGGCCGCAGGTTCTACCCATGTGGTCATTGATATTCCCGTCGGTGAAACGGCCAAGGTTCGTACCAATGACGCTGCCATGAAGCTTAAGGAACATCTCGAAGTCGTGGGCAAAGCTGTTGGCCTTAATACAAGAGTAGTTATTACAGATGGTACACAGCCTGTCGGCAGAGGTATTGGCCCCGCGCTTGAAGCAATGGACCTCCTTAGTGTACTCAAGAATGAAGTTGATGCACCGAAAGACCTAAGAGAAAGGGCAGTTCTATTGGCGGGCGAGCTGTTAGAGCTTTCTGGCGAAATCGAATTAGGAAAAGGGAAGCAAACCGCCAGAGGGCTATTGGAATCAGGTAAGGCATACAACAAATTTCTCGCTATCTGTAAAGCCCAAGGTAATTTTAAACAACCCCTTCTAAAACCTTATAAATTCGAAATAAAAGCCAAAAAAACAGGTGTTTTACGACGTATCGACAATAGAAAGATTGCAAAACTCGCCAAACTTTCCGGTGCGCCCCAATCCAAATCTGCCGGTATTTTATTGAACGTTCATTTAAACGATGAAATAGAAAAAGGCCAGTTACTCTATACGCTCTTTGCAGAATCGCAAGGGGAGTTGAACTATGCCTTGGAATATTATGAGAGCCATGACGATATTATAACAATAGAATAAAAAAAAGGACAAATGAAAACTATATTATTCAGTCTTCCGGGAAACCAAGAACTCACGGAATTGTTAGCGGAGAAAATGAAAGCGGAAATCGGGGAATGCACCATACGCAAGTTTCCAGACGGGGAATCCTACACGCGTATCCTTTCCGATGTAAAAGGCAAGTGTGTGGTCATGGTCTGTACCCTGCACGAGCCTGACGAAAAGTTATTACCGTTGTATTTTTTGAGTCATACTGCCAAGTCATTGGGTGCGATGTGTACGTGCTTGGTGGCCCCCTATTTAGCTTATATGAGGCAAGACAAGGTGTTCAATGAAGGTGAAGGGGTTACCTCTGGGTTTTTCGGGAAATTGATTTCAGGTTTTGCCGATAGCATCACGACCATTGACCCGCATTTACATAGGATAAGCTCATTAGGGGAGGTATATGACATTCCGAACAGGGTCATCCATGCTGCTGACGAAATATCGAAATATATTAAGGCAAACATACATAATCCGGTACTTATCGGGCCCGATTCCGAAAGCGAGCAATGGGTTTCCGATGTGGCAAAAAAAGCAGGAGTACCCTTCACGGTGTTACAAAAGGTTCGTCATGGCGACCGTGATGTTGAGGTTTCCGTGCCCGATGTAGATAAATATAAGGAAGCGACGCCAGTTTTAGTAGACGACATCATTTCTACGGCCCGAACCATGATAGAAACTACGGAGCATTTGAAAAGTGCGGGAATGAAACCTGCAATATGCATCGGCATTCATGCCGTATTTTCAGGAAATGCCTATCAAGATTTGTGGGACGCTTATGTGGAGGACATCATTTCCTGCAACACGATTCCACACCAGTCGAATAAAATTGATTTGAGCGATGTGATTGCCAAGGAGGTTAAAGAATTGATGCACCACATATGAAAACAGGATTGTATTTAATAACATTCATTTTTATGATTTTTTCCGCATACCCACAAGATGAAATGCTAATCGGACAATTGTCCGATAGAAGGGTGGTACGGGAAAATTTTGATAAAAATGGAGACTTTCTGAACAAGCAGACCTTTAAAGCAGGTAAGTTGAAAGAAGTCGATGGATATTATGAAATTGTTGTCACAACCGAGCTTTTTGATAAAAAAAGCACTCCGACCGATAAATATACCACCACTTACCGATGTAAACCGGATGAATCCAGTATTATAGTAATGGCCTTTCCTTTTTCAAAGCCAAAATCCAAGGAAACCGAAATCAATACGGTGTCCAAAAATTTCAAGGAACTCTATGACCTTGGGAACTTAGAGAATGTTGAACTCGAAATGAGCTTTGATTCGGGATTGTTGAACTTCTTTGGTTCCAACAGTAAGATTAAAATTTATGACCGCGTGTTGGAATCCAATGGAAATGGAAAAACAATTAAATCCAAAATCAATATTAAGGCCTACGCCATAGGAATACGAATTAAACAATTGGACTATGTTGCAAGTGAAAAACTTACAAATGAGAACTTGTTATCATTCCAGAAATTTACCGAGAAAGACGGCAGCTATTTTACGATGACATACAAATAATAAATTATGAGAAACTATGACACCCTATCAGAAGCAATTAATGATTTACAGATCAGGGGATATACCTATGATTTTAATTTGGCCCCCGACTGTATAAAATGTGCTTCATTGGAATTGGAAATCCATCCCGAAGATTTTGATGTGGATGAAACCCATCGTTTTGAAGGTATGAGCAGTACGGACGATAACAGTGTTCTTTATGCCATTTCATCAAAAGATGGTATAAAGGGGCTTTTGGTAGATGCCTATGGGGTCTATGCTGAAAATATCTCGGAAGCAATGCGAAAAAAATTACGATAACCCTTAAATAGAATACTATGGACAATCACGAAGAGCAAAAGAACAAAAAAATAGATCATTCCAAAATGGACCATTCTAAAATGAATGACGATAAAGAAGACCATTCAAAAATGGATCACTCGAAAATGGAAGATCCAAAATCCGACGACCATAGCAAGATGGATCATAGTAAAATGGATCACGGTTCTGGCGACCATTCAGGTCATAATCCAGGTCACGGTCAAATGGGTCACGACCATCACAAAATGATGATTGCCGATTTTCGAAAACGGTTTTGGGTAACGCTCGTGCTAACCATTCCCATATTGTTCTTCTCGCCAATGATACAGGAGTTTTTCGGATATGAATTTCTCTTACCAGGAAACCCATATATCCTATTTGCACTATCTACCATCGTCTATTTCTTTGGAGGCTGGCCTTTCTTAAAAGGTTTTTGGTCAGAGGTCAAAAAGGGCGCACCTGGAATGATGACCCTAATTTCCATGGCCATAAGCGTTGCCTACTTTTATAGTACTGCCACAGTATTCGGACTAAGGGGGGAAGATTTTTTCTGGGAACTTTCAACACTGATCGCAATTATGCTTTTAGGCCATTGGATAGAAATGAAAAGTGTATTAGGTGCATCAAAAGCCTTACAGCTTTTAGTAAGTATGATGCCAGCCGAAGCCCACAGGGTAAAGGGTGATACTATAGAAGATATTCCCTTGGAAGATTTGTTAAAAGACGATGTGATTTTAGTAAAACCAGGTGAAAAAGTTCCTGCCGATGGGATTATAGTAGATGGTTCGAGTTACTTAAATGAATCAATGCTTACAGGGGAATCCAAGCCCGTAAAAAAAGATGAGAACGACAAAGTAATCGGTGGGTCGGTAAATGGTAATAGTACCCTAAAAGTCAAGGTAGAGCATACCGGAAAGGACAGTTATCTCAATAAGGTGATCAAAATGGTCGAGGAAGCGCAAAAGACCAAATCTAAAATGCAGAACCTTTCTGATAGGGCCGCAAAATGGTTAACCTACATTGCGTTAGCGATTGGCTTTGGAACATTGGCTGTTTGGCTCATTTTAGGCTTCCCTTTTGTATATGCCTTAGAGAGAATGGTGACGGTTATGGTTATTGCTTGCCCACACGCATTAGGACTTGCCATTCCGTTAGTTGTCGCTATATCTACCGCAGTATCTGCCCAAAATGGCTTATTGATAAGGAATCGAACAGCTTTTGAAGAATCCCGAAAAATATCAGCTTTATTGTTTGATAAAACCGGAACATTGACCAAAGGTGATTTTGGCGTCACAAGAGTTGAATCGGTTAAGCAAGAATATTCTACAGAAGAAATCTTAAGGCTTTCAAGTGCCCTGGAACAGAGCTCGGAACATCCTATTGCAGTTGGAATCATAAAAAAGGTCAAAGAAGATAATATTACAATTCCTAAGCCTGAAAACTTTAATGCGATTACTGGTAAAGGTGTAGAGGCCAATGTGGAAGGTAAGCAAGTTAAAGTAGTTAGTCCGGGTTATTTAAGGGATGAAAAAATTGCAATTCCTGAAGATGCCTATAGCGATGCCGCTGAAACGGTGGTTTTTGTTCTAATCGATGGAAAATTGGCCGGTTATATTGCCTTAGCGGATGAGATCAGACCAGAATCTGCGGAAGCTATCAAAATATTCAAAAAGAATAATATCAAAGTTTTGATGGCCACAGGTGACAATGAAAAAACAGCCAAGGCTGTTAGCGATAAGTTAGGTTTGGATGGCTATTATGCCGAAGTGCTACCCCATCAAAAAGTGGAAATCGTAAAAGAGTTGGAAAGCAAAGGAGAGTTTGTGGCCATGACGGGCGATGGGGTCAATGACGCACCTGCGTTGGCACAAGCCAATGTTGGAATAGCCGTGGGCTCCGGCACTGATGTCGCTGCGGAGACTGCGGACATTATTCTAGTAAACAGTAACCCTCAGGATATTGCCAATTTGATTTTGTTCGGCAAGGCCACCTACAACAAGATGATCCAGAACTTGATATGGGCCACCGGCTATAACGTCGTCGCCATCCCATTGGCAGCAGGTGTTTTGTACTCATCAGGCTTTGTACTGGGTCCCGCAGTTGGTGCCGTGTTTATGAGTTTAAGCACCATTATTGTAGCCATTAACGCTCAATTGTTGAAAAGAAAAATTGGGAAAAAGTAATGAATAGAAAGGACAAACTTAACAGGATATTTTTAGTGCTGTTAAGTTTATTTGTGGTAATGCTCGGGTACGGTATTTTATTGCCTACCCTCCCCTATTACACGGAAAGACTGGCGTTAAAGGACAATCTGGATACGGACCTTATCAACTTCCATATCGGAATGTTGACCAGTATTTATCCGTTGTTCCAGCTCTTGTTCGTTATCGTCTGGGGCAAGCTTTCCGATAAATATGGCCGTAAACCTATAATACTATTGGGGCTTGTAGGTTTTGTCGTGATGAACTTGCTAACGGGTCTTGCCACTTCCCTGCCGATGCTATATATAGCCCGTATAATAGGGGGCATCTTTACATCAGCGGTCATTCCGGTCAGTAATGCCTATTTAAGTGATATTACCTCAGAAAAGCGAAGGACCAAAATAATGGCCTGGTCTGGGGTCGCTATCAGTTCCGGTGTCATATTTGGCCCTGTTCTGGGGGGATTTCTGTCGCGAACGAACCTTCACTATACATACTCTTTTGGAGTGTTCCACCTAGACCGTTTTTCGGTTCCCTTTATTTTGGCCGCTCTTTTGGGCTTTGTGGTATTGCTGATAATCATAAAATGGCTAAAGAATACGGAAGTAAAAAGTCGTATTGCTTCTGAGGTAGTCAAATTCAGTTTTTCCCTTAGTAACTATTTTATCATTTTGTTGCTCTTATCCTTTGTGATGCAGTTCGTGGTTACCCTGTTTGAGACCGTGTTTTCAATTTATGGGAAGGATGAGTTGGCCTTTACAACCAATCAGGTGGGTATTGGTTTTATGCTTTGTGGTTCCGTGATGGCCGTTTTGCAACCGGTATTCGCAACCTATGGCGAAAAAATATTGACCTCTAAACAGCAAATAACATTGGGGTTATTGATATCGGGTGTTTCGTTAATCGTCTTCCCTTTTGTGAGTGGTGAACTATACATTTATGTTACTATAATAATTTTCGCAGCCGGGGGAGCCATGGTGACACCAAACCTGCTTTCGGCAGTTTCTTTGATATCCAAGGAAAACACGGGAAGGAATATATCCATTCAAAGTTCCACGAACAGTATCGGTCAAATTTTGGGTCCGGTATTGGGGACTTGGCTGATTGCCGGAGGGTTTTATTACCCTTTCATTATTGCTGGGACAACCGTTTTGGCATCTTTGGGATTGGTTTATTTTTTGAGGAAACAAGATAATGAGGTTGATCAAATCTTATTGGCCGACCAGCATAAAAAAGGGTAGCGATGGACCATAAATATGCAGTTGGAAAACACAGTAAAACAGCATTTCAAAATGCCACAGACAATTCAAAATATGTTGAGTTGGTCCATTCGGGAGAAGACTATTTTTTGCGGCTTGAAAAATTAATAGATAAGGCAGAAAAGGAAATCCATTTACAGACCTATATATTTGAGAACGATGAAACAGGAAACCGAATAGCTGCCTGTTTGAAGAAAGCCGCGCAACGAAAGGTAAAAGTATACGTCTTACTGGATGCCTATGGTAGTGCTGCATTACCCGATAGTTTTGCAGATGATATGGTGCAACATGGTATTTTACTTCGGTTTTTTTCGCCTTTATTCTCCTTGAACAATTTTTATATCGGCAGGCGGATGCATCATAAAATTGCGGTCGTTGATAAAAAAATAGCATTGATAGGCGGAATCAATATTGCCGATAAATACTATGGAACCGGAGCTGCGGAACCTTGGTTGGACTATGCCGTTCAGTTGAATTGCCCGGCAGCTAAGGATCTACAAATATTGTGTAGTGATTATTTTTTCAAAAAAGGAAGTTCAAAAAAAATACCACCCGTGTTACATTCGGCAGGTAGCGCACTCGTAGGAGTTTTACAAAACGACTGGCTACAGCGAAAAACGGAAGTCTGTGATGCATACACCAACGCCTTCATTCACGCCAAAAAGGAAATAGTTATCGTAGGCTCGTATTTTTTACCTGGAAGTAGAATAGCAAAGGCATTGAAAAAGGCCTGTAAAAGAGGAATAAAAACAACGGTGATCTTAGCGGGCATTAGCGATGTGCCTTTGGTACGTAGGGCTACCGAACATTTGTGCTTTTCTTTTCTGAATCATCATATGAGAATATTTGAATGGAACAAATCCGTAGTACACGGTAAAGCTGCGGTAGTAGATAATAAATGGTCTACCATAGGCTCATTTAACTTGAACAGTCTTAGTTGTTATGGCAGTATTGAAATGAACGTAGAAGTTCACTCGGTCAATTTTGCCAAAATTCTTCGGGCCGACTTTGAAATGGTTATAAGCCAGTGTAGCGAAATTACAAAGGGGAGTCTAAGACAAAGAGCAGGTATCTTCAATAAGTTGGGCAATTGGGTTTCGTATCAAATGGTACGCACAGCCATGCTTTTTCTAACCTTTCTTCCGCATTTAAGGTTTTTGAAAAATTATAGGTTATAATATGTTGGCAAGTGGTTAAATGGTTTCGCCTCTTTATCTGTCTATACGGCCAAGGCGATAAATCATGAGGCACAACAACTTAATAATCGATGATGGAATACAAGCAGAAACCACACTTTGAAAAACACATATAAGCGATCAGTAATATTCAAAAACAATAGCAATGACAGATTTAACAACTAGTGCGATTGAGCGTGTCCTCAGAAACAATTACCTCGGCCACTTGGCCTATCTATGGCAAGGGAAGCCTTATTTGATTCCCATCACCTATTATTTTGATCCTGCCGACAATACGATCGTTAGCTATACCTCGGATGGCCATAAAATCAATGCGATGCGAAATAACAACTCTGTTACCGTACAGGTAGAAGAAATACAATCGATGTTCAATTGGGAATCGGCCATGGTGCACGGTACATTCGAAGAACTTGAGGGCAACATTGCCAAACAAAAGTTACACCTTTTTACCGAAGGCGTGAAGAGCATTATCCGTAGAAAAGAACGGAGAGAGGTTGAGTTTATCAATGAATTTTCGAGCAAATTATACGAAAGGGGAAATCCGATTGTCTATCAGGTCAAAATACTTGAGATTTCAGGAAAACGACGGGAAACGTAAAAGCAACATCGCTAATCGGATAGACCTTTTTGGCCTTAACAACCCAACAGGTCTAAATTCCAATGCAAGAATCTTATTTGTATTTTGAAATTATTTAGCGGATGGCCATTTAAAACAACTTGGAACCTATCTAACTATAGTTCTTTAAAATAGATGTACTTAATGTTAGGATAAGATGTAACTTTATGTCAATCAAGTAATGCCAAAACAAACAATTTACATATTATCACTTTCCTTGTTGGTTATGTGGTCTTGCAAAAAAGACGACCAAAGTTCACAATAAGTCAACCTTTTGTTTACCGAAAATAATTTAGCAGGAGATTGGAAAAGGATTGCAGAAATTAGAGGACAACCCAATGATTCATTGGGCATATTGGAGCCCTTGGAAGATTTGTTTGCCCAATTCGAAAATTGCCGAAAAGATGACATTATCAGATATGTTAAGGGCGACGAGCAAGAAGATAACCGCTATTTCTGGGGAATCGGGGCAATTGCCTGTCATAGCCAGATATCATAAACTTTCACTGAAATTGGCACTTGGTCTCTCGAAGAATCAGGAAAACTGAGCCATGTTAATTCTAATACAAGTGAATACCATATTGTCATTCAATTAAATGCCCAACAATTAGTTGTCAGAAGTGAATCGGATGAAAACGAGACTGGTGGGACTACGTTCGAATTTACGGAGTATGAACGCATAAGATAGCTTTTATAAAAATATCCAATTGATATTACCTGCCATAAAGGGATATAGAATTGTCCTTGAAATTGGCGATGAAAAGCCTTCCCTTGTCAAAGTGAATATCTGTTGGATAGAAAATGCCTTCCTTTAATATTTGCAGCAACTTTCCTTGATAATCAAAAATTAATATCCGGCTATTTTCTTGGTCGGTGATGGCTAATTCATTAGTGCTCAAAGCAATGCCGGAGGCCACATTCATTTTTTTATTTAATCCGATAGTCTTGATGTGGTTTCCATCAAAATCAAAGACCTGAACCCTATTATTATACGCATCGGCTACGAATACCTTATCATCCTTTAGTTTTACATCTATTGGATAATACAATTGGCCCTCATTATGGCCTTGCTTTCCAATAGTATAGCTATAATTTGGTGTCTGAACGATGATACGATGGTTATAGAAATCGGCTACCAGAATGGTATCCCCATATACAGAAACACCCGCCGGGGCCTGTGGCCGTTTGTTGATTTTCAACGGACTGGTTTTACCTTTTTTATATTGCCAGATGGTGTCGGTCAAGAATTCGGGTATGTAAAGTGTTTGCTTATCCATATGGATGTTCATCGGCCGTTGTATCCCCGTGATGGAATCCAACACCTTTCCATTCAGGTCGATTTTATACAAGCGGAAATAATCCGGATCTGAAAACCAAATGGCCTCCTCGTCCTTGGCCAAAGCCAAGGGGCGGGCTTCTTTGGGAAGTATAATTTTCCGTTCGAACTGCCATTGTTCTTTCGTTCTTTCACAACCAGATGTGAGAAGAACCAAAGCAAAAACCGGAAAAATGAATAGCTTTCTAAAGTTCATGCCAGTAGTTTAAAATCATAAGAGCAAGAATCAGCAATGTAAAGGTCCAGAGAAACCAAGTGTTGATAATGCGTTTCCTTTTGTCGTTTTGGCAGGTTTCCTCTCCACTGCATTTTCTTGAATTTTGAAAATTCCTTAAATGGGCAAACCCAAGGGCACCGGCCGAAAAGGTGGTCAGAAAGGGTTGGGCAGGATGTACCCATTCAAAAGTTGAACCCAAGAAACCAAATCCCGCACCGACCGATAGCAGAGCAGGCAAAAAACAGCACATCAAGGGAAGAAGGGCGGCAACCAAGCTGCTTCCCAATACCATTTTGGAAATAGTCTTCATAAAATCTATTCGATTTTGGTTAGTACAATGGACCAATGGCCAGAGAGGTTATCATCTTCCTCATCCTGCACCGTTCCGCTTATGGTTGCTGTTCCAACGGTTAATTTTTGTAACAACGCCGTAGGCGTATCCTGCGATACGGAAAATCGTTCATTAGCGGTCTCAAAGTACCATTGGCCATCTTCTTTCTTCGCGTTACCCATTAGGGTCACTTCAGCTTTTTTTGCCGAAAACCCATTCTTTTTTACCTCTTCCTGAATGCTACGTAATTTAAGTCCGTTCTCGGCAGCCAATCCCATATATGCCTTTCCGTCATTGAGGCTGACACGCACTTCCTGAAGCCCATCCATCTTTTTCAGTCCCCGCTCTAGGCCATAGGCGCAAGGGGCGCAATCCATTCCATACACTTCTTGGTCAACTTTGGTAATTTGCCCCGATGCTGTGCCAATTCCGAATAGACCTATTATCATAATTCTAAATATATTTCTCATTTTATACATTTTTAAAATTCTTGCTTTATAACCAATAGCTTAAGTTTATGGCCAATCGATACCTTTCTTTCGCTGCTCCAGGTGTCAAGTCCTGTACGACCGGAAACATCGCGCCAAAAGATATGCCCCAGGCACCATACAGACCAAGGAATGATGGGCCGACCAAAACTTTTGTACTGCGCGAATCGCTAAGATCCAGTTGTCCGTTAAATTTATTGTTACCTGGGAATTCGGCCAACGATTCTATAAAGATGCGCCAATCGGGCTTTGGGTAATCGCCCATAAATATATTGGGGCGATACCCCACTACCGCACTGGCGTAGGGCAGGTCGCCCAATTGTTCGCCATCTTTCTCAAAATAATATTGATAACCGCCCCCAATCCATCCATACCAAGTACGCGAGGCATAGCCCGTTGAAATGGCAGCGTGTACCGAGTTGCCCACGTTGACCTGTCCCCTGACATCATCGGTCGGTGCAGAAACGCCCACGATGGCGGTGGACTCAAAACGCTTCCCCACACCAAAAGCATTCGAGAAAAACCGGTACCAAAGGGAAGCCTCTATATCTCCGTTGGCGGGCATATTGCTATTGCCCCTTGTCCTTGGTGCATCACGCAACCGCTCTATCATCGTGGGGGTGGTCAGGTTGATCTGCAGGTCTTCCGTAATGCCATAGGAAAACAGATAGCGGAGCATATAAGACGTTTCATCTTCCGTGCTCAAACTCATACTTGCCACGTTCAAATCTACACCACCTTTGGCCAAAGTCGGTGTCTGCAAACCATATAAAGGGCCGTGACCCTGGGCCATCGCCGTTCCTGTTACGGCCAATAGCAATAGCAAAATCAATAGTAGATAGCTAATGTTCAGCGATATTTTCGGGAATATTTTGCAAATCATACTTAACCGTTTTTTAATTATGATTGTCCAATTCCTGCTTCCATCAATCTTTCCTTGGTAATGGCCGAGTCCTTACAGCAGTCCAGCAATTTGCCGTTCACTATCACAGCGGGAACTTTCTTTATGCCGTATTCATCCAACTTATCAAGACAAATCTTGTCTTCACATTGCTTGACCAGATCATAGGTCGTTACCTCACATCTGTCACAGGCCAGTTCCCTGATCATTTTAACCACAGGGTCACAGACTGGACAATTGGCCGTAAAAACTTCTACTTGACGTTTCATTCTTTCAATTTTAATTATTCATAAATCGTTTCATTGTTAGTAAATCATAACAACAGTTTAAAGGTAGAATGGTGGGTGGGGTGGTCTCCAAATAAAATTTCAAAAAAAATGACCCACGTTTCGTGGGCCATAAATGCTATGCTAATTGGAAAGATTCAACCATTTTTGTATGCTTCGAGCTTGGCCTTGAGCACATCGATTTCCTTCATCTTTTCAGTTAGGTTGTCCAATTCCAAATCTGGAAACTGTTTTCTTATAAATTCGATACGGTCTTCATTGCCACAATTTCCGGGGCAGGCCTCGACAGTTTCAGATATTTTTATGGCCAAAGCTTTTCGATAAACTTCGTCCAGTAACAGAAAATGGGCTTTATCCAATCCTTTCTGTGCTGCCTTGAACTGTATTAAAATCTTCTCTGGGTCTGTATCTTCATCGAGCATTTTAATGAGGCCACCAATTTGCCCATTGATACTTTGCAACCTCGTTTTTATGTCCTTGCTTAAATCTCGTGGTATCATCGATTTTAAAATTTTGGCAATATATAATTGTACTGGGGTGCTCTACAAATTTATCCTGAAATTATTCAACAACAACCAGAGCCTTCTTGTATTGGTGGGCAGGCAACCGTCCCATAAGAGCAAAAGACACAGCAATCGCCTTCCTTTGGTCTTAATATTTGATTGCAGTTTTCGCATTCATAGAAAAACTGACAGGCCTTTGTGGGCATTTCCTCTTCTTTCGTATGTCCACATTCGGGACAGGTAATGGTTGAATTTAAAAGGATTCTCTCGTAGTTCATATTATTTTTTCTGAAACAGGTTATAAATAAAATTTTGCTCTGTTTTAAAAGGGGTTTTATGAATTTTTTCAAAGGATTCCAATAGGGTGAAATCTACTTTAAACAATTCCTTTAGTTTTTCAGGAGAATATTGGGTAATCTCCAATCCACTACATCTTTTTGGCCCGGTGGTCGAAAAAGTTGCCAGTATAAAATACGCTCCCGTCTTAAGGGAACGACCCAGTATGTCAATATACTTTAAGATATCTTCTTCCCGTGTGAAGAAATGAAAAGTAGCCCGGTCGTGCCATAACTCAAAGTCTTGGGTCGGTTCAAAATTCAATATGTCCGAATTTATCCACTGCACCTTTGCGGCTGACTTGCCTAATTTTGATTTGGTACGCTGAAGTGCATTTTCTGAAATATCAAGAATGGACAGGTTGTTATAGCCATTTTTCAACAAATGACTTATAAGATTTGAGTTCCCCCCGCCAATATCAATAATTGAACTATCTTTAGGTAAGTCAAGGGAAGCTATAATATCCAATGAAGTCGAGGGTTTCCCTTCAAACCAACTTACTTCTTCATCACTTTTTCCGGTATAAACCTCTTCCCAGTGCTTTTTAGTGTATTCATCACTTTTCATAAATTTTGATATTTTGTTAAAGCATATAGGGAATATCCGAGGATAATGTTGGATAAGAAAAAATCATCGTCCTTAAATCGTTTACGGTCATTTTGGTCTTTATTGCCATCGCGAACAGGTTGACGGTCTCCTCACAGTGTGGCCCGATAAGATGTGCCCCCAGAACCGTACCGTTATTTTTATCAATGATTGTCTTGTAAGCATATTCTTCGACATTCAGGCGCCTTGCGTTGAACCAATCATCAACCTTATCATAGTTTACCCTAAATTCAAGACCACTGTTTTTGGCCTTGGTTTCTGTCATTCCGACGGATGCCATTGTAGGCAAGGTAAATACCACCGTGGGCATCGGGGGATAATCCACTTCTTTGGAATTTCCCATTAGGATATTGGAAGATACTACGTGTCCCTCCATTACGGCCACGGGTGTCAAAGCCAATCCCCCCGTTTCCGCTGCATCCCCTGCGGCGTACACTTTGGGATTTGAAGTGCTCTGGAGGTATTTGTTGACCGAAATCCCTTTATTGGAATAGGCGACATTTGCTCTTTCCAATTCCAAATCGAAAATAGCGGGAGGCCTTCCGGCCGAATTGAATACGGCTTCCACTTCAAATTGATTCAAGTTCCCGTTGGTAGTGCCACTTATTAAGTAGCCTTTTTCGATTTTTTCAATTTTGGTCACTTCAGTTTCCAGAACCAGGTTTACTCCCAAATCCTCGGTTGCCGCAACAAGATGTGAAACTATATCGGGATCAAAATTTTCCAGGGGCCTTTCGCCCCGGTGCACTATCGTAACATTGGCACCGGAACGAGCAGCGATATGGGCAAATTCAAAGGCTATGTAACCGCCTCCGATAAACAATACAGATTCGGGCAATTTCTTTAAGTTCAGAAAATCTGTACTGGTCAGGGCAAGTTCCCCGCCTTCGAAATCCAAAACTTTAGGTTTTGCGCCCGTTGCAATCACAATCTTGTCGGCTTCGATAGTATCTGTTCCCAACTGTAGGGTATTTTTGGACAGAAATTTTGCCGAAGAATGATAGGTGTCTATATCATTATGCCTGTTTCCTTTTTCTATTTTGGGCGGCATTTCGTCAACAAAGGTCTGCTTGAAAGCCATTATATCCCGCCAATTGACAACGGGAACCGTATCGATACCCTTTCCTTTTAGGCGCATAGCAGAATCCCTTACTTCGGTCGCACCGATGATTACCTTTTTGGGGTCGCAACCTCTTAGCGCACAGGTTCCACCATATGGCAATTCATCCGTAATGCCTACCTTAAGGCCTTTGGAAGCACATTTATTTGCAACGGTCATCCCTGCCATCCCAGAACCGATAACAAAGACATCGTACTTTTTCATCTACTCGTTTTCTTTATTTTCACCATCGATTACTTTATAACCTGTGCTGTTAATGGCCTTTCGGATTGCGACAAAATCGGTTTTGGTTTTATCATATTCCACTACGGTATTCGCACCTTCGTAACTTGCCTTGACCGATAATATGCCACCCAGTTTGTTGACCTCGCTCTCTACGTGGGCTTCACACCCTGCGCAGGTCATTCCCTCAACATTAAAAGTGTGCTTTACAATATTGGATTGCGAGACATAGACAATGTCCTTACTGGGCTGTGCATAAAACATATTGGAGTAATATGGAAATGCCAGCATCAATCCCGCGAAAACTGTAACTATTAAAAGAAAGCTTTGGGATTGCCAAAAGGAGGGTTTTGCATCATCCTCACAGGCACAGTCAATTTCCTCCTGTGTTTTTGGTCGTAGTTTCTGGTACCAGGCAAAGACCAAAACGAGTATAGTGATGCCGATAAGATAAGGCCGAAATGGTTCCACCCAAGAAAACGTGGATGCGATTCCACTGGTTCCTGCAATCAATGCCATAACCGGGGTTATACAACATATTGATGCCGCTATGGCCGTCAATATTCCTGCGTAGGCGACCTTGTTCGAGGTTTTTCCTGTTTCCATTTTATGCTACCTTTTTATTTTTCTGAATTTCGGTAAATACATTGTCCATTACTTCGTTATGATTCGGGACCAGTGAATAATACAGGGTCTGCCCTTCACGTCTCGAAGCAATCAATCCCACATCCTTCATTTTACGTATGTGCTGTGAAACTGCGGGTACGCTCATTTCCAGTATATCAGCAAAATCACAGGGACAAAGCTCACCTTCCTCGTTCAACAAGAAAAGTATCTTTAAACGTGTTTCGTTCCCGGCCAAGGCGAGAACCTTACTTATTTCCGTAATTGTTTTTGAGTTTGTTCCCAAGGTTTCGCGACAGCGCATCAACTGTTTTTGGTCGGCCTCGGCGCGTGTACAACTTAATTCAAGTGCCATAGTACTGTTTTTGACAAAGATATATTAATATAATTATTTAAGCAAATACTTAAATAATATTATCCATCGATGCTCTTTTAAAATCACACCTAACTTAAGTACACTCTACCCGATATGAAATCAAAGCAGCTATGTAGAATATTTTATTAAAAATAGGTGCTGAATCCAAAATACCATGTGGCCGTTCTTGAGGCTGGATTGTTGAGAATGTCCTGTTGCCACTGGTATCTGTAGTTGATCCTTAGAACGGTCTGTGCTGCAGGCCTAAAGCTTATTGCAGGTGTAATTGCGAATAAATCATCCCTAATATTCGTATTGGTTTGGGCAAACCTGCCAATGTTGTAATCCACATAATCCGTTCTGAGCGATAGATTGAGTACGGCATCTTCCCAGTAGAATACTTCGGTCCTTAGTACCGGTTGAACAATATCCATAAAAAAACCAACCTGCCGATCGCCAAATTGCTGGGTAAAAGTGTCCGGAACATCGACCCATATGTAGGCCATCTCACCGATAAACCTTGTCCCCGTTTTTTTAATGGCAGTATTTAAATCCAGGGCAAGAACTTCTACCCTCCTTGATTTTGTATCAACCTGAAGCCCGTCAACTTCTTTCCTATTGTAGGCCCCGCCCATATAGGAAATGCCCAATTCCCCTAATTTTCTATGCTTAATGGCCAACTTTCCATTGAGGAGGGCATTGCCGCTAAAATTCTCCTCGAATCGCGAGGAATTTTCCTTGACTGCGGCCAAAAATGTTCTTTCTTCCTCGTTATCTATAATGCTTGTATCAAAGCCATTGGTGAGATATGCTTCATAGCCCAAGGTCCAAGCTCCCTTATATGCCTTTCCATATATACCAAATCCGGCATTGGAGAAAGTGGCGGGCAACAAATTGGTGCTGACATCTGGCCGCTCGACGAACTCCCATTTTGGTCCGTCATGGTTTTGGTTAAAGGATCCTATTGGGTTCAGTACGATGCCTCCCCTAAGGTTCAACAAGGGGTGCAAAGCAATGTCCATGGAGGCGAATTCAATGGCAATTTCCTCTGTCCCATTTTCAAATTCCAGTTCGGTCAAGAACTTAATACGCTTTGAAATGGACGCCGAAACGAAAAGGGTCAATCTTCGGGCCTGAAAAGAAAGCCCCTCCGACAATCCGTCCTCAATACTGTAGATTGAATTCGCCTCAAGATAACCACCAAGATTGACTGGAAATTTATCGAAAGTCAAAAACGGACGGTCATAAACCGCATCCATATTCATCGATTCCTGAATACTGTCCCTGTCGCTAGTTTGCGAGCTTAGGGTTAAAACGCAAATGTTCATTAAAGCAAGGGCTGCATATATTTTACGGGACATGCACATAGATATTTTCATTATCGGCGGTTGTTTCAAATGATTTTAGGTTTTCTTCGGCCGGCCCTTCTAAAACCCTGCCCGAACGGTCGAACTCACTGCCATGACATGGACAATTGAATATGCCGCCGCCAATGTTGAGTTCACAACCCCTATGGGTACATTGCATCAAACTGGCCAGATAACCATTGTTTTGTGTTTTGAAAATTCCGATGGGGTATCGCATGGAATCGCCCTGGATGACCACGAAATCTCGTTCAATCTGCTTTCCCCCTTTCACCTGCTGAAACTCACCCTTTGAAACTCGTAGCACTCCCCCTTCTTCAACAAAGGATGCATAATACAGGCCTGCGCAACTGCTGAGCAAAGCGGAAGAAGCTGGCAGGACTGCAATCAGATATCCAAATTGTTTAATAAAATCTTTTCTATGCACCTATAGGGAATTAATGAATTTTATCAGTTGTGATTTTTCTTTTTGGGTCAGGGACAAATACCGGGCTTTTGAATTATCGGCTTCGCCACCGTGCAATTCAATGGCCTCCTCAATGCTTGAAGCCCTTCCATCATGTAACAGGAACATTTGCCCGCCTTGGGAATTGGCCGATAAACCGATTCCCCACAGCGGTGGGGTTCTCCATTCGGAAGTCTCGACATTGCCTTCAGTGAATCCATCATCCAATTCAGGCCCCATGTCATGTAACAACAAATCCGTGTAGGGATGAAATTCCTTAAAGGATAACGATTCAATTGGGGAAAATCCTGTGGTCAACGTGGGTGTGTGACAGACAGCACATTGTACCGATTCAAAGAGTTCTTTTCCAGCAATGACATCGGGGTCTGTTTGATTTCTGGGAATTGGTGCTTTTAAGGTCTTAAGGTAGAAAACGACATCGTTCAAGGTCTGGGTGCTTATTTCAGGATCCTCTTCAAGTCCACTGAACGGGTCTATAGGGTCATAAAGGGATGTAATTCCTATGTCCTGGTTATATGCGCTGACGCTTTGGTGCAACAAATCATAACTACCCGCTTTCTTTCCAAACCTGAAGATATAATTGTTTCCCTGGGGAACACTATTATTCCGAATCTTGGTGAATTCAGGAGGAATATTGTAGTGAGGTCTTCCACTAATACCGTCTTGATTTGCATCCGAAGGGTCTGAGAGAGCCAAAATATCTGCGTCAGGGACAGCATCCAACAAACCCAATCCCGTCACCGCCGGAGCGACCAAAATGGAAAATGGGAAGCCTTCCGGCACGGTTTCCGGTTCAAAACCGGGTATGGCTTTATTTTGAATTTGGTTCCTGCCATCACCAAAGGATAACATCGAGGGTAAGTTCAAGTCATTGTTACCAAACCTGGTAAGTTGATTGAAAGGATGGCCCTTGCCATCCCCTGAATGGCAACTTGCACAGCTGGTGCCAACAAACAAGGGGCCAAGGCCTTTTTCAACGGTAAAAACATCATCGTTAAAAGCAATATCCCCGGCTAAAAAACGCTGTTGTTCACTTATGGACAATCCGTCCAACGGCCCATCCAACAACTCAAACTCCATAGGTTCTTCAGGGCCCAAATTTTCACAGCCAAGTAGAGCGATTAGGGATAGGCCAATAAGAAAATGAATTATTTTAGGCATTGCTATATTTATATTTTTGTAAATATAAATATATTTTTAGTTTAGTCTAAATTTATTTATAGTAATTTGCCAAGAAGGAAGTGTTTACATCTTAAAAGGGTTGTTGATTGAATTATGCAACTCCCCTACTGTGGGATATTGCCGGATGGCTA
>NHBR02000081.1 GCA_002167435.2 Allomuricauda sp. TMED12
CAGAAAGAAAATTTTGGAAGCTTATTTTGGTGAAAACGGAG
This sequence comes from Allomuricauda sp. TMED12, assembly GCA_002167435.2. Classification (GTDB taxonomy): domain Bacteria; phylum Bacteroidota; class Bacteroidia; order Flavobacteriales; family Flavobacteriaceae; genus Flagellimonas. The sequence goes on from NHBR02000081.1 coordinate 42, forward strand.
CGCAATATTCCTTGACCCGTACGCACATCAACTCATGTGATTTTTCACTCGGGAATTACTCCTACGCCAATGTGGAGAACGATTTAAATTTAGAGCATTTCTCCATCGCAGAGGATAAAGATGATCTTATTCCTATGATCAAGGAAGCGATGGACATCTCCAAAAATGGATTTAAAATTATTGCTTCACCATGGACGGCACCGCCATGGATGAAGGACAATAATGATTGGCGCGGAGGAAAATTACGCTCAGAGTTCCGAAATACATGGGCGCTCTTTTTTTCAAAATATGTGGAAGCTTATGCCATGGAAGGCATTCCAATTTGGGGAGTTACCGTGGAGAACGAACCCTTGGGAAATGACAATAACTGGGAAAGTATGCACTTCAGTCCCGAAGAAATGACGGACTTTGTGCAGAACTATCTAGGTCCGCAGTTGGAAAATGATGGACACCAGGTGAAAATATTGGGTTATGATCAAAACAGGGAGCACTTGGATGAATGGGTAGATAGTATGTTCAAAAACGAGTCAACCTCTAAATATTTTGATGGTACTGCAATACATTGGTATGCCAGCACCTACGAAGTATTTCCCGATGCCCTACAATATGCCCATCAAAAGGCACCAAATAAATATTTGATCCAAACCGAGGCATGTGTCGATGCCGAGGTGCCCAAATGGAAAGATGACCAATGGTACTGGAGTAAGGAAGCAACCGATTGGGGTTGGGATTGGGCCCCGGAAAGTGATAAGCATTTACATCCTAAATATGTCCCCGTGTTTCGATACGCAAGGGATATTATAGGATGTCTCAACAATTGGGTCGATGGTTGGGTAGATTGGAATATGGTGTTGGATAAGCAAGGAGGCCCGAACTGGTTCGAAAATTGGTGTGTAGCCCCAGTTATTGTGGACCCAGATAATGATGAGGTATACTTTACCCCTTTGTATTTTACGTTAAAGCACTTCAGTAAATATATAAGGCCGGGTGCATCTCGCATAGGTTTCAATAACAGCGATGATTCACTATTGTTAACTGCGGCCCAAAATCCTGATGGTTCTATCGTCGTTGTAATCTTAAACCAAAATCCAGAAGAAAAAAATATAACATTGTCTTTGGGTGAAGCATCCAATGGAGTAAGGATAAGTCCACATGCCTTACAGACTTTGGTACTTAAAAAACCAACCCGGACAACCAACAATGCCAACTAAACAAAAAGTTATGAGCGAATTAAAAATGGTTTCGAAAGATAAAGTCCCTGTGGGGCAAAAGGCGGCATTTGGTGCCGGTCATTTTATACTCAACATTCTACCGGGAACGCTGGGAGTTTTTATACAGTTCTTCTTGTTGACAGCATGGGGAGTTGACCCCTTGTGGGCTGGGCTTTTGGGAGGACTTCCAAGAATTTTTGATGCCATCACCGACCCTATCATGGGATTTATTTCGGATAACACAAAATCGAAGTATGGCCGAAGAAGACCCTATATTTTTTGGGGAGCCATCATTAGTGGAGTATTGTTCTTTTTGATGTGGCAACTGGATGACAATGCCTCACAAACATACATCATTTGGCATGTGATGGTCCTTCAAATTCTCTTCTTGGTGGGAAATACCATGTTTGCCACTCCTTTGGTAGGCCTCGGATATGAAATGACATCCGATTATAACGAAAGAACCAGACTGATGAGTTTTGCCAATAGTATGGGACAGATAGCTTGGATGATAGTTCCATGGCTCTATGTAATCATCCCCGATTCAAACACCTTCAACACACAAACCGAGGGGGTCCGAACCATGGCGTTGATTGTGGGTGCAATGTGTATACTATTTGGGGTTTTACCGGCCCTGTTTTGTAAGGGAATTGATTCGGCCCATATGGAAAACCGCAAGAAAATCACTTTTAAAACGCTCTGGTCCAATTTGAAAGATTTGTTAATTGGAATTAAACAAGTTTCCAAAAACAAACCGTTTATGAAATTATGCGGCGCCACATTTTTAGTATTCAATGGATTTCAGCTGGTAGCTGCTTTCGGTGTATTTATCATTGTTTTTTACATGTACAGCGGAAGCTATGAAATGGCAGGCACTTGGCCCGCCTGGTTCAATACCATAAATGCCATGATAACCGCTTTTTTGGTAATACCGATCATCTCTAAAATGTCGGACAAATGGGGAAAAAAGAATGCATTTATTATTTCAACGGCTCTCTCCATTGTGGGTTACCTTCTAAAGTGGTGGGGCTTCAACAAAGATTTGAATAGTAAGTTTAGCGAGACCAGTTTTGGTCAGAGCTTGAATTCAGCAGTGGGATCACTTTTTGAATATCTGAACCCTATATTGGATGATGTAGGAATGTCTTGGTTCTCCATAGAACCGGGCAGTAATATTCCATGGCTCATCTTTGTGCCAATTCCATTGTTTGCATTTGGAATGGGAGGACTTTTCACTTTAATGATGTCCATGACAGCCGATGTTTGTGATTTGGATGAATTGGAAAATGGCATGCCCAGAAAAGAAGGTACGTTTGGTGCCATTTATTGGTGGATGGTCAAACTGGGACAGGCCATTGCGCTGGTTCTGGGAGGAGTAATTCTAAAAATTGTGGGCTTCGACCCCAATGTAACGGAACAAACTTTGGATACCATGACCAGATTAAGAATTGCGGATATAACTATCCCGTCTCTTACTGCCGCTTTGGCCATTTGGGTGATGTGGAAGTACAGCCTGTCGGAGAAAAGGGCACAAGAAATTAAAGAACAACTTGTGAAGCGTAGAGGAGAACTATAATACCAAAATAAAAAAATATGTCTTATAGAAAAGACCATCAATTTTCATTGTCCAAAGCTGGATATACGGAAAGTTTAGGGATAGATTTTGATAAAATATCCAGAGATGAGCTACATCAACTTTGGCTGGAAACCGTTCAGAATGGGATGCACGGCCTTTGCTTCAGTATTTATGAAGATGGACAAAGCCCGGGTGAGGTCATTACCAAAGAGCAGGTAAGAAGGAGAATGCAAATCATCAAACCCTACACGGATTGGGTTAGGTCCTTTTCCTGTATAGAGGGGAACGAGCATGTTCCGGTGGTTGCAAAGGAACTTGGTATTAAAACCTTGGTGGGTGCCTGGTTGGGTTCTGATATGGATTTGAACAAAAAAGAAATTGATGGCCTTATAAAATTGGCGCAAGACGGATACGTGGACATTGCCGCTGTCGGTAACGAAGTAATGTACCGAGGGGATTTGACCGAGGAACAGCTATTGGATTACATCCATACAGTTAAAGAAGCATTGCCAAATATTACCGTTGGCTATGTCGATGCATATTATGAATTTTCCCATCGCCCAAGAATAACAGAAGCCTGCGATGTGATACTATCCAATTGCTACCCCTACTGGGAAGGTTGTCCTATTGAATATTCTTTAAACCATATGCAACAAATGTTTGGTCAGGCTACCGATGCCGCCCAAGGAAAAAAAGTAATCATTACCGAAACCGGATGGCCCAGTAAGGGAGAGGGACTACAAGCCGCAGAACCTTCGGCCAAAAATGCCATGAAATATTTTATTGATACACAGGCTTGGTCCAAAAAAAACAATATTGATGTGTTCTATTTTTCCTCATTCGATGAATCTTGGAAAGTAGGCGACGAAGGGGATGTTGGAGCGTATTGGGGGCTTTGGGATAAAGACGGAAAATTAAAGTTTTAAACCCATCAATAAGCAAACGTTACATCAATGAGGTTTAAAATCCCATATTTAATCAACTTTTATTCGAAAAGATTGTAATTCAGCCTAAGACCATTTCAGATTGGCTAGGTATTTAGTAGATTTGGGAATAAACCAAACTATCTAGCTGACTCATGACCCTAAAACAACACTCATTTTATTTTCTTTTTACATTTTTATTGACTTGTGCAACCTTTGCGCAAGATTTCGAAGCGCTACAATACCGCACTATAGGACCTGCTCGGGGGGGGAGGGTAACGACCGTCACTGGAACGGCAATGCTTCCCGGTACGTTTTATTTTGGTGCCACAGGTGCCGGTGTATGGAAAACAGAGGACTATGGAACTTCTTGGAACAACGTTTCTGATGGCTTCTTTAAAACACCTTCCATAGGAGCCATTGAAGTAGCCGCCAACGATCCAAATATTATTTACGTAGGCACAGGTTCCGATGGAATCCGAAGTAACATCATTGAAGGTAAGGGGATGTACAAATCCATAGATGCCGGAAAAACTTGGGAACATATCGGATTGAAAAATGTAGGTCAAATCGGTGCGGTTGAAATTGACCCGACAAACAGCAATATTGTTTGGGTCGCTGCCATAGGGAATGCTTTCAAATCCAATGAGGAACGAGGCATATTTAAAACTACGGATGGGGGTAAAACATGGGAAAAGGTTTTATATGTTTCCGATGAAACAGGATTTGCCGACTTGGAATTGCTTCCAGGAAACCCAAATGTAGTTTATGCAGCAGCATGGAAAGCACGTCGTACCCCTTGGACTATTGATTCCGGTGGTGAGAATAGCGAAGGAGGCATCTATAAATCCGTAAACGGAGGAAAAGACTGGGAAAAACTAGAAGAAGGACTACCAAAAGGATTGATTGGTAAAATTGATTTGGCGGTGTCCCAAGTGGATTCCAGAATTTTGTATGCCGTTATTGAAGCTCCGGATGAAGATAGGGGGCTTTACAAATCTGTGGACCAAGGGAAATCATTTACACATGTTTCAGATGATATAAGATTGGTGAACAGACCTTTTTATTATACCAATATTGAATTGGACCCGACCAACCCCGATATTGTTTACTCCAATGCCAACCCATTGATTAAATCCACCGATGGCGGAAAAACATGGAAGCGTATGAGTGTGCCACACGGTGATAACCACGATATTTGGTTAAATCCAGACAATCCTGATCTGTTGATCCAAAGTAATGATGGTGGTGCCAATGTATCCCACAATGGTGGAAAAACGTGGTCTACCCAATATAATCAGCCAACGGCGGAAATCTATCAAGTTGCGGTTGACGACCAATACCCTTACTGGGTTTATGGTGCGCAGCAAGATAATACCACCATTGCTATTCCAAGTGTGGCGCCTAAAGCATCATCTCCTGCAAATGGAAGTGTAATGATGAGTGTTGGAGGCTGTGAAACTGGACCAGTAATACCAATGCCGGGCAACCATTATATTGTTTATAACAATTGTAAGGGACGCTTTAGCGTGTACAGTAAAAAAACAGGTCAAAGCCGAGAATATTCCATTGGCGCATCCAACATTTACGGACACAATCCAAAGGATTTAAAATATAGATTTCAGCGTGTAGCACCTATTCATGTTTCGCCTTATGACCCAGAAGTGGTATATATGGGCTCTCAGTTCTTGCACAAAACCAGTAATGGTGGTAAAAACTGGGAAATTATTTCTCCAGATCTAACGGCCAATGAACCCGACAAGCAGGTCATTTCAGGTAACCCAATTACTCGCGATATAACAGGGGAGGAATATTATAGTACGCTTTATTCCATTCGAGAATCAAAAATAAGTAAAGGTGTAATCTGGACCGGTTCCAACGATGGCGTTATTTCTGTCACCAAGGACGGCGGTGCAACTTGGAATAATGTCACACCTAAAAAGTTGCCAAAAGGGGGTAGGGTAGAATCCATTGAACCATCACAATTTGATCCTGCCAAGGCTTATATTGCAGTGGACCGTCATTTATTAGGGGATACTACTCCATATCTCTACAAAACAGATGATTATGGTAAGAGCTGGGAATTGATCAGTACGGATTCCAACGGAATCCCATCAAATTATACCACTAGGGTTTTACGAGAAGACCCGGTACGTCAAGGACTTTTGTATGCCGGTACTGAGTTTGGCATGTTCGTATCGTTTGATGATGGTGGTACTTGGAAAGAGTTTCAACAAAACCTTCCCGTGACACCAATTACAGATATTACCTTATTTAGAGGTGACCTAGTATTAAGTACCATGGGGCGCGGATTCTGGATTTTGGACAAAGTCACAACCCTTCAGGATGAAAAAATCACACAATTGGGAGATGATCCAGTTTTGTTTACACCCGATAATACGTACAGATACCAAACGCCATGGGGTGGAGGGGATTTTCCAGAATACCCATCCACTAGCGTGATTATAGATTATTACCTGCCATCCGACATAAAGGACGGAGTAAGTCTTCAGATTATGGATGCTCAAGGTAAAGAGGTGGCAACTATTGTCAGTGATTCTACGAAATTGAAATCCACCACCGAAAAGGTAGAGGATATGAGCCTTAGCATGACCTTTGTTTACATGGACGAAAAATTGGAGACCAAAAAAGGCTTGAATCGTTTTGAGTGGAACTTGCAGCAAAAAGGAGCTTGGGCAAAGAACGAGAAGAGACGATTTAGAAACGGTCCAATGGTTTTGCCGGGTAAATACACCGCTAAACTAACCGTTGGGGATAAACCTTTCGAGAAATCCTTTGAAGTACTTATGGACCCAAAACTTGAGGGAGATGAAGTTTCCTTATCCGATATGAAGGAACAACAGGAACTTGAGTTTAAAGTAATTGATTTGTTGTCCGAAGCCAGAATGCTTCAGGACAAAGTAGAGGATAAAATCAAGGAACTTGAAAAATCCAAAGTGGGTGAGGCCAAAATCAAGCATTATAAAGATATTTTAAAGGAACTCAAAAATGCTGATGGAGCCTATCCGGAAGTGGTGATGGTAGCTCAAATATCGTATCTCTATTATATTTTAAGTGGTGCCGACAAACAACCTGGGCAAGAGGAAAAAGACCAGTACCAAGCATTGCTGACCCAATTCAATGAGCTTAAAGAAAAAGCCAACCTGTAATAAAAAAGCCCCTTTTTAAGGGGCTTTTTTGTTTTACTCCAATTCTTCACATTGGTAACCATTGTTTTGTAACAAGGAGGTAATCGTTGGGGCCTCCAGGCCCTGGGTTTCCACCCGAAGAATATTGTCACAATCTTCCAAGTCAAAATTCCATGAGCCATAATTGTCGACCAACTTGTTCAATGTGGGTCGAAGCTGTTTCACCTCGCCTTTTCGCTTTACCGAAGTCTTAAATACAAGGACAGTCATCATCAATTAACTTCGGTCATAAAAAAATGGTGGCTCAATATCCAAAGCACGTAAATACACATAACCTTGACCTCGATGGTGAATTTCGTTATCCACAAAATATTGAATATTGGATAGCACGGAACCTTCATATTGGCCAAAAAGCTTAATGTTTTCCTGAAAACGTTCAATACCTAGTTGCTCCCATAGTTTATTAATTTCTTCTGTGTCTTGATCCCATTTTATTAAAAATTCGGCCTTCGTGTTTCCATAGTCCCTGTTTTCGTCAAATTCACTGGTTTTTCCAGATATAATTTCCGTAAGTCCGGGAACGGCAATGGCCAAAAGTTCCTTTACCATCTCGGCAAAAGGGCGCATTCCTCCAATGCTATAGTTAAAGAACTCTTTTTCCGGGAAGGCTTCAATTACTTTTCTTGTGAGTCTTCTATGCCCTTGGTAATGTTCCAATAACTGTTTAGGGGTCATAACTTGCGCTGTTGTCTGTTCATTAATGGTGTTTTCCATGAAATTGTGATTTAAAGGTTTATTGTTTCTGGATTCAAAATTAGGAGGAGGGTGTGACAGCCCCGTGTCAGTAGTGAAAATTGAAATCAAAAAAAAGTTGTTGACAAGCTGTTGTCATATGGCGAGCATAGCTTTGTCAATGAATAAATGATTAAACATGAGCTTGAAAAGAACTTCCATCCACGGATTGAAATCCTATCTTTGGGAGATAGCTCAAGCAATTATGGGAATGGATACGGTGAAACGTTTTGATAGGATAGTGGCTATTTTAATACAGCTACAAACCAAGCGAATTGTAAAGGCACAGGAACTTGCAGACCGATTTGAGGTGAGCTTGCGAACCATTTATAGAGACATTAGGACCTTGGAAGCCTCAGGCGTGCCCATTGTGAGCGAAGCGGGCGTGGGCTATTCCATTATGGAAGGCTATCGTTTGCCCCCCGTGATGTTTACCCGCGAAGAGGCAGGAAGTTTTGTAGCGGCGGAAAAACTCATGCAAAGATTCACCGATAAATCATTGGGAGCTTATTACGAATCGGCCATGTTCAAGTTAAAATCAGTGCTACGCGGCAGCGAGAAAGATTGGGTGGAAGCTTTGGAATCCCAAGTATCCATAGTACCTGGTCAAGTTTTGTTCAATGCTGAAGTACCCAATGCCCTTGAGATATTATTTGAAAGCATCGCGGAACGTAAACAAGTGTTTTTGCGGTATGAATCATTACGTGAAGAGACTCCATCGGAACGACGAATAGAGCCTGTAGGTCTCTTTCATGAGAACGGATTTTGGTACATTTTAGGGTATTGCCACCTACGGGCAGATTACAGGCATTTTAGAACAGATAGAATCCACCGAATTGCACGAACATCGCTTGATTTTTTACTGGAACACGGCACCATTGATGAACATCGAGAGAAAAGGGAGGAAGTCAGTAAAACCAAAGTGAAGATTTTAGTAGAAAAGTCTGTGGCCAAATATATTCGCGGTCAGAGCAAATATTACGGATTAATTTCTGAAGAAGTGAAAGGAAAGGAAGTGGAAATGACCTTTATGACCACCGATTGGAAAAATGGTTTTGCCCGTTGGTACCTCATGTTTGGAGATTACGCAAAGATTATTGAACCGGATGTTTTAAAAGATAGGGTGATGGAAATATTGATGAAGAGTCAAGAAATGCTCTCCAACCAGAATTTTGAATAGAAAATGGATTTGTTCACAAGCCAAATAGACCCAAAACAGAATTTATTGCCCAAGGATGGTACAGTAAATTATTTTGGCCCCATTTTGGACACGTCTAAAGCCGACCATTACTTTCAACAACTTAGGAATACGATACCTTGGGAAGGTGATGTAATCCATATGTTCGGTAAGCGTATCGAAACCAAACGCAAGGTGGCTTGGTATGGTGACCAATGTTTTGAATATACCTATTCCAACAGTACAAAAAAGGCTTTGCCTTGGACACAAGAGCTATTGGAATTAAAAAAACTCACCGAAACCCTTACTGGAGAAACCTTTAATTCGTGTTTACTCAACCTGTACCATTCTGGGGAACAGGGGATGGGCTGGCACAGTGATGATGAAAAAGAGCTAAAACGGAACGGAGCCATAGCCTCTTTGAGCTTTGGTGCGGAACGTAAATTTGTGTTCAAGCACAAAAGCACCAAAGAAAAAGTTGAATTGCCCCTAGACCACGGCAGCCTGTTAGTGATGAAAGGTGCAACCCAATCGTTTTGGCTGCACCGTTTACCACCTACAAGAAAAGTTGGTGCTCCACGTATCAATCTAACATTCAGAACTATTGAAAAGGTCTAATATGTAAGCCAATTTTTAATCATTTGGTAATGAATGTTTCCTTCTTTTTTACAGCAATGCAACTATATTGCAGTGGACTATTGCAATTAAATCAATGAGAAAAATATTTTTTATCCTTTTCGCTGTATGCTCCTTGGAGAGTACATATGCCCAAACCATCGATATTATTTCTTATAATATTCGATATGACAACCCAGATGATGCGCCAAATAACTGGGACAATCGAAAGGAGTTTCTAATCTCCCAACTCAATTTTTATAATCCCGATGTATTTGGAATTCAGGAAGGATTAATTCATCAAGTTAAGGAGATGGACCAAGGATTGCAAGACTACGCTTATTTTGGTGTGGGACGTGATTACGGTGATGAAAGAGGAGAGCATACGGCTGTGTTTTATAATAAGCAACGGTTAAAACTTCTTGACCAATCTACGTTTTGGTTATCCCTTACCCCAGATAAACCGTCCAAAGGATGGGATGCCGCCCTGCCACGGACTTGTACTTTTGGGGTGTTTGAAAATAAAGCGGATGGGACCAAGTTTATGGTCTTCAATACCCACTTTGATCATGTTGGAGTGAAAGCACGTGAAGAAAGTTCTAAGCTTATTCTTCAAAAAACAAAAGAATTGAATACGGGGAACTATCCGGTAGCTTTAATAGGTGATTTCAATTTAGAAAGTGATAGTCCAGGCGTTCAGGTGATTTTAGGTGATATGACAGATACCCATATGGCTGCCGGTAAAAATGCCTTTGGTCCCAAGGGAACATTTAATGGTTTTGAATTCACTAAACCCGTGGAGCGAAGAATCGATTATATTTTTGTTTCGAATAAGTTTAAGGTATTAAAAAGCGCTATTTTGAGCGACTCCAAAGATTGCAGATATCCTTCGGATCACCTTCCAGTTTTTACCCGATTGGGATACTGATTGGTTTTGGTTTAAATCCTAAAAATTTACTTTCTTTCATGCCATTTATTTATACTGGTTTTAAGTAGTCTCAAAAAAACTAAAAACAATGTTAATTTTATTGTGATGTTTAGGGTTACGGTGCTATATGTTGTAAGAAATCTTTAACTTCAAAGGGAATTAATCAACATTATGGCAACATTTAAACTAAACATCAACGGAAAAGAACAAGAGGTTGACGTGGATCCGTCCACTCCGGTCCTCTGGGTTCTGCGGGATCACTTAAATTTAGTGGGGACAAAATATGGATGCGGGATAGCACAATGCGGAGCCTGTACCATTCATTTGAACGGAACAGCGACAAGAGCTTGTATGCTAACCGTTTCATCCGTAGGCAACTCTGAAATTACAACAATAGAAGGATTGTCTGAAGAAGGCGACCACCCAGTACAAAAAGCTTGGTTGGAGGTGGATGTACCACAATGTGGGTACTGTCAAGCTGGTCAAATTATGACCGCTTCAGCACTTTTGGAAAAAAATCCAAACCCATCAGACGAAGAAATTGAAATGGCCATGAACGGCAACATCTGTCGTTGTGGAACCTATACCAGAATCAAAAAGGCCGTGAAACTAGCGGCTAAATCATAATCCATAAAACTAGTATCATGACACTTGTAAAGACAAAAATAGGACGACGTGCCTTTATTAGGAATACAGGATTGGCTAGTGGTGGACTTGTGATCGGGTTTAGCTGGTTAGCTTCTTGTAAAATGACTCCAGAGCAGGTAAATAGCTTGCCAGATGAGTGGTTTGATCTCAACGGTTTCCTTAAAGTTGGGGATAATGGCATGGTAACCATCATGTCACCTAACCCTGAAATTGGTCAAAACGTAAAAACATCCATGCCCATGATCGTAGCGGAAGAGCTCGATACAGCATGGAAAAATGTTATAGTGGAACAGGCACCACTGAACACGGATATTTTCACAAGACAATTGGCGGGCGGTAGCCAATCCATTCGACAAGGATGGGAAAGTTTACGAATGGCGGGAGCCACCGCAAGGCATATGTTGAAAGAAGCCGCTGCGCAAGCTTGGGGTGTTTCAGTAGATGAAATTACCACAAAAGATGGTGTGCTCACCCATGAAGGAAGTGGAAATTCGGCAGGCTATGGAGAAATGGCCTCTGCTGCAACCGCAATTGAAGTACCCGAAGAAGTTCAGTTGAAAGATAATGGAGACTTCTCCATTATTGGTACGGACAAGAAAAATGTGGATGGTAAAAAGATTGTTACCGGTAAGCCCTTGTATGGATTAGACGTTTATAAAGAAGGGATGCTTACTGCCATGATCGTTCATCCTCCAGCTTTTGGAATGAAATTCAAGAGCATGAATGCCGAATCGGTAAAATCAATGCCTGGAATAAAAGATGTATTCCATTTTGAGGCGTATCCTGAAGATACAGAAAAAAGATGGTCCGATGGAGGTGCTATTCCAGAATTGGTAGCGATTGTCGGCGACAGTACATGGGAATGTATGCAAGCCAAAAAAGCGTTGGATGTGGAATGGGAAGAGGTGTCCAAATTGGAAAGTACTTCTTACCATGATCAAGTGCTTGCATCACTTTTGGAAAAACCACAAGAAGAGCCAGCAAGAAAAGATGGGGATGTGGACGCAGCTTTTGCAAAAGCGGCAAAAATCGTTGAAAGCACATATTCAGCACCCTATTTGGCCCACAATACGATGGAGCCCATGAACTTCTTTGCGCACGTTACCCCCGACAAAGCTGAGTTGCTCGGTCCAATACAAACTCCCGAGTTTTTAGAACAGACTTTGGTATCCAGATTGGGCATGCCAGCCGAAAAGATAGATGTTATGATGACCCGTATGGGAGGTGGTTTTGGCCGTCGTTTGTATGGTACCTTTGCTGTGGAGGCAGCTGCAATTTCCCAAAAAATGAACGCTCCTGTTAAGTTGGTGTATTCCAGGGAAGATGATATGACACAAGGTACGTACCGTCCATCTTACAAAGTAAAATACAAAGCTGGACTAGATGAAAATGGAAATCTTATCGCTTGGCATGTGCGTGGAGCAGGTACCAATGATGATTTGATTTTTGAAAATCGTTTCCCAGCAGGGGCTGTGGACAATTATCTTGCGGAAAAGCATAGTTTGCAAACCAATGTGACTACTGGAGCATGGAGGGCACCAAGGTCTAACTTTATCGCAGGTGCAGAACAGGCGTTCATGGATGAGGTGGCGGAAGCTGCCGGAAAGGATCCATTGGAGTTCCGTTTGGAGCTATTTGATAGAGCTATCAACGATCCTGTGGGCGACCCGGAAACAAATGATTACGATCCAGAACGATATGCCGGAGTGCTGAAACTTGTTAAGGAAAAAGCCAATTGGGGCTCCGAAACAGGTAAAGCGAGAGGTGTTGCAGCATATTACTGTCACAATTCCTATGTAGCTCAGGTGTTGGAACTGGAAGACGGTGGCGATATGCCAAGGGTTGATAAAATAACCTGTGCCGTGGATTGTGGTATCGTAATTAATCCATTGGCCGCCAAAAACCAGATAGAAGGAGGGATGATCGATGGTATTGGCCATTCAACCTTTAGTGCCATGACCTTTGAGGATGGTAGACCAGAGCAATCCAATTTTGATACATACCGTCTCATGCGTCATTCCGAAGCACCCAAAAATATAGAAGTGCATTTTGTGGATAATGGCATAGACCCGACTGGTTTAGGTGAACCTTCACTGCCACCGGCCATTGGAGCATTATCCAATGCTTTGTACAAGGCAACGGGAAGACGTTATTACAAACAACCATTTATAAATGATAAGCCTCCATTAGTGGGCTAAATCATATCTATTTAAAAATGTAAATAGCAACTGGTCAGTAGATGTTTTCTGCTGACCAGTTTTCGTGTGTGATAATCTTATTTTTGATTTTTAGCATATAATGTTTTGATATTCAAATAGTTGAAATAGGTAAAATTTTTCATAAAAAAAGTTGTCATATCAATTTTTTATCTATGTTTGCCTCATTAATGAGTCCATTAAATTTGGACGCATTGCCTATAAGCTTTGAAGACTTTTTTCATGTTCGGGCTTTTGGGGATAAGAAAGTCTACCCAAAAAGCCGTCTTACGATTAAGACACCGAATACACGGGCTGACTTTCGAAGAACTATACCATTTTAACCGTGATTTTTCACGTACTCCTTATTTTGTCCCCTATACTGTTTTTGAATTTCGTATCTGAGAAACATACTTTTTTCGGACTTATTTTCTATCCATCTATAATTACATTATTACGAAATTCAAATGAAAACAAAATATATCGATTTAATCGAGCAGACCTATGATTTTCCCCAAGAGGAATTTGATTTAAAGAACAATACGCTTCATTTCCACGGGATAGACCTTAACGATTTGGTGCAACGCTATGGTACACCCTTAAAGTTTACCTATTTGCCCAAAATATCGGATAATATCCAAAGGGCAAAAGGTTGGTTCAACCAAGCTATTAAAAAGCATGGATATGCAGGTAAATATAACTACTGCTATTGCACCAAAAGCTCCCATTTTGAGCATGTGTTGAATGAAGCCCTTAAAAACGATATTCATATCGAGACTTCCTCGGCCTTTGACATCAATATTGTTGAGCATTTGAAGAGTGCAGGCAAAATCTCTAGAGATACCTATGTAATCTGTAATGGTTTTAAGCGAGATCAATACATTCAAAATATTGCTGGACTGATTAACGGTGGACATCGCAACTGTATCCCTATAATAGACAACTACGAGGAGATAGACTTGTTGGGAGAAGCCATCGAGGGAAAATTCCAAATCGGTATCCGAATTGCATCCGAAGAAGAGCCCAAGTTTGAGTTTTATACCTCTAGATTGGGTATTGGTTACAAGAACATCGTGCCTTTCTTCAATCAATCCATAAAATCTAACAATCAAGTGGAGTTGAAGATGCTTCATTTCTTCATTAATACGGGCATCAGGGATACGGCCTATTATTGGAATGAACTTATGAAGTGTTTGAGGGTATACATCAACCTAAAAAAAGTATGTCCAACCTTGGATAGCCTTAATATTGGAGGTGGGTTTCCGATCAAAAATTCCTTGGCCTTTGAATATGATTATGAATATATGGTGGATGAAATCATTCATCAAATTGGTCAGGCCTGTGATGAGGCAGGAGTGGACGTGCCCAATATTTTCACCGAGTTTGGAAGTTTCACTGTTGGGGAAAGTAGCGGAAACATTTACGAAGTGCTTTACCAAAAACAGCAGAACGACCGTGAAAAATGGAACATGATCAATTCATCTTTTATCACTACCATGCCGGATTCTTGGGCCATTAGTAAAAGGTTTATTATGCTGGCCATAAACCGGTGGAACGAGGAGTACGAACGTGTACTTTTGGGTGGACTTACTTGTGATAGCGACGATTATTATAACTCAGAGCAGCACATGAATGCCATTTACCTTCCCAAATACAAAAAGGACAAGCCTTTGTATATTGGATTCTTTAATACAGGGGCTTACCAAGAAACCATTGGAGGCTTTGGCGGGTTACAGCATTGCTTGATTCCCAATCCCAAACATATTCTCATTAACAAAGATGAGGAAGGGAATATAAAAACATCAGTGTTTGCTGAGCAGCAAACCGCTGGCGAGTTTCTATCGATTTTGGGGTATGGGAGCAAAAAAACCGCCGATGTATTGGTGGAGGCCAATGATTTGCCAGTGCCCAGCAAGAATTGAAAAAGGATTTATCAATAAAAAAATGAAAACAGAAAAAACATACGCCGGTATTCCAAAGGAATACGGCTCGCCCGAAAAGGCCAAAGTAATATTGTTGCCAGTTCCTTACGATGGTACCAGTACGTGGGGAAAAGGTGCGGACAAGGGTCCGGAAGCCTTTTTGGAAGCCTCCGAAAATATGGAGGTGTACGATATTGAAACAGATAGCGAGGTTTATAAACAAGGTGTTTACTTGGCAGAAGCCATTGACGATTTTGCCTCTCCTGACACTATGGTTGAAGCCGTGCACAAAACCGTTAAGGAATACATCAACCGTAACAAATTGGTAACTATGGTGGGAGGAGAGCATTCCATTTCGATAGGAGCAATAAGGGCTTTTAATGAGTGTTTTGAAGACCTTACTGTGCTTCAGATCGATGCGCATGCCGATTTGCGCAAAGAGTACGAAGGCACAAAATACAATCACGCTTGTGCACTGTATGAAGCCAATGAGACCACGAATTTGGTGCAAGTGGGTATTCGTAGTATGGATCATGCCGAAACATTGGTAATGGATCGTGATAGAGTGTTTTTTGCCCACGAAATGGTTTCCGATGATTTCTGGATGGATTCAGCCTTAGATTTGATGACGGAAAATGTCTACATCACTTTTGATTTGGATGCATTTGACCCATCCATTATGCCATCAACTGGAACACCGGAACCAGGCGGGCTACTTTGGTACGAAACCCTTGATTTTTTACGAAGGGTTTTCCATGAAAAGAATGTGGTTGGTTTTGATATTGTGGAACTATGTCCGAATGATATCGACAAATCATCAGATTTCCTGGCAGCAAAGCTCTACTACAAAATGTTGAGCTATAATTTTTTAGATAACAACGATTTCACGGAGTAAAGATTTGAAGAGAATATAAAAGCTTCAAAAATTTCCAAAAACATATCAATTATAATGGGTAACAAAGGAGAAATATCACAATTCATACAAAAGTACTTTTTGCACTTTAACTCCGCTGCTTTGGTGGATGCGGCCAAAGGCTACGAAGACCAATTGAACAAAGGTTCCAAAATGTTGGTTTCCTTGGCAGGGGCAATGAGTACAGCCGAACTCGGCAAAATATTCGCGGAGATTATCCGTACCGATAAAGCTCATATCATATCCTGCACGGGAGCCAACCTCGAAGAGGATTTAATGAATTTGGTGGCGCATAGTCACTACAAAAGAGTCCCCAACTATAGGGATTTGACCCCTCAGGAAGAGTGGGACCTTTTGGAGAAAGGTCTTAACCGAGTTACAGACACCTGTATTCCCGAAGAAGAGGCTTTTAGAAGGTTGCAGAAACACATCTACGACATTTGGAAAGAAGCCGAAGCAAACGGAGAGCGTTATTTTCCGCATGAGTTTATGTACAAACTATTGCTTTCCGGTGTTTTGGAGCAATACTACGAAATAGACATCAAGGATTCTTGGATGTATGCGGCAGCAGAAAAAAACTTGCCCATTGTGGTTCCTGGTTGGGAAGACAGCACTATGGGGAATATTTTCGCCAGCTATGTAATTAAAGGAGAGCTAAAAGCGAACACGGTAAAATCAGGTATTGAGTATATGACCTTTTTGGCTGATTGGTATATGAAAAACTCGGAAAATGGTATCGGATTCTTCCAGATTGGTGGAGGTATCGCAGGGGATTTTCCTATTTGTGTCGTACCGATGCTCTATCAGGATTTGGAGCAGACAGAAACCCCGTTTTGGAGCTACTTCTGCCAAATCAGCGATTCCACCACAAGCTACGGGTCTTATTCCGGAGCAGTGCCCAACGAGAAAATCACTTGGGGCAAGTTGGATATTGATACTCCAAAATTTATTGTTGAATCAGATGCGACCATCGTGGCGCCTTTGATTTTTGCTTACCTATTAGACATGTAACCATGAGAAGAACACAAACAACTGTTTTAAAAAGAGTGATTGTCGATTACAAAAAGTTGGACAATACCATGTTGAATCTTCTTGTGGAAAAGTTTCCTGATGGATACGATGATGATGATATTGTGACCTACAGAAATGCCAACAACGAAGTGGTCGAGTGTGTTGAGGTCCGCACGGAGGATACTGCTTATTTGGTTAAAGTAAGCAAACGTTTGGTAATGGCCATGGAGGATTACGAAGAGTCTGAAAACGAAGATGATGAAGCATCTTTGAACACCGATGAAATAGAAGCTTCGGAAGAAGAATAAATTATAAAACAACTTACCAAAATGGTATCAAAAGCAATGGCCCTGCACTTGGCAGCGAGTATTCATATTCCTGCTTGCAGGACAGCTTTGAACAAGGAATTGGTTTATGGTGATAGGGATGAACTTTTTTATTCCGATGCATCACGTTACCTTTATGTCTTCAGATATGGTGTGGTCTCCTTTTTTGGGTACTCCGAAGGGGAAATTTCACAACTTTTAATGGAAATCAAGCCCTTTTGTGAAGCGTGGAGACAATCCGACATTACGGAGACCATGGAAATGGAATTGTTGTCCGCTGGTGAAAAGGCAGTGATAGACCATGACAAAGTGATATTGCCAAAATCCAATGTGGAAGGTATTCGTTTGGCATTGTTGCATTTATCGCAATCCGTGGCGTTAGATCATTATGCAGGGCTCTCGGAACAGGCGATGAAGGAAACCCGACAGCACACCACATATCTGGAACAAAATGGAAAGTTGGACTTGGGCGGAAAGAAGTTGAAAAGGCATATTGCCAAAGTGTTGAACATTAACAACCAAATTTCTGAAAACCTCTATATTTTTGATTCCCACGAAGTAGTTTGGGAAGACCAGGAACTGGACCGATTGGACAAAGGTTTAAAACAAATCTTTGATTTAAAGGAACGGTACCGAAATATAAAGGAACAGGGTGTTGTAATTAAGGAAAACCTGAGTCTATTCATGAATATTATGGACCATAGGGAAAGTAGTAGGCTCGAGTGGATCATTATTATTTTGATCTTGGTCGAAGTCGTGGACTTGTTCATTATGCGATTAATCAATTAAATACATATTAGTTTTGAGCGATTTTAAAATATTGGGTAGCGAAGAATGGTGCCAGTTTGATGATTTGAGAATTCCGGCCATCAAGGCGAGGGTGGATTCCGGAGCAAAAACATCATCCATACAGGCCAGTAAGATTAAAATTTTTAATAGAGGACTGGAAGAGTGGGTACGGTTCGAGGTAAGCCCCGTTCAAGACAACAGGAGTATTTCTATCTTATGTGAGGCCAAGTTGGTCGATGTACGCAATGTAAAAAGTTCACAAGGTATTGCAGAAGAGCGTCCTGTAATAAAGACTACGGTAAATATTGATGGGGATGCTTTTGAAATTGAATTGACATTGGCCAATAGGGATACCATGGAGTACCGCATGCTATTGGGGCGTGAAGCCATTAATGGAAGGTATTTGGTAGATCCGTCCCAAAGTTTTATTCAAGGAGATATTACCGAGGAGCAATTGCAAGAGAAGTATAAACCTTTTATAACGGAGAAGAAGGGACTTCGCTTGGGACTTTTGGCGAGCAATCCAAATTTGTATAGCAACAAAAGAATTATTGAAGCTGGCGAGATGCGCGGTCACAAAGTGGTTTTTCTGAATGTGGAACACGTTTATATGAAATTGGATGCCGCAACCCCTGAAATTAGGTACCGTGGCGGAAACATTTTAGATAAGTTCGATGCTGTCATTCCAAGAATTAAACCAGCTGTTACTTTTTACGGTTGTGCTTTGCTGCGACAGTTTGATACTTTGGGTGTCTATTGTTTAAATTCTGCCGATTCCATTGGTAGATCTAGGGATAAACTTTTTGCCTCGCAATTATTCTCCAAAAACGATATTCATATACCCACAACAGGTTTTGCCAAGTCACCGATGGATACCAAAGACCTTATCCGTATGGTAAGCGGTGCTCCATTGATTATTAAATTGCTGGAGAGTACCCAAGGTAAAGGCGTGGTACTGGCGGAAACCAATAAAGCTGCAGAAAGTGTTATCAATGCTTTTAAAAGTGTACAGACCAACATTTTGGTACAAGAATTCATTAAAGAAGCCAATGGGCACGACATCCGTTGCTTTGTAGTGAATGGAAAAGTAGTGGCTTCCATGCAGCGAACGGCTCAAAAAGGCGAGTTTAGAGCGAACATTCACCAAGGAGGAGCTGCTGCAAAAGTTAAGATAACTCCCGAGGAACGAAAGTTGGCCATTAAATCTGCAAAAGTGTTCAATTTAGATGTTGCAGGGGTAGACCTTATCCGTTCCAACAAAGGACCCTTGTTGTTGGAAGTAAACTCTTCGCCAGGACTTCAGGGTATCGAAAATACCACAGGGAAGGATATTGCCAATGTCATGATCGAGACTATCGAGAAAAAATTGAAATACAAGCAATAAATCCATCTGTGTATTTCAATTGATTGAAATTCAATGAACTACCTGTTTTTAGGCGTATTTTCTTACATGATGCTCTAAAAATCCGAATATAAATTCAAAACGGGCATCCGTTAACGGAGAAGCCCCATTGGTTAATTGCGCCCTTTCCGAATCAAAGGACAGTAGTATGTTTGTCTCAGTTAACGCAAAGCTTTACAGCTTAAGTTAAAACCTTTAATAGGATGGGGTGATTATAGGGTACTTAGTGTTCTTTACCTAATGTCTTATTTCTAATAAGGTTTACGTTGCTCCAAGGGGTTTTTGAGGTTGAGCCCCTTGGTTGTAACGGTTTTATTAAGATCAAATATATGTTCCCATAAATTTGACCTACTTTTTCGGAAAAGAGCCGTTTTTTACGGCTCTTTTTTATTTGGAGAAGCTTCAAATAGTGCCAAAAGGCAATATCATTCACAATTGTTCACATCTTTTAAGAAAACCAAAAAAATCTTGGGTGTAAGTTTTTGGACAAAAAACCTACTTTTGTAAAGTAACATTTCAGGAAGAAGATTTATGTCAGAACAAGTGGAAAGAATCAAAACATTGATTATAGGATCAGGGCCAGCAGGTTATACTGCGGCAATTTATGCCTCTAGGGCAGATTTAAAACCAGTATTATATACGGGTATGGAACCTGGCGGTCAGTTGACCACGACAACAGAAGTGGACAACTTTCCAGGCTATCCAGAGGGAATTGATGGACCAACCATGATGATGCAGTTGCAGCAGCAAGCCGAAAGGTTTGGTACCGAAGTAAGAATCGGTATGGTGACTGCAGTGGAATTGAGCGATGAGATAGGAGGTATTCATAAAATTACCGTAGATGACTCCACGCAATTGGAAGCAGAGACCGTTATTATCTCAACCGGAGCTTCTGCCAAATACTTGAACATACCAAGTGAGCAGCGATTGAGAGGTGGTGGTGTATCTGCCTGTGCCGTTTGTGACGGATTTTTCTATAAGGGTCAGGATGTAGCCATTGTTGGAGCAGGGGATACCGCTGCTGAAGAAGCATCTTACTTGGCAAATATTTGTTCAAAGGTAACCATGTTGGTGCGTAAAGACCATATGCGAGCTTCAAAAGCCATGCAGCATCGGGTAAACAGTATTGATAATATTGAAATCCGGTATAATACCGAAGTGGACGAAGTATTGGGAGATCAAGTCGTAGAAGGTATTAGGATGGTGAACAACCAAACCGGGGAGAAAGAAGAAATTCCAGTAACGGGATTGTTTATTGCTATTGGGCATAAACCCAATACTGATGTATTTAAAGGACAATTGGATATGGATGAAACAGGTTACATTACCACCCAACCAAAATCCACTAAAACAAACAAGCCTGGTGTTTTTGCAAGTGGAGATGCACAGGATAAAATATACCGACAGGCAGTTACTGCTGCGGGTACGGGATGTATGGCCGCATTAGATGCAGAAAGATACTTGGCAGCTGTTGAGAGCAAGGAAATGTTGGCATCATGAAAGTATTACAGTAGAAAACAAAAAAGGCACTGAAAATCAGTGCCTTTTTTGTTGATTGTAACTCAATCAATCCGCTTGTAATTCTCTGAAAATGTTCTATTTCCATCCGAGTCAACTGTGATTTGACTGAATGTGTCTTGTTTTAGAATAAGCTCAAACGTAAAGTTTCGCATGGTATCCAATGCTTTCATCATATCGTCGTCACCATATTCAATCACCTCAATTAAAGAGTCGCCCGTTACCCTATAAGAACCATACCCAAATCTTCCATTGGGTTCATCCGGCACATATCTGGTCCACATAATTTTTTCTTTGGAATACATTTTAACCTGTCTGTATCCATCCGATTTTTTAATGGTATCAATAACGTTTTCTCCGTCATAGTTGTAAAAACTTTGTAACTCCCAAGTACCTTCAATACTTGGTTCGATTGTTTCGTGTCCTTTAAAGCTTCCTGCAATCAAGAAAACAAAAACAAGAGTGAAAAGTAAAACTGATTTTTTCATAATGCCCTACCTTTATTACTGTTAGAATATTTAAAAGGTAAGAATAAATTTTAACATTATTAAATTGTTAGGTTTAAAAAACTGACTCCAATTCATTTTTTGGTTGTAGTTTTTACGAATTTGATAATACAGATGTTTTTGTTTAGTTGAGAATCGCTTAACTATGGGTAATGATGTCCATCTTGTTATTTTAAATGACTATTTAGACTATTGGTCAATCTTCGGATATCATCTTTTTCATGATAGGCACTCAGAACTATTCGACTAACTATGGGCCCATTGTCATCAGGGTAGTTGAAGTTGGTGAAGATAAAACCATCATTTTTTAAAGATGCTGCTATTCGAATATTTTGGAATTCAAAAGATGGATGTCCTTCCATATGGTTGAAAAATGATGGATTTTTTAATTGGGATTTAAAATAACGGTAGTTGGTTTTGAGTGTTTGCAATCGTTCGGAAAACAACGCTTTGGCATCCAATAGTGTCCCCATAAATGAAGGCGATGCAGGACTTGCCCCACCATAAAATGCTGTGGATTCCAGTTTTTGAATAACATCCTTGTCCCCGAAAATAGCTCCTGCCTGTATGGCCAATGCCTTGCCCAAGGAACAACAGACCATCAATTTAGCTGGGTTTAAGGATTTAAGCATCCGATAACAACCACTGCCATTTTCACCAACAATGCCCATCCCGTGGGAATCATCACCGATTAAAATCACTTTATCCAGGGGAAGCTTAGTAAGGCTTTTAAAATCGGGATATTGCTGACCTGAAAAGTCAATAGTATCAAAAAGCACAACGGGCATTGGATTGTTTTGGGTAAGTTCTTTGGATACTAATTTTTCCAGTTCTTCAAAACAGGAAGTTACAATGACCCCATTACTGCAAAGAGCTTTATGAGCATTTGGAGCGGCAAGGATTGTATGCCCTTTTTCCAATAGGGTCTGAACCACCAATTGTGCCGCCAAATACCCAGAGGACATCGTAAGACAATCTTCACTCCCTACCCATTCTGCCAAATAGTTTTCGGCCTTGCCATATATTTCGAGCGATACATTTGATTTTCGTGATGCTCCATAATGCATCCCATATTTCAATACATTTTTAAGATATAAATCCTGAAAAGGAAAGTAGGCTTGCAGCCCTAAATAGGCAGTTCCCCCAAAATATAAATGGGGTTCGCCATCGATTAAGATTTGTCTGTCCGGAATGCGATATATTGAATGGGCCATTATAGCAACGCTATTCCACTACCATTCGACTTTGGAA
>NHBR02000082.1 GCA_002167435.2 Allomuricauda sp. TMED12
TCTTAAAGTAGACCCCAAAAAACGCATCTTGTTCAATCCTGAGGAATCGGTAGATTTCCAAGGAAATACAGGGCCTTTTATTCAATATACTTACGCTAGGATTCAATCCATTCTTCGCAAAGCGGACAATGTCAGGTCGAGTGCAGTCGAGACCTCTTTGGACCTGCACGAAAAGGAGAAAGAGTTGTTGAAGCAGATTCAATTGTTTCCGGAAACGGTTCAGTTGGCGGCGGAAAACTATAGTCCAGCCTTGATTGCCAACTATACCTATGATTTGGTGAAGGAGTTCAATTCCTTCTACCAGCAGGTATCCATTTTGGGTGAAACGGATGAACAGAAGAAAAACTTTAGGGTACAGTTATCGCAAAAAGTCGGCGAGGTGATTCAGTCTGCGTTCCGTTTGTTAGGTATTGATGTTCCTGAGAGGATGTAATGCAACAAGTCTCTGAATCTGATAAGGAAATAGCGGCCATTATTTTAGTTGTTGGCTTATTCATTGTATTCTCCAAAGCTATCTACGAAAATGCTCTTAATGAGAGATTGACGCTTTACAATCTTTTTCATCCAGTAAAAAAGATAACGGCCAGAGAAAGACTTTTTATTTTAAATTTCCTAAAACCCTTTTATGACTTAACTCCGCTACAACGGAAAGAATTTTTGGTGCGCTTTGCTTGGTTTAAGTCAAAAAAGCATTTTGTTTTTTATGGTAATATTGAAAACAAAAAGGAGATAAAGGCATATGTTGCCGCATCAGCAGTTTTATTGACTTTGGGTTTAAGGAACTATAGGTTCGAAAAATCCATAAAAAGAGTAATAGTTTACCCAAGTAAATATTATTCTAAAATATCCAAAAACCATCATGTTGGCGAATATAATCCAAGATTGAGAACCTTGGTGTTTTCAGCTGAAAGTTTAAAGGATGGATTTGAAATACCAAATGACAATATTAATTTGGGAATTCATGAGGTAGCTCATGCCTTGATGATTGAAACGTTCAAGAAAAATAATTTTGAAGCTAAAAGATTTCAGTTTGGTTTGGCTAAAGTGAAGGAGTTGTTCGATGATGAATCATTTAGTTTCCGACTTTCCGAATCGAGTTATTTTCGTGATTATGGAAAGACCAATTTCGTGGAATTTTTTGCGGTCGCGACGGAAAATTTTGTCGAAACACCCTCACAGTTCAAGAGGGATTTCCCGAATCTATATGAAATTGTGAAGAGGATGCTGAACCTTGACTTAAATGATACTAGTTGGCAAATCAAAAACTCACCCTAAAACTTACATTCGGGGTAATGCCCAATGAAAAGTTTTCTATAGTTTCAATTTCATCATCTTCGTTTACCCTATAATATTTATTAAGGGTATTTTTTCTATCCGTGAAATTTAGAATGGATAGACCCGCATTGGCTCGTATGGTCCTGCTGATTTGGAAATTGTAAATAGCAGAAGCATCGGCCCGGAAATATTCAGGTAATCTACTGCTGTTCGGGGGCTGGTAATTGATTCTTGGTGGATAATAGCCTTGGTCCAACCCTTCGTCGCCCTCAACAGGCTCTGTAAACGGCTTACCGGTCCTGTAGTTCAAACCAATACTCAATTTCAGGTCCTTGTAGGTGTAGGTGCTGGCAAAGGTAACCGTGTGCCTAATGTCCAGATTGTTGGGGAAAGATTGCGGTACAATCGAATCGAAAGTGTAATCATTTTTGTTGTAGGCATAGCTCAGCCAAGTGCTGTAGTTGTCCCCTTTTTTATTGATAAGTAATTCAATCCCTTGAACATCGTAACTCCCTATTTCCCCCGAAAATTGATACTGGTTTTGGAATCCTTGGGTGCTGGTACTGATACCACCCACATTTTTGTAGAAGCCTTCGATACCCACATAAAAATTGTTTTTCTCATAATTGATGCCAAATGAGCCTTGCTTGCTTTTGGTCACTGGAAGCGTATTGTCGTTGGATAGAATCCATCTGCGTTTTTCTATCCCTAAAAAGTTTTGCTCCAAATCAATAATTTGGTTGGTGGTTTGACTTTTGAATTCTCCCAACACTTCAGCTCTTAAGTAGTTGGCCAATTTGAAATTTAGGTTGATTCTTGGTTCGATCAACAATTTTTTGAAGGTGTCCAGGTTCTCAATAAAGTTAAAGCGGGCACCGATTTTTCCAATGAACTTGTTCTCAAAAGAACTATACCCAAATTCTGTGTATGGGGCATGGATTCGGGCAACCTCTATAACTTTGCTGAAGAAGTCAGGTTGATTGATTTCGGTAAAGTTTTTTATTCCCGTTTCAATATATTGATACCCATTGCTCCAACTGAACTCATCGTTTAAAATATAATTAGTGCTCAGTTTCAGGGCGTTTTCTGTCACTTGGTTGTTCTGGAACAGTTGCTGTACTTGGTTAGCAAAAACATTCTGCGCATCTAGGTTATATCTGGAGTAATATATGTTGAGGTGCGAAGAAAATTTATCTGTCCAATTGCTCTGCAATTGACCACCCACAGAAATGTTATCCTGTTTTAACAAGCTAATATTGGTTTCATTGGCGGAGACATTGGTCTCTTCAAATTTTAAATTGTTTTTGATGTGGATGGCACTTAATCGGATTTTGTGGTCTTCGTTGAGGTCATACAGGATTTTTCCTGAAAAATCATAAAAGAAAAAATCCTCGTCCCTAATAAATTCATCATCAACAGTACTATTGTTTTGAAGTGTAATCTCACTGTCTTGAAACGCCCTGTTGATAAACTGTTTGTAGGTGGGAGTGCTCAAAAAATCGGTTGCCGAACGCCTTGCGGAAAATTGAACTCCCAGTTTGTTGGTAATTGGGATTTCTCCAAAAACATCACCACTTATCAAATTAAAGCCAGCCCCTCCTTTCCAAATATCCGTAATGGTATTGCCTGTTTCCATTTGGATGACGCTGCTGACCCCATCACCAAAATTTGCAGGGGTTCCGTTTTTGTAGATGGTTACTTTATCCGTTTGGTAAGGGTTAAAAGCGGATATCAATCCAAAAAAGTGACCGGATTGATACATTTTGATACCATTCCATAGGATTAGGTTCTGGTCGTTGGTGCCCCCTCGCACATTAATGTCGGATACGGTTTCATCGATACTTTTAATGCCTGGTAAAGCTTGCACCGTTTGCAGTATGTCCGGCTCTATCAATCCCGGAAGAATCCCAAATTCGGCGGTGTTCAGAGTAATGCTTGCATCTTTTTCCTTTATGATTCCGGAAGTAAGGTATTTGTAAACGAACACTTCATCCAATTGCTCATAATATTGTGCCAATAGAATTTTAGTGCAACCTCCTTGCTGTAAAAGTGTTTCAACTTTTACATATTTGGTTACATAACCTAAGTATCTAATTTGAAGGGATGCATTACGGGGAATGTTTTGTAGTGAGAAGGTACCATTATCGTCCGTTATTTTGGCAATGTCGGTTCCCAATACTTCCACGGTGGCGCCCATTACCGTGTTCTCGGCAAAATTGTCCAAAACAACCCCACAGATATTTACTCGATTGTCTTTGGAAAGTGTGTAGTATCTGTCGTTGAGTTTCTCAGTTTCAATTTGAAGGGAATCCTCAACGTATTGCAGAATATCTTCCAATGAGCTTAGGTTTCCTGGTATCGTTATCGTAAGCCCTTCTAAATCTTCATCTATATATGAAAACTTGACATCGAAACGGTCTTCCAATGTTTTTAAATATGAAATAAGTGTAGGGGGAGACTGCTGTTTTTCCTGCGCGTTGGTATTGCATAGCACGAAAAACAAAAAACCAAGAATTAGGCCTAAATGCTTATTGTGGTGTGTTCCCAGCATAAAAAAGTACGTTGTCTCCGTCTATTTTGTAATGTGTTTGGGAGGGGATACTTATACTTTTTAACGCCATATTTAGGTCTGTGTTGTTAAAAGACCCTGTAAATAAGAGGTTTGTGTCAATATTTTTTGAAGATACCTTTACATTGAATTGTCTTTCAAGTTCGGCAAATACATATTTTAAAGGAATACTTTCAAAACTACTTTCATTGTTCATCCAAGAGGGCAAAGAGCCATCAGGTGTTCCTGTACTGACAATCTTTCCGTTGATTACCAAGAAAGAAGTTCCCGCAGGTAATTTGGATTCCTTATTGTTATGGGTAACGCTCACCAAGCCTTCATAACAAGTTACCTCAAAAAAGCCTTTTCTGTTTTCCACATTAAACTGTGTTCCTAAAACGGCAACTGTTCCGTGATCTGTCGAAACCGTGAATTTTTTTCCTTTGGCCACTTTAAAGAAGGCCTCACCCTTTAAATCAACATTTCTTTTATTGTCCCAATTCTTTTTGCTGTAGGATATTTGCGAATCTGCATTCAAAAATATTTCGGAATCATCGGGAAGCATTACTTCGGAATATTCGGCAAATTCTGTAGTCACTTTTTCGTTCAAGGTGTTTACGTAAAAGTATGAACCAGCGAGCAGTATGGCAATAACGGCAGCAACCCTAAGGAATTTCTTGAAAGGATTCAGGGAAATTACCTTTGGTGCATTTTCAATGTGCTCGTCTTTCAAGCGTTGCAAGGCTTTTTCCGAATCAAAATCGGGTGCCCTCAAACTGCTTGTAGCTTCCTTGAGCTTTTGGTATGAGGCATACTCTTCGGAATTTTGAAAATCCTGAAGCTCTTCCTCTGAAAGCTCATCGCTCAACCATTTTGCTAAATAATTTTCTTGCATGGGTTCTATGCTTTACGTTATAATAACAACTACCTTTAAAAATACCCTACCTTAAAATTTTTTATAAACTGAAATTTTTAAATTCCATCAATCTGTTCCCGTAAACTCTTAAGGGCCAAATGCATCCTTTTTTCAATAGCTTTAACACTCACACCCTCAATTTCTGCAATTTCTGCGTACTTTTTTCCGTCGATTCTATTGAGCAAAAAAGTGGTTCTTTGGTTTTCTGGCAAAGCGTTCAGGGCATTGTCCAGTTTTTCCTTGTATTCTTTTTCCTCCATTAAAAACTCTGGAGACTCATTGGTGCGGTCGTTGCTTAGGCTATCGGCATGCTTCAACCTTACTTTTTCGGCCTTGATTACATTTAAATAAAGGTTGTTGGCCACTGTGTAAACATAAGACTTTGCTTTTTCGGGACTAACTTTGGCACAGTTCTGCCACAGCTTTACGAAAGCTTCTTGCACGGCATCGTGCGCCTTCTCCTCATTTCCGAATTTGTAAAAAATAAAATTGAAGACAGTTTTGGAGTGGGTTTTAAAAACTTCACTGAAAATATGGTCTTCACATACATTGCTCATGTGCCGGAGTTTGTTTATCGACTCAAATATATTTGAAAATTTTTTAGAAAAAGTAGGGTTTTTTCTTTGAGCGTTGTTTTAAGGTTGAATTATAACCCCAAAAATTGGATTATTATGAAAAAGTTGATTAACAACATATTGCGCGTAGCACTTGTTATACTTGTTTTTGGATTATCTTCCTGTCAAGAAGAATTTGAAGTAATCGGAGATGATTCTCAGAGTGAAACTATTGCTGCTAATTCTTCGACAGCGACTTTAATTGAAAACACTTCTTCCAATGACGGATCTTATGATAATATCGTCGATGGAGCCAGTTGTGTTGCTATTCAATTTCCCTATACCGTTAATGTAAATGGTGTTGAAGTGACCATAGATTCCGAAAGTGATTTGGAAGTGGTCGAAGAAATCTTTGACGAACTTGACGATGACGATGATATCTTGGATATCGTATTTCCGATTACCATTACCCTAGCCGACTTTAGTGAAATATCCATCGAAAACTTGGATCAGTTAGAGGAGTTGGCAGAAGATTGCCTTGAAGGAGGTGATGATGATGATATTGAATGTATCGATTTTGTTTACCCTATCAATTTGTTCACATTTGATGTGCAAAATCAGTTAACTGGTGAATTTCAGGTCAATGGCGACAGGGAGATGCGAAGATTTTTTGACGAACTTGAGGATAATGAGTTGATTAGCATCGATTTTCCGATTACTCTTAAAAAGTTTGATGGAACCCAAGTAACTGTGCAGACTAATGCCGAATTGGCTGCTGCCTTGGAAATGGCTAAGAACCAATGTGACGAAGATGATGACGATGATTACAATGATGATGATTTCACCGAACTGGAACTCGATGATTTATTGGTGGACTGTCCATTACAGGTAAGACAAGTGATTCGGGACGAAGTCGACAATACAGAACAATATATTGAGCGTTTGTTGACCTTTAAAGAAGATGGTACTGTTTACTTCTCCACTTTTACTGCCGATGAGATCGTAGGAACTTGGAGTACCAGTATGTCCGATAATGGGGTGGTGCTGAGCCTTGAATTTGAAAACTTTACAGATTTCTCTTCGGAATGGTATGTCTATGAATTGGAAGAGGGAGTTATCAAACTATATAAAGACGGAGGCAATAGAATTGTACTCAAAAGATTTTGTGAAGACAATTCAGTTGATATCGACAGAGAGGTATTCGTTAATCTGATCCAAGAATGTGAGTGGGTAATTAAGAAAGTTGAGAACCAAGGTGAGGAGATCAAAAGACTACTTGGTTACAAATTTCAATTCGCAGCTGGCGGTACAGTTACATTGACCAATGGCATCAACACTCAAGAAGGTACTTGGGAAACTGGTCTCAACAGTCAGTTACAACTTTCCTTAATGATTTCCATAGGGGATGAGCCTGGTGTTAGTTTTGAATGGCCAATAAAGGATATGTTGGAGAGCCGATTAAGATTTGAGATAGAGGCAACCGACCACAAGATGGTATTGCTTAGAGTTTGCGATGACAGTGCTAACGATGGCGATGTGACCGAAATTAGAAGCATTGCCATGGATGGAACATGGAACGTAGCACTCTACAAAGAGGGAGAAATGGACATGACCAGCGATTATTTGGGAATGGATTTCAATTTTGCCGAAATGAACCAGATTGAAGTTTCCGTGAATGCAGATCCCATAGCCAATGGACTTTGGAGAGTCCTAAGGGATTCTGAAGAAGGACTGAAGTTCTATATCAATTTTGATACGAACGATGAGTTAGCTGAATTGACTGAAGACTGGAAGCTGGTTTCTATCACCTCTACCCGAATCGAACTTTATGATGAAAGTGGCGATGGAACAGTGGAAACACTTGTGTTTGAAAAACCTTAATCGCGAACTGAACTAACGGGAACACTATATTAATTTATATAAACTATGAAAACCTCAATTTTTAAAATAACGGCAATTCTTTTGGCAGTGGTTGCGATGAGTTGTGATAAAAACAACGATGATGACATGCTGAACAATTTATCACCAGCCCAGGTTGCCGAACTTACAAGTATCGCAGCTAGTGGCACTTGGACCATCGCTTACTACTTTGATACCGACAAGGAAGAAACGGATCATTTTAATGGATACACCTTCGACTTCAATACTGATGGGTCTTTAGTCGCTACTGATGGTGTCGTGGAAATAAATGGAACTTGGTCCATTACCGATTCCGATGCTAACGATGACAGTCCGGATGATGACAGCGATGCGGATTTTAATATTGCTTTCTCTTCCCCAGCTGATTTTGCAGACCTAACCGATGATTGGGATATAGTGGAATTCACCTCGGTTAGAATCGAGCTCATCGATGTAAGTGGAGGGAATGGAGGAACCGATAAATTGGTTTTCGAAAAGAATTGAAAATTTTTTCCCCAATCTTTTTTCCAAAAGAAGGACGGCTCTCCCCAAAGCCGTCCTTTTTCTTTTATATTATTCTTAAATTTGTTGCTCTTTAAAACAAAGAACACATGTTCGATAATTTAAGCGAAAAATTAGATAAGGCATTCCACGTACTCAAAGGGCACGGGCAGATTACTGAAATCAATGTGGCGGAGACTCTTAAGGAAGTTCGAAGAGCTTTGTTGGATGCCGATGTTAACTTTAAAATAGCCAAGGAATTTACCAATACGGTTAAGGAAAAGGCATTGGGCCAAAATGTCTTGACCACACTTCAGCCAGGTCAGCTCATGGTCAAGTTGGTTAAGGACGAACTAACCGAGTTAATGGGCGGTGAAGCAGAAGAAATAGACCTTTCTGGCAATCCTTCCGTAATTTTGATGTCCGGTCTTCAAGGTTCGGGTAAAACCACCTTCTCGGGTAAACTTGCCAATTATCTAAAAAACAAAAAAACAAAGAAACCACTATTGGTAGCCTGTGATGTGTATCGACCAGCAGCAATCGATCAGTTGCATGTGGTAGGTGATCAAATAGGGGTGGAGGTATATTCCGATCGAGATAATAACGACCCCGTTGCCATTGCCAAAGCAGGTATTGCCCATGCAAAAAGTGTAGGATGCAACGTGGTGATCATCGATACCGCAGGTCGCTTGGCCGTGGATGAGCAGATGATGACAGAAATCTCCAACATCCACAAAGCAATTGAACCCCAAGAAACTTTGTTCGTTGTGGATTCCATGACCGGTCAGGATGCTGTGAATACCGCAAAAGCATTTAACGATGTATTGAATTTTGACGGGGTTATCTTAACTAAGCTAGATGGTGATACCCGCGGTGGTGCCGCTATTTCCATTAAATCCGTAGTGGACAAACCCATCAAGTTTATTGGTACGGGTGAAAAAATGGAAGCAATCGATGTGTTCCACCCATCCCGTATGGCCGATCGTATCCTTGGAATGGGGGATGTAGTATCCTTGGTAGAGCGTGCACAGGAACAGTTCGATGAAGAACAGGCACGTAAAATCCAAAAGAAGATTGCCAAAAATAAATTCGGTTTCGACGATTTCTTGAGCCAAATTCAGCAGATTAAGAAAATGGGGAACATGAAAGACCTCATGGGTATGATTCCTGGAGCCGGGAAGGCTTTGAAAGGATTGGATATTGATGATGACGCCTTTAAACATATTGAGGCCATTATCCATTCCATGACGCCCGAAGAAAGATCTACTCCCGCCACGTTAAATGCCAGTCGTAAAAAGAGGATTGCCGCAGGTAGTGGAACTTCCATCCAAGAAGTGAATCAGTTGCTCAAACAATTCAATCAAATGAGCAAAATGATGAAGATGATGCAAGGTGGCGGAGGCAAGAAGATGATGCAGATGATGCAAAATATGCGATAACCTTATTCAGAAGTAAAAACCAACATAACCTATGGAAATCCTTGACGGAAAGAAAATATCGAACCAGATAAAAGAAGAAATCACCGTTGAGGTGGCTCAAATGAAAGAACGGGGCGAAAAAGTTCCCCATTTGGCGGCCGTATTGGTAGGCAACGATGGTGCCAGCCTTACTTATGTTGGTAGCAAGGTGCGTTCCTGTAAAAAAATCGGCTTCGAATCCACTTTGATCCATCTTCCAGAAGAAACCACCGAGGGGGAATTGCTCAAGCAGGTGCACCAATTGAACAATGACCCCGCCATAGATGGGTATATCGTTCAACTTCCATTGCCCAAACATATTGACGAGGAAAAAGTGCTGATGGCTGTAGATCCGGATAAGGATGTAGATGGTTTTCACCCAACCAATTTTGGAAAGATGGCACTGGATATGGAGACCTTCATCTCTGCCACTCCCTTTGGTATTATGGAGCTATTGAGGCGCTACAAGGTTGAGACGGAAGGGAAACATACCGTGGTGATAGGAAGGAGCCACATCGTGGGCAGACCCATCAGTATTTTAATGAGCCAAAAAGGGAACCCAGGAAATTCTACTGTAACTCTTGCCCACAGTAGAACCAAAAATTTGAAGGATTTGACCCTTCAGGCGGATATTGTGATATCTGCTTTAGGTGCTCCAAAATTTCTGAAGGCAGATATGGTCAAAGATGGGGTTACTATTATTGACGTAGGTATTACCCGTGTTCCCGATGAGACCCGCGAAAAAGGATACTACATCACTGGGGATGTGGATTTTGAAAATGTGAGTAAAAAAGCGTCTTATATTACTCCGGTTCCCGGAGGAGTAGGGCCTATGACCATAGCCATGTTACTCAAGAATACCTTATTGGCACGAGAGCGTCACAATGCCTAAAACTTAATTTGCTTTTTCCTGTTCTAACTTTAGAGCAGCTTGTTGCTCTTCTTCAGGAGTCAGGATTTCAAAATCTGTTTCACCTTCATCATTAGTGCAGCTGGATACTGCCATGGCAGAAAAAATAAGGGTAATCAAGAGTAAAATTGTCTTCATAATAGTAGGATTTGGGATTGAAAAAAACACCTAATCAGTACACTTATAACGAATTACCAACGAATTTCTTGTTGTTGTAATCAAAATATCGATAACTTACCTATTGCTAAATCAGGCATTATGGCTCAAACGGCAAGAAACAAAGTAGCTTGGGTAGTTTTCGTCTTTCTGGCCATAGGAATTGGTCTTTACCCATTGGTTTATTTATTTGCTTCGGACAATTTTGGACTTTTAATGAATAAATCCAATGAATTGTTGGCAAGTAAAATATGGAAGATGGCCTTTTATGGCCATATCAGTTTTGGGGGTATAGCCTTGTTAACGGGATGGTCACAGTTTATCAAAAAATTAAGGGCCAAAAGACTCAATCTTCATCGAAACATTGGTAAAATATATGTTATCTCAGCCCTGTTGAGTGGACTTTGCGGAGTATACCTCGGTTTTTTCGCTACAGGTGGTTTGGTTTCAGCCATTGGTTTTATAAGCCTTGGAATTATTTGGCTGTTTACTACACTAAGGGCTTATACAGCAGTGAAAAACAAAGACCTTTCACTGCATCAAGGTATGATGATCTATAGCTACGCGGCTTGTTTTGCTGCAGTTACATTGCGTATTTGGTTGCCCTTGCTCACTATTGCTATTGGAGAATTTTTAACAGCCTATAAAATAGTTGCCTGGCTATGTTGGGTTCCCAATATGATTTTCGCCCAAATATGGGTAAAGAAAAAAGGCCTGAACCTCGTTTGATCTATTTAGCAAAAAGTTGTCCCATATCTTTGAATGCCTTGAATTCCAAAGCATTACCCGCGGGGTCTAGAAAAAACATGGTAGCTTGCTCCCCGGGCTCACCCTTAAAGCGGATGTAAGGTTCGATTACAAAATCAAT
The DNA here is from genome assembly GCA_002167435.2 of Allomuricauda sp. TMED12. Classification (GTDB taxonomy): domain Bacteria; phylum Bacteroidota; class Bacteroidia; order Flavobacteriales; family Flavobacteriaceae; genus Flagellimonas. Next base: position 11,085 of record NHBR02000082.1, read on the forward strand.
TCCCTTTTCAATCAACTCCTTGGAAAATGTTTGAAAGGTATCCCATGGTAAAACAACACCGTAATGAGGCACAGGAACGTTTTTGCCATCAACCGGGTTGGTATGTGTTTCTTCTTCGGATTTAGGCTTATAATGAATCACAAATTGGTGTCCGAAAAAGTTGAAATCTACCCATTGCTCCGCACTTCTACCTTCTTCACACCCGAGTACATCGCGGTAAAAAGTTCTACATTCATCTAAATTGTGCACAGGAACGGCAACATGGAAGGGGGTTATTTTTTGCATGGTCTATTTTTCTTGAAAATTAGGACAACTTTATCAAGCTTCCAAAAAAGAGACGATTTGATTGTTCACATCATCCTGATGCATGGAATGACCAAGTCCCTCAGTGCTCACCAAGGTACTATCTTTCCAGTTTTTATTTACTGCTACAGAAGCATGGTATGGAGTAATGTTATCGTGCTTATCATGAAACAACAACCCCTTTTTGCTTATGGATTGTGCAAACTTAGACGTTGAAAATTCATCTATTTTAAATCCAAACCTATCCAAAATGTACTTATCCAAATGTTTCATTACTCGATTATTGAACTTTAACAAGTCCTGAAAGTGCTCCATGATTTCATGGAATTCGGATGGAGATCCGATCGTGACCATTTTTTCAACCTCATCACTTGGGTTTTTGTATTGGTTGTAGATAATGGTCATCCCACCTACGGAATGTCCAATAAGATGTTTTGGATTGTATTTTTTTACCATATAATTTACCGCTTCCTCGTATAAAGGCACGTAGAGGTGTTTTCCAGAGGAATACCCATGAGATGGAGCGTCAAACGCAATGATATTAAAATCCGCTTCCCTAAGTTTCTTGATGAGGTTGCGCCACCGAAAGGTGTTGCTCTCCCATCCGTGTACCAACAAGACGGTTTCTTTGTTTCCGGGCCAGTGATAGGATTGTACCCTGTGGCCGGCTATATTCTCTATGTTGAGCTTGGAACCGTCCAAATATTCGGCCTGTTCCGGTCGAACACGTCCTTTTCTTACCGTACAAAATACATGAAAAGCGTTCTCGGCTGCCTTTTTGGGTGCAATTAACGTATAGGCATTATAGTATTGCCCATAGGCCAATGGAATTATTTTATTAAGTAGTTTTTTCATGAGGTTACTTTTTGTAACTTACTCTTAATTGGAAACTAAAAGTACATATTCATTTTAGAAAAGAAAAGAAGTGATTGATTGTAAACTAGGTATGTAAATGGAAACTATTACTGAAAATCAGAAAGTTAGAACGGTAAAAAAAATAGAAAAAATGTTTGGGCACATTGATTACAGGAACCCTCCCGAACTGTGCCCGGTTCGTGATGTAATGTCGGTGGCTTCCGATCAATGGAGTGTTTTGATTCTACTTTGGTTAGGCTATTTTCCTGTACTTCGGTTCAACAAACTTAAAAAATACGTCTATGGAATATCCAATAAAGTACTGAGCCAACGCTTAAAGGTTTTAGAAGCGGATGGTTACATTAAACGTAAAGCTTATCCCGAGGTGCCGATTCGGGTGGAATATAGCCTTACGGAATTTGGACAATCTTATGTAGAAAAATTACTGGAACTTACAGAATGGATGCACGATAACAGCCCAAAGGTTATGGACAATCGTGAAAAGTATGGTTTGTTCTAGTTCCTAATACGGTTCCAAATGTCCAAATACATCTTCCAATTTCCATTCTCTTTCTTCCAGACTACGACATATTTCCCCCTCCAATTGGATACAGAACCGTCCTTGTTTTCAGATTTTCCTTGGAAATAGCCATAGTCATATGCATGGTCACCCAGAAAGGTAATTTCTTCAGGGTTTATTTCGTGGCGCAAAATTTTGGTTCCTGATCCTAGCATCCACCTCTTTTTAATGGCTTCCCTTCCGGCAATAATGTCGGCATTATTTGGAAAAATTTTGGCATCTTCGGTATAGCTATTGGCTATGGTTTCAAAGTCACCTTCCATATATGCCTTTGAAAAGACTTTGGTAGCTGCCATGATTTTTGCTTCATCATCGGGTTGATATATAGAGTTTTTACCATTGGAACAATCTATTTTCCAAGTAGGATAGATCACAGATTCTGTTTTATCTACCCATTCCCCAATCCATTTAAAACCACTCTCGTTAATATTATAGAACGAAATTTTGTAAAATCCGTCTGTACCATTTGGAGCTTTTTGTTCCCTATACAACACTATTTTTCCATCCTCCGTTTTTTTGCCTTCCCAAGTAGGTAATTTGGTAACTGTGCTTGGAGTAGAATAATAGTGTACATACCAACGTGTGCTATCTGGAATAAATTGACGTATGCTACCTGAATAGGTACCATCTTCTTTTAGCGTTTCGTCTTGAATGGCCATTCCGTTCATGATATATTTGAAACGCCAGATCATGCTCACGGGTTCGGCCCAGGTTCCGTCTGCTTTGCGAAGCTCGGATTTACACTGGCATTCCCCAATCAATGGGGCGAAATCCATAAGTTCAGAAGGTGCATCTGGATTGGGCAGACCATATGGGTGCTCCAATGAAGGTTCAAAATTGAATTGGGCGAATGTAAATGCTGGAAAAATGACGAGCAAGTACAGTAATTTTTTCATTTGGATAGGTTTTTACTTAATTTATCCAAATAAGTTCCAGATTACCAGATATTTGGCATTTAATTAACAGGCTATTCCCAACCCAACATCAAATATTTGATCTTGGCCCCGTCTGGTATTTGAACCGCATCAATGTCCGAAGTTGAAAAACGTAAATTTTCAGGAAGTTCTTCCTTATCGATAGTAAAATAGAGGTTACTTTCCTTAGGGAAAACCACAATACTGTTCAAAGTGGTCACAATTTTTTTGATATCGTATTTACTTTGGATATCCTTAAAGGTGCTTTTTAACCCTATGCCGTTTTTTGTAACATATCTGGGGTCCATAACCCGAACATTCTGGATAGTGGGGATACTGTCCGAGTTAGCGGTAAGCGTTAATAGGTGTTTGCCTCCTTTTTCAAAAACCTCAATTTTTTTAGGGGAGGCACCTAAATTGATTTGAGCAGTGTCTCCCACAACGGAATCTTTTACAAAGGTGGATTCCATTTCCTTTACGGCGGTGGTCTGGGTCAACGGGCCAACACTTGTTTCCGTAATTAAGAATGTGGTATCTTTTTGGCAAGAATGAATTAATGCAATACCAAAAACTAGGGCAATTACTCTGCTTGTCTTTTTCATAAAATTATCGAATCACTTTTTTTAAAACCCCTAACACTCCCCTGATAAATGTAGCGCTTGTTAAAACCTTGACCACAGGGTTCATTCGGGTGCTCCTTCGGCTTGATGACCGTCGGCTTGATGATCTTTCTTCTTTCTTTTCTTTTTCGGCCTCTTTTTCGGCCTTTTCAATTTTTTCGGTAAGGATTTCGTAAGCGCTCTCACGATCGATTTCCTCATTATATTTTTTTATCAATTTGGACCTGTCCAACACATCCTTGATTTCGGAATCGCTTAAAATATCCATGCGGCTCATGGGTGCGCGCATCATAGTGGCTGCCAATGGTGTTGGACGTCCTTTTTCGTCCAAGGCGGATATCAGCGCTTCACCGGTCCCCAAGGAGGTAAGTATTTCGGCAGTATCATAGAACTCAGAAATAGGATAGTTCTGCGCGGTAAGCTTGATTGCTTTTCTGTCCTTGGCTGTAAAGGCACGAAGGGCGTGCTGTATTTTCAATCCCAATTGCGCCAAAACGTCGTCCGGCACATCGGTAGGATTTTGGGTCACAAAATAAACCCCGATTCCCTTGGAGCGTATCAACTTTACAATGCTTTCAATTTGATCTAATAACGCTTTGCTGGCATTATCAAAAATAAGGTGGGCCTCATCTATAAACAATACCAATTCTGGCCTGTCGCTATCCCCTTGTTCGGGAAAAGTGGAATAAATTTCGGCCAAAAGGCTTAACATAAATGTGGAGAACAGTTTTGGACGGTCTTGAATATCGGTCAAGCGAATAATGTTCACGTAACCACGTCCATTTTCATCAATCCGAACCAAATCATCCACATCAAAAGATTTTTCACCAAAGAATAAATCTGCACCTTGCTGCTCCAGTTCAATAATCTTCCTTAAAATGGTGCCAGTAGAACTTGTGGAGATACGGCCATATTCTTTTTGGAACTCCTCTTTTCCTTCGCCGGTGGCATATTGCAATACCTTTTTAAAATCATTTAGGTCAAGAAGCGGAAGTTTGTTGTCGTCACAATATTTAAAAACTACGGCAACAATACCTTCTTGGGTAACACTAAGGTCCAAGATTCTGGAAAGTAAAACAGGGCCAAACTCAGAAACGGTAGCCCGCAAACGCACACCGTCTTGTTCCGAGAGGGACATAATTTCAACAGGAAAGCCCTTTGCCTCAAAGGAGAGGCCTATTTTTTCTTGACGTTCATCAATTTTTGGGTGTCCAGGACTGGGTTGGGCAATACCGCTAAGGTCACCTTTTAGGTCCATGAGCAGCACAGGGATTCCCTTGTCGGATAGATTTTCGGCCAATACCTGAAGGGTTTTGGTTTTTCCCGTTCCCGTTGCACCGGCGATAAGCCCGTGGCGATTCATTGTTTTCAGGGGAATTTTAATGTAGGCGTTGGTCATGGTCTCACCATCCAACATTCCGGCACCTACTGTAATGAAATCACCCTTCGTGGCATACCCTTGCTCTATATGCTCAAAGAATTTTTCTTTGTTGCCCATCGCGTTCAATTTGCGATAAAAATAGGGTAATTTTAAGCAAAACTAAAAACGAGATTATGAAACCTTTTCACTATGCACTGTTGTCAATTTTGATGTGTGGGGTTATGACCACTTCCTATGCACAAGAAAGTACGGAGATTATTTTCCATAAATCACACGAACCAAAAAAGCAAAGTGCTCCTTTTAGTGATGTGGTACAGGCGGGTAATATGTACTTTTTGGCCGGGCAGATAGGGATGGACCATACCACTCGAACACTTGTTGAAGGCGGGATTCAGGCAGAAACAGATCAAGCCATAAAAAACATTATGGATGTGTTGGCCCAACATGGAATGACCTTGGGCAATGTGGTGAAATGCACTGTAATCTTGGCTGATATTGAAGATTTTGCGGCCTTTAATGAAGTTTATACCCAATATTTCACCAAAAAACCTGCTCGGACCACCTTTGCAGCTAAGGGGCTTGCAGCCAACAGTAGCATAGAAATTGATGTTATTGCCATAAAATAGGTGAAACCATAGAAGAGGATTATCTTTGCACCATGGTAGAAGAAAATGTAATGGATTTGGTGGAAAAGGGCTTGATGCTACCCCTAATGGAAGAATTTTATACCATTCAAGGGGAAGGTTACCACAAAGGTACGGCTGCTTATTTTATAAGAGTTGGCGGATGTGATGTGGGTTGCCATTGGTGCGATGTAAAAGAAAGTTGGAATGCGGAAACGCATCCGCCTACATCCATTGATAGTATTGTGGCAAATGCCGAAAAATACTCTGATACTATTGTAATTACTGGAGGCGAACCACTTACTTGGGACATGGGGCCGTTGACCCAAGGTCTCAAGGGAAAGGGCATGACAATTCATATTGAAACTTCGGGAGCTTATCCATTGACCGGGGTGTGGGATTGGATTTGTCTATCTCCAAAGAAGAATAAACTTCCTGTGGGCGATATCTATAAAAAAGCCCAAGAATTAAAGGTTATTGTTTACAACAAACACGACTTTATTTTTGCTGAGGAACAAGCCGCTCAGGTGGGGGAGGATTGCATTCTTTATTTACAACCCGAATGGAGTGTACGCGACAAAATGGTTCCACAAATTGTGGATTATGTGATGAAACATCCGAAATGGAAGGTTTCCCTACAGACCCATAAGTATTTGAATATTCCTTAAGCTGTGGGTTAACGCCCCCCATATTTTTGAAGGTCCAAAATACATTCGGAATCAAAATCAGGAATAGAAGCTAGACCCTTCGAGGCATTTTTTTCCATCTGCTTTAAAAGAGACGCTCCAAATTGAAGTTCGGCACGCATTAAGCAACCATCCACATTGCAATGGTTTTGCGCTTCTACATCTTCGTGTTCGTTTACCGATTCCGTTGATAAATTGACCAAACCAAACAAATGTCCAAACTCGTGAAATAATGTAGCGGTTTCAACGTCAGCAATGGATACAGTAGCACTTCTATTTGCTATCTCTTCCACTGTGGACTGGTATATAACCATGGAAGTATTGCGGTAAACCGCTCCTAATGTTACAAGATTTTCATCTCCTTGATCACTTTCGGTAGGAGCATCAGCAAAATATATGTAGACAGCCAAGGTATTGCCATCATTATATTGGGTCCTGTTCTCTTCTTCAAGATCTACAATTTCTTCCAATGTCAATGTTTCCTCAGAAGGTGAAGAAAGCGAGGTGAATTTGAATTCCACATTTTCCTTATATGTTCTGGTAAGTAAAAACTCCTTGAAATTGGAAATGGCCTCAAAAGTTGGTTCAAAACCGGCAACATAGGCGATCTCTATCAAAAGGCTATCAAAATTATCATTGGATAATAGGTCTCTGGCCGATGCACCAGTAGTTAGAAGGTTTCCAGCTTTGAGATTTGTATCGGAATTTGAAGAAGTAAGGTCCGAATCTTTGGAACAACTTATCAATAATATAAAACCACTTAAAGCGTAAAGAGCAATTTTTTTCATAGCAATGTAATAAGTAATAGAACGTTCCAGATCCGAAAGTATTATTCTTTTAACGTAAGCTTGGCTAAATAGTCGTAATGCTCACCCGATATTACACGTTCGCAATTAAAACCATTGGATTCGCAGGCTTTGTGCAAAGTGTTGAAATCTACATAAATCCAATCAAAAGGTTTACTTTTTTTGCCTTTGTATTCCATGATGAAAGCTACTTCGCCGTAATAAGTTCCATCGTTTGGAATCCAGTATCCGCCGTCTTCGTCTTGTTCAAACATATAAATGATATCACTGGAATCCAATAAAATTTGACCATTTGACTGTAATAATGAGGACAAATGTTGTAAAAAACGACTTAAGTTGTCCAATTTCCCTGCTAATCCAACACCATTCATCAGTAAAAGTAAGGTATCGTATTTTTCTCCTGAATAGTCCAGAATATCACTTAACATGGTGGATTTCACTCCTCTTTTTTTACAAACGGCAATACATCCTTCAGAATTATCCAAGGCCGTGACCTCAATCCCTTTTTTTTGAAGGTATAAGGCATGACTTCCTGCTCCGGCACCAATGTCCAATACTTTTCCGCGCGCCAATTGGAGCGCTTCTTGTTCTATTTTGGGCATTTCATCAAACTTTCGGAACAAATAGGGAATAGGGATAATGTCTTCTTCATCTAAAGATGAATAGGTTTTTATGTCCTCTGTATAGTGCCCTTTTTCGTAATCCATTAGGGCCATTCCAAAAACATCTGCCATCGATTAGGATTGTTTCTGCAAAGGTGGGACTTTAATTGCATAGAAAGGTTTAAAATGGATAAGTTTGTGCACTATGGAGGAAATACTTAGGGATTTACCGCAAAAGGCCAGGGAGAAGCATTCCGAGAACAAAAAGTTCTTTGCCAAACTAAAAAAACGTCCCCCGAAAGACCTTGATTATAAGATGCAAGAACTGCATGATGCAGAGTTTGATAGGACTGATTGTCTTAATTGCGCCAATTGTTGCAAAACTACGGGACCTTTGTTCACCAACGCCGATATTGAACGAATAGCCAAGCATTTTAAAATGAAGCCCTCCCAATTTATCGATGCATATTTAAGGATTGATGAAGAAAATGATTATGTGCTGCAATCGGTTCCTTGCACATTTTTAGGGGATGATAATTATTGTTCCATTTATGATGTCCGACCCAAGGCCTGTCGTGAATTCCCGCATACGGACCGAAAAAAGTTCCAACAAATCACCAACCTTACCTTAAAAAATGCAGCTATTTGCCCAGCGGCATTCAACATTGTTGAAGAAATGAAAAAATCGATTAAATTTTAATGATTTGCTATATTTGAAGGAATGGAGCAGCTAATATCTTATTTTGAGACCATTCCCTCTTGGCATCGAAGCTTGATTTTGATAGGGGGAATTACTTTTTTTTGGGTTTTGGAAGGTGTCGTACCCTTGTTTAATGTACCATACAAAAAATGGAGACATTCCATTCCCAATTTCTTTTTAACATTAACAACAATCATAGTAAATTTTCCATTAGCCTTTTTACTGCTGAAATCTTCCGATTGGGCCGTGGAGAACCAATTTGGGATAATTAACTGGTTGCCAGAAATGCCTTTATGGCTCTATGTGGTTCTCGGGGTAATGCTTCTAGACTTGATTGGCGCCTACGCAGCTCATTGGGTGGAGCATAAAGTAAAACCGTTGTGGATGGTTCATTTGGTTCATCATTCCGACCATAATGTGGATACTACCACCGCCAACCGACACCATCCTTTGGAAAGTTTGATCAGATATGTATTTACTTTGGTAGGTGTTATTATTGTTGGGGCGCCCATTGGAATCATCATGCTTTATCAGAGTTTGTCGGTCGTATTTTCTCAGTTTAACCATGCTAATATTCGTTTGCCCAAAAAGGTGGACAATGCCATTAGTTGGTTCATAGTAAGTCCGGATATGCACAAAGTGCATCATCATTACCAATTACCTTATACCGATTCCAACTACGGAAATATTTTCTCTATTTGGGACAGATTATTCGGTACCTATATGTTCATGGACCCTAAGGATATTGTATATGGTGTGGATACGTTTCCCGATGAAAAGGAGAATAGCAGCATCAAAGGCTTGCTAAAACAACCTTTCCATAAATATCGAAGGCCTACTACTGAGGGTTAATCATAGATTAAATACTTTGCCCTGATTTTTTTGAAGCTTTCCAAATCGTCCTGCCAAGTGGCTTTGATTTCTTCATTGGTCATTCCTTGCTCAATCTGTTTTTGAAGTAGCGGCGTACCGGCATGCTTGGTAAATCCATCCGTTAAAAAGAATTTGGACTTGTCCAAGGTGTTGTTGTAAGCGTCAATGATCCACTCCATGGTCACCTCGTTCATTCTTTGTGTTTTGGATAGGTCCTTACCGTAACAGGTTTTACTTTCCTCTTTAGGGTATTTGGAACCGAAGTTGGGTTCAGGGACGTAACTAAACTCGTAAGCAGTGCTATCCATAAAAGATGCTCCATACCGTTGAAATTGAAATTCAGTGCCACGCCCGGCATTTACATTGGTGCCTTCAAAAAGGCCCAAACTAGGGTACAGTGTGATTGAAGTATCGTTAGGTAAATTAGGGGAAGGCCGTATGGGTAAATGGTATTCAGAATCGTGGGTATAGTTTTCCAATTCTATAACGGTTAAATCAACTTTGATGCCATTTTCCAGCCATCCTTCACCGTTCAACATTTTAGCATATTCACCCATGGTCATGCCATAAACAAGGGGAATCGTGTTCATGCCCAAATAACTGGTGTGTTCTTCGATCATGGTGGGGCCATCCACATAATGTCCGTTGGGGTTTGGTCTGTCCAGAACAACAATGGGAATATCGTTTTCAGCGCAGGCTTCCATCACTAATTGTAGCGTGGCAATAAAAGTATAGAATCTTACTCCCACATCCTGAATATCAAAAACAATAACATCCAATTCCTCAAGCTGTTCTTTTGATGGTTTTCGGTTTTTACCGTAAAGCGAAATTATGGGCAAGCCTGTTTGGGTATCCATGCCATCTTTTACGTGTTCTCCAGCATCTGCGGTGCCTCGAAACCCATGTTCTGGAGCAAAAACTTGCATTACATCTATACCTTCAGAAAGTAAGGAGTCCACCAAATGTGTATGTCCATTTTCTTTAAAAATAACACTTGTTGGGTTGGCTACTACACCCACTTTTTTTTCTTTTAAAAGAGGTAGATAAATTTCGGTTCGGTTTGCTGCTACTTTAATGGGAGCAGGTGCCTCGATTGTGGGTTCTGAAGTAGAAAAGGTTTCTTTTTGCTGTCCCTTGCACGAGGTAAACACCAAAAACAACAATAAAACTGTACTTTTGAAAATAGATAAAATGGGCATTCGTTGAATTTAGAATTATTTATTGCCAAACGCCTTGTTACAGGGAAGGAACATAAAATTAGTATTTCCGCCCCGATAATAAAAATTGCCATCGCTGCGATTGCGATAGGTGTTGTTATGATGCTCATTGCCATTGCCACGGGAGTCGGCCTAAAAAACAAAATACGCGAAAAGGTAGCTGCCTTTAACGGTCATATTCAAATTTCCAGTTTCGATAACAATAACTCCGAGGTCTCCCTAATGCCGGTTTCCATAAATCAGGATTTTTACCCCGAATTTCAGGATGTGGAAGGGGTGAAACACGTACAAGCGGTAGCCACCAAAGGTGGGATTATCCGAACTGCCGATACATTTGAAGGGATGCTCGCCAAAGGCGTAGGAACGGATTACGATTGGAGTACTTTTAAAGAATATCTGGTTGATGGTAGGTTGCCAGACTACAGCGGAAAACTGAACGAGGAGGTGTTGGTTTCCAGTTTGATGGCCAATCGGTTGCAGTTAAAAGTGGGAGATGCTTTCTTTTCTTTTTTTCTAAAGGACGGGGATGCCTCCAAACCACCCAATAACCGCAAGTTCGAAATCGTAGGTATTTACGACAGTGGTTTTGAAGAGTTTGACGAAACCTATGTATTTGTAGATATCCGCCATATCCAACGTATGAACAAATGGGAAGAAAACCAGATTGGAAATTTTGAAGTTTTCTTGGATGATTTTGACCAAATTGACCAAAAAAGCAATGAGATTTATAATAGTACTTTGTCCATTTTAGATACCCAAAACATCAAAACCAAATACTACCGTATTTTTGAATGGATTGGTCTTTTTGATTTTAATATTGCCTTGATTATTGGAATCATGATTATTGTTGGAGGCATCAATATGATTACGGCCCTGCTCGTACTTATTTTAGAGCGAACCCAAATGATAGGAATTTTAAAAGCACTGGGTTCTACCAATTGGAGCATTCGAAAGGTTTTTTTGTACAATGCGGCATACCTTATTGCCATTGGGCTCTTTTGGGGCAACTTAATAGGACTTGGGGTTATATTTCTTCAGGATAGATACAGAATGTTCAAGTTTCCGAATCCCGAAGAATACTACATCGATTATATTCCTGTCCACATGGATTTGTCCACCATCTTACTTTTAAATATGGGGGTAATGTTACTGTGCTTGTTAATGCTTTTGATTCCATCGTACATCATTACGAAAATCACCCCGGTAAAAGCCATTCAGTTTGAGTAGAACTTGTGCCTTGTTTCTCGGTTTATCAATCAAAATTGATAACTTGTCGCACAAAATAACCCACCATGAGAATTAAACTTTATTCAACCTTACTAGTACTATTTCTAACTGCGTCCTTATCTGCACAAAAGCTTTCCAGAACCGAAAAAAAGATTGTTTCCTCTGTCGAAAAAAACAATAAGGAAGCCATTGGTTTCCTTGAGAAAGTAGTCAATATTAATAGTGGGACCCTCAATGCCAAAGGAGTTGAAAAAGTGGGCATGGTTTTTAAAGATGCCTTTGATGATATCGGTTTTGAAACCAATTGGATAGAAATGCCAGCCGAGATGAATCGTTCTGGTCATTTGTTTGCGGAAACAACAGGAAGCAAGGGGAAGAAATTGCTGCTCATCGGGCACCTGGATACCGTTTTTGAAGAAGATAGTCCATTTCAAACTTTTGAAATGGTGAACGATAGCATTGCCCATGCCCCGGGCGGTAACGATATGAAAGGCGGTGATGTAATCGTGCTTTATGCTTTAAAAGCCCTGCATGATAATGGACTTTTAAAAAATGCACAAATTATTGTAGCCTTTACCGGTGATGAAGAGAGTACGGGCAAACCTTTGTCCATAAGTAGAAAGGATTTGATTGATGCAGCCAAACGAAGTGATATTGCCCTTGGCTTTGAAACCTCCACAGGGTTTAACTATGCCACCGTTGCCAGAAGGGGTGCTTCTGGATGGGCAGTGGAAGTTGAGGGAAAACGTGCCCATTCCTCTGGAATTTTTAGCGAAGGAACTGGAGCGGGAGCCATTTTTGAGATGTCAAGAATTCTTCACGAGTTTTATACCGATGTTAAAGGTGAAGATTTATTGACTTTTAACCCCGGTGTTTTGCTTGGGGGCACCTTTGTAAACTATGATGAGTTGACGAGCAAGGGGGATGCCTTTGGGAAAACCAATGTAGTTGCTCAAAAAGCCGTGGTCAAAGGGGGACTTCGATTTATATCCGAAGAGCAAAAAGAACGTGCTAGAGCCAAAATGAGGGATATCGTGTCCAATAACTTACCCAAAACTTCTGCAACCGTAAGTTTTACAGATAGTTACCCGGCCATGCAGCCTACCGAGGGCAACCTTGAGTTGTTGAGCACTTTAAACGAGGTAAGTTTGGATTTGGAACAAGGAGAGGTGTTAGCTTATGACCCTGGAAGAAGAGGAGCGGCCGATGTTTCCTTTGTAGCCGAATATGTAGATGGATTGGACGGATTGGGCACTATGGGTTCCAATGCCCATACGCCACAAGAAACTGTCAACCTGAATACCATTGAAGAATTGACCAAGCGTACAGCAATCTTGATTTACCGATTGATAAACACAAAATAATGGTTACACTTAAAAGTGAAAATGCCAAAGTAGGGATTGATGCAGGTGAGTTAGTGAGCTTTGTGGTAAATGGTCACGAGTTTATCCACCAAAAGGGAAGTCCGGGATGGGGAAGTGCCGATACTGAAATGTTTCCCATCATTGGGCCGGTCAATGAGGCTGGATTTAGGGTTAAAACCCCAAAAGGAGATGCTGTACAAGATCAGCATGGACATTTGCGCCAAATGGAATATCAGTTGGAGTCTCAAACCGATACTTCTGCGATTTTTGCAAAGCAATACCAATCAGGAACTGAAATTATCAATTCAAAATTTCCGGAAAAATCCACTGAAGAAGCACTTACATGGCCTTATGATTTTAGGTTTGAAAAGTCCTTTTTACTCAAAGAAGATGTTTTGGAAATCAATTTTAAAATCACTGGTGAACAAGGAATGCCATTTATGTTGGGATATCACCCTGCATTTAAACTGCACTCAAAATCACCAATACTTGTGGCTAAGGACAAAGAGATTACTCTTGATGAGGTTTTGGCCGTTGGGAGTCGAGCCCTTCACGTGTTGGATTGTACTTCCATCACATTAAAAGATGAAAAGGAAATCACCATAGAGACCGAAGGATTTGGAAATTTTATGTGTTGGACCGAGGTGCGGAACATGGTCTGTATTGAACCTATTTCGTTTTATCCTTATGCCGTTAAACAAAAGGATTTGTATCAAGGATTTCAGCAATTGGATAAATCGGCACATTTTAAAGTAGTCTTGAAGTCAGAAGCATAACTTTGCCCTAATTTAAGGAGTAAGGACTTGACTTTTGTTATGCTTCAAAAGATACTGAGTTAATATACTTTCGGTTTCAACCGTATGTTTTTGTGGTGTGATAAAAGCTTCTACATCCTCTAGGGTGGATATTTCAATATCGGTATCAATAAAACCAAAACCTTTGTAGATTCCATCCGCTATTAATACCACCGCACTTTCATTCGAGTCTCTACCTTTTTCCTTGATGATACGAACCTCAGAAGCCAACAGCTTCATGTGGGTAATCGCCTCTTCAACCTTTTGGTTGTAATCTTCCACGGCTTCTTTTCCTCTACAAATTCCTTCACATGTGTTTATTTCATGATGGGAGCAAGCTGCGTTGGTTTGTTGCAAATGACAGTATCGTGGACAGAGCGAAAAACTTTTGCACACTTCTTCCAGATATGCTCGGCATTCCGTTTGATTGTGGATAATTTTTAATGGATTGGGAACTCCTTTAATCGTATTATACGCTAGGTGCATAATTCCATTTCGGTCCTCGTAGGCAAAAATAGCGTATTGTTTTCCTGTTCTTTTTTGGGCGCGGTTATAGGGAGGAAACAATCTTTTTATTTCAGCGGATTCCATTAGTAGGGCCATCAGTTCGCTGCCAGCCAACTTAAAATCAATATTGGCTGTTTCACTGCACATTTGTATTTCTTTTCGACTCTTGTCATAAAAATGCCCCAACACCCTTTTTTTAAGGTTAATGGCCTTTCCTACATATATTATATCTCCTTTTTGATTTTTAAAATAATAGATGCCCGGTTTTTGTGGGATGTTGTCGAATACAGATTTGGGAAGATGGGGTGGGAGTGTAGCCTCTTGGCTTCTGGCATTCAAAAACTTTTTGAATACGTCCTCTGATTCAGGTTTGTTCAAAAGTTGTTCAAATAAAAGCACAGTTGCATGTGCATCTCCTCTAGCGCGGTGACGGTCCACCAATGGAATTTCCACGGCCGAACATAATTTCCCCAAACTGTAGGAGCGGAGACCGGGTATTAGTTGACGTGATAAACGTACCGTACAGAGTTTTTTTCGGGTAAAATCAATTCCAATTTGCCGAAACTCCTCCTTAATCACACCATAATCAAAATTGACCGAGTGTGCCACAAAAATGCAGCCTTCTGTAATGCTTTGTATGGTATCGGCTATCTCATGAAATGTCGGTGCACTTTGTACCATTTGGTCATCAATCCCCGTTAGTCCCGTAATAAAATAGGGTATGGGGCATTGTGGATTGACCAAGGAAGTGAATTCATCCACAATTTGACCGCCATCATATTTAAAAATGGAGATTTCGGTAATCTTGTTTCCTTTGATACCGTTACCTGTAGTTTCTATGTCAATTATGGTGTACAAACTGTGAATTAAGAATAGCCATTGAAATTATGGATAAAGTTTTCAGCATCCAAAAGCTTTGCTCCATTTGAATTAAAATTGATTGCGATATTGCGTTGGGGTACAATGTTTGAACGCTTTAAACTTTCGGTTGAAATTGGCAATATTATTGAAGCCGCATTGCTCTGCAATTACCGCTATCGGTAGTTCAGGATTCTTGATAATAAGCTTGCAGACATTTTCTATTCGAATTTCAATTAAAAACTGAAAAAATGTTTTGTTTGTCCGTTTCTTAAAATATCTGCAGAAGGCATTTTTGCTCATGTTGGCCTTTTCCGCTATCTCGTCCAGTGTAATAGGGTCACGATACCGTTCCATGGCATAGTCATACACCTTGCTCATTCGCTTACCCTCATCATCGGTGAACGATTTTCGATAAACAAAGGAAGAAAGAGGTGTTGTTTTCGATTTGTTGATTTGATTGATGATCAACAACAACGATGCAATTTGCTCCACTTTGTTTTGATGTGATAATGCATTGAACAAGGGAATGATTTTACTTCTTCGTGAGAGGATGCGCATCCCGAACACAGATTTCTTAAAAAAAAAATGTGTTGATGATAGGTCGGTCAGATGAAAAAATTCCTTACCAAAGGAATCTTGATCAAAAAATAGGGTATGCATCAAAGATTCTTCTTTAATTCGAGTGTCACTTCGGAACACGTGGGGTATAAAACTTCCAATCACCAGAATATCTCCTGCTTTGTACTCATTGATACTGTCTCCAACAATAAGGGAGCCGGCCCCTTTTTCCACATAGCTTATTTGGATCTCCCCATGTTGGTGCAATTGGTCATAAAATACCTGTTCCCTATCTATTTGATATACGAGAGCCTCATTTTTGGGTTTGGGTATTTTAAAGGGGAGTATCTTCATATATGAGCCTAAATTATTTGGAAAAATAATTATATGGCTAAATTAAGGTAATATAGTATTATAATAGGCTAATAATTGTATAAAAGATAGTGTGGTGCTCTTTGTAATTTTAGGTAGAAATAATTTAACAAGATTATGATAAAATGGGAGGGCGTAATGCCTGCTGTAACTACGAAGTTTACAAGTGACGACAAATTGGACCTTGGTATGTTCGAAAAGAACATCAAGGCACAAATTGATGCCGGAGTACATGGTATAATCCTTGGAGGTACTTTGGGAGAGGCCAGTACCTTGGAACAAGATGAGAAAGAGACTTTGATAAAAAAGTCCTTGGAATTAACAGATGGTAAGATTCCGGTAATAATGAATGTGGCCGAGCAAAGCACCAAAGGAGCCATTGAGGCAGCCCAACGAGCAGAGAAGGTGGGTGCCAACGGGTTGATGCTTTTGCCTCCCATGCGTTACAAATCAACAGATTACGAAACCGTTGCTTATTTTAAAGCAGTGGCAAACAGCACATCATTGCCCATTATGCTGTACAACAATCCTGTAGATTACAAGATTGAGGTTACCTTGGACATGATGGAAGAATTACTTGAGTGTGATAACATTCAAGCCATAAAGGAATCTACTCGAGATATAACCAATGTTATTAGAATTCAGAACAAATTCGGTGACAGAATAAAAGTTTTTACGGGAGTAGATACGCTCGGATTGGAAAGCTTGGTCATAGGAGCAGTTGGCTGGGTGGCTGGTCTGGTTTGTGCTTATCCCGCTGAGACCGTTGCCATTTATGAGTTGGTAAAAGCAGGAAGAATAGAAGAGGCCCTCAAGATTTATAGATGGTTTATGCCACTGTTGGAGTTGGACATCAGCCCCCAATTGGTTCAAAATATAAAATTGGCTGAGGTCGCTACGGGAATCGGAACCGAAAATGTACGAGCTCCTCGGTTGCCTTTGCAGGGTGCAGAACGGGAGAGAGTATTAAAGGTGATTGAGACTGCAATGAAGAACAGACCGGAACTTCCGGATTATAAAAATTTAAATAGTGTAGTATGATTACAGGTAAAAACTGTATTGGAGGACAATTTAAGTCCGATGGGTCTATTGAGTTCAGAACGATAAATCCAAAGGAGAACGTAGAGAATCCAACAGTGTTCCTAGAGGCCACAAAAGATGAAATTGACACAGCTGCTGAGCTTGCTTGGACAGCATTTAAAACATTCCGAAAAATCCCAGGTAAACAAAGAGCAGATTTTTTGAATACCATTGCCGATGAAATATTGGCTTTGGACAAGGAGCTTGTGGACATGTATATGCTGGAATCCGGATTGCCGGAAGGGCGAGCCGTTGGGGAAAGAGGAAGGACGGTTTTTCAATTACGTTCCTTTGCCGAACTTGTTTCCAATGACGATTGGCGTGAAAATACTTTTGATGCCGCTCAACCTGATAGAAAACCAATGCCAAAGGATGATTTGAGAAAAACAATGATTCCGTTGGGCCCTGTGGCCGTTTTTGGCGCCAGTAATTTTCCGTTGGCCTATTCTACTGCAGGGGGTGATACCGCGAGTGCTTTGGCTGCGGGCTGCCCAGTAATCGTAAAGGGACATCCCATGCATGCGGGAACTAATGAGTTGGTGGCTTCGGCCATTGTAAAGGCGGCCGAAAAAACAGGAATGCCAAAAGGCGTTTTTTCCAGTATTAATGGGAATGTACAGGCTGGAGTGGATTTGGTGAACCACCCAAAAGTAAAGGCTGTTGGTTTTACAGGTAGTATTGGTGGGGGAAGGGCACTTTTTGATTTGGCTGCCAAGCGAGATGAACCTATACCTGTTTTTGCTGAAATGGGAAGTATTAACCCGGTGATCATGACGGCAAATGCCATTTCTAAACGAGGAAGTGAACTGGCAAAAACCTATGCAGGTTCCATTACTTTGGGTACAGGTCAATTCTGTACAAATCCAGGGCTCTTGTTAACAGTGAAAACTGATGATACGGAGGATTTTATTCAAGAATTGGCCAAAGAAACCATCGCCATTGCCCCGCAGACTATGCTCCACCCGAACATAAAGAAGGGATATCAGAAAAAGGGCGAGGATGTCATCTCGCAAGATGGCGTTGAGGTAGTTGGTAAATACAAAGGTGATTTGGAACCTAATGATGCAGCTTCAATTATTGCCAGGGTATCAGGCGAAGCATTTTTGAAAAACCCTAAAATGCATCAGGAGGTTTTTGGTCCTTTTTCTATGGTGGTGCAATGTGCGGACGAAGCAGAGCTTATTGAGATCATAGAAGGTTTGGAAGGCCAATTGACAGGAACTCTCATTGCCGAAACGGATGATGATTTAAATCTGGCAGAGATTGTGGAATCTCTTCAAAATAAAGTAGGAAGGATTATTTATAATGGAGTGCCTACAGGTGTGGAGGTATGTCCTTCCATGCAACATGGTGGGCCTTACCCGGCATCTACGGATTCTAGATTTACAGCAGTGGGAACTCATTCCATAAAACGTTGGGTAAGACCTATTAGTTATCAATCGTTCCCCAAGGAATTATTGCCGGATCATTTAAAAAAATAGCGAGTGGCCAGAAAAACATTTTTTTGTGTAGATGCCCATACCTGCGGAAATCCAGTAAGGGTAGTTGCTGGTGGAGGACCTAATTTGGTTGGTGAGAACATGAGCGAAAAACGTCAGCACTTTTTAAAAGAGTATGATTGGATTCGACGGGGATTGATGTTCGAACCTCGTGGTCATGATATGATGAGCGGAAGCATTTTGCTGGCACCACATGATCCCGAAAATGATTTTGCCATACTTTTTATTGAAACTTCAGGTTGTTTGCCCATGTGTGGTCATGGAACCATAGGTACTATTACAGTGGCCATTGAAGAAGGACTTATTGTACCGAAAACTCCAGGAAAGATTAGAATGGAAGCTCCAGCAGGACTAGTTGAAATCGAATACCAATTAACCGGTAAAAAGGTAGAATGGGTAAAACTCATCAATGTGAAATCTTATTTGGCGGCAGAAAACTTAACGGTGGAATGTCCGGAATTGGGAGAAATTACTTTTGATGTGGCCTATGGTGGAAATTATTACGCCATTGTAGATCCACAACAAAACTTTACGGGATTGCAAGACTATTCGGCAGGTCAAATAATTCAATATTCTCAAGTGGTCCGAAAAAAAATAAATGAAAAGTATCCCGATATGTTTGTCCACCCGGAAGATTCGACCATAAGGGATGTAAGCCATATAATGTGGACAGGTGAACCCTTGGATGATTCTTCGTCTGGGAGAAATGCCGTTTTTTATGGGAAGAAGGCCATAGATCGGTCTCCTTGTGGTACTGGGACTTCGGCTCGTATGGCACAACTATACGCAAAAGGAAGATTAAAGAAAAACGAACCCTATGTGCACGAAAGTATTATCGGTAGCAAGTTCGTAGGTAAAGTAGAGGAAGAAACCATTTTGGATGGAAAACAAGCCATTATTCCAAGTATTCAAGGTTGGGCACAAATAACGGGCTATAATAATATTATAATTGATGACGACGACCCTTATGCCCATGGTTTTCAGGTGTTGTAGCAATCAATAAAAAAAGTATGGGATTGTAATTGATGCTGTACTCTTGAGATAATTAGTATGAAACCAATTAAAGTAATTATTGCGCCACTATTTTTACTCGTTTGCTTCACAAACTTGGTTCAGGCACAAAGCGGGGAAGAAGAGGTGGTACAAAAGGAGAAAACAGAAGAAGATCTTCCCACTTTTGACCCTCATATTCCTCAGCTCTACAACAAGTACCTGATCAATGTTGCCGATATTGAAGTCGAAACTACATTGGGGGATTTGCCACGATTGCCACGTTTTGTTGAAGGAGAGTATGGGAATGGTGTAAAAGGCCCAAAAGTAAGGGTAATTTGGCCTTCTCCAATAGATAATTCCGAAGTGTCAAAAGTTGGAAATTATGTAGTAACAGGTCAGGTTGCAGGTACCAACTTTCAACCCAAAGCGAAAGTAACGGTAATATCAAATAGGAGATCGAATACTCCCAGCCTTAAACTTGACGTATTTGGTTTGGACCAAGTTTCGCTCGATAACGATGCACATGGAGAGCAAACAAAATTCATCGAAAATAGAGACAAGTTTATAAATACACTAGCTGAAACCAATCCTGACTCCTTTTTATACATGTTCCGAAATGCCTTTGGCCAGGAACAGCCCGAGGGAGCAAAACCATTGGGCGTATGGGACAGTCAAGAAACCAAACTACGGGGGCATGCTACAGGTCATTATTTAACCGCCATTGCCCAAGCCTATGCCAGTACCGCTCATGATAAGGCGTTACAGGCCAATTTTGCCAATAAAATGGATTATATGGTGGAAGTGCTGTATGGGCTTTCCCAAATGTCTGGACGTTCTGCAAACATTGGGGGTGAGTATGAAGCTGACCCGACAGCGGTTCCTCCGGGTCCAGGTAAATCAACTTTTGATTCCGATTTGAGTGAAAACGGAATCCGAACCGATTATTGGAACTGGGGCGAAGGTTTTATAAGTGCTTACCCGCCAGACCAATTTATCATGTTGGAAAAAGGGGCAATCTACGGAACACAGCCCACCCAAATTTGGGCGCCCTATTATACTTTGCACAAAATTTTGGCAGGGTTAATGGACATTTATGAGGTAAGTGGAAACAAAAAAGCTTTGGAAATAGCCAAGGGAATGGGTGATTGGGTGTATGCCCGATTGAGCCAAGTGCCCACCGATACCTTGATCGGTATGTGGAACACCTATATTGCAGGAGAATTTGGTGGTATGAATGAAGCCATGGCCCGCTTGGACAGAATTACAGACGAACCAAGATACCTTAAAGTGGCACAATTGTTCGATAACATCAAAATGTTTTTTGGTGATACCGAACATTCCCATGGATTGGCCAAAAATGTTGACTCCTTTCGTGGGTTGCATGCCAATCAGCATATTCCTCAAGTTATGGGTGCGCTTGAAATATATCGTGATTCGGAATTGCCAGAATATTACCAAGTGGCCGATAACTTCTGGTATAAGGCCAAAAATGATTATATGTACAGTATTGGAGGAGTAGCCGGGGCAAGAAATCCAACAAATGCAGAATGTTTTATTGGTCAGCCCGCTACATTGTACGAAAATGGGTTTTCATCAGGAGGACAAAATGAGACCTGCGCCTCATACAACATGCTAAAACTCACCAAAAACTTGTTTCTTTTTGATCAACGCACGGAATTGATGGATTATTACGAGCGTGGCTTGTATAACCATATTCTTGCTTCAGTAGCTGAAGACAGTCCTGCAAACACCTATCATGTACCATTGAGGCCAGGTTCTGTTAAGCGATTTGGAAATGCCGATATGCGCGGCTTTACCTGCTGCAATGGCACCGCTCTGGAGAGTAATACCAAGTTTCAAAATTCCATTTACTTCAAAAGCAAGGATGACAAGGCACTTTATGTAAACCTTTTTGTGCCCTCAACGTTAAAATGGACCGAGAAGGACATTACTGTAGAGCAAAAAACTGCTTTTCCGAAAGCAGACAATACTCAATTGATGATTAAGGGAAAGGGGAAATTTGATTTGAACATTAGGGTGCCGCAATGGGCGACCAAAGGTTTTTTTGTGAGAGTGAACGGTAAACCAGAAAAAGTGGAAGCTGTACCTGGCACCTATCTTACTTTAGGCCGTAAATGGAAAGA
>NHBR02000083.1 GCA_002167435.2 Allomuricauda sp. TMED12
TCCCTCCACGGTGGATATTAAAACCATCATAACCAAAGAAGGGGTGGAAAATGCCTCTAAAACCGAACTGCATACCTTAGCCAAACAGCTATTGGAAGATGGCGATACCATAAAGGCGATGGCGTATTTATTATTTGCGGAGAGTTTATAGCATTATGAAAAAAGATATAGAATCCATTTTTAAGGCCCATTTGGTGCCGAAAGAAGTATATAAAGGCGGAAAAAACATTCCCCCGACCGATAAAAAAATATACAAGTTATCCTCTAACGAGAATCCTTTAGGTGCCTCGCCCAAGGCAATTGCTGCAATGAAAGCAGCGCTTGACAAGATTGACATCTACCCCGACCAGACCGACATTCGCCTGCGCGAGGCCTTGGTCCAAGATTTAGATGGTCAGCTGAGCGCCGACCAATTTTTATGCGGCAATAGTGGTTCTGAGGTTATTGATATGCTACTTCGGGCATTTATCAACGAAGGGGACGAAGTGATTTTTTCCAACCCTTGCTTTCTACCCTACTCCGTTTTTTCGAGATGGTATGGCGCCAACCAAGTGGACATACCCCTATTGGCCCCTAACTACGATTTGGATGTGGAGGGAATCTTGAATGCCATCAATGAAAAAACAAAGGTGATATTCTTGACCAGTCCAAACAATCCTACAGGAACCTATATTCCAAAACCCGTAATGGATGATTTTATGGCTCGTGTTCCCAAAAACATTTTAGTGGTGTTCGATGAAGTCTACCGCCATTTTGCCGATGCGGAAGATTATGTTACCGCATTGCCTTATGTTTTGGAAGGCCACAATGTGGTTGGGCTCAATAGTTTTTCCAAAACCTATGGTTTGGCAGGACAACGCATCGGATATGGTTACACTACGCCGACCATTGCCAACTATGTACGTCTAATCCACAAACCTTTTTTACTCCCATTGACCTCCATTGAGGCAGCCATTGGAGCTTTGAACGACACCGAATTCATTGAAAAAACGGTAAAAACCGTTTTAGAAGGTAGAAACTATATCGCTAAGGCATTTGATGAATTGGGCATCAAATATTGGCCAAGCCAAGCCAACTTTTTTATCATTGACCCGCCATTGCCCGAAATGGAATTTACGGACAAAATGATGGAACAAGGTATCATGGTTCGCCCCGTTTCACAATTTGGCGCCCCTGGTAAAGTTAGAATCACCATTGGTAATCCCGAGGCGAATGAGGCTTTGGTGAAGGCACTCAAAAAACTTGTTTAGAGTACAAATCTATAAGTAGCCTTCAACAAAAAGATATTGTGCGGTTTTTGTCCAAAAATATTATCCCCTAAACTAGACAACAATCCATCAGCAGGATTTCCTGATTGGGTCACATCTTGCGACCACACCAAGAAAATTTCCGAGCCCGGAATATATTCCCAACGGATTACCAAGTTGGAACGGAACTGTACAAAAGAAAAGTCGGGGTCATCAAAACTAAAATCGGTCACACCATCCAAATCTTCATCAATGGCATAAGTCCCATCGACCAAACTGGTTTGTTGATCGTTATACTGAACAAATCGATTATCAAAAGTTTTGGCTATGGGGTCGGTAATGTGTTTAAAGTTGGAATAGCGTCCTCTGGAAATAAAGGGTTGTCCCCAGTATTGAATGGTCAAATTCGGATTGATGGTATAGTTCAATCGAAACGACATGCTCAGCGTACGCTGATTGATTTCACCGTTCAGGTATCGCGGCGAACCATTCACATCATCAAAATTATCAATAAACTGTAATTTATCTTGATTGATTCTCAAGGACGGAAAAACTGAAATCCGTAATGCATTTATGGGCTGGTACACAAAACCTCCTTCCATATAATAGTTCTTTATGGAGTTATCCAGAGCCTTTCTACCATTGTGAAAAAACGAGAACCTTAATTTTTTTCTGTAGTCGGTGTTGACACTGTTCCAAAAACTCATCCAAGGGGATTGCCTTAACCTAGGGCCTCCCCGTAAAGCAAAATTGGAATATTCAATAGGTGCATAATTGAATCCAATGTTGGTTCTCCAGTTATTTTTCCAGTTTTGCCAACTGTTTGTATTAAACTGCAGATAATTATGATTGCCTTGAAAATCCCATGCTGTCCAATGGTTATAGTTGATGCCCACACGCCTAAAGGTGCTATCAGGTTTTAGGGTTTGATATCCTATCCAAGTATAATGCCTTACATCGTCAGCTTGTCGCTGAAATCCGATATCGTTGAGTTCCAATTCCGGTGAACGCCATGTGGCGCCAGATTCAAATTTCCAGTGACCATTACCCACCTTACCTATTTGTACGTTGCCTCCTGTTCCGGTCATTGATGTTCTTGTAGTATCCACTTCAACATGATCGGCACCAACCCTATTGAACAAATGTGTAATGGATTCTTGGGTGTTTGTGATGGCTTCCTCACTTCCACGAACATGACTCATGGTAATATTACCCCCAACATACCAGTCACGATTGGCCCATTGATGCTTAAAATCCAGACCACCAGTATAGGCGGCATCATGCAAAAAATTGAGCTGTTCGGGGATTTGTTCCCTATTGGTCGCCGTAAAGATTCCCCCTATGTAGGAGTTTCTTTGGTTAAAGTCTTTTTGTAATCTACCCACAAAATAATTGGTAAGGGGCTCCACCATTTCTTTACGAGTGTCCCCATCTCCATTTAAAATGGTAGCAGTTCGCTGTGCAGTCACACTTTCGAGCGCACCTATGGCCCATCCATCTTTGGTCTTGCCACTAAACTTTGCTGCGCCGATAATTGGAGTATTGTCAGGCTGGTCCACAAACTCGCCATCAGAAGTATTCGGATATCCTTGTGGACTCCTACCAATTCTTCTTGAATAAAATATGTTATCGGAACCAAATGTATTGCCAGCTTCGGATTGGGAAACCCTAAAATCGAAGATATTTTTGTTCTCCACAAAAAATGGACGTCGTTCTTGGAAGAATATCTGAAACCCGTCCAACGCAATAGCCGAAGGGTCGGCATCCACTTGTCCAAAATCGGGGTTGACCGTCAAATCCAAGGTTAAGTCGTTGGTAATTCCAATTTTGGCATCCAATCCAACGGTGATATTACTTTCGCTACCATCTCGAAACGGATTCCCTTCTTCCGCTTCGTAGGTTTCGGTTTTTGCTACCGTGTAGGGTTGAATCTCCAACTGCTTTTGCGGCTCAATATTTTTTAGACCATGTAGTTCTCCAAACTCACTTACCCAGCCAGGTTGATCCACAGGCTTACGTTGCCATACGGAGCGTTCTTCGTTTCTAAAAAATCGTCTGGTCGACTGGAAACCCCAAACTTGCTCCTCGGCACTTCCAAACTTTAATTGACTTAAGGGTATACGAAGTTCAGCGGTCCAACCCTCATCATCCACATGGGCCTTGGCATACCAGATAGGGTTCCAACTAGAATCCCAATTGTTCCCATTGTTTGATATAAACTCATCACCTTTTACCCCTGCTGCGGTAATGGTAAAAGAAAATGCAGTACGTTTATCAAAATAACTGTCAATATTAAACTCCACCCAGTCACCATCAAAACCATCCCTTCGAGACAATCTTTTTACGATTTTATCGGGCTCATCATCATAACAGCGTACACCTATATATAGGTTCTTGCTATCATATAGTATCTTAAATTTGGTTTGATGGGAAGGTGGTGTGTTCTCATCGGGTTGCCATTCAATATAATCACCGCCCCATTCTACCAGATTCCATGCCTCATCCTCCAAAATACCATTTATGGTAGGAGCTGCATATTCCCCTAAGGCCTGGGTGGTATATTGTTTTTTGATGATTACTTCGGTAGAATCTTGTGCTTGAGTGTTGTAAATAAAGAATAGGGTCAGGAAAACCAGAACTGCGTTTCTCACGGATTCGTTTTTTGAATTAGATTGATGCAGTAAAGACCACTAAAAATCGTATGAGTTACAGCAGAAATATTTTTTTAATCTTTTTTTAACACTTTCACGGACTATATTGCCGCTCTCTTTTTTCACCCGAAGATTGAAATTGAAAAAAGTAGAAAAATATTCCAAATCAACCGTTTGTATTTCAATCTAATAATTGTACATTTGCAGCCCGTTATTCGGGATAGGTTATTAAATCAATAATATTCGAGAAGTGGATACATTAAGTTATAAAACTATTTCCGCCAATAAATCTACTGTTGACAAACACTGGTTATTGGTTGATGCTGAAGGACAGACCTTAGGAAGATTGGCGTCTAAAGTAGCCAAAATACTTAGAGGGAAATACAAGACCAACTTTACCCCTCATGTTGATTGTGGAGACAATGTTATTGTCATCAATGCTGAGAAAATCAATATGACCGGCAACAAGTGGGAGGATAAGGAATATCAAAGATATACAGGGTATCCTGGTGGACAGCGTTCTGCTTCCGCATTAGAAGTTTTGGAAAAACATCCTGAGCGCATCATTGAAGCCTCTGTAAAAGGAATGCTTCCAAAAAACAAACTTGGGGCTGACTTGTTCAGAAACCTTAAAGTGTATGCAGGTGCTGAGCACGGGCAAGAAGCGCAAAAACCAAAAGCTATAAACTTAAACGACTACAAATAATGGAAGTGGTTCATAAGATAGGTAGAAGAAAAACCGCTGTGGCTAGAGTATATGTTTCCGAAGGATCTGGAAACATCACAGTAAACAAAAGAGATCTTAACGATTACTTTACCACTGGTACATTGCAGTACAAAGTGAAACAACCTTTCACTTTAACTGAGACAGATGGTAACTACGACGTAAAAGTAAATGTTTACGGTGGCGGTATCACTGGTCAGGCAGAAGCTGTTCGTTTGGCTTTGTCGAGAGCAATGTGCGAAATAGATGCAGAAAACAGAAGCGTTCTTAAACCAGAAGGTTTATTGACAAGAGACCCAAGAATGGTGGAAAGGAAGAAATTCGGTCAGAAGAAAGCCCGTAAGAAATTCCAATTCTCCAAACGTTAATATACTTTGGGTGCTACGGCATTCAATTATAGATAAGTTCATTGAAAACCCTGAAATTATGTACTATACTTTCAGGGTTAAATTTTTAACCAAGTTGTCGTTGTTCTAAAAAGGATAATGTATTCGACTTTTTGGAAACTAGTTTAGCATCTAAATGGGTTGGGCGAACAAAATTTTGTGACCACCAATGCATTGCTACTTACAACGGAACGTAAACTAAGTACAAGAAATGGCAAGTAAAATTGAAGTAAAAGACTTACTGGAAGCAGGTGTGCATTTTGGGCACCTAACAAGAAAGTGGAATCCAAACATGGCTCCTTACATCTATATGGAGCGTAACGGAATCCACGTAATCAATCTCTACAAAACGGTAGCAAAACTTGAGGAAGCTAACGAAGCCCTTAAGAAAATTGCATCCTCAGGAAGAAAAATCCTTTTTGTAGCCACAAAAAAACAAGCAAAGGACATTGTAGCGGACAAAGTATCCAAAGTGAACATGCCGTACATCACAGAAAGATGGCCAGGTGGTATGTTGACCAACTTTGTGACCATTCGTAAAGCTGTTAAGAAAATGGCAGCTATCGACCGCATGAAAAAAGATGGTACGTTCAACACACTTTCCAAAAAAGAAAGATTGCAAGTTGACCGTTTACGTGCGAAGTTGGACAAAAACTTAGGCTCTATTGCCGACATGACTCGTTTGCCAGGTGCACTTTTTATTGTTGACACCATGCGTGAGCACATCGCAGTTAAAGAAGCTCAAAAATTGAACATTCCAATTTTTGCCATGGTGGATACCAACTCTGACCCCCGCGATGTTGACTATGCTGTACCTTCCAATGATGATGCCGGTAAATCCATTGAAATTATCATGGAATCAGTGACTCAAGCAGTTGCTGAAGGTTTGGAAGAGCGCAAGAGCGAGAAAACGGGAGGAAAAGACAACGAAGAAGCTAAAGCTGCCAAAACAGAGGAAGCGCCTAAAAAAGAGGAGAAAAAAGCTGAGGCCGCTCCAAAAAAGGAAGAAAAGGCCGCTGAAGAAAAATCAGCCAAAAAAGCCGAAGCCGCTCCAAAGAAAGAGGAGAAAGCCGCTGAGGAAAAGCCTGCAAAAAAAGAAGCTAAAGCTAAGTCCGATGACCTTACCAAAATTGAAGGTATAGGACCAAAAGCTGCAGAGGCTCTTGTAGCTAATGGGATGAAGACTTACGCCGAACTTGCTGATGCCGATGCTGAAAAAGTTAAGGAAATTTTGTCCGAAGCGAGCTCTACTTTAGCTCATTTAGATCCAACATCTTGGCCAAAGCAAGCAAAAATGGCTGCCGATGGAAAATGGGACGAACTTAAAGAATGGCAAGACAGTGTAAAAGGAGGGGTTGAATAAACCTTTTGATTTAACATTGTCCTAAACAAAAACACTTTTACAGTGTTTTACTTTACATAAAATTTAAAAAGAAAAGAAAATGGCAAAGATTACCGCCGCAGAGGTAAATAAATTAAGAAAGACCACCGGAGCTGGAATGATGGATTGCAAAAAAGCTTTGGTCGAAGCAGAAGGTGATTTTGATAAAGCAATAGAAATCCTAAGGAAGAAAGGTCAAAAAGTTGCAGCAAAAAGAGCCGACAGAGAATCATCTGAAGGTGCTGCCATCGCAAAAGTAAACGGTGATAGCACTCATGGTGTAGTTATCTCTTTAAACTGCGAAACAGACTTTGTTGCTAAAAACGACACCTTTGTAAAACTTGCGAACGATTTGGCTGATTTGGCACTAGGTTACGACAGCAAAGATGATTTTCTTGCTGCTTCCTTTGAGGGAATGACCGTTGCCGATAAATTGACAGAGCAAACCGGTGTTATCGGTGAGAAAATCGAAATCGGAAGCTTTGAAAGATTGAACGCCCCTTTTGTTGGATCTTACATCCACGCTGGCAACAAAATTGCAACCTTGGTTGGTTTGTCCGCCAATGTTGATGGCGCTGCTGAAGCTGCTAAGGATGTAGCCATGCAAGCTGCTGCCATGAACCCGGTTGCCTTGAACGAAGATGGTGTAGATCAGTCAATCATCGATAAAGAAATCGAAATTGCAAAAGACCAATTGCGTCAAGAAGGTAAGCCAGAAGAAATGTTGGATAAAATTGCTCAAGGTAAATTGAAGCGTTTCTTTAAAGACAACACCTTGGTGAACCAAGATTTTATTAAAGATAGTAAGCAAAGTGTTGCTCAGTACGTTAAATCTGTAGATTCCAGCCTGGAAGTTACTGGTTTCTCAAGAGTAGCATTGGGTTAATTACAACAATATAATTATCAAAAAAAGCCCCTTTTAAAGGGGCTTTTTTATGTTTAAGATAATTGGTTCTTACTTTGATTTTATCAAAATATCGCCATTAAAGGTTTTGAACATTAGCTCGGGACCACCCCCATTGATTTTTCCTTTCAACCATTGTTCCAACTTCACTTTATATTTTCCTGAAGCTTGCTTTTTATCCACTACAGGTTTGTTCTCCACAATGGTCACATCAAAATCCGTATAAATATCACCCATATCGGATTTTGCTTTCACATTTGCTTTCACCGAACTGGGAAAGACGACCTCAACATCTCCATTAAAGCTACTAAAGGCCATATCTACCATATTCTTTAAACTTTTAAAGTCCACTTTCACCTCTCCATTGGTGGTATTGGCCGTTACGGCACCCTCCACACTACCCAGGGTTATACTTCCATTGACATTGCTAATTTCTAAGTCGCCCGAAACATCTTGAACACTGATGTCACCATTGTTTACCGTACTTAAGTTTAACGAAAAGTTGTAGGGCACCTTAATATCAAAATCCGTTCTTCTGTTCCAAGCCTCATTATCAATCGTTACCACGTTGCTGTCTTCTTCAGCACTTATGTTCAGCCCTGAATTACCGATCCGTTTCATCCCATTTTTAGTCTTGTTCAAGGTTTCTTCACCCTCAACAACAAAAACTTTCACAATAACATCCTTGCCCTCATAACCAGTTACCGTAATTGATCCACTGATTTGATCAAGTTTTAACGTTCCTTCTTGCCCTGGACTGCTAAGTGGAACTGCAAACAAGTCCACTTCCTTTTTCTGCGCTGATACTATTCCTGTAAAAAGAACTAGTCCAACAATTATTAGGTTTTTTATTCTTCTCATGCCTTTATATTTTTTTGATGAATACATTTCCGTTCAAAGTCTCAAAATCAAAATCAACTTTGCCCCCACCTATTTGTACAACAGGCCTAGTCTCATATTTATATTTGGGTTTGCCTGTACTTCCTTCCTTTTTATTTGTCTTCATAAACTGTTTGTCTATGTTAAAATCCGTGAACATTTCCCCATTCATGCTTTTGAAAGATATTTTGGCCGAAAGAGACTCTTGATACGAAATATTGATGTCCCCGTTCAATGCATAATATCTGGACTCCACACTCGGGTTTTCCGCGTATGAAATATCCACATCACCATTAATACAATGCACTTTGGTCTTTCCCATAATATTTGATAGGACAATCCCTCCATTCACATTATTTACCTCCACATATTCACCTTTGGTGTTTTTAACAAGTAATTCTCCATCGTTCACCGTACTTACATTGATTTTTACAGCATTGGGAACTTTCAACTTGAAGTTCAGTACATGCTCATAGGGAATATCCTCATTATTGTTGCACCAATTATACCGTAATTTTTCTTTATCAAATTCTATGTACGGGGCATTGGGATAAAGAATGACCCTATCGGATTCTTGCACAACTTCTAGTGTAAGCTCTTCTTTTCCCCGTTCTAAATCACGAGCATTGTCCGCCGTAATAATCCTTTCAACCTCCAAAACAACTTCGTTACCACCATAACCTTCAACGGCAACAGAGCCAAATACATTTTTTACTACCAAACTATTGCTAGAAGTATTGACAAGGGCAATATTTTTTTGAATTACCTCCTTGAATTCCTTTTGTTGTGCCTTTGCACTCCACACACCAATCCCAAGAGAAAGACATGTCATAATTAATAACCGTTTCTTCATTTTTTAAAAATTTTGACTGTTCGTAATTTGATTTTGCCCAAAGGGCGATTGATAAATAAACTATATGATTGATTCAATACTTTTCTCAATTCTCTTTTTTACCGTAGTATCCAATTCCTTTTGTTTGAGCAATTGCTTGAATGGTTCTATGGAAGCCTTTTCTTGCAACGCTACCATTAAATTGGCAAGGGTAATTTGTAAAATGGGTGATTCTTGATTTGGAATGGACTTCACCAAGCCCTGCCTAACCAAAGGATTATCCACATAATTGATCAAAGACTCAACAGCAGCCAATCGTACATTTACATTGGAATCATGATTGAGGGTCTGCAAAAGGGCCTTGATCACAATATCATCTGCATTCTCGAACTTATTGGCTTCGCCTACCCCCTGCAATCTTTGATTGGCCGAAGGTTGATCTAAGAGCGTCAGCACCAACTTTTGCCTTACTTCCGCTGTTTCATTACCATTAACCGAAATTTGTATTGGCTGATCACGTCCCATCAATGGTGCAAAATAATAGCCTGCCCCTAAACCAATGACCAGCAATAAAATTGCAAATGCCAATTGCGGCCTAAAAATGGAGAACAATCTTTCAAGAAAATTACCACCCATAGAACTACTCCTTTTCTTATCTACTTCATTGGAAAGCATTTCAAAAAACGTTTCGTCCATTTTAGCCGAGGGTTCTGGAGCGTCAAGAACGTCAACCATGTTCCACGTATCTACCAAATCTGTATACCTTTCTTTATACTTAGGATTTTTATCCAAAAACTTCTCGAACTTCCTTGCCTTATCCGAAGACATGGCCCCCATCATAAAATCCATTGCTTCCAATTCAAATTTTCCTTCTTCCATCATGCTGTTTCCAATTGTAAAAAAATCGTTCTTAACTCCTTAAGTGCCCTATGGGTCCTAACCTTGGCAGCCCCCTCGGTGCAACCCAGTATCTCGGCAATTTCATTCAACTTCAGGTCCCTGTACTTGCTCAAAAGCAAAATTTCTCTTTTGTCGTTAGGTAAAAGGGAAAGGGCTTGCCTCAACATAATTGCATTCCCATTTTGATCCATAGCTTCGTTTAGGCTATCCTCCGATCCCATTTCAGTATCTTCTGGAGCAATATCCCTGGATATGTTCTGTTTGGAAACCTTAATATGGTGGTCATAGTTGATATTCCTTGCCATACTGAACATCCAGGCAGTGAACGAACCCTCTCCCTTATAAGATCTCCTGTATTTCAAAATTCTCACAAACACATTCTGCACTAAATCTTCACTCACCGAAGGATTGTTCCCCAAGTTGTAGAAGAAACCAAAAAGATTTCTTTTGTGCCGTTCATAGAGCAGACCCAACTTATCCAAGTCGCCATTCTTTACTTTCATCATTAAGTTATTGTCGGTTAGGTTTTGCAATTTTCTGGTTTTTTAGGCCTGTTGAAGGATATACCGTACTTTTTTAAAAAGGTTACAGAATGTATGGATTTTTTTATTCTTTTTATTCTGGGCATATCTTATTTTTCTATGATTTCCCGTAAATAATTTTGATTATTTTTGTCCGGACTTCAAGAAACTCTCAATGCATTACAAAAGAATTTTATTAAAATTAAGTGGAGAAGCCTTAATGGGCGAACAACAATACGGTATAGATGCCAAACGATTGGACGAATATGCCGATGAAATAAAATCTGTTGTTGAGAAAGGTGTTGAGGTGGCTATTGTAATAGGCGGAGGAAACATTTTTAGAGGCCTTGCCGGAGCAAGTCAAGGGATGGATAGGGTCCAAGGCGACCATATGGGCATGTTGGCCACAGTAATCAACGGTCTTGCCCTACAGAGTGCACTCGAACTAAATGGAGTTCAAACTAGACTGCAGTCTGCCATAAAAATCAACGAAGTTGCAGAACCCTTCATAAGAAGAAGAGCCATTCGCCATTTGGAAAAAGGAAGAGTGGTAATTTTTGGCGGAGGAACAGGGAACCCCTATTTCACTACGGATTCTGCAGCTGTACTTAGGGCCATCGAAATAAAAGCTGATGTTATTTTAAAGGGAACGCGTGTCGACGGTATTTATACATCGGACCCCGAAAAAGATAAAAATGCCACCAAATTTGATTCTATTTCCTTTAATGAAGTGCTTTCCAAAGGACTTAAAGTAATGGACACCACAGCATTTACATTGAGTCAGGAAAATGAATTGCCCATTGTAGTCTTTGATATGAACACACGTGGCAACTTAATGAAAATAGTATCTGGAGAAAATATCGGAACTGTGGTCAATGTTTAAATTGACCTATACTTTGGTTTTAGTTTTTTAAATTTGAAAGTTATGGACGAAGACGTAAAATTTATTCTTGATAGTACAAAAGAAAGTATGGATGCAAGTATTGAACACTTGCAAAAAGCATTGACCAAAATTAGGGCAGGTAAAGCCAGCCCAATGATGCTTTCCACGGTTATGGTGGACTACTACGGGTCACAGACACCGCTTTCCCAAGTATCCAACATCAACACTCCAGATGCCCGAACGCTTTCCGTACAGCCTTGGGAAAAAAACCTTCTTGGCGACATCGAAACTGCCATTATGAACGCCAATTTGGGATTTAATCCAATGAACAATGGTGAAATGGTAATTATCAATGTTCCACCTTTGACAGAAGAAAGAAGAATACAGCTTGCAAAACAGGCCAAAGGAGAGGCGGAAGATGCTAAAGTGAGTATCCGAAGTGCCAGACAAGATGCAAACAAAGAATTAAAAGCATTGGATATCTCCGAAGACCTATTGAAAAATGCTGAAGTTGACGTACAGGAATTGACCAACTCCTATAGCGATAAAGTGGATGCCATCTTGACTTCAAAAGAGGCCGAGATCATGAAGGTTTAAAACTTGGATTTTGGCAGGAGTCTTTCCTAGGAACACAACATATCATTTTTTACCTTTGCGCCCAACAAAACCCACATGGTAGCAAAGCTCACTAAAGGATTTTGGCCAAAGGTCGCAGGAATCATACTTCGTAATAGAATACTCATTCTACTAGGTATTGTTGCCTTTACTGTTTTCTTGGCCCTACAGTGGAAAAACATGCGTTTTTCCAATACAGAAGCCAATATTCTTCCCGACGACCACCCAGCTAGTGTTCAGTACAATGCTTTTACCCAAATATTTGGCGAGGAAGGCAATGCAATAGTTTTGGCCATCAAGGATTCTGCCTTGTTTACTCCCAAGAATTTCAACCGATGGAACACATTGAGCAAACAGCTTGAGGCTTTTCCTGAAATTGATTATGTTATTTCCTTGGAAAACCTGAAGGAGCTAATTAAAGATAACGACACCCAAACGTTCTCCATGGAGCCCTTAATCGCCGCTCCTCCCAAAACCAAATCTGAAATAGATTCACTCACAAACCACCTTTTCAACGAACTGCCTTTTTACGATAATCTGGTTTACAATCCCAAAACCGGTACCATTCAAACCGTTATTTATCTAGATAAGGATATTATGAACACGGCGGTACGAAACGAGTTTATTCTCAATGATCTCGCCGAGCTTGTAGATGATTTTGAACAAGAGACCAATATGGATGTCCGTGTTTCCGGAATGCCCTACATTCGAACTTGGAATACAAAATCCATTGTGGACGAAATCGGTCTCTTTATAGTAGGTGCACTTTTGGTTACTTCTATTATTTTCTTCTTTTTCTTTAGAAGTTTTAGAGCTACGTTTATCTCCATGTGCGTTGTGATCATCGGGGTAATGTGGGCCTTTGGAATACTTGGCCTACTCAAATACGAAATCACGATTCTTACGGCTCTTATTCCGCCATTGATTATTGTAATCGGTATTCCCAACTGTATTTTCTTGATCAATAAATATCAGCAAGAGGTCAAAAAACATGGGAACCAAGCGCTATCACTACAACGGGTCATCTCCAAGATTGGTAATGCCACTTTAATGACGAACATTACCACGGCTTCGGGTTTTGCCACCTTTATTATTTTGGATAGTGACCTTTTAAGAGAATTCGGGATTGTAGCTTCCATCAACATTATTGGAATATTTATTCTATCACTCTTGATCATACCCATCGTTTACAGCTTTATGCCGCTACCAAAAACCAAGCACTTAAAGCATTTGAACAAAAAATGGATGGACATTTTTGTCAATTGGATGGAGAACATGGTAAGAAACCATAGAATTGCCGTTTACATTACCACCGTGGCCGTTTTGGTGTTGAGCATTATTGGAATTTACCAAATGCGGATAACAGGAAGCAGGATTGAAGACCTCCCGAAGAAAAGTCATTTCTATAAGGACATCCAGTTTTTTGAAGCCGAGTTTGATGGCATTATGCCCATGGAAATCGTGGTGGACACCAAACGTAAAAATGGAGTGGTTAAACCTGCCACACTGAAACGAATGGATCGGTTGGGTACCGTTATCGACGAGATACCCGAGTTATCCAGACCCATTTCCATTGTGGACTTGGTGAAATACTCCAAGCAGGCCTTTTACAATGGAATTCCAAAATACTATCAGCTGCCGACGAGCCAAGAGAACACATTCATTATGAATGCCGTTCAAAAATCATCTACCGAAGGAACAGATTTTTTACAAAGCTTTGTTGACAGTACAGGCCAAACAGCTCGTTTGACCACGTACATGCAAGATGTAAAAATCGACCGTATGGAGGAAATTGAAAAGGACCTTCAAGAAGCTATCGCAAAAGAATTTCCATCGGAACGATACGATGTTTTTATGACCGGGAAAGCTCTATTGTTCCTAAAAGGAACAAAATATTTGGTCAAAAACTTGCTATTGTCCTTAGCACTGGCCATCGGATTGATTTCACTCTTTATGGCTTATCTATTCCGGTCCTTTAAAATGGTTATCATATCCTTGGTGCCCAATTTACTGCCACTGGTAATCACTGCAGGGGTTATGGGGTATTTGGGGGTGCCTATAAAACCTTCAACCATCTTGGTGTTTAGTATTGCCTTTGGGATATCGGTTGATGATACGATTCATTTCCTGGCCAAATACCGTCAAGAACTCACCGCACATCGTTGGCACATTAAAAAATCGGTATATGCCGCTTTGCGTGAAACAGGGGTGAGCATGTTCTACACGTCCATTGTTTTGTTCTTTGGGTTTTCTGTCTTTACCATCTCAAGCTTTGGAGGCACCAAAGCATTGGGAGGTTTGGTTTCGGCCACTTTGCTGTTCGCCATGTTGTCCAATTTGATTTTGTTGCCATCGTTGCTATTGTCTTTGGAAAGAAGTATTGCCAACAAACAGGTGCTCAAAAAACCTCAAATCGACATTTTGCCCCAGGACGAAGACAACCTCAAGGACAAATAGTGTTTCCAAATGCCATAAAATAGACGGTTCCATTGCCATCGTTTTTTATCAAAAACCTATCTTTACCAATTAAATTTCGATAGTATTAGAATGATGTCTTATTCCATAAAAGAATTGCTAGCCAAGCAACCCGTAGGAGATTCCGTTGAAGTAAATGGATGGGTAAAAACATTTAGAAGTAATCGATTTATCGCACTGAACGATGGTTCGACCATACATAACCTCCAATGTGTCGTAGATTTTGAAAATTTGGATGAAGCATTGCTCAAACAAATTTCGACCGGAGCTGCCCTTAAAATAACTGGAACTTTGGAAGAAAGCCAAGGCCGGGGACAAAGTGTGGAAATCCAGGCTACGGATATATTTGTACATGGTACCGCCGACCCGGAAACCTACCCTATCCAACCTAAAAAGCATTCATTGGAGTTTTTAAGGGAAAAGGCACACCTTAGAGTGAGGACCAACACCTTTTCCGCTGTAATGCGAGTTAGGTCAGTACTTTCTTTTGCCGTTCACAGCTATTTTCAGCAAAACGGGTTTTACTACATGCACGCTCCGATCATCACAGGTTCCGATGCCGAAGGTGCCGGGGAAATGTTCCGCGTATCTACTTTGGATGCCAAAAAACCACCATTGGACGATACAGGTGAAGTGGATTACTCAGAGGACTTTTTTGGAAAAGAGACCAACCTTACCGTATCAGGTCAGTTGGAAGCAGAAACCTACGCCATGGGACTTGGTAAAGTTTATACTTTTGGCCCCACGTTTAGGGCGGAAAACTCCAATACATCACGCCACTTGGCAGAGTTCTGGATGATCGAGCCCGAGATGGCCTTCTTTGATCTGGATGCCAACATGGACCTTGCGGAAGATTTCATAAAATATATTATACAGTACGTCTTGGACCATTGCCAAGATGACCTGGAATTCTTGGAAAAACGTTTGTTGGATGAAGAGAAGACCAAACCACAGAACGAGCGCTCTGAAATGGCATTGATAGAAAAGCTGAAATTTGTGGTCGAGAACAATTTCAAAAGGGTATCTTACACAGAGGCCATTGATATATTAAAGAACAGTAAGCCGAACAAAAAGAAGAAGTTTCAGTTCCCCATTGATGAATGGGGTGCAGACCTGCAAAGCGAGCATGAACGCTTCTTGGTAGAAAAACACTTTAAGTGCCCCGTGATTCTTTTTGATTATCCTGCAGATATCAAGGCATTTTATATGCGATTGAACGAGGATGGTAAAACTGTACGTGCCATGGATGTACTTTTTCCAGGAATTGGGGAAATAGTTGGAGGTTCCCAAAGGGAAGAACGTTTGGAGGTGCTGGAGCAAAAAATCAAAGAGCTGGATATCGATGCCAAAGAGCTTTGGTGGTATCTGGATCTCAGAAAATTTGGAACCGCAGTGCATAGTGGTTTTGGACTAGGCTTTGAACGCATGGTACAATTTACCACAGGAATGGGGAACATTAGGGATGTAATCCCCTACCCTAGAACACCGCAGAATGCAGAGTTTTAATTTGATTTTATTATTTTAAGAAAGTAAGATTGTAAATCATCAATCCGTATGCTGAAACAACATCTACAGTTTAAGCTTTCCCAAAAACTGTCTCCACAGCAGATTCAGCTCATGAAACTTATTCAATTGCCAACACAGGCTTTTGAACAAAAGTTAAAGCAAGAGCTGGAGGAAAACCCTGCCTTGGAAAGCGGTAAAGAGGAAACCGATGCTTTGGATGATATTTACGAGGATACTTATGATGATTCGGCAGACAATGAAAACATTGACACCGAAGAAATCAATATTGATGATTACCTGAGTGACGATGAAATTCCCGATTACCGCACACAAGCAAACAATTATAGTGCGGACGATGATGACAAAAGGGTTCCCTATGCTGCAGGAACATCGTTCAACCAATACTTGATCAATCAACTGAACACTGCTTATCTGGACGATCAGGAATGGGCCATTGCTGAATTTTTAGTGGGCAGCGTGGACGAAAGCGGCTATATACGGAGACCGCTTGCTGACATTATGGATGACCTCGCCTTTACACAGAATATCTATGTGGAAGAGGATAAAATCGAGGAGGTTCTTAAAATTGTTCAAGATTTGGATCCACCAGGTGTAGCTGCACGATCTTTGGACGAATGTTTGATTATTCAACTTAAACGAAAAGAGCAAAAACCATCTGTTGAGCTAGCCATAAATATTCTTGAAAAGTCCTTTGATCATTTCACAAAAAAGCACTACACCAAGC
Organism: Allomuricauda sp. TMED12; assembly: GCA_002167435.2. GTDB lineage: Bacteria > Bacteroidota > Bacteroidia > Flavobacteriales > Flavobacteriaceae > Flagellimonas. Next base: position 16,650 of record NHBR02000083.1, read on the forward strand.
TTATACAGAAACACCACATTTCCGAGGAGCAACTCAAAGAGGCCATTTCAGAAATAGAAAAACTTAATCCAAAACCAGGAGGATCCTATTCAGGGAACACCCGAATGATCGAGCATATTGTACCTGATTTCTCCATTAAAATTGTTGATGGCGAACTGGAACTGACCCTAAACGGGCGAAATGCTCCAGAGCTCCATGTTTCCAAAGATTACAGCAATATGCTGGAAGGCTATAAAAATGCCAAGGAAAAGTCGAAATCCCAAAAGGACACGGTGATGTTCATCAAACAAAAGTTAGATGCGGCAAAATGGTTTATTGACGCCATAAAGCAGCGGCAGCAAACACTTTTTATTACCATGAGCACCATTATGGAATATCAAAAAGAATATTTTATGACAGGGGACGAGAGAAAATTGCGCCCTATGATTCTGAAGGATATTGCAGACAAAATAGACATGGATGTTTCCACGGTTTCACGGGTAGCCAACAGCAAATATGTGGATACGCCCTATGGCACCAAATTGATAAAAGATTTCTTTTCCGAGTCCATGAAGAATGAACAAGGAGAGGATGTTTCCACTAAAGAAATAAAAAAGATTCTAGAAACCGTTATTCGGGACGAAGAGAAGAAAAAACCCCTTACCGATGCGAAATTAGCCAAAATTCTAAAAGAAAGGGGCTACCCTATTGCGCGGCGAACCGTAGCCAAATACCGGGAACAGCTTGGCATACCTGTGGCAAGGTTAAGAAAGGAAATTTGATGCGGCATATATTCCACATTATCTCGTACCTATTCCATCCACTATTTATACCAATTGGAGGCACGATTGTTTATTTCATGATTGCTCCTTACAGTACTTTGGAAACCCAAAGCGGGAACATCCTTCCAATTTTCATACTAACTATAATTATCCCTATCATCTTTTTCTTGATCTTGAAGAACTTGGGGGTAATCAGCTCCATATTTTTACCGACCATACAAGAACGAAAATACCCTCTTTATATAAGCTGTATCATCTTTTTGATGATACTATATAAGGTAATACCAAATAATTACGTAAACGAGCTCTTTTACTATTTTACAGGGTTGCTAACTGCTACTAGCGCTACACTTATCCTACTATTCTTTAAATTTAAGACGAGTATGCACCTGTTGGGTATGGGCAGTATCCTAACTTTTATGATTGCCTTGAGTATTCATTTTGAAATCAATATTACCATTGCGATCAGCCTGTTTACGCTTTTTACGGGGATGGTGGCTACTTCTAGATTATACCTTAGGGCACACACCAAAAACGAACTTTTGATAGGCTTTCTCCTTGGCTGTTGCTCCCAGTTGATTATTTTGAAATACTGGTTATAGGATATAGAATATCAAACCAATTCTAAGGATCCTAAAATCGATAGGATCACCAGCCTCAATAGTAGTTCCTTCCTTGAGTAAAGTATTTAAACCATAATAGGCATGAATGTTCCATGTATTGTACCCAAAATTCAATGTAAGTCCATATTGGAACTTTTCAATATCAGGATTGGAAAAAGTAGTATTACCAGTTTCTGTCACCAACTTGGACCTACCGGAAAAAACATAACCCAATCTGGCACCGGCATAAATTCGCCAAAACTTATAATCTTCGGCGGTAGAAGTGCGCCATCTTAATTCGAAAGGAAATTCAATGGCATGAGTGGCCAACTTACTCCTATTAAAATTGGACTCATCCACTATTTCATATAAGAACGCATCAGCTTCTTCGGTAACCATTAAATTGGAATAATAGGAATTTATTGCATAGCCCAATCCCAAACCTATTCCAAAATTTCTTTTTCGATTGAATGGGATATCCTTAATAAAGCCAACTTGTAGATTATAGGAAAGATTGCGCTGCGCAACATTATCCGGTTTATCAACCAAAACATTGTAGCCAACTCCAATATAAAATTGATCTTCTAAATACCTATCATCCACTTGTTGCCCATCATATAAAGTGGCCTGACCGAAAATAGGTGCTGACAGCAACATAGAAGCTGCCCCTAGTCCAAATCGAAATATGATACGAAACATGATGATGTGTTTGTTTTAAACAAAAAACGCCCCAAATTAAAAATTTGAGGCGTTTCCCACTAAATCTAAGCTATTGGCTACTGTAGATTGTTAAAAGCATCCCCTTCATAAGTGGTATAATTCACTTTAAGGGCATTAACTTCTCTCAATTGTTGCTTAATATCAGTGATAAGACCCATATTCGCATCTTTATCAACCTTTAAAGCAGTAGTCAATACATTTTGAAGTTCTTGCGGTTTTTTAGCACGTTCTGCCAATATGAATGTACCAACTTCGTCCACATTGGCAAATTTATCATTCAATTGAATCTTCGGCTCTGTACCAAAAACCTTTTGATATTCTTGAGTAGGTGTTCCTACATAAATGTAAATTACGCGATCCTTCTTTTCCAACTTCTTTATTTCAGAAGCATTGGGAAGCGTATTGGCAACCATTAACGAACTATCTTTCATTGTGGTTACGGTCATAAAGAAGAACAGTAGCATGAAAACGATATCTGGCAATGAAGCCGTTGACACCGCTGGCAAATCGCCATCCTTCTTTTTGGTAAACTTAGCCATATTAAATAGTTTTTAATTGGTTGTTGTTTCTGCTTCTGAAAGCTTTTGTGGGAACATATCTTGGATACGCTTCACCTTATCTTTCAACTCATCCCTTACGCTTGATGGGGTTTCTGGATTAAGGTACTCCGCTTCCATTTTGGTGAAATCCCTACCGAACAAACGTTGTGCTTCACGGTTACGCAAGTCGTTGTATGCACCTACCAATTCATTCTGAACTGTAATGTATGTACTATACTTGGTTTCCCTATCATTTTTCAATGAGATAATGGCTTTTGTTGGGTTATCCGATGAGGAAGGATTCTTTCTACCTTTACAGTAACTACAAGTACCATCCGCACCATTTTCCAAAAATGCTGTGGCAGCCTCTCTTAAATCCTTAATTTCCATTAGATTATCCTCAACCAAAAGTTGTCCATTTCTATTGATATTAACAGTAAAAATGTTCTTCTGCTTAATGATTACATCTGTATCTGGCGGCTCAATAGGCGGTAACATACGGTCCAAACCTGCATCTGTTTCAATGGTGGTGGTCACCAAGAAAAAGATAAGCAAGAGGAATGCAATATCCGCCATGGAGCCGGCATTTACTTCCGGTGCTCCTTTTCTTCTAGGCATAATTAACTTTTTTACTTAACAAACATTCTTTTCAAACCTGGTACTACCATTAGAATTACCGCAATTAGGGTAAGGATAAAAAATACATTCAATCCCATTCCAATGTTCTTCACAGTTCCTTCTGTGGTCTCTACGCCTCTTTGTGACATTGTTTCCACGACAGCCATATTATCAGATGAAAGTCCGTAAGATATAGCCACTACAATGGCCAATCCGCCAATGGCGAAAAGGGCTTTCTTAATACTTCCTTTTGTGGTAAACAATTTTGCAAACCCGAAAACTACTGTAGTTATAACTGCAATAGCCAACAAGATGTACATAATAATGAACATAAAGTTCATTGAACCACTATTAATGGCGTTTGGATCATCGGCAGACGGAAGAGAGAACCAAAGCACGGCTGCAAGCAATCCGATGACGATGAGTAATATTTTTACTATTTTATTCATGATTCTCGATAGTTTTTAATTCGTAATTATTTCTTGTGGGCAGCCAACATATCAATCAATGCAATTGAGCTGTCTTCCATGTCGTTTACGATACTATCGATTTTAGCAATAATATAGTTGTAGAAAATCTGAAGGATAATCGCTGTGATCAAACCGAATACAGTTGTCAACAACGCCACCTGGATATCACCTGCAATCAAGGAAGCACTTAAGTTACCTACTGCAGCAATTTTCTGGAAGGCAGCAATCATACCGATTACCGTACCCATAAATCCAAGCATGGGGGCAATAGCAATAAACAAAGACAACCAAGAAACGTTTTTCTCCAATTGACCCATTTGTACACCTCCATAAGCAACAACCGCTTTTTCAGCAGAATCAATTCCCTCATCTACTCTATCCAAACCTTGGTAATAGATAGAAGCAACAGGTCCTTTTGTATTTCTACAAACTTCTTTAGCAGCCTCAACACCTCCGGAAGCCAAAGCATCTTCTACTTGTTGCTTCAACTTAGTGGAATTTGTAGTTGCCAAATTCAAATAAATAATTCTTTCGATGGCTACAGCCAATCCCAAGATCAAACAAAGAAGTACGATACCCATAAAAGCAGGTCCCCCTTGAATAAATTGCTCTTTTAATACTTGGGTGAAACCTTTGCTGGCTTCAGCTTCTTCTTGCAACATTGCTGCAGATGCAGTTGTAGTTCCCATCACAAACATTCCGGCAGCAGCCAGAGTAAAGGATATTTTTTTCATTTTACTTAAACTTAAATTTAGTTAGTTAATAATGTTAAAGATATAAAAATTTTATAATAGAAAAACTAAAATACCTTGCAGAGAGGAAGGGATTCGAACCCTCGATACACTTTTGGTGTATACACACTTTCCAGGCGTGCGCCTTCGACCACTCGGCCACCTCTCTATTGTTTCATTTAGGGCGACCAATAAACAAAAAAATAATTAGTTATAGAAATTTGAAGCGTTAATTTTACACCATTTCACCGCGAAGTGGCGTCTCAAAAATTGTCTTGAATAATTTGTCGGGAACCCTTGTCCCAATTAGGTACATCGCCTTTGCAATAGCTGCCTCGGTTGTAATATCCTTGCCGTTAACCAGTTGCATCTCCTTAAGCTTTTCACTGGTTTCGTAATGCCCCATAAAAACGCTTCCTCCAGAGCATTGAGTTACATTGATTATGTGCAATCCTTTTTCTTTGGCGATTTTTAATTCATTCAAAAACCAATCGTCCATTGGAGCATTACCTGCGCCGTATGTTTCCAAAACAAGCGCCTTTAAATCAGGAATGTTCAACATGGATTGGAGTACATTTTGGTTAAGCCCGGGAAATAATTTTAAAATGGCCACCCTATTATCCATCTTTTTGTGGACTTGAAGCGACTTATTTTTGGTCACTTTTTTTAATAAATAGTTGTGATGCACCTTTAAATGAACACCGGATTCCACCAATGGCGGATAATTTAAAGAGGCAAATGCCTCAAAATGTTCCGCATTTATCTTGGTGGTTCGGTTTGCACGATACAGTTTATACTCAAAATACAATCCCACTTCCTGCACCACAGGTTTCCCTTTTTTCTGAAGAGCCGCTATTTCAATAGAAGTAATCAGGTTTTCCTTGGCATCAGTACGCAAGTCCCCAATGGGCAATTGGGATCCTGTGAAAATGACCGGTTTCTCCAGATTTTCCAGCATAAAACTAAGTGCCGACGCAGAATAACTCATGGTATCGCTACCGTGCAACACCACAAAACCATCATGGTCTTTGTAATGTTCTTCGATGATATCCGCAATCTTAGTCCAATAATTAGGATTCATATTTGAAGAATCAATGGGGTTTTCGAACGAAACTCCTTCAAGATTGCAATCCAACTGATTTAATTCCGGAATATTTTTGACGAGTTCATCAAAATTGAACGCTTTGAGCGCACCTGTTTTGTAATCCTTCACCATCCCGATGGTTCCCCCGGTATAGATCAGCAGTATGTTGGTTTTCTTTTTCATAGTTCAGATTCCGAATATTTCCTTGGAATTTTCCGTGGTGATTGCTGCAATTTCCTTTTCGGGCATACTATATATGGACGATAGTTTTTCCAACACTTTCACTATGTACGAGCTTTCGTTCCGTTTTCCGCGATAAGGTGCCGGTGCTAAATATGGCGAATCGGTTTCCAGAACAATATGTTTCAGGTCGATTTGGCTCAAAAACTGATCTATTTTGCCATTTTTAAAGGTAGCTACTCCCCCAATGCCCAACTTCATATTATATGATATAGCTTGATGGGCTTGCGCCAAGGTTCCCGTAAAACAATGAAAAATCCCGAAAAGGCCATCGTCTTTTTCCTGTTCCAATACTTCGAACACCTCATCAAAGGCATCACGACAATGGATCACTATGGGCAACTGATGCCTTTTGGCCAGTCGAATCTGATATGCAAAGGCTTCCTGCTGTTCTTTTAAAAAGGTCTTGTCCCAATACAGGTCCACCCCTATTTCCCCAACAGCGTAGAATTTTTTCTTGTCCAACCACTCTTCCACATGGACCAACTCGTCTTTATAGTTTTCTTTGACATGTGTTGGATGCAAGCCCATCATCAAAAACACATTATCCGAATAATTGGACTCCAGATCTAACATGGATTGGGTGTAGGTCGAATCGATTGCGGGAATAAAAAAGCGTTCCACCCCGGCATCCAGGGCCCGCTGCATCATTTCATCTCTATCCTCGTCAAAGGCTTCACTATATAAATGAGTATGGGTATCGGTTATAATCATATCACAAAAATAGATTTATCTTAGACGTCCCAAAACTTTGTTTCTGATTATATACCAGATCCTTCGACTGCACTCAGGATGACAAAGCCCAAATAACGAATATGGCATCACTCAAAAAATTCCTCAAATCCAAAGAGTACATTAAAATACCTTTGGTATTGACCGAAACCAACCACTTTGAACTGGTAGCTACCATCAATGGTATCACGGGCAAGTTTATTCTTGATACGGGAGCTTCCAACACCTGCGTGGGGATGGATAAAATCGAGTTTTTTGAAATGGCCTCAGAGGCTACGGATATTAAAGCTGCTGGAGCTGGTGCCACCGAAATGGAAACCTTGATTTCCAATAAAAACAAAATCCAGATTGGGGACTGGAAAAAAAAGAAACTCAAAGTGGTACTTTTTGACCTCACCCACGTAAACCAAGCCTTGGTCGCCCACAATGCATTGCCCGTCGATGGCATTATCGGTGCCGATGTACTTAAAATGGGCAAAGCCGTAATCGACTACAATAAAAAATGCCTCTACTTAAAAAAGTAAAGGCACTTGTTTCATAAACCTCTCGACTGCACTTCGACTTCGCTTAGTGACCACGCTCGAGGTAACATTATCTTATAGTTCCAACGCTTTTTTCACGTTGCCGTCCATCAACAATTCTTCTGGACTTTCCAATGCTTCTTTAACGGCAACCAAGAACCCAACGGATTCCTTACCGTCGATAATTCTGTGATCGTAAGATAGCGCTACGTACATTACAGGTGCAATGGCAATGGCTCCATCCCTAACAATGGCACGTTCCACAATATTGTGCATACCCAAGATTCCACTTTGCGGTGGGTTAATGATAGGGGTTGACAACATGGAACCAAACACACCTCCGTTGGTAATGGTAAAGGTGCCACCGGTCATTTCATCCACAGTGATTTCACCTTCCCTTGCACGGATGGCCAAACGTTTTACTTCGCTTTCGATTCCTCTAAATGTTAGGTTTTCGGCATTTCTGATTACGGGAACCATCAATCCTTTTGGTCCAGAAACTGCAATACTGATATCGCAGAATTCATAAGTGATCATCTCTTTACCATCGATCATAGAGTTCACTGCGGGATACATTTGCAAGGCACGAATTACCGCCTTGGTGAAGAAGGACATAAATCCAAGACTTACACCATGCTTTTCCTTGAACTCTTCTTTGTATTGACTGCGCAGCTCAAAGATTGCTGACATATCCACTTCGTTGAAAGTGGTCAACATGGCAGTCTCGTTCTTGGCAGACACAAGTCTCTCGGCCACTTTTCTGCGTAACATGGATAGCTTGGAACGACTTTCACTGCGGTTACCGCCTGTTGGAGTCCCCATGGATGGCACTGCTTTTACAGCATCTTCCTTGGTGATTCTTCCATCCCTTCCAGAACCTGATACAGAAGAAGCGGAAACACCTTTTTCGTCCAATATCTTTTTAGCTGCCGGAGACGGAGTTCCGGAAGCATAAGTTTCTTTTTTAGGCCCTTCTTTTTTGGGAGCCTCTTTTTTAGGTTCTTCCTTCTTGATTTCTTCCTTTTTATCGGATGTATCCGATGAACCTTCTGGCTTTTCCGCACTCGTATCTATGAGGCAAACCACCTCTCCTACGGCAACGGCGTCGCCTACCTCGGCCTTTAGGGTAATAATTCCGCTCTCCTCTGCAGGAAGCTCCAATGTTGCCTTGTCCGAGTCCACCTCGGCTATGGCTTGATCCTTCTCCACATAGTCTCCATCTTCTACCAACCACTCGGCGATTTCTACCTCTGTAATGGATTCCCCTGGCGAGGGGACTTTCATTTCTAAAACCATTCTGTTATAGTTTATACTTGTATTATCTTAATTGCATGTTATCCTTACTCTTGTCAAAAACGTAGTCCAATACTTGGGCATGACGTCTTTTTGAACGCACGGCACTACCTGCAGCGGGTGCGCCATAAAATCTACGGGATGCTACCCTAAACTGTTTGGCCTCGTCCAAATGCATCAACATGTGACTCCATGCCCCCATGTTTCTTGGTTCTTCTTGAGCCCAAACAATATCGTCTGCATTCTTGTATTTCTTGATAATGCTACGCATTTCTTTTGCCGGTACTGGGAACAATTGCTCCACACGAACCAAAGCTACATCATCTCTTTCGAGCTCCTCCTTCTTATCCAAAAGATCGTAGTAGAACTTACCGGTACAAAACACCAATGTTTTCACTTTGGATACTTTAGCATCGGCGTCATCTATCACCATTTGGAAACCTCCTTTGGCCATCTCCTCTTTTGTGGAATGCACTTTTGGGTGCCTCAACAAACTTTTAGGCGTAAATACCACCAATGGCTTACGGAACTTGGCCTTCATTTGTCTACGGAACAAGTGGAACAAGTTCGCCGGGGTGGTCACATCTGCCACGAACATATTGTCCTTGGCACAAAGCTGTAGGTATCTTTCCATACGTGCTGATGAATGCTCCGCTCCCTGACCCTCATAACCGTGGGGCAACAACAATACCAAACCGTTCTGCAATTTCCATTTGTCTTCTGCAGAAGATAGATATTGATCTATTATAATTTGGGCTCCATTACTGAAATCCCCAAATTGTGCTTCCCAAATGGTCAATGTATTTGGGCTTGCCATGGCATAGCCATAGTCAAACCCCATTACGGCATATTCCGAAAGCAATGAGTTGTAGATATGGAACTTTCCATTTTGGTTGTCACCCATTTCATTCAACAACACTACTTCTTCCTCGTGCATCTCTGTTTTGATAACGGCATGTCTGTGCGAGAAAGTTCCCCTTTCCACATCCTGTCCTGTCATCCTAACATCGTAACCTTCCTCGATCAACGATCCATAAGCTAAAAGCTCGCCCATGGCCCAATCCAGCTTGTTATCCTCAAAATACATTTTGTGACGGCCTTCCACCAACCTTACTAATTTCCTGAGGAACTTTTTATCCTCTGGAAGTTTGGTAATGCTCTTGGCTACCTCGTCCAACTTTTTAAGGTCGTATGTAGTATCCATGGGTTTCAGCATCACCTCTTCGGTCACCTGCTTAAAACCTTCCCATTCATCATGCATGAAAGGGGTTATCCTAGTTTTCTCTATCTTACGGGAATCCAAAAGATCCTCCTCGAGATCGTTCTTATATTTTTCTTCGAGTTCCTTTACGTAGTTCTCATCGATTACACCTTCAGCAATCAATTTCTCTGCATAAATGTCCCTTGGGTTCTTGTGCTTGGAAATGGATTTGTACAATAACGGTTGGGTAAATTTGGGTTCGTCACCTTCGTTGTGCCCATACTTTCTATATCCCAATAAATCCAAGAAAATATCGCGCTTGTAACGCATTCTATATTCCAACGCAAAGGTTGTGGCATGCACCACTGCCTCAGCATCATCGGCGTTTACATGAAGTACCGGGGAAAGGGTCACCTTGCCCACATCAGTACAATAGGTAGATGATCTCGCATCCAGGTAGTTCGTTGTAAACCCAATCTGGTTGTTCACTACAATATGAATGGTCCCCCCTGTTGTATATCCATCCAAGCGAGCCATCTGAATTACTTCGTATACTACTCCCTGTCCAGCAAAAGCCGCATCTCCATGGATCAGAATAGGAAGCACTTCCGTGATATCTTCTTGATGGTCCCGATCCTGCTTGGCCCTGGAAATTCCTTCAACGATCGAATTAACGGTCTCCAAGTGGGATGGATTCGGGGCAATGTTCATATTGACCATTTTCCCAGAGTCCGTTTCACGTTTGGAGGTCCAACCCAAGTGATATTTTACGTCCCCGTCAAAAATGGTTTCTTCGTAATCTTTGCCATCGAACTCGCTAAAAATATCCTTTGGCGACTTTCCGAAGATGTTGGTCAAAACGTTTAAACGCCCTCTGTGGGCCATACCAACAACAAATTGTTTTACGCCTTGGTCGGCTGCCTTTTCGACAATAACATCCAACGCTGGAATCAAGGATTCGCCACCTTCGAGAGAAAATCGTTTTTGCCCCACATATTTGGTATGCAAAAAGCTTTCAAAAGAAACGGCTTCGTTTAACTTCCTTAGGATATTCTTCTTTTCGTCGGCCGAGTAATTTGGGTGATTGTGGTTTTTATTGAGCCAATCCTGGATCCATTGGATACGTTCAGGGGTGCGGATGTACATGTACTCCACCCCTATCGCATCACAATAGATACTTTCCAAGTGACGAATAATTTCTTTTAATGATGCCGGTCCGATACCCAGTATCTTTCCTGCATCAAAAACCGTATCCAAATCCTCTTGGTTCAGACCAAAGTTTTCGATGTCCAAAGTAGGGGCATACTTTCTTCGCTCCCTTACGGGATTCGTTTTGGTAAAGAGGTGTCCACGAGAGCGGTAACCATCAATAAGGCGAATTACCTGAAACTCCTTTTGAAGTGCTTCGGGCATTTCCACTTTCCTACCATTGGAAAGCACAACCATTCCTCCTTTATCAGATTCGATTCCCAAATCTTCTAGGGAACCTTCCAAACCAAAATCAAATCCTTGAAAAAAAGCCCTCCAACTGGGCTCTACATTATCTGGATTCGTTAGATATTTTTCGTATTGCTCCGCAAAAAACGAAGTATGCGCAGCATTTAAAAATGAATATTTGTCCATTCTTTCTGTTTCTCCAAAACTTTATGGAAAATTTTCTCAAAAATACGGGTTTTAGCATTTATATGCTTGCATTCCCCTCAATTTCTTATTCAAATTTAAAACTATATCACAGAATGCACATGAAAGCAATAAAAATGAAATTTTTAACTCAAATTAACAGGGTAAACTAAAAATAATTTAACTTGAGGACCTAGTTAAACCAGCCAAAAATGTCCAAACTAAAAAATAGGTACCTTTCCCTAGATGTTTTCAGGGGTCTGGATGTCGCTTTAATGATTATTGTTAACTCTCCAGGCCGGGGATCAACCACATTTTCGCCCTTACTCCATGCAGAGTGGAATGGTTTTACTTTGACCGACCTAGTTTTCCCAACTTTTTTGTTTGTAGTAGGGAATTCCATGAGCTTTAGCATGAAAAAATATGAAAGTATGGGCAACCCAGCTTTTTTTAAGAAAGTGTTGAAGCGAACAGCAATTATCTTTTTATTGGGCTTTTTGATGTATTGGTATCCATTTTTTGATGATGGACAATTAAAGCCATTTTCAGAGACACGGGTTTTTGGGGTTTTGCAACGGATAGCACTTTGCTATATGTTTGCCTCCATAATTCTTCACTTTGTGAAGACCAAAACCGCTATCTGGCTGAGTGTTTCATTTTTAGTGGGCTACCACCTCATTTTAATTGGTTTTGGCGACCTCTCTTTAGCAGGTAATGCGGTCCTTAAACTAGATGAATGGCTCATCGGTGGCAACCATATGTATCATGGTAACGGCATTGCTTTTGACCCGGAAGGTTTGTTGAGTACCCTTCCCGCTATCGTTAATGTAATCATTGGTTATTTGGCTGGACGATTTATCCAGAACAATGGTCAAAACTTTGAAACCGTTGCCAAGTTGATGATGGTTGGGTTTGCGCTGATTTTTGTCGGTTTGGCCTGGGACCTTATTTTGCCCATCAACAAAAAACTTTGGACAAGTTCCTTTGTATTGCTTACCTGCGGCATAGACCTTTTTGCCATTGCCATTCTTATTTACATTCTGGACATGAAGAAGGCAAAAAGCTGGAGCTACTTTTTTGAGGTATTCGGCAAAAACACCTTGTTCATCTACCTATTATCAGAGTTGTTCATTATCACTCTTTTTGCCATAGATGTAAATGGGGAATCTTTATACAGATGGATAGCCGATAACATATTCATTTCGTGGTCGGGTGGCCATTTTGGGTCTTTGCTGTTTGCACTTTGGGTAATGCTTACCTGTTGGGCAGTTGGCTATATTATGGACAAAAAAGGTATTTATGTGAAGGTCTGACGCAGGCTTAACGACTATATTTGGCTTTGTACCATACTTTTTGCCATTCTCTTTTTAAAAGCAAAAAGGATACCTCCGCCGAAATATCCACTACATCCGACGGGGCTATACTTTTAACTTCTTTCTCGGAAATATCTATCACATATAACAAGTTGAGATATTCCGGAAACTTTTCTACGATCAGAAAATAGATTTTTTCGTGAATGGTGGTTTTAAGTTCATCTGGAGATATGTCCAAAGGTATATTGATGGGCACATTGGCCAATTCAAAATCCTTTTTGAGCTGTAGAATTAATTTTAGATAGAGTTGCTCCTTTTGAACACCTTCCAGCAATTCCAAACTATTGTTATAATTGGGCAGCATACTCTATTTACGTACAAATTGAACATCAGGATTATTCCCTCCTAACTTCTTACAATTTTCTCCCAATCCCATGCGGATTTCATGGCATCGTCCAGAGTGAACTTGGCTTTCCAGCCCAAAACTTCGTTTGCTTTTTTGGTATCCGCATAAGCTTGGATTACATCACCAGGTCTTCGGTCCACAATTTTATAGTTCAACTTCTCACCAGAAACACGTTCAAAACTATGGATGACTTCCAAAACAGTACTTCCTTTTCCAGTACCCAAGTTGAACACTTCGTAATTGCTTTCATTTTTTTCTTCCAATAGCCGCTGTAAGGCTGCAACATGGGCCTTGGCCAAATCGACCACATGGATATAATCCCTAATGCAAGTACCATCTTTGGTCGGGTAATCATCGCCAAAAACAGAAAGTTGTTCCCGTAGACCTATGCCTGTTTGGGTGATAAAGGGCACCAAGTTTTGTGGTACTCCTATGGGCAGTTCTCCGATTTTACCCGATGGATGCGCCCCGATCGGGTTAAAATAGCGCAGGGCAATGGCTTTGATCTCTGGATGTACCTTGCAGGTGTCCCTTATAATTTCCTCGCCCACCTGTTTGGTATTGCCATAAGGTGATTCGGCAGGTTTTACAGGAGCGGCCTCGGTAATCGGCATTTCATCGGCCTGACCATAGACGGTACAAGAACTACTGAAAATAAAGCTTGCGCCCCCTTTCTTCTTTAATTCTTGAAGAATATAGACCAACACTCCAAGGTTGTTTTCGTAATACAGTAAAGGGTTTTCCACGCTTTCGCCAACCGCTTTGGATGCCGCGAAATGGATAACCCCTACAATATCGCTATGTTCTTGAAAGAAATCTTGAACCTTTGGTTTTTCCCGGAGATCGAACTCTTCAAAAATGGGCTTTTTACCCGTTATAGCTGCAATACCATTCAAAACACCAATAGATGAATTTGAAAGATTATCCACAACTACTACTTCAAAGCCTTCATTTTGCAATTCAACAACAGTATGGGATCCAATAAATCCCAGCCCACCCGTTACGAGTATTTTCATTACTACTTGTTTACAAAATCAATCACCAAATTGGTAATAAAGTCAATCTGCTCATCATCCAACTCCGTATGCATCGGAAGAGAAATCACTTCTTTCACCAACTGATTGGTCACGGGGAAATCATCTTCGTTATATCTGTCATCCTTATAAGCTTTCTGCTTATGCAAAGGAACCGGATAATATACTCCACAAGGAACATTGTTGGCGTTCAAATGCTGCACAAGTTCATCCCGTTTGCCATTTGTGATTCGCAATGTATATTGATGGAACACATGGCAATCGCAAACACTTTTTTCCATATCACACCCGCAGGATATTTTTGGAACCACGATATACTCTTGCCCTTTAAATGCAGTGGAATATTTTGAAGCAGCTTGCCAGCGTTTTTGATTGTAAAAATCCAATTTGGGCAACTTCGCCCTCAAAACAGCCGCCTGTATGGAGTCCAAACGTGAATTTACCCCTACTACATCATGATAATACCTTTCGTACATTCCATGATTAACGATACCTCGGATAGTATGGGCCAAGTCATCATTATTGGTGAAAATAGCACCTCCATCACCATAACATCCCAAATTTTTTGATGGGAAGAACGATGTTGCACCAACATGTCCAATAGTTCCTGCCTTTTGTTTGGAACCATCGTTGGAGTAATAAGAGCCGCCTATGGCTTGTGCGTTATCTTCAATCACGTACAGATCATGCTTTTTCGCTAACGCCATAATCTCATCCATATTGGCACTTTGTCCAAATAAGTGTACAGGCACAATAGCCTTTGTTTTGGGAGTAATCGCCTTTTCAATAGCTTTTATATCAATATTAAAAGTGTCAGGCTCTACATCCACTAACACAGGGGTAAGATTTAAAAGACCTATTACCTCAACCGTAGCGGCAAAGGTAAAATCGGCAGTGATCACCTCATCACCAGACTCAAGTCCCAGACCCATCATGCATATTTGAAGAGCATCCGTTCCGTTGGCACACGGAATTACATGTTTTACACCCAAATACTCCTCTAATTCATTTTGAAAAGCCTTTACGTGCGGACCATTTATAAATGCTGAAGAATCCAAGATTTCTGAAATGGCCTCATTGACCTCGGTTTTTATACCTTCATATTGACCTTTTAGGTCAACCATCTGTATTTTTTTCATCCGAATAAATTAATAGGTCAAAATTAAGAAATTAAGATGCCATAATGGTCTCTGACCGAAAGAATGTATTTTAGCGAAAAATGATGCCTTTGCGTTTTCTTTACAACATTCTGATTAACATTGCTTGGTTTGGCCTAAAAGTGGTTGCACTTTTTAATGCCAAGATAAAATTGTTCGTAAAAGGCCGGAAGAACTCCTTTCCCATGTTGAAAGAGCAAATCTCTTCGAACAATAAAACAATCTGGATGCATGTGGCTTCTTTGGGTGAATTTGAGCAGGGGCTACCCATTTTGGAAAGATTGCGCATTGATTATCCAGAACATAAACTGGTTCTGACATTTTTTTCACCATCGGGTTATGAGATAAAAAAGAATACAACAGTCGCTGATTCAGTGGTATATCTCCCTATGGATAGCAATTCCAAAGTGAAGCGTTTTTTAGACCTCATCCACCCAGAGTTGGCCATTTTTGTAAAATATGAAGTGTGGCCCAATTACCTATATCACCTCAAAAAAAGAAAAATCCCAACCATTTTGGTATCTGCCATTTTTTCCGAAAGACAGATTTATTTTAAGTCCTATGGTGGGTTTATGCGAAAGAGTCTGGATACATTTTCCCATTTCTTTGTACAAGATGAAAAATCCAAAAAGCTTTTGAAATCTATTGGCCTCAGCAATTCCACCATTGGTGGCGATACACGATTAGATCGTGTTTCTGAAATTTTGAAGCGAAACAACCAATTGGATTTTATGGACAGCTTCAAGAACAATCAATTGTGTTTGGTGGCTGGAAGCACTTGGCCCGAGGACGAGAAAATACTTATAGACCACATCAACAATACCGGAGAAAAGGTGAAATTCGTTATTGCTCCCCACGAAATAAAACCTGCTCATATTGAGAAAATCACTTCTGCCTTGCACAAAAAAACCGTTCTGTATTCCGAAATAGGAAATCAGAATTTAAAGGAGTTTGATGTGCTTGTGGTAGATACCATAGGCCTGTTGACCAAAGTATACAGCTATGCCAATATAGCTTACGTTGGGGGTGGCTTTGCCACTGGGCTGCACAATACTATGGAGCCAGCGGTTTTTGGAATCCCCATCATCATCGGGCCTCAATTTGAAGGGTTCAAGGAGGCAAAGGACCTTGTTAAAGAGAAAGGCATACTACCTGTTTCCAATCAGGATAGCTTTGATAATTTGATGAGCGCCCTTTTAAATAATCCCATTTCCATCAAAAATATTGGAGAAATCAACTCCAATTATATCAACTCCAACAAAGGTGCTGCCGATTTGATTATGCAGCATATTTCCAAGATTATCTAAAATTTAGTTAGCTTTAGCAAAATTCATCCAGCATGGACAAACGTATTTTTAGGATTTCATTGACAGCGGCCCTAGCGGGCTTTTTGTTTGGGTTTGACACCGTTGTTATTTCCGGTGCCAACCAACCCATAAAAGAAATATGGGACACCAATTGGTTTTTGGGCGATTCCATTTTCACCTTCCATGGAATCTTTATTATGTCCATGGCTCTTTGGGGAACGGTATTGGGTTCTCTTTTTGGTGGTATTCCTACCGATCGTTTGGGAAGAAAAAAGACCCTGTTCTGGATAGGAGTTCTTTATTTTGCATCCGCCTTGGGTTCCGCCGTTGCTCCCGAACCCTTCAGTTTTTCACTTTTCAGATTTATCGGAGGGATCGGCGTAGGAGCCTCATCGGTTGCCGCACCAGTTTATATCTCCGAAATTTCAACCGCCCAAACACGGGGCAGGCTAACCGCCATGTACCAGTTCAATATTGTTTTTGGAATTTTGATCGCTTTTATCTCCAACTACCTTATAGGAATAATTTTTGATGAAAGTGTAGCTTGGCGATGGATGCTGGGCATTGAGGGGCTTCCAGCTCTGATTTACACCATAATGGTGTTTAAGATACCTAACAGTCCAAGGTGGTTATTGATGAAGAGCCGCGCAGACGCCGTTGTTATCGAGTCCATCACTTTATTGGGGATTGCAAAAGACAAGGCTTCCATTCATTTGGAACAAATAAAAGTTGCTTTGTACGATACGACAGAAAAGAAGAAAGAAAGCCTGTTCTCCGGCAAATACAATAGACCCCTGATGCTGGCCTTTTTAATTGCATTTTTCAACCAACTTTCAGGAATTAACTTTGTGCTCTACTATGCACCGGAAATTTTGGAACGTGCGGGGCTTGCCTCTGGCGAATCCCTTTTTAGTTCAATATCCATTGGGGTCATTAATTTGATTTTCACCTTTGTGGGAATTTCATTGATTGACAAACTGGGAAGAAAGCAATTAATGTACATCGGCTCCATTGGCTATATCGTTAGTTTGTCCATGGTGGGCTGGTGTTTTTATTCAGGGGCGAGCTCCGTGCTTCTCCTCACCTTTATTTTGATTTTTATTGCTTCCCATGCCATTGGGCAAGGTGCGGTGATTTGGGTGTTTATCTCGGAAATATTCCCGAACAAGGTTCGTTCCTACGGGCAGTCTTGGGGGACTGGAACACATTGGGTATTTGCTGCTCTGATCACCTTGCTCACCCCTACCTTTTTAGATGCTGAAATAGGCATCTTTAAGGACAACCCTTGGCCCATTTTTATCTTCTTTGCGGTTATGATGGTACTTCAATTACTTTGGGTGATTTTTATGATGCCCGAGACCAAAGGAATCTCTTTGGAAGAACTAGGAAAACTGCTCAGTAGAAAAAAAGCAAAAACCAAGTAATCGGTTTACACTACATACCAAAAACCTATCCTTTAGTCGAATAGTGAACTTGATTTTATAGTAAATGCGCAAATAATTCCGTAAATTGATGGAAATTACACTAGTATGGGGGATGAAATTAGCATTGGGAACAAACTCATGGTCGGTTTTTTGCGGATCATGGTTTTTATATTGATTGTAATATTGATAGCAATTCCTATTTTGATTGCTTTAGATTTTCTAGGCGTATTGGAAGCAATGGGGCTTTCCTCCTAGAATATCACATCTTGTTCCCCCATTGACTTTGTGACCAATTTTATATACGAGTCTATGGCTTTATTAACATTGGCAGGCTCTGTAACATCCACCTCACCTTTCCAGATCAATTCTATTTCCTTACCAATACATATACAATAGAGCGAAGTCTCTGAGTGGTATATGTTAAACGTATCATAGTACTCGGGGTCATAATAAATCTCTTGGTGTTCCAAATAATCGTTGGTGAACCTCATGAACATTTTGTCCACATCATTGATGTGTTCCTTAAATGTCCTTCGATTTTCAGTACCGATCACCTTTGTAAACAAAATAGCATCAAAGCCCTTATCCAACAATTGTTGTTCCACCTCTTCCAGTTCTTTTTCAGATCGTTCCGAAGTAGTGAATTCTACATCAAAAAGATCCATACTGCGCACCGCATCCACACCTTTTTCTTTCAAGGCTTCCACAAACTTGGTCTCATACTCCATTCGGGCATTGTCGTCTTGTACCATACCCACAACGAGTACTTGGTAAGCATCAAAGAGCACTATATCTGGGTTCTTCCAAGTACTTACCAATCTGGTCGAGGAACACCCCATTAGGAGTATCATGCTTATGATTATTAATTTTGATTTCATCACTATGTTTTTTTAGATTGATGCACAGTATAGATCTTGTTTATCTTTTAATGCGTGGAAAATGTAGCTTGCCTTTTCTCAAGCTGTCTTCTCAAATCCTCTATGGTCTTGGACATGGACTTTTCAAAATCATCCGTATCGGACTTGGCAAAGATTCTGGGACCTGGAGCACTCAATTCGATTTCACAAATCTTACCATCTCCGGATTTATCATTCTCTGTTTTAAAAAGTACATTGGCCTTGATCAACCAGTTGTACTTATTTTCCAATCCTTCCAGTTTTTTCATTAACAATTCGGTTAATGATTCACTAGTCATCATTTTTTGATATTGAACATGTACTTCCATGATTATTGTTTTGATTATAGTCAAATCTATAACTACTAAAGCTAAAATTTAATGACAATTGTCAGTTTAAATTTCACCTATTTATCCCAAAGAGAAGGGTTGTCCCGTACTTTGTAAAACCGAGAACCAAAACTCTCCCTCAAGATCTATTTTTTTTCTCTTTTTTGTGACTTCGGAAATAGGCACATACACATAACGATTATTGACCCTACTTGCCACAAATTTGGTCTTTCCCGCCATGGCACCGTGTACTGCTTGATAAGCCAATCTACTACAAAATACACTATCGCTTGAGTTTGCCGGGGCACATCTCACAATATAACTCGGATCGATATATTTTATGGTTACTGGACTTTTACCCTTAAAGTATTCCGCAATTTTTTCCTTTAGAAAAACCCCGATATCCTCATGCTGAATATTTCCAGATGCATCCTTAACGATCTTTCTATCTTCAAAGAGCTGTTGTCCTGCTCCTTCCGCGACTACAATAACTGCGTGTTTTTTCTTTTGTAAACGTTTCTCCAACACATTTAAAAAGCCTTCTTCACCATCTAGGGAAAAATCCATTTCTGGAATCAGCACAAAATTCACCACGGGCATGGCCAAAGCGGCCGAAGCTGCAATAAAACCACTATCCCTTCCCATTAATTTGATAATGGAAATTCCATTATAAGCTCCCGTTGCCTCGTTATGTGCATCTCGCAAGATAGGACTGGCCACATCAAAAGCGGTCTCAAAACCGAAGGATTCATCTATAAGGTCAATGTCATTATCAATGGTCTTTGGAATTCCCACAACACTGATTTTTGCATTCCTCTTGGAAATCTCTTCCCCCAAAGCATTTACGCCTTTCAAGGTTCCATCGCCTCCAATGGCAAATAGCATATCTACCTTATTATCTTGAAGTGTGTCGACCATCACGGAAACATCTTGCGCACCTCGGGACGAGCCTAAAAAAGTACCTCCGAATTGATGGATATCCTTTACTTTTTCGGGTGTCAATTCTATAAGTTCATGTCCCTTTTCAGGATTAAGGCCTTCATAACCATAGGGCACTCCAATGATTTTCTTGACCCCATAAAAATAATGCAAGGCCATTACCAAGCCCCGGATCACATTGTTGATTCCAGGGCATAGCCCTCCACATGTAACAATCGCTGCGGTTGTATTTTCGGAATCAAAAAATAGGTTTTGCCTTGGGCCCGCTTTCTCCAAACAAAGTGGTTCCTCGCCTTTTTCTAAACATTTTTGGTAATGTTCCATGGAGAGATCAAAAACCAACTTATCAGATTCCCTGATAAAATCGAATATATGATCACCTTTTAGTGTACCAAGCTCTAGGGGCGACATAAATTCAGGCACCCCTAAGCTTTCTATATTAAATCTGTTTCTGTCGTTCACTATATATTAATCTTAAAGATGTTCCGTCAAACTGTGATGCGAATCAATCAGTGGACCTCCATTCATAATTTCTTCTGAAGCTTGACTTGCAAACTTGTCAAAGTTAATATGGAACGAGTGTGCCAATTGTATCGCTTTGCTCACATAAGCTCCTTTTTGTAACCAAGTATTCATCGGATCCAAAATTTCCGTTGGAACCCCTGGACAATATTTTGGCATAAACAGGCCAAATATTGGGTGCGTATCAAAATCCACATCATCCAGTTTGCCCTCAAGAATGGCAGATATCATCCCTCTTGTGTATTTAAGCTTGATTCTAGACCCCACTCCATAAGGTCCTCCACTCCATCCAGTATTGACCAACCAAACATTAACACCTGAGGCTTTCATTTTTTCACTCAACATCTCTGCATAAACCGTTGGGTGCAATGGCATAAATGGTTCTCCAAAACATGCGGAGAATGATGGAACCGGTTCAGTAATGCCTGCCTCGGTACCAGCAACTTTGGCCGTATAGCCCGAGATAAAGTGATACGCAGCTTGACCTGGGGTCAATTTGGATACCGGAGGCAATACCCCAAAGGCATCACAAGTTAAGAAAAAGATATTTTTAGGGTTAGAGGCGTAGGAAGGCTCTTGAATATTATCGATATGGTAGATAGGATAACTCACCCTCGTGTTCTGGGTGATGGAACTATCAAAATAATCCACCTCTTTGGTTCCCTTTTTGAATACCACGTTTTCCAACAATGCTCCGGGTCGGATAGCCCTGTAAATATCCGGTTCCTTTTCTTCAGTAAGGTCGATTACTTTAGCATAACAACCACCTTCAAAATTAAAGATGGTATCCTCTTTGGTCCATCCATGTTCATCATCCCCAATAAGTTTACGGTCAGGGTCTGCGGACAAGGTGGTTTTTCCCGTACCTGATAGCCCAAAGAAAATGGCAGTATCACCATCTTCCCCAACATTGGCGGAGCAGTGCATGGGCAGCACTTCCTTTTCAGTTGGAAGGATAAGGTTAAGGGCGGAAAAGATACCTTTTTTCATTTCTCCGGTGTAGGCAGAACCTGCAACCAATGCAATTTTTTTAGTAAAGTTGAGAATGGAGAAGTTTCCACTTAAAATTCCAAAATCAGAAGGGTTCTGGGCTTCATAACCCGGAGCGCACAATACGAGCCACTCTTCTTCAAAATCTTCCAATTCGTTCTCATTCAACCGTAAAAACATGTTTTTAATGAAGTAATTGGACCAAGGATATTCTGTAATGGTCCTAACATTCATTTTATATTTTGGGTCGGCACAAACGGCAGCATCCCTTACAAAAACTTCTTTACCCTCTAGATATTTAGTGACCTCACCGTACAATTTATCGAAGTTTTCCGGAGAAACTGGTTTATTGATTCTGCCCCACCATACCTTCTCCTTGGTATAGTCATCTTTTACCAAAAAACGGTCCTTTGGTGATCGCCCTGTGAATTTACCCGTATTTACACAAAGGGTCCCGTTTTCGGTTTCGACCCCCATGTCTTTTTCGAGTGTTAGCTTTTGTAAGGTTTCGGCATCGAGATTCCATTGAGCCCGGACATTTTTTAATCCATACTTGCTTAAGTCTTTGATTGTGGTCATATCAGTGATTTTTGATGGTTAGAAGCTCCATATCCATGGAACCAATAATAAGGTTGCTATAAAGAAAAGTAGGAGCAAAGGCCCGCCTACTTTTGCATAATCAATAAATTTATATCCTCCCGCCCCCATCACCATGGCATTTGTGGTGGTTCCCACAGGTGTTAAAAATGCGGTCGAAGCACTAACGGCCACAGCAATCATAAAAGGTTTTGGTGAAACCCCCAAGGTTATGGATGCCATTACCGCTATTGGCGCCATTAATACTGCTGTTGCCGAGTTATTAATGGTTTGGCTGAAAGCCGCTGTCAATAAAAATATGCCTGCCAATAATGCCACAGGATGTATATTACCCAAAGTATTCACCAAACTATTGGCAGCTAATTGTGCCACACCTGTTTTTTGCAATGCCAATCCCATAGGTATCATGGCAGCAATCATTACCACACTAGTCCAGCTAATCCCTTTGTACGCCTTGGAAATGGGCACACAGCCCGTTAGCATCATAATTCCGGCACAAACCAGTGCTGCAATAGCACCTGGCAATATTTTGAAAACCAAGAGTAGTATCATTAAAACCAAGGTTCCCATAGCAATATAACTTCTTGTGGTCAACTGGTCCACATTTTTAGCAAGGGCTTCGGGGCTTCCTGAAATAACCAAGTTCTCGTACATAGATTTCAGTGCTATAATATTTTCCCACTGTCCGCGAATCACGAAGGCATCACCCGCCTTAATCTTTATCTTACCAGTCAGCGGGGCATTATCTCGTGACACAGCCAAGAGCTGCACTCCCGCCTGTTTCAGGTAATGTCCCAAATTAATGGTCTTGCCCACAAAAACGGATTTAGGGGTAATGAGCATCTCTGCCATACCCACCTCTTGGTTGATCAGCTCTTTTTTGAGCATGTCCTTTTCAGGTTTTAGCGGTATTACCCCCAAGTGAAACTTCAGCACAAGTTTATCCACATCTTCTGGCTCGCCTTTCACTGTAATAATGTCGTGATAGCGCATTTCAGTATCCAACCCTGGCATTTCCACAAATTGTGGAATTCTGTGAAGTTTGTTGGGGTGCCTACGTTTTAAACGCATAACGGAAACTCGCTGTTCCCCCTCAAAATTCCAGTCTCCTATTTTGGAATTTATCAATTGCGACATGGACCTTATACGTAATCTATACAGATTATCCCCTATACTGTAATTCTCTATCCATTTATGCATTTCTTGATCAATGGCCATCGGCTTATTGTTTGTCCTATGTGTAGGCAACAACTTGTAACCGATATACCTAAAATAGAGAACGGATATAATAAGAAGTGGAACTCCAATCAATCCAAATTCAAAGAACGAAAAGCCTTCAAATCCATTCTGGACCAAGGCATTGCTCACGATAATGTTAGGTGGGGTACCTGTTAATGTTAACAATCCACCTGTATTCGAACCAAACGCTACTGGAATCAATAACTTAGAGGGCAGCGTGCCCGCATTCCAAGCGGCAGTTACCGTAACGGGAAGCAATGCCGCAACGGTACCCGTATTGCTCACAAAGCCAGACAATAAGCTAGAACCCAATGTTACAATAACCAATAAGCGTGAAATATTCCTTCGTGCCCATTTCACAAAAAATTGTCCTGCCATGGCGGTCCACCCGGTCCTGGAAAGCCCCTCTCCAATAATAAATAAGGCGGCAATCATGATCACCGTTGGATTGCTAAACCCCGCCAAAGTCTCACTGATATCCAAAATACCTGCAAGAAAAAGCGAGAGCATGGCCATCAGGGCCACAACATCCGGCGGAAACTTGCCCCATATAAACAAGAAAATGGTAATACCTAAAATAATCAGCAGTGGCAGCATGCTTAATGGTCAAGGTTTAGGTTTAGTCAAGGGCCAACACCGGAATCTCCGAATGCAAGGTCAAAAGTTTGGTCAATCTGCCTTCAGATGGCTCACTCTTTTCCGTATGGTTTCGTGGCAAAATAGTTAACATGTCAATGTTTTTCTCAGTGATATAATCCAATATTCCTTGTTCCACATCATCATTTTTACTAAAAGAGTGGTCTTCATAAAAATGTTCCAAATAGTATTCCAACAGATTTTCATTCGACTCTTTAATGGCCTCCTCATCATAAATGGACTCTTTGTAAATGGTCAGTGCATGGACGCGTGCATCAAAAGTGCGGGCAACATCCAAAAGGGTTTCCAAAACCTCTTTATCATCGATTTTTTCGCCACCCATTACCAAAGCAATGTTTTTGGGCTCCTTGATACTTGTTCCATAAGGAACTGATATTACAGGGCAGTTGGCTTTCAAAACCAATTTTGAAGTGTTGGTGATCGCTTCGTCTGTAATTTTATCGCCCATGGTTCCCATCATGATCAAATCTGCATTGCTCTTTTCTTGGGCCGACAGAATGGTACCAATCACTTCACCCGTATCCGTAGTAAATTCCGGAGC
Source organism: Allomuricauda sp. TMED12 (assembly GCA_002167435.2). GTDB lineage: Bacteria > Bacteroidota > Bacteroidia > Flavobacteriales > Flavobacteriaceae > Flagellimonas. The sequence continues at coordinate 41,133 of NHBR02000083.1, forward strand.
AATTTTCAATTTCACATCAAAAGAATCCATCACTTTGGAAAAATCCTTTTCCAACTTTTCATTGTCCGTTTCACTAATGGGCATATTGCCCACATAAAGACCTAAAATACCTATGGAACGTTCTGTTCCAATAAAATTGACCACATATTCCAAGGCATTGATGGATGCCTCTGAAAAATCAAAAGGGATTAATATTTTTTTTAAACTGCTCATACCTATTTTATTTATTGATTTCAATACTCTATCCAAAAGTAGAATCGGCCCATGACCTAAAACATGACAGAAGTCAGGATTTCCAACTTTTCTATGATATTAGGAAAAAATCCGTCCCTATAAAAGTACGGGAAGTTATTTTTTTGACGTCATATTAATTATATTTAAAAACCATAAAATAACTAGACTTTAAATATGGATTTAGTAATTGGTATAGATATCGGAGGGACCAAAACCAAAATTGGTTTGGTGGATGAATATGGTGAATGCTACGAAAAAACATTTTTTAGAACCAAGGAATATCCAAACTTGGATGCTTATCTGGATAAAGTAAAAACTACTTGTGATGAGCTTATAGCACAGTTTGGAGAAGGCGCCAACATTATTGGGTGTGGCATTGGGGCACCAAATGCCTCAAGCAAAAATGGTACTATTGAAAGTGCAAGCAATTTAGCCTGGAAAGGAAGTGTTCCCCTTGTTAAACTGCTCAGGCAGAGAATGGATATGCCTATCCAGATAATGAACGATGCCAGTGCCGCAGCGTTGGGCGAAATGTTATTCGGAGGTGCGAAAAACATGACCGATTTTATTGTGATTACCCTAGGTACAGGTTTTGGCGCTGGTATTGTTGCCAACGGTCAGCTTATAGATGGATTTGATGGTTTTGCGGGGGAATTGGGCCATGTGGATATGACCATTGGAGACGGAAGATTAACAGGACTTGGGGTAAAAGGGGGATTGGAAGCCTACGTATCCGCTACAGGATTAAAACGGACTGTTATGTACATGCAGAGCAAATATTTGGTCGATAGCAGGTTTAGGGACGTTGCTTATAACGATCTCCATGGAGAAGACATAACACAGGCTGCAGAAGAAGGCGACGAAATTGCCCTAAAGGCTTTTGATTATACGGCTCGTATCATGGCACAGGCATTAGCCAACTTTACGGCCTTTACCCAGCCCGAAGCTTTTATTTTAATGGGCGGGTTGACCAATAGTGGTAAATGGATCATGACCCCATTGGAAAAATACTTTAATAGGTTCCTTTTGGATGTATACAAAGGAAAGGTAAAACTATTGCATTCCAGCATGCACGGAAAAACAGCAGCCATTTGCGGGGCTGCAGCACTTATTTGGGAAAATCAAAGGAAAAAACAGGCTTAAAACATCTTATTTTCCCTAAAAAGGATAATCTATGACAAGTATCATACTCTACCATTGGTTTTAATGAGAAACTTTGTACTCCAACAATCCAAAACCTTAGATTATGGGGTATGCAAAGTATTTTTCTGGATTGCTTTGTACCATAGTATTTTCAGCCCTTTTAGCCCAACCTCTTCATGCCCAAAATTCTTATGAAGGCGAATACGGTTCCTGGTTGGTGCTGTGCGGCACTACCAAACTTCATGAAGATTGGAGCATACCTACAACTGGTATCATTCGACATCACCATATGTTGGACAGGTATGGGTTTTTCTTTTTCAGTACAGGGGCCACCTATCGAATAAGTAAGGCTTCTTCCTTTACGAGTGGTTTTGCCCTGCTCAACTCGAACTCTTATCCGGAACCCAACGATGTAATCACTACCAACCAATTTTGGATTTATGGAGAATACACTTTAAAATTCAAGTTTAATGATAATTCCATTGTACATCGATTACGATTGGAAAACCGTAGACTGGTCAATACCGAAAACCCCGAGGTCAACAATAGAATTCGGTATCGCCTTCAATTTACAAGACCAATATATAAGGATATTTATTTTAAGGCCTTTGATGAAGCCTTTCTTAATCTGAAGGGCAACGCCTTTAATCAAAATAGAATCTTTGTAGGTGTGGGCCGCCATATCACGCCAAATTTAAAAGTGGACATCGGATACTTTAATAGAAAGTTTAGAAATTCCAATGAAGATATGATCCGATTAAGTCTTTCTTTCAATATTGATCTTACCCAAAACGATTTGGCCCAAAACTCTGATTAAAAACATAAGTCATTCATAACAAAGGAGTTTCGACCCATAAATAAACCTGATTATTATCATGTTTTTTAATTTTTAACCAAGTTACCTTTAACCTAGTTAAATAGTAAAAGTCATGAAACCAAAAAAGAACCCAAACGCCGAAATTGGACGCAACAGCAGTCTTTATTTCATGATAGGATTAACTTCGGTATTGTTTATGACATGGCAATCCTTTGAAGTCAAGTTCTACGAAGAAGATTCCAAAGTTTCAGAAGTTGTACAAGTAATGGATGAACTAAAGGAAGATGTACCCGTCACGGAAATGATACGAACTGCCCCACCGCCTCCACCCCCATCGGCTCCCGATGTAATTGAAATTGTGGAAGATGTGGACGACGTGGAAGAAACTGTAATCGAAAGTACCGAGAGTAGCCAAGAAACCTTCATTGAAGATGCCGTTGTAAGTATTGAAGATGTTAATGTGGCAGAGGTTGAAGAAGATATAGTGGTTCCTTTTGCGGTGATTGAATATGTACCTGTTTTTCCTGGATGTGAAGACTTGCAAACCCAAGCCGAGCGCAAGGAATGTTTTAACGAAAAAGTGCAGGAACATATTAAGAGGAACTTCAAATACCCCACAGCTGCTTTAGAAATGGGTGTAACAGGCAGAGTTTACTTGCAGTTTGTTATAGATTCCAAAGGGCATGTAAGCAACATACAAAAAAGAGGGCCCGATAAACTACTGGAAACAGAGGCTGTACGTATTATAGCTTCCTTACCAAAAGTAAAACCGGGAGAACAACGCGGAAAACCCGTAAGTGTTAAATACAGTATTCCAATTAATTTTGTCATGCAAAACTAAACACAATCCAAATAAAGAAAGGTCCAAGTTTATACTTGGGCCTTTTTTTATTCTTGAAACCAAGCTGCATCGGCATATTCAAAAGATTTTGAGGCGCTTTCCCTGTTCTTGGCTATTAAGTGGGACCTATCAAATTTTCTCGCCCTATACCCCAATAAGTGTAAAAAGGACTTGGCAAAAAAGCGAGCGACCCGTTGGTCCACCACTAAGGTATCCTTTTGGTCCGACTCCCATTCCACTCCCGGTAATTTTACTAAAACATGATCTATTTTAAATCTCCTCAACTCTTTGGATATCCACAACAATATTTTCGGAATTGGTCTAATAAAGTAAAAGCCCTCATTCCCTTGGTCTTGGTAAAGTGGCATAAATATTTGTCGCTTCTTTGTTGCTTTTAGCTGAACACCATCAACAACAGCCAAACTCACACCCTTCGGGATTACCTGAAAATTTATAAACCCTGGGAGCATTTTAAAATTGTTTTTTGAGCCGATATCATGCTGATGGTATATTTCATAAAATCTATGGGGAGCATTGCCGGAATCGGCAATCACACCTTTTAATTGTTGCCGTTTCTCTTCCGAAACATTCACAGATTGAGTCAATGTCAAGGAATAGCGAATAAATTCAATACAGCTTTCCACCGCCTTGTCATCATCATGCTGGCCACTTTCAAAACCTAGAGAAACATAACCCAGCTCATTGATATAGCTCAACAAGGCACCTTTTAAATATTCTTCTATTCCCAAGATAATGGGCAAAGGGTAGTTTGACGCATATTTACGGTTCAACAAACTATCGTTGAGAACCATAAAAGGCGAAGTATCGCTCGATGTGGTATGAAGATCCATAAAATAGAACGGAGGGGTTCCCGTATCCAGAATATTATGAAGCATACGGAATAATTGGCTCAGTTCCTCCTCTTCACTATGTTTGATTTCCCTGCTATGGACAATTCGTTCAATCCTTTCCTGAAACCAAATTCTATTCAAATCCTCATGCTGAAATCGCTGCTTGCTTTCCAAAGCTCCCAAATTTCCAGAAATAGCATATACTTCACCATTTACCGGGATTTTCTTGAACCTAATCTCCTCAAAAACATCTTTTAAAGCAAAAACACCGGCCGTCTCATTTCCATGAACACCTCCAAAAAAAACCACTGTAGGTCCTCCTTTCTTTCCTTGGATATGATCTATTACGCGATCAACTTTTACAGTTTCGTCCAGTGCTTTGCTGTGAACTAATGTCATATTATTACAAATCAACTTTACTGATGATTCCCACAATGTGGGTGCCCACACAAACCGGTAGACAACCTATATGGTACTTTTCCATTATGCTTTCAGCAGTCTTTATCTCTGTTTTGGGCTCTACACTTATAACTTTTTTGACCATGATATCGGAAACCCTGGCTTCATTTTTATCGAGCTTTTCAAACTTCTCTATATGACTCCATGTTAGCAACCCTACCAACTCTCCTTTTCCGTTCTCCACCGGAAGATGGTGAATATTGTTCCATTGCATAATGGCCAGGGCCAAATTGGCGTAATCGTCCTCATACAATTTCATCAACTTTGTGGACATTATTTGGCTTACCCATCGGAATGAATCCTTTGTCTCCACCATACCCTCAATAGGTTTCCATTGATGAACCGGTATATCTTCCTGTTGGTTTTTATACAATGCCTTGGTCAGTTGTACAATGGCACTGTCCAACTTCATTTGCTTGCGCAGCTCCCTAAAGTTTTTGATTTGCCAATCGGCCCCGGTTCCGCCATTTGTCCTTTTTTCGATAACCCCCAAAAGTCTATTTATATCTTCTTCATCAATATTAAACTTTTTAAGACCATTGTGCGCAATCGGCAATAGTTCTTGCCTGATTATTTTCTTCATGGTCATGGCTTTTCCCATCCAAGAAAACATTGCATGTCTACCGCTCGTGGCCGCTCTAAGAAAATTTAGCTTGGCCGATCTAAAATCCATTAGATTGGGCATGTCATCATATTTTTTTGGTCTTCCGGCCATGAGTCCCACCCAAAAAGCGAAATTGGCAATCTCATCTATAATAGTAGGTCCTGCCGGGATATACCTATTCTCAATCCGCAAATGTGGTTTTCCATTGCCCACGCCATAGCAGGGTCGGTTCCACCGATAGACTGTGCTATTGAACAAACTCAATGCTTCCAGTTTTGGCGTTTTCCCTGCTTCCAACAATTCCAAAGAACTATTTTGGATAGGTTTGGTCAATAAAATACGATGCGTGGAAATATCTTGTTTAAAAATCTCCGCAACAGAATCCTTCTGCCATCTTTCGCCAAAGCCGACTCTTGCCACTTCTTCCCTAAGTGCTTTGGTCCATATCCGCGTATCCAAGCTTTGCTGGAACAAAGCTATCCGGGTTTCCCTCCATAATTCTTTTCCCAAAAGGAGTGGTGAGTTGCAGCAAACTCCCAATACCGGTCCGGAAATGGCCTGGGCCCAATTATAGCTTTTGATAAAATCTTTCGGAGGTATTTGTAAATGAAGTTGAAAACTGGTATTACAAGCTTCAAACAGCACAGAATCATGGTGTAGCGATAGTTCATCGGCACCTTTGATTCTCACCGTAAAATCATCGCCCCTCCATGCTGTTAAAACTTCATTGATTCTATAATATCTGGGAATTGGTGTCATAAAATCCATACCAAGCTCATCCTTGCTGATCGTGGGAAGTATCCCTGTCAATATAACCTTGGAATTGTATTTATCTGCGGACTTCTTCACCTTGTCCAACAACCCTCTCAATTGTTGTTCCATGGTTGTAAAACAATCTTTTTCCAAGGTATAAGGGTCAAGGTTGGCTTCAATATTATACGTGGCAAATTCTGTTGTAAAATGGGAATCGTCAATATCTTTTAATATGTCCAATGAGTTTGGAGATGGTCTGTAATCATCCTTTATCAAACACATTTCTTGTTCGGCGCCAATACGGACAATATCGTCCTCTACCAATCCCCCTTTGATCATGTTCTCCAAGGCTTGGATATCATCGATAAGATGTTGTACAAAAACCTTCCGCTCCTCTTCGCCAAATGAGCTTTCCTTGATATGTTCTCCCATAGCATTAAATTTAAGAGCAAGTCAAAATCATTTAAAGATACGATGTCGGCAACACGAAAAACATGATACTCATCAGGCCTATAATTAGAGTCCGATTCTTTTTACAAAGCAATACTGACAATTATCATGTTTTTTGCAAGCCATCAAAAGTAATTTTGAACTATAATGAAATGGTATGTAGCTTATGTGCGAATTAGTTCAAAAATATAATGTTCCTGGCCCTCGATATACGAGTTACCCGACTGTACCGTATTGGGATTTGGAAACTTTTTCAGGAAAAAAATGGAAATCCAGTGTACTGAAAGCATTTGGGGAAAGTCCAGAAGAAGGAATCAGTGTTTATATACACTTGCCCTTTTGCGAAAGTATGTGCACCTTTTGTGGATGCCATAAACGCATAACAAAACGACACGAAGTGGAACGGCCGTATATAAATGCGGTTTTAAAAGAATGGCAATTATACGTCGACCTTATGGGCTCCAAACCCGTTATAAAGGAACTACATTTAGGTGGTGGCACGCCCACCTTTTTTTCTCCAGAAAACTTAAAAATACTGATTGAGGGCATTGTTCGCCTGAGCAAAAAAACGGATGAAATTGAATTCAGTTTTGAAGGTCATCCCAATAACACCACCAAAGAACATTTGCAAGCACTTTACGATGTAGGGTTTAGAAGAGTATGTTTTGGTGTCCAGGATTATAACCTCACCGTTCAACGTGCGATAAATAGAATACAGCCCTTTGAAAACGTGAAAAATGTAACTGAATGGGCCAGGGAGATTGGCTACACATCAGTAGGACACGATATCATTTATGGCCTGCCATTTCAGGAAAGTGGGGACGTGGAGAATACTATAGCAAAGACCAATGCCATAAAACCGGATAGAATTGCTTTTTACAGCTATGCGCATGTGCCTTGGTTAAAAGGTAACGGACAAAGAGGTTATAAAGAATCCGACCTTCCCTCTTCCGAAGAGAAAAAGGCACAATACGAAATGGGAAAAAGGATGCTTGGCGAGTTTGGTTACAAAGATGTTGGGATGGATCATTTTGCCTTACCCACCGATAGTTTGTACAAAGCTTTGGAAAACGGAACACTACATAGGAACTTTATGGGCTACACCCCTTCCAAAACCAAATTAATGGTTGGTTTAGGAGTATCGAGCATTAGCGATAGTTGGTATGGTTTTGCCCAGAACGTAAAAAACGTGGAAGAATACGAAAATTTGGTTTCACATGGAGTTATCCCTATTTTTAGGGGGCACATTCTTAATGCTGAAGACGAAATCTTAAGAAGGCATATCCTCAACATCATGTGTCAATTTGAGACCACATGGGACGTAGAGGAAGAACAAATAGTTGATTTTGAAAATATTTTGGCCAACCTATCGGAATTGGAAACGGACGGATTGGTCGAAATAAACGGCACAAATATTAAAGTGACCGACAAAGGAAGACCTTTTGTAAGAAACATAAGTATGGCATTTGACTTAAAAATGCATCGAAAAAAACCAAATACCCGAATATTTTCCATGACCGTTTAACCTAAAAAAGCAATAAAATGAAAAGTATAATCGTACCGGTTGATTTCTCAAATCAATCAGAAAAAGCCCTTAAAGTAGCTGCTTCTCTTGCGAAGCAACACAAGGCGGAGTTGTTGGTCCTTCATATGTTGGAACTTTCTCCTGCCATTATGGGAGAATCAGGATATATATCCCAAGAACAGGTGGTTCACCTTATAAAACTTGGCGAACAACGATTTACGGACTTTTTGGACAAACCTTATTTAAAGGACATCAAAGTAGTTCCCGTAATCAAACACTATAAAGTGTTCAGTGAGGTGGCCGAGGTGGCCGAAAAACACAATGCCGATCTTATTGTAATGGGGTCACATGGTGCCGATGGTCTACAAGAGATCTTTATAGGATCAAACACCGAACGTGTTGTTAGAACTTCTGATGTCCCCGTATTGGTAATCAAAGGTGATGTCGAAGATTTCAAACCAACTAATTTTGTGTTCGCTTCCGATTTTGAAGAAGAAAGTGTTTCTGCCTTAAAGAAAGCCAAGGCAATGGCCGATTTATTGGGATCCAAACTTCATTTGGTGTACATAAACACTCCTGGGGATGAATTCCTGAGCAATAATGATGCAAATGATAAAATCTCTAAATTTTTAAAAGCTGCCAATGTGGGCATGGAAGTAAAAATCTATAACGACTACACCGTTGAAAAAGGTGTTCTTAACTATAGTGAGCGAGTATCCGCTGACCTTATCGGTATTCCAACACATGGTAGAAGGGGCTTATCACACTTTTTTATGGGAAGTATTGGTGAAGATATTGCCAACCACTCCGAAGCACCTGTGATAACCTTTAAAATTTGATGGATTGCATTTTTGATTGGTTTCATGCGATTCAAAAAAAGGGGGGCAATTTTAAAATTGCCCCCTTTTTTATGTTACAACCAATTTTTATTGACCCTAACCATGAAATCTTTCGTAGGCCGCTTTTTCCAGTGCTTCCCGATGATTTGGGTGTGCTATGGAAATTAAAGCTTCGGCCCGTTGATGTAGGTTTTTCCCAAAAAGATTCACCACACCATATTCTGTTGCTACATAGTGCATGTGGGCACGAGTGGTTGTTACCCCTGCACCCTGTTTTAAAAAGGGCGTTATTTTGGAAACTCCTTTTTTTGTGGTAGATGACATGGCTATGATGGGCTTTCCCCCTTTTGAAAGGGATGCCCCTCTCATAAAATCCATTTGTCCGCCCACTCCGGAGAATTGATATCCCCCAATGGTATCCGCGCAAACTTGGCCTGTCAAATCAATTTCTATAGCACTATTAATAGCGGTCGCTTTCGGGTTTCTTCGGATTCTGGCCGTATCGTTGGTATAACCGGAGTCCCTAAAATCACATATGGGGTTGTCATCAATGAAATCATATAGTTTTCGGGAACCCACTGCAAAGCAGCTTACAATTTTACCACGTTTTACTGCTTTTTCCTTTCCGTTTATGACACCACTTTCCAACAAAGGCAGAACCCCATCAGAAAACATTTCGGTATGAATTCCCAGGTTTTTATGGTTTCCTAAATTAGACAATACCGCGTTGGGTATGTTACCAATTCCCATTTGCAAAGTAGCACCATCTTCGATCAACGATGCCACATGCCTACCAATTTCATGTTCCACTTCCGATATTTCGGTCGGGTTATGTTCGTGAATGTGCCTATCTACCTCAATGGCAAATTCTATTTCATCTACATGAACAATACCTGTACCATGTGTTCGGGGAACTTGGGGATTTATCTGCGCTACAATTTTTTTGGCAGTTCTAACCGCTGGCAATGCAACATCAACGGATACTCCCAGTGAACAATATCCATGTTTGTCCGGAGGCGACACCTGAACAAAGGCCACATCCAAAGGAAGGTACTCGTCGGCGAACAACCATGGTATTTCACTCAAAAATACAGGAATGTAATCGCCCATGTATGTGTTTACAAAATTCCTTACGTTGCCCCCAACAAAACAAGCGTTCAAAGTAAAGGCATCGCAATAAGGTTTTCTAGTATACTTAGCATCTCCTTCGGTATGGATGGAAATAATCTCTACATCATTAAGTTCCTCATGCCTATCACATAAGGCATCTATCAATTCGTTTGGGGTCATGGCCGCCCCTTGGAAAAAGACCCGGTCGCCTGATTTAACAATTCCTACCGCCTCTTTCGCTGATGTTATTTTCATTGTGGATTTTATTTTTAGGGTTGATGGCATTCTATGGTCGCCGTTACTGAATCTGCTGGAGCTGACTTGGGGGAAACAAAGGGTATTCCCAATCCCAGTCCACGTACAATAAACAAAATACCTATGATGACCACAAATACCGGAATCAATTTCTGTATCTTAAATTTGATGGCACTACTGAACATTCCTTTGGAATAGACCACCAAGGACATAAGGGGAACGGTCCCCAATCCAAAAATCATCATGTAAAGACCGCCTTCCAAAGCACTTCCCATAGCAATGGCACCCAAAAGGGCCATATACACGAGACCGCAGGGTAAAAAGCCGTTCAAGAAACCAATGGTCAAAAAAGTATCGGGGGTCTTTTTTTTAAGTTCAGCGCCCAATTTGGATTTCACCTTACCGATAATGGAGTAAATAGGTGATAAAAATTTATGCCCGTTCAAGTATTTTCCTGGAATCAGTACTAAAAGAATCATAAGTACACCAATACCTATGGATAGTTTCTGCTGAATCCCGAAAAGGGACAAGCCCTTGCCCAAAAGACCAAATAGTACCCCAATAACACCATAAGCCAAAAGTCTTCCAAAATGGTAGATGGACAACTGTGTGGTCTTCTTTAGATTGTTTTCTTGATTCAAAGGCAGCATAAAGGCTATTGGCCCGCACATACCCAAGCAGTGCAAGCTTCCCAAAAGCCCTAAAACCAACGCGGATGTCAACATGATCAGTAGACCAATTTTTGTTTATGCAAAAAGGAATTACCTTCGTATTCCCAGTTTATGGAAATGTCCCAGCGACCGTCTACCAAGCGATTGTCAGGTATGAGCAAATGTGTTTTGGACAAACTTATAGAAAAGTTAGTATCCAAATGCTTGTTAGACGGTCTATATAGGGACACTGTTCCACTTATTTTTTTTGGGTCGAAACGCTCTGGAAAATAAATCACCAAACCCTCTTCAGTTTTTTCAACCTTTAGGTTGGCATTCATTTCCGACGCTGTATTTGATGCATCGATTTCCTGCTGATAGGATAATTCTTTTTTATAGTATTCCTCCGTCACCAAATCGTGGTTGGCCCGATCATCGGTGCTCATCCTGAAGACGAAGTATAAAATGAAGGTTATAAAACCTATAAATGCCAAGACAATTCCCGTTCCCCAATTAATTTTCATTTCAATCTTTTTAATTATAACTCCTTGGCGCCAAAAACTGGGTCACCGTGGTTTCTATGAGTTTATCATCACTATAGACCCCTATCTTTAACTTATCCTTGTCCCCGTTCAATGCAGAGGCGTTAATCTCGATGAACAATGTTCCTTCTGCGATTTCTTCTGCTGGAACAGTAAAGCTGTCCTGGGACACCATTTTAATTTCTCCGTTATGGGACATCAGTTCAAACCGAACATTTTCAATATCCTTTGTGGTCTTGTTCACCAATTTATAGGTGTACACATTACTGATAATATTGTTCTCCTTACGTTCATATAACTGACCAGGTAAACGTAGTACATTGGCCTCGACCTCGTTCCTCATGAACAACATTCCGATAAGGATACCTGTAAGTACCGCAAGCACAGCCGTATAGCCCTTCATACGTGCCGTAAATTTGAATTTGTTGTTGTTGGTTATCTCATCTTCACTAGCGTATCTAATCAACCCTTTAGGTTTATTGATACTATCCATTATGTGATCACACTCATCTATACAAGCTGTGCAGTTTACACATTCCAACTGTGTGCCATTACGGATGTCTATTCCCGTAGGGCATACATTCACACATTGAAAACAGTCGATACAATCACCATGTCCAAGCGCTTCCCTATCTTCATTTTTCCTAAACTTTTTACGCCCACCCTCACCTTCACCGCGTTTATGATCATAGGCTACCACAATGGATTTATCATCCAAAAGCACACCTTGCAATCTACCGTAAGGGCAAGCGATAATACACACCTGCTCCCTAAACCAAGCAAAGATGAAATAAAACACCCCTGTGAAGATCAGCAATGGAACCATAGTGCTTAAATGTGCCATTGGACCATCTGTGATATAGGCCATCAATTGATCACTTCCTATTAGATAAGCCAAGAACACATTGGCTATAAAAAAGGATATGATGAAGAAAATAATCCACTTCAGTACTCTTTTCCGAATCTTTTTACCCGTCCATGGAGCTTTGGCCAATCGCATTTGTGCCCCTCTATCTCCATCTATCCAATATTCGATGCGACGGAAGACCATTTCCAAAAATATGGTCTGGGGGCACATCCATCCACAGAAAATACGACCATAAGCGACCGTAAACAGTGCAATGAATATTACTCCAATAATCATGGACACGACCACCAAATGGAAATCCTGGGGCCAAAACGGAAGTCCGAATATATTGAAACGCCTGTCCAATACATTGAACAATAAGAATTGGTGCCCGTTGACCTTAACAAAAGGAGCTGCTATCAAGAAAATCAGCAAAAAGTAACTTACATACTTTCGATAATCATAATAACGCCCACTGGGTTTCTTTGGAAAAATAAAATTCCTTTTCCCTTCTTCTGTGATTGTGCCTATGGAATCCCTAAAGTTATCTTCCATCGCATGTGTGGTTTATGGATAAATATTTGTTGCCTATGTGTCTCAAAGGACTAATTCATGGCAACTTCTGTAGAATCTGTGGCCTGCTCCATTTCTTCTGGGGCAGTTTCTTCTGTTTCAGATTCTGTTCCATTGGATTCTTCGGGAGCATCCGGGTCTACCCAGATTTCTCCTTCGGGTTCCTTTGGATTGGCGGGTGTAGTGCCGCCCAAAGTGATTACATAACTGGCAACCTGAGCCATTTCAGCTGGTTTTAAGGTTTGCTTCCATGCAATCATACCCTTGCCATCTCGACCACCTTCGGAAATTGTAGTAAAGATATTTTTGATACCTCCTCCCAAAATCCAATGATTGTCTGTAAGGTTTGGACCAATTCCACCGCCTCCGTCGGCCATGTGGCAAGCAACACAATTGGCTTGGAATATCTTCTCACCTGCAGCCAAATCGGACTCATCCGAAAGGAACTCGACCGTACTGGCATCCACTAGATCCTTGGCAGTTCTTTTATATTCCTCAATTGCCAATTGCGCAGCGGCTACTTCTTGTTCATATTCAAGTTCTTGGTCGTATTCGCCGATGATATGGAAACGCACCAAGTACACTACGGCAAAAACAATGGTCGCATAGAAAAGATATACCCACCATGGAGGTAGTACGTTATCCAACTCTCGGATACCATCATAATTGTGATCCAGGACTATTTCACCTTCACGCTCAATGGAGCGGCTTTTGGTAAGTCTTTTCATTAAGTTCTTGGCCCAAGTCCATTCAAACTTTTTGTCTTTGGCTTCCAAGTAACGCTCTTTTCCTTCTTCTGAAAGGGTTTGAAACATGATATTCTCAATGGAAGCTAAAATCAGTTCTATGGCAATAAGAATCATCAATACCAGCAGCATAAAAAACTGTGTGATCGGATATTCAATTATTGCAGGTTTATCACCAGAGTCTATAAAGAATTCCATCAATCCGAAGATTAAAAAGAATAAAACGGGGACTCGTATCCACCAAGGTGTTTTTGTGCTCATAATGTTATAGTTTGTTTTGTTGATCTTCGTTATCCAATGGCAGTTCGGACATCTCCCTTATGTGTTCTTTGGTAGCGGTAAACACCCACCAGAACAATAGAACAAAAAACACAAAGAAGATTAGTAGGGAAACCATGGGATAGTTGGCTATCCCATCGATGGTTTCCATATGTTCTTTTACAAATTTCAACATGGTTATTTGTTTTGAGATATAGTTTCTTCTGTTCCTTTAATTTTGATATCAGTACCCAATCGCTGCAGATAAGCAATCAAGGATACGATTTCACGATCTCGCATTTCCACAAAATCCAATCCGTTTTCCTCGGCGTATTTTTTATCCGCTTCATACGTTTTTGCGAATTCAGGATCCGTGTAAAGGTTCTTTTCGATTTGCTCTGCTTGCTCTGCCATGGATTGCGGAGCATTAGCAATATCCTCTTCGGTATATGGAACTCCAAGTTTTACCATGGTTTCCATTTTTGCCTGTACATCGCTGCGGTCGTGCTCATCGGTGACCAACCATTCATAAGATGGCATGATTGAGCCCGCAGAAGTACTTTGCGGATCGTACATGTGGTTCAAGTGCCAGTTATCGGAATACTTGCCACCAATTCGCAACAAGTCGGGACCTGTACGTTTACTCCCCCAAAGAAATGGGTGGTCGTAAACAAACTCCCCTGCCTTGGCGTATTCCCCATAACGTTCCACCTCGCTTCGGAACGGCCTGATCATTTGTGAGTGACAGCCTACACATCCTTCTCTTATATAAAGATCTCGACCTTCCAATTCCAGTGGTGTATAGGGCTTAACACTTGTAATGGTCGGTATGTTGGATTTCACCAATATGGTCGGTATAATTTGAACCACACCTCCGATCAGGATGGCAACGGTGGCCAAGATGGTCAACTGAACAGGTTTTCTTTCCAACCAGTTGTGGAAAGTTTCACCTGCCACTCTTCTTTTGGCAACTCGTTCCAATGCTGGTGCTTCTGCTTCTTCATCCTCTACTTTGCTACCAGACCTGATGGTCAGCACAACATTGTAAAGCAAAACAAACATTCCCAAGATATAAAGGGACCCTCCAATAGCCCTCATCCAGTACATGGGAATGATCTGGGTCACGGTTTCCAAGAAGTTACCGTAAACCAAGGTACCATCGGGGTTGAATTCTTTCCACATAAGAGCTTGGGTGAATCCAGCTACATACATTGGAAGGGCATAAAGCACAATACCCAAAGTTCCTATCCAGAAGTGGAAATTCGCCAATCCTTTGGAGTGCAATTCTGTTTTGAACATTCGCGGCACCAACCAATAGATCATACCAAAGGTCAAGAACCCGTTCCAAGCCAATGCACCAACGTGAACGTGTGCAATAATCCAGTCACTAAAGTGAGCAATGGCATTTACGTTTTTCAAAGAAAGCATTGGACCTTCAAATGTAGCCATACCATAACCTGTAATTGCTACTACCATAAATTTTAATGTGGCATCGGTACGAACTTTATCCCATACCCCGCGGAGCGTCAACAATCCGTTGATCATACCACCCCAGGATGGAGCGATCAACATAACAGAGAACACCACACCCAAGTTCTGCGCCCAATCAGGCAAAGCAGAATACAATAAGTGGTGAGGACCTGCCCAGATATAAATGAATATCAGTGACCAGAAGTGGACGATGGAAAGTCTATAGGAATAAATGGGACGGTTGGCCGCCTTTGGAACAAAGTAGTACATCAACCCCAAGAAAGGAGTGGTCAAGAAGAATGCCACTGCATTGTGACCGTACCACCACTGCACCAAGGCATCCTGTACACCTGCATATACGGAATAACTTTTAAGTGCGGTTACTGGAAGCTCCAAGCTGTTAAAAATGTGCAACACAGCTACGGTAACAAAGGTGGCCAAATAGAACCATATTGCCACATATAAGTGCCTTTGCCTTCTTTTTAAAATGGTACCGATCATGTTCCAACCAAAGACTACCCAAACAACTGCAATGGCTAAATCTATTGGCCATTCCAACTCTGCATATTCTTTGGATGTGGTGTACCCAAGCGGTAATGTCAACGCGGCAGCGACAATAATCAATTGCCAGCCCCAGAAGTTGATGTTACTCAAGGCATCACTGAACATTCTTGCTTTTAGCAAGCGTTGCAAAGAGTAATACACCCCTGCAAAAATCGCGTTCCCCACAAATGCAAAGATCACCGCATTGGTATGCAATGGGCGTAAACGTCCAAAACTCAACCAAGAGATACCTTCTGTAACATTGGGGAACAAAAACATAAAGGCCAACAAGAGACCTACCGACATACCTACCACGCCCCATAAAATGGTTGCGTATAAGAACTTTTGTACGATTTTGTTATCGTAACGGAACTGTTGTATTTCCATATTTATTGGTTTGTACTTTTAGTTTGTTTGATTTCCTTTTTATTTAGGTTTGATTTATCCTTGTCACTGACCACCTCATCCTCAAACAACATTCTTACCGATGGGGTATAGGTATCATCGTATTGTCCGCTTTTTACTGAAAAAACAAAGGCTATAAAAAAGACTATGGCCACCGTTATGCTAATGGCCAGCAACACATAAATAACACTCATACCCTTGTTAAATTTGGGTTAAAACTACATTGATGATATCCTTCAAAAAATGACATATATCAGCTTTCTAAAGTTTTTAATTCTTTACCGAGATAATTTGTTGCCAAGGTCGTGAACACCACAATACTTATGGAACTCAACGGCATTAGAATAGCGGCAATAACAGGCTGTAATTGACCTGTAACAGCAAAATACAATCCTACAATATTATAGCAGAGCGATAGCAAAAAGCTCATTTTTATTATCCGAATGGACTTTTTGGACAGTGTAATGAACTTTGGCAGCATTCTCAGTTTGCTCGCATCCAAAATTCCATCACAAGCTGGCGAAAACACGTTGATGTTTTCGGAAACGGCCAAACCCACATCACTTTGGGCCAAAGCACCGGCATCGTTCAATCCATCACCAACCATTAAAACTTTGTGGTTTTCCTGCAGACTTTTGATGTATTCCAGCTTGCCCTCGGGCTTTTGATCGAACATCATTTTTGTCTTTTCTGGCAGCATTATTTGGAGCTGTTCCTTTTCCCCATCGTTATCTCCGGAAAGGATGCCGAGTTCCAAATCGGTCCCTAGTTCCTCAAAAATTTGACTCATACCATCCCGATACGTATTCTTGAAAACAAAACGACCTTTTACGTCCTCATCTGCACTTATATAAACCGTGGTATTGGTCAAAGAGTTTGCCTTATTCTCACCAACATAGGAAGCAGAGCCAACTTTAATGGAGTGTTGGTTGTATTTTCCCTCAATGCCTTTTCCTGTATGCTCTTGGAACTCTTCCAGGGTCATGATGGCATTCGACTTTAAAATATTATAGAGTGACCGGCTCAACGGGTGGTTAGATGCCCTTAAGGTTGTTTTTAAAAGTGCCGTCTCCTCTTCTGTGAGTTCCATCCCTTCATAGTGGATGGTATCTTTTATGTTTGTTGTGAGGGTTCCTGTCTTATCAAAAATAGCGGTATCGATTTTCGATAACCGCTCGATTACATTAGTGTTCTTTAGATAGAATTTATGTTTTCCAAAAATACGGAGCATATTGCCCAACGTGAACGGAGCTGCCAAAGCAATGGCACACGGACAGGCAATGATCAAGACAGAAGTGAAAACGTTAAGGGCCAAACTCGGCTCCAACATCAACCAAAAAATGGTGGCTACAGTGGCAATACTCAAAACTGCAATGGTAAACCGTTTGCCAATGCTATCGGTAAGGGTCTGAAATTGACTTGCCTTATCTTTTGAAAATATGGAGTTCCCCCACAGCTGCGTTAAATAACTTTGGGAAACGGATTTTAATACTTCAACTTCCAAAACTCCCGAAAGTTGTTTACCGCCCGCAAACAATTTCTCTCCTGACTCCTTGAACACAGGTTCGGACTCACCAGTAACAAAACTATAATCAATCTCAGCTGTTCCTTTGATAAGGATACAGTCCACGGGAATGATTTCGTGACTACGGATTAGTACCCTATCCCCTACTTCTATATTATAAATTTGAACATTCTCTTCTTCCCCGTCTTTCTTCAGTCGTGTAACAGCTATTGGGAAATAAGATTTGTAGTCCCGTTCGAATGATAGATAGGCATAGGTCTTTTGCTGAAAAAATTTCCCTAATAACAGGAAAAAGACCAATCCGGTAAGGCTATCAAAAAAACCGGATCCCAAATCAAAAACTATATCAACGGTGCTTCGTAAAAAGAGCACCAATATTCCCAAAGCTATGGGGACATCAATGTTCAACAACTTGGAACGAATGCCTTTATAGGCTGAAATAAAATAATCTTGAGCGGCATAGAATACAACGGGCAAGGAAAAGGCGAACATCAACCAACGAAAAACGTGTTTGTATTGATCTAGCCAAAACTCTTCTACCTCGAAATATTCTGGGAAGGAAAACAGCATCACATTGCCAAAGGCAAAACCTGCAAACCCCAATTTATAAATTAAGGAACGATCCACCTTTTTTCCCTTTTTATTGTATTCCTCTAAAGAGATATAGGGTTCGTAACCAATGCTTCCCAACAAAAGCACTAATGCTTTTAGTGAGAAATCTTCAGTTTTATAGGTAACTCGAATGGTCTTCTTTGGGAAATCCACTTGCGAAAATGTAATGGCGGAATGTAGTTTGTTCAAGTTTTCCAATACCCAAATACAAGAACTACAATGGATGGTAGGGATACTTAAACTGATTACTTGGACACCTTCTTCGTTAAATTCCACCAATTGCTGTACAATTTCCTGGTTGTCCAAAAAATCGTATTTCTGGCGGATTTCGTTGGGTGTGGTTCCTGCCTTGCCTTCTATTTCATAAAAGGTGGACAGGCCATTTGATGTAAAAATCTCGTAGACGGTTTTACAACCATTACAACAAAAGTCTTTATCATCAAACTCTACACTACTCTTACCGCACTCGTCTCCACAATGATAACAGGTCGAGTCTGCCATTTCACATTTGCTTTACCTGGTGCAAATTTGTAATACTCTTCTTCTTAAAAATATGATATTTATCAGTAAATTGTTATTGTATATCAATTATTTTTGTTGAATCAGGTAAACTAATCATTATTATGGAAAGCAGGTGTGAAAATTGTATAATTAGGCAGTTCAACTCATTACGTGCCATGAGCAAAGAAGAGTTGAAAAAAGTCTCTGACTCCAAAACCACCAAGATCGTAAAAAAAGGTGAGCCCATATTTGAAGAGGGCGACAAACTCAATGGCGTCTACTGTGTTAGAAATGGGGTTTCCAAGCTTTCCAAGTTAAGTGCCAATGGAAAAGACCAAATTGTGAAGTTGGCCAGCAAAGGTGAAGTTCTTGGCCAGCGTTCGGTTATTTCCCAAGAGAGCACCAATCTTTCTGCCATTGCCGTAGATGATATGGAGGTTTGCTTTATTCCAAAGGAAAGTATCAACAATACCCTTCAAAAAAATCCGAATTTCACTCTGGAGGTTTTGCGTCATATGGCCCATGACCTCAAAGAAGCAGACGATGTAATTGTCAACATTTCCCAAAAAACGGTAAAACAAAGAATGGCGGAAGCTTTTCTATACCTAAAGAACAATTTTGGAGAGGATTCCGATGGCTTTTTGGCCCTTACTCTATCTCGGGAAGATATTTCCAATGTTGTGGGTACCGCTACGGAATCTGCCATTAGAATCATTTCCGAGTTCAAAAAGAAAGGCTTGATTCATACCTCGGGCAAGAAAATTGGCATCAAGGATGAACGTAAACTTTTGGAAATGGTCGAAGGCTTTTAGTTCATTTTTAAAAAGCTGACAATTGTCATAGAATCCCCTACCCCATAGGTCTAATTTTATGCATCATAATCTTAGTCAGATGCAAAAGATTTTAATACCTACGGATTTTTCGGAAAATGCATGGAATGCAATAGATTACGCTATGCAATTGTTCCGCAACAGGCGTTGTACTTTTTACTTGCTCAACACCTACACCCCTGTTATCCCCAGCAGCCGATTTATGGCAAAAATGATTGATGGAGTTCGCATCGTGGATGCGGTGAGAGAGAATTCTGAACGAGGATTGACCAAAACCGTGGAACGGATAAAGACCAAATATGGCAACCCCAACCACAGTTTTGAGACCATTTCTTCTTTTAACCTTTTGGTGGAGGAGGTGAAAGATATTGTGGAGACTTTTGAAATCCATTTGGTAATCACAGGCACCAAGGGTGCTTCTGGTGTGGACGAGGTATTTATGGGCAGTAATACGGTACGGATTATAAAAAGCACCAAAAAATGTCCTGTTTTGGCCATTCCATATCATTTTGAATACGTAACACCTTCAGAAATTGCCTTTGCCACAGATTTTAATCGATTTTACACCTCATCCGAACTATCTCCTTTACTGGAAATGGCCAAGATGTTCAAAGCCACGATTCGAATTGTACATGTGCAATACGGTATCAAAGCATTGACGGAACTGCAGCAGTTCAACTTAAACATGCTACGACGTTATCTTGGTGATGTGGAACATTATGTTCATACAGTTTCCGAGCTAAATTCGGTTTCCCACACTTTGGAAACATTCTCTAAGGAATTGGATATCCATCTTTTGGCGATGCTGAACTATCAGCATAGCTATATGGAGAAAATGACGCGAGAACCCATCATAAAAAGAACGGCGTTCCATACCCAGATACCCTTGTTGGTAATACCTGAATTGGGCATGGAAGGTGTCTCCAAGGAGGCAAAAGAAGAAGAGGAAGTAGAGTCGCACAATTAAAGTTCCGTTGCTATCTTTATACCGTAAAAAACCGGTATAAGGCAACCTATGAACAAACAACTATTAATTGACTGCCACGAACGGATAAAACCTTTTATCCATAATACTCCTGTGCTCACTTCCAGACTTATCAACGAGATAGCTGGCGCCGATTTGTACTTTAAGTGTGAAAACTTTCAACGGATGGGCGCCTTTAAAATGCGTGGTGCCGCCAATGCCATAATGCAACTAACAGACGAGCAGAAGCAAAATGGTGTTGTCACCCATTCTTCTGGTAATTTTGCCCAAGCCCTATCGCTTTCCGCACAAAGTCTAGGCGTAAAAGCCTATATAGTTATGCCAAATTCAGCGCCTAAAGTTAAAAAAGAGGCAGTCAAAGGATACGGTGGCATCTTGATTGAGTGTGAATCTACCTTAGAGGCTCGGGAACGTGAATCTGATCGTATTGTAAAAGAACATGGTGCTACTTTTATTCACCCCTCAAATGATGACCATGTGATTTTGGGGCAAGGAACAGCCTGCAAAGAACTATTGGAACTCCAACCAAATCTTGATTATGTGGTTACTCCTGTTGGCGGTGGTGGATTGATTGCAGGAACTGCCCTTGCTGCCCATTATTTTGGAAACCATTGCAAAACCATAGGTGGGGAACCCTTTGAGGTTGATGACGCCTATCGGTCCTTACAAAGCGGAAAAATAGAGACCAACACCACAACAAATACAATTGCGGATGGGCTCAAAACCCAATTGGGGGATAGAAACTTTCCCATCATTCAAAAATATGTGAACGAAATTGTTCGGGTAACAGAAGAAGAAATCATTGCGGCTATGCGATTGATTTGGGAACGACTCAAAATTGTATGTGAGCCTTCCAGTGCAGTAGCCCTAGCGGCCGTTCTTAAGAAAAAAGATGACTTAGCTAACAAAAAAGTGGGTATTATAATATCTGGCGGAAATGTTGACTTAAGCCATTTGCCCTTTTAAGATATTATTGAACTTTGGGGAAAGTTATGGTAAAAATGGTGCCAACATCCTTCTCACTCTCAACTTCTATTTTTCCATCCATGGCCTCCACTTGTGTCTTTACCAAATAAAGTCCAAAACCCTTACCCTCGGTAGTACCGCTAAGCCTACCATACATGTCAAAAATCTTTCGCTCTTTTTCCGGGGTAAGTTCCATTCCTATACCATTGTCGGAAAATCTCAACATAATAGCTTGTTCCGTTTTTTCTGCGATTATTTGGATATTGGCAGGAATATCTTGCTTAGAGTAATTGATTGCATTTAGTATAAGGTTATAAAAAATATTTACGATATAACTCTTCGCACCAAATACAGTATCGACCTCTAAAAAGTTGGTTTCAATGGAAGCTCCATTTTTTGTGATTTCTTCTGATAGAAGCCCATTTACATCTTTCATAACATCCCGAAGAGGAACATTCCTGAATTTTTCCTTGTCCGCAGATTTTAATGCCAACGAATGGTGAAGGTCCTTAATCGTTTGATCCAGTGCCTCTGTAGTATGCTCTATCTTTTTCATAATGTCGTCGTTCATCTCATCCTTGCCCCAATCATATATTTTGGACAACATTAAAAGATTTGATATGGGACCACGCAGATTATGCGATATGATCCGAACAAAATTCTGGAGCTCGTGATTTTGTTCAACAATCTGCTGGTTGGAAATTACATCCCTGGTAACATCTTGTGTAGTCCCCCTCATTCGATAAGGCTTACCATTATCATCGTAAAAAGCTCTACCCTTTTGATGGACATACCTAATTTCTCCGTTACCTACCAAAATTCGATGAACAATATCATGTGTTGTTTTTTCATCGATACATTTATTAACATCTTCATTAAAAGCATCTCTGTCCTCCGGATGAATGATTTCCATTAATGATTCGTAATTCGCTTTAAATGTTTCGGGACTTTTGTCAAAGATTCTGAAAAGTTGATCGGACCAAGTGATTTCGTTCTTTTTCATGTCCCAGTTCCAATGCCCCACATCGGCAACTTCTTGGGCTTCCCGATACTTTCTTTCACTTTCCCTTAATCGATGATTGTTGTTTACTTCCAGTGTAATGTCCTTTTGCCAGACACAACAACCAACAACATCTCCAAAATGATTCATAAAAGGTTGGAAGGAAAACTCGTGCACCACTATTTTTCCATTCTCCTCAAAAGTATGCTTTGATGTGGTCGCGTAGCGATTTAGCGCCCTTTCACAACCTTGTTGACAAGGATTAAAGAAACCATCCACCTTATAAACCTCTTTAAGGTCCATACCCCTTTCAACATCTCCTATACCAACATGTTTAAGACGAGCCTTGAAGGAGGTATTAAAAGCGGTAAGCTTATAATCTTCATCCATTGCCCACACAAGGTCATCCCGATCCTCAACGATTTCAACTTTATTTTGAATAAAGGCGTGGTTCTGTTTCACAGTATAATAGTTATTCAGAATAAAATTAAAGGCCTTCTTTAAATTAAGTAATTTAAGCTTGGTTATTTATTGGCACTTTGCAGATAGTCCTCCAAATGCTCAATTTTTAGCGGTTTTGTGATAAATTCCTTAACGTATTTCTCATACTTTTTAGCTTCTGTCTTATCTGCATCGGATTCCGAAGAAGTTACTAAAAGTACCTCATTGGATTCTGGAAAATCTTCGAGCATCATAAATTCCAAAAATTCAAAACCGCTCATCTCAGGCATATTGATATCCAATAAAATGAGTGTTTTAACTTTTGGGTCATCTCTAAATCTCAAATCATCAAGGGCCAGTTCCGGGTTGGTAAAACTCTTAACCCTATCTTCCATTCCCATTCTTCTAAAGTGAATCGCATTCACAGTATTCACTAGGTCTTCGTCGTCGACCAAATATATTTCCTTGTACATAGCGTTGTTGGTCAATTATTTTAGTTAGTTTCAGTTTGGTTTTCTTAAAAAATTGATAAATATCAATATTTTCTAATTAATAGAACTTAAATAACACTATTTTATTGTAAAATCAATAGTTATGATTAGTTGATAAATAACTGTGACAATAAGGTTCCAATCACATTATTCCTACCTTTCAACAAGGTTTATTGTAAATTTAACGTTTTTCCTTTTATTCGGTAAAACCCTTAAATATTTATTTTTTTTGCAATCCACCCCCCTGTTTTTTTTATCATATTTAAAAGTATAGTTCAATTGAGCCAATTAAAATCTAAACTAGAAATATCAGGGAGGTTTAAATGGTAAATTACCGCTTTAGATTTTCATTTAAACAAAAATGATATGGAATACCAAGGAAAACTTACTCAAGGTAGTGGCTAAAAAGCAATTAATCATACTCAAAAAAAAAGGCCCTTCAAGTTTTGAAGGGCCTTTTTTTGTGCGGGTGAAGGGAGTCGAACCCCCACGCCTTGCGGCACTAGATCCTAAGTCTAGCGTGTCTACCAATTCCACCACACCCGCGAAATGGAGTGCAAATATAAATCAATTTTCCGATTTGCAAATGTACTCCCTTTAAAAACTTGTTTTTTGTACTTTTAGCCTACTTTTTAATTCATATATGAAAGACATAAATAATTACATCGGTACCAACAAGGACAGATTTATCAACGAGTTAATCGAGCTCTTAAAAATCCCCTCCATTAGTGCTGACCCAGCTTATTCAAAAGATGTGTTGGAAACTGCTAAAGCAGTGAAAAAATCATTGGATGATGCAGGTTTTGAAAACACAGAAATTTGCGAAACCAAAGGCTATCCCGTGGTGTATGGTGACAAGGTCATAGACCCTAATCTGCCAACCGTATTGGTTTATGGCCACTACGATGTGCAACCCCCAGACCCTATTAACCTTTGGGATTCCCCACCTTTTGAGCCCGTAATAAAGAAAACGGAACTACATCCTGATGGGGCTATTTTCGCCCGTGGAGCCTGCGACGATAAAGGTCAGTTTTTTATGCATGTAAAAGCTGTTGAATATATGATCAATAACAATACTTTGCCTTGCAACGTAAAGTTCATGATCGAAGGTGAAGAAGAGGTTGGAAGCGATAGTCTGGAGGATTTCCTAAAGGAAAACAGCGAAAAGCTCAAAAACGATATCATTTTAATCTCCGATACCGGAATGATTGCCAATGACACACCTTCCATTACTACCGGGTTGCGTGGTCTTAGTTATGTTGAAGTGGAAGTAACCGGTGCCAACCGAGACCTGCATTCAGGTATTTATGGGGGCGCTGCACCCAATCCCATCAATGTGCTATCCAAAATGATAGCTGAGCTTCATGATGAAAACAACCATATTACCATTCCTGGGTTTTATGACAAAGTAGAAGTCATATCAGATGAGGAACGCGCCGAAATGGCAAAAGCCCCTTTTGATTTAGAGGCCTACAAAAAGTCCTTGGATATTGATGATGTCCATGGTGAAAAGGGATATTCAACATCTGAACGTTTTGGAATACGTCCAACTTTAGATGTCAACGGTATTTGGGGAGGCTATATGGGCGAAGGTGCAAAAACCGTAATTGCCAGTAAGGCCTATGCCAAAATTTCAATGCGATTGGTTCCCGACCAAGATTGGCACGAGATTACTGATTTGTTTACCAAGCACTTCAAATCACTTGCGCCCAAAAGTGTAAAAGTTAAAGTGACTCCTCACCACGGTGGTCAGGCATATGTAACACCAATAGATAGCATTGGCTACCAAGCAGCTTCCAAGGCTATGGAAACCACCTTTGGTAAAACACCCGTTCCGCAACGAACTGGGGGAAGTATACCGATCGTGGCACTTTTTGAGAATGTCTTTGACAGTAAAACGATTCTTTTAGGATTTGGATTGGACAGCGATGCCATCCATTCCCCTAACGAACATTTTGGGGTATGGAATTTTTTAAAGGGAATTGAGACGATTCCATACTTCTATAAATATTATACAGAGATGAAAGCCTAGAGCTTTTTAACGTATTTGGTGATTATAACTATTTGTTGACCATCTACTTTACCCTCTATATATTCAGCATTTTCGTGATCCAGGGAAATCCGTCTAACAGCGGTTCCCTGTTTTGCGACCATGCTAGATCCTTTTACTTTTAAATCTTTTACCAGCACAACGCTATCCCCATTCTCCAAAATATTACCATTTACATCTCGGTGGATTATTTTTTCGCTTTCCTCTTCACCTTCCCCCGTTGCTTTGGCCCATTCAAGAGTTTCATCCTCCAAATACATCATATCCAAAAGGTCTTTCGGCCATCCTTCGGATTTTAAACGATTGAGCATACGCCATGCAACCACCTTTACCGCTTCGTGCTCGCTCCACATATTATCGTTTAAACAACGCCAGTGATTAACATCTGTATTATCGGGATTTTCTATTTGGTCGATGCAAGTAGTGCACGCCAAAAGGCTGCCATCAACCCCACCAGTGGAAATCGGAGGAACTTCGTATACCTGTAAATTATCTGTTGCCCCGCATAGTTCGCAGGTATTTCCACTTCGTTCTTGTAAGTCTTCCAGTAATCCCATGATGTTCGATTTGACGACAAACTTAACATTTTAGGACATTAAAACATATTCTACATTTGTAGAATTACAATTTTTATTCTATGTTTGTAGAACAAATACTTAAAAGTATATAAAATGCAGCTGTCAAAATCCGAAGAAGAGTTGATGAACATTGTCTGGAAATTAAAGAAAGCCTTTATGAAAGATCTTCTAGATGCCTACCCAGAGCCTAAACCAGCCGCTACTACCGTTGCAACACTTTTAAAACGTATGGCGGATAAAGGTTTTGTAGCATACAACAGTATAGGAAGAAGCAGGGAGTACTATCCTTTGGTAAGGAAGAAGGACTATTTTTCCAAGCACGTGAATGGTCTCATAAAAAACTTCTTTAACGACAGTGCCAGTCAATTTGCCTCCTTCTTTACCCAAGAAACAGATCTGAGCAAATCAGAATTGGAGGAATTGAAAAAATTGATAGATAACGAAATCAAAAAGAAGTAACTATGCTGCCCTTCCTTCTTAAATCCACAGCCTGTTTGGCCATTTTCCTTGCCTTTTACAAATTAGTATTGGAGAATGAAAGTATGCATCATTTTAAACGCTTTTATCTTTTGGGGGCTTTGTTGGCCTCCCTCATTATCCCCAATATCGTTTTTGTGGAATATGTATCGGTTGCTCAAAGTGCTACCATTCTAAATTCAGTTACAGACATAAATGACTCTCCTTGGGCTATGGTTGAAGCAACAGATACGGAATGGAGCGATATTTTATGGGGGATTTATCTACTTGGAGTAGTTGTATTTGCCCTTCGGTTCTTCAAAAATCTGGGACAAATCGGGTATCGCATACATAAGAACCCAAAGTTAAAGCAACAATCGATTACTCGTGTTCTGATGGGACAGCCCATTCCTCCACATACGTTTTTCAGCTATATCTTTTTGAACAAAAGACAATATGAAGACCGTACTATTCCGAAAGAAGTGCTGCTCCATGAGGAAACCCATGCCAAACAAAAACACAGTTTGGATGTTTTATTGATTGAATTGGCCCAGGTCGTCCTTTGGTTCAATCCACTCATTTATCTTTTAAAAAATAGCATCAAATTAAATCATGAGTTCTTGGCCGATCAAGCAGTGGTGCATAGCAGCGAAGATCATGCACAATATCAAAACGCCTTATTATCGTACTTATCACACGATAGCTTTGAAGCATATCAGTCGACCGGCATCGCAAATGCCATCAATTATTCATCAATCAAAAAACGTTTTACAATCATGAAAACAAAAACATCAAAAACATCATTTATTTTAAGGAGCCTTTTGGTTTTGCCTCTTACGGTTCTATTGTTATCCGGATTTACGCAAACGCGTCAAATTGAAATTGATCAAACTTCAGACCAGATCATGGCCCAGGAAGAAAACACCTCTCAATCAGATTTGAGCACTTACAACGAATTGGCAATAAACAACCAACAACAAAGTGCAACTAGAGAGGAAATGAAAGAATACAATGCCCTGGCCAAAAAGTACAATAACATGGACCCTGAACACATGACCATTAAAAAGAGTGAGGTCATGCGGTTAAAAGTCATTTATGGAAAAATGTCCAAGAAACAGCGTGCAGATGCCGAACCTTTTCCCAATTTTCCACCGCCACCGCCGGCGCCAGATGCAACTAAGCCCCCAATGCCTCCTTCAGCCCTGAAAAGCGTAAAAGAAGTAAAAACCACAGCACCCAATGTACCACCTGCACCACCAGTGCCACCGAAGCCTATAGAGCACATTAAGAAAATGGTAGCCAAAGGAGCAAGCTTCACCTTGAATGGAAAAGAAATAACCGGCAAAGAAGCCATTGAAGTAGTTCAAAAAAACCAACATATAAATATTGATGCAAGAGAATCCAATGGAAAAAATCCTATCGTAAAACTATCCACTGACCCCATTGTCATCGAAAATTAAGTTTCTGTGACTTAAAAATTGTTAAAAGCCCCGAAATAGGGGCTTTTTATGTAACAAATCACCTAAAATCACGTTCTAATATCCTATCAATCAAAGAGAACACGTTATGTTACAACGCTTTTTTATTTTCTGCTCGGGCGCGGACACCCAAATTTTAGAAACTTGTTCCAACGGGGAACGCAACAAATATGCAGGCATCGGTGCTACCGTATTTTTTACGGCCGTAATGGCTTTTATCGCCTCAGGTTATGCCCTTTACACGGTTTTTGATAATATTTACACAGCCATTTTCTTTGGTTTTATTTGGGGTCTCCTCATTTTCAACTTGGACCGATACATCGTCTCCACCATTAAAAAACGGGATAATTTTAAAGGGGAACTGCTCCAAGCGGCTCCACGGATTGTTTTGGCATTGATTATTGCCGTGGTGATTTCCAAACCCTTGGAAATGAAGATTTTTGAAAAAGAGATCAATCAGGTTTTGTTGGAGGAGAAAAATGCCATGACCTTGAACAACAAAGAACAATTGGCACTCCAATACACTCCAAAAATAGAGGACCTCAACCAAGACATCAGCAACCTAAAAGGTGAGATTGCAGTCAAAGAAGCTGAGACCAATGCACTTTACGACACCTACATTTCCGAGGCAGAAGGTACAGCTGGGACAGGTTTATTGGGCAAAGGGCCCGTGTATCAGGAAAAACGTGATAAACATGATGCAGCACTCGCGGAACTCAATTCCCTAAAAGAGACCAATGGGGACAAAATTGAGAACATTGAAGCTCAAATTGCAGCTTTGCAATCGGATTACAACACCGCAGTTGCCGGTTCCCAACCCATTATTGATGGTTTTGATGGGCTAATGGCTCGTATCGATGCTTTGGGTAAATTACCCTGGTTTCCATCCTTTTTTATCTTTTTATTGTTCCTTGCCATAGAGACAGCTCCGATAATTGCCAAATTATTGGCCCCAAAAGGCGAATACGACTACAAATTTGAAGAGCAAGAAAGTGTTGTTGCGACATGGGTGACCCAAAAAGTGGAACAACGTAAATTGCTGTTGTCCACCGATGGTGAAATCAACCAGCAAATTTATGCCGACATTAAAAATGAAGAGGAGCTGTACCGCTACAAAAAGCAAAAAGCAGAGGAACTGCTACGCTTACAGGCCGATTCATTTCACAATGTGCAGGTAAAGGGACTTTAATCCACAATACCCATAGTTTTTAACAGGAAAGATGCATTCATGTTTTGGCACACTCCTTCTTTGAACTTGTAATCAAAGAAGAGCTCCCCATTCACTATTTGGGCGTCAAAATAGCGGTTTTCCACCTCCGGAAGCTCATCAGCCAAGGTGCACAGGCTTAAATCGTGCGTGGCCACCATTCCCGCAGACCCATTTCGCACCAAACGCTCCACAAATTTTTTGGAGCCTTCGGCCTTGTCCACACTGTTGGTACCTTTCAAAATCTCGTCCAAGACCACAAAACAGTCATCTTTTTCCAATTCTTCAACAATATATTTTAAACGTTTGAGCTCTGCATAAAAATAGGAAGTCTCATCCGCCAAAGAATCCGAAGAACGCATACTGGTCAATAAACGAACTGGAGCATATTTTACATTTTTTCCTAAAACGGGCAAACCCATGTTCGCCATCACTATTTGCAAGGCAACGGCTCTCAAAAAAGTACTTTTACCAGCCATATTGGCTCCCGTCACGATACAAAAACGTCCCTTTCCTATTTCAAAATCATTGAGTACATTCTTTTTGGGGTCCACCAAGGGGTGGCCCACTTCTTTTGCTTTCAACACAGTTTTACCTTGCACCAAACTCGGATAGGTATGATCCGGATGGTTAAAGGCGTAGGTACCGAGAGTGATATATGCATCAAACTGGGCAATGGCGGAAAACCAACCTTCTACGTCTTGTCCATATTTTTCTATCCAAGATTCCACCTTATAGGCATAGTAGAGACTATATAGACCAAGTCCTTGTGCAAACATGGAAATCATCAGGTTATATTGCTGCTCCAACATCGTCATATTTTTGGAAAAGCGCTTCAATATTTTAGAGGTTCTTTCTCCCTTGACCTCCAATTTCCTTTGAATCTCCTGTAGCAATTCCGAGTTAAACGAATGCTCTTCCAGTTCGTAAATCAACCGTTGGTGCTGCTGTATAGTATCCTGGGCTTCCGATACCCCAGCTGTGAATGCAATGATTTTTTTTGCATACCGACCAACGATTCCCACACCCAAAACGTACCAAAACAGAATCAAACTTTCGGGGACCCATCCCGAAAACGCTAAAACAATCAACAGAATAGATAACGATGTAAAAATAAGGGGTGCTATCCCTCCCCATTTAGGCATAAACGATTTGTGATTTTTCATCCAGACGGAGACCACATCAGGGGATATTTTGGGTTGGGTTTCCCCGGCCAAAGCTGAAAAATGCTGTCGCCACTCGGGCAACTTAGCCAACTCTTGAATGGCCTCTTGTTTTTTAGCTATATCCTTTGGATACCCATCTAACAAAAGATTCGAAAACACTTCCCGTCCTTGTCGCAAAGTGGTTCTATTGGCGTATTGATAAAAAGATCCCCTTCCAAAAAGGTCCAAATCCTGCGCATATGGGTGATTTGGTTTTAAAAATTCCTTTCCATCCGGTAAATCTTGATAACGGCGATCCAAGATTTCCAATTCCGTTGTATTGATGGCTATAAGCCTTTCTAAATACTTTTTATGACGTTTTACATTACTG
The DNA here is from genome assembly GCA_002167435.2 of Allomuricauda sp. TMED12. Taxonomy (GTDB): domain Bacteria; phylum Bacteroidota; class Bacteroidia; order Flavobacteriales; family Flavobacteriaceae; genus Flagellimonas. Next base: position 71,704 of record NHBR02000083.1, read on the forward strand.
AATTGGTTTACCAAATAGAGAAATAATGCAATTAAAAGGGGTATTATCGCAACTAGCGCGGTAGCATTCCAAAACAAATAGATCGCAAACCAAAAAACTACAAAAACAGAAAGTCTAAACGTGGCCAAAAGACCCAACCGCTTTTTTACCTGCTGAAGTTCCTTTTGATGTTTTTCCCGCTGAGCTGTGTAAAAATGTTGTAATTCCTCCATTCAAAAATTAGTCTAAATCGTTGAGCTCTAGCTGAAGCTTTTTGGTTAATCCAGATACGACCAATTCATAGGAATGGTCAACTAAATCTTTGATTAATTGGGGTGGGAGCTGTTCCAAGAACAAGGTGTTCCAATGCTTTTTACTCATATGATAGCCAGGAGTGATAATACCATCATATTCCTCTCGAAGCTCTTCTGATTTATCGGGGTCGCACTTTAAATTGCATTGGGACGGAACCCGTTCCAAAGGAACCAAGGCAAACATTTTGCCCATCACCTTGAACACTAAAGTGTCAGCGTCAAAAGGAAATTCTTCGGTCACCCCTTTTTTGGATAAGCAAAGTTCCCTAAGCTCTTCTACATTCATTGCTGGATGCCCTGAGAGTCGTATACTATCACTTTTTCCCATAGGTCCTCACATTCCTCAATAAACACCAAATGTGGGGGCTCCGTCTGATATGCGGCTTGGTCTTCGGCAGATTCGAAAGATAGAATCAAGGAATAAGTGAACGAATCATCGACCACATCACGAATCGCCTTTGGCGGTGTACCAATGAATTTGGTCTTGGCATACTGGGAATTGTCCAAAAACTTGGTCAAGGATTTTTCAAAAGTGGCCCTATCGGCTGCACTATCGGGATTTTTAAACCAGAAATATACCACATGCGCATACGTGTGGTCAAAATTATTGTCCATATCGGTTTTGATTTGTACACAACTGGTGGCAAATACACCCACCAAAAGCAAGGTTATGATTTTTGTTTTCATGTTCACTCTTCTATAGATTGTTTTTCACTATTTGATATTTCCAAGGCAGAATAATCCAATGTCCATCCTATAGTCTCTACAATTTTCTCCACGACCAAAACGGCCTGTAAAGCTTCATTTTTTGCAGTTTCCATCAACCCGCTCTCCGGTATTCTTTTTTTGATATGCTCTTTAGCTTCTTGGTTGAGATTGGTTAGATCTGTAGGCGAAAAGCTGTTGAATATACCATTTTTAATATCATAAAACTGTAAATCGGGTTCAATGGAAAGCACTTCTGGTTCTGGAAAGTGGCTCAGTATGATTTTCTTTTTATCATTTTCCGCTTTTAAATCGAGTTTATTGAGATCATACCCGATATGGGCCTTCGCCTTGATGACGATCAGCGCTTTTTTCTTGCTACGGAAAAGACTCAAAAAACTATCCTTGGTATTCTCGTAATGATAAATTTCAGCAAAATCACCTTCAACAGAAACCAATTTGCATACGCTCCGTATCTTGTTCAAGATTACAGTGGACTGCTCTTCGGTTATCTCTTTGTTTCTTTTTTTTCGGAACAGTGAAAAGACCCAATACATCAATATTGCACCCAATATCAATCCCAAAACGATATCTACAACTTCACCCATTTTTAATTGCCTATTTCACCCAAATGGGTAAACTTAAATCCTTTATCATATTTTAATCCGTAGCCCAACATTCTGTCCAAAGCCGAATGCGAGAACAAAATCACACCAATTAGCTGGCATAAAGGTATTGAAAAGTAAAGTCCAGTAAAATAAATTAGTAGGGCAACTCCTTTATGATGAAACAAATTATAGGAAAACGCCCCTGCTTTGTTTCCAAAAAAATACCCGATCATTCCAATATCTGGCGTTAATATCAGCACTAAAAACCACCACCAAGCGTAATCCAATAAACCAAAGAGGTAAATGCCCAATGCAAACATCATAAACTCTTCCAATTTAAGTGTGGCTTTCATCTATTTGGTTCCAATTTTATAAAGTACAGGTCTGCTGGGGCTGGCATCATTTTCAAAAGGCGCCACTTGAAGGTTCAAAAAATAGGTGCCATCCTCTACTGGGTTGGGCACATAAATAAACTCGGTAATCGTAGCTTTTGTTCTAGGTTTGCCCCCTATATTCCAAAAAGCTTTATGTGCTAAAAGTTCTCCTCCGTCCCTTTCCTTGTCTACAGATGGCAAATCGATAAGCAAATGCTCTACCCCTTTTTTTACTAGATACTTGGCAGCTTCCTCGGTTAAATAGGTGGGATTGGTATCTGAATATTTTTTTGAGCGCTTGTAATCTAAATTAGGAATGGTCCTGATGACGACGGCCTGTCTTTTTTTATTACCCAAAGCATATTTTATTTGCTTTTCGGATATGACAAAATCATCTCCCATCTGCTCCGGTGCTACGGTAATCAACTCGGCCAAAAAGAAAAATTTTTTAAGTTTTTTATTGATAGAGTTGAACTCCTGGGATATATGCCCCAAGCATTCAGTATGCGTTACATGCGAATGTGGATTAAACCAAATATCATTGAAATTGGTTGATGCGCCTTCGGATACCTTGCCTATAAATCCATCTTGTTCGTGTGGCGAAATTTTTGGTGGGTCCAAATACCAGGCATTCACATTCTTGTCGCCACCTTTAAGCGGTATGGAAATATCAAGAGGTTTGGTCAGGTCTATTTTATAGTTTCGGGAGTTGTGTTTTATTGAGGCTATCATGCAGGCTGACTTGTTTTTGGTAATTAAATCAATTCCTTGGATATATCCAATAATAAAGTTCTTTTTGGTTGAAATCTGCTAACTTCACTTATCGGCAGATAAAATTTGCTTAACAGCTAATCACGTGATAGCCTGTTGGATGCCATGTAACAAAATTACTATCTCTTCGTCTTCGAAAAACAAACCAATCATAAAAACAAATGCTTAAAAATTTATCGGAACGAAGAGAAGCTTGGAAGACCATCTTTATTTTTCTGGCACTCGTCGTCGCTCTTACTTCGCCTTTCCATTACGCTATAGTAAAATTGTATCCTTCAAGGATATATGTCGGGGCCATAATGTGGTGTCCTGCAATAGCTGCATTTATTACCATGAAAATTAAAGGACGGAAAATTTCATCTCTTAATTGGAATTGGGGAAATTGGAAATATATCCGATTGTCCTATTTTGTCCCTGCCTTATATGGTATAATCACCTATGCACTTATCTGGATTTTCGGGTTTGGAAACTTGGCAAACGAAGAAACCATAATAGATTGGGGTATGGAACTTGGTTTGTTTGGAATAGGTACTTTAAATCCAACATCGATAACCATCATAGCCATAATTTTAGTAGGAACTGTAGAAGTGATAAGAGCCTCAGCAACAACTTTAGGAGAAGAAATTGGTTGGAGAGGTTTTTTTATATATGAATTAAGAAAGGTACTTTCCTATACAGGCGTCTCTATTTTCAGCGGGATTATTTGGGCTGCGTGGCATTGGCCATTGCTCGTTTATTATAGCAATAACATGCTGTTGGAATTTATTACATTCTTTACAGTGATCATTTCCATGTCCTTTATTATGACCTATTACACTTTTAAATCCAAAAGTTTATGGCCCGCCGTTATTTTTCACGCAGTAAGCAATGTGTATATTCAAAAAATAATGCCGCCTCTAACAATGAAAATCGAGGGTACGGAAGAATGGCTTGGCGAAAACGGAATTATGTTCGCCATTGTCACCTTTGTTTTTGGAATTTACTTTTGGAGAAAAGCTATTAAAGAAAAAATGTAGTTAAAAACACTATGCAGAACAACTGCGATAGTTAAATAAGGTTTGTACACGACCAAAAACAACCTTAATCAACGAAAAACAAATCACTTGCAATACCATCGGCCAAAAACTTGCCTTTTTTAATATTCTTGTCAAATGGCTGATGGGTTATGTCAATTCAAACAGCCCATCTATCAATTTCAACCAGATCATTGGATTTAAAGTCTGTAGGTTTCACTTTTTATGTTGGCCTTATCCCATAATGTGGAGAATGTAAAACCATTAAAATCTTTCAATGAATCGAAAACATCTAATTCTAGTAGTATGCACAATCATCTTATTTTCTTGTTCAAAAGAGGATGCGGAAAATATTAATGAACAATCAGTATCAATTATCGAGATTCTAGTTGAAAAAAGCCCTTGGACATACGACAGATTAGAGGTTGTATCAATAATAGAAAAAAACGGGTTTGACCTGAAGCAATCGCACATCGATGATTTTGAAAATAATTCCAATCAAGAATTTAATGGCTATACAATAAGCTTCAATGATAACGGAACGGGAACAGATAATGATGGTCAATTCTCTTGGACTTGGATTGACGAAGAAAACGGTGAAATGCACATTTGGGATGACACCTATGTTATTTAAGTAAATAATACAGAATTAATCCTTGGTGTTCGAAACTTTGCTTTTGTTCCCGAAGGTGAGTGCTGTGTGGAAATCCGGTATGATGGTAATATCATATTCAAATAACAGTTACCAATTGATAATTTAATTTGACAACCAATCATATTTTAAAACATAAAATGAAAAAATTCCTTGTACTCCTATTTGTCCTTTCATTTACCAATATTTTTTCTCAAAAAAAGAATTTTAGTTTAGAAGTAAACTATCCATTGGAGTTTTCAAATGGGAATTCATCAAATTTAACAGGAGTTATAAATTCAAAAATAAAGTACAGGTTTTTCAATAGGGAATCATTCAGCATTGGAACTTCTTATTCGATTGATTTATTGACAGGAGACTTACAGTATCCATATGACAAAGAATCATTTATATCACATCACTTTAATTTATTTGGAGAAGTTCCGCTTAATTCAACCAATAAACTAATTCCCTCTCTAGGAATTGGATATTCTACACAAAGTTATTTTAAGTCTATAATCATTTACAATAACTCAGGCGAAGTGTCTTCCACCTCTGAAAAGGATACCATTGGAGGATTTAATATAAGTTTTGGCGGAACTTATGACATTTTTAAGAACTTCTTCATTCAAGCTAACTTTCAATTTATAAGATTATATGTTGAAGATTATATAGCTGAGAAGAAAATTGGTTTTAATAAAAATCGATTGAAGATTGGGGTTGGATACAGATTTTAAAGTCTTTTCTATCATATATGGAACTGGAAAAATATGCATGTTTCTAAGCTAAATCATAGCCACAGCAAGTAATTTCAAAACTTATATAATTGATGGGTTAAATTAGACAGGTTTAATCAACGAAAAACAAATCACTTGCAATTCCATCGGCCAAAAACTTGCCTTTTTTGGTGGTGAGCAATTTGCCATCCACGAGTTGCAGCAATCCTTGCTCCACATATTTTTGAGCTTGTTGGTTTAGGTAGTCCAAGTAGGTAAGACCGAACTCTTTCTCGATTTTTTCCAAAGAAACACCCCAAACGGTGCGCAAACCTGTCATCACGGCCTCATTGTACCTGTCGGATTGGGAGAGGGCTTCTACTTCAATGGGCAAGATACCCTCGTTTATTTTTTTAATGTAGGTAGGATTATTTCGAATGTTCCAACCGCGGTTTTTGCCATCAAAAGAATGGGCGGACGGACCGACACCCAAATATTTTTTTCCTAGCCAGTACGCCGTATTGTTTTTGGAGAAAAATCCAGGTTTCCCAAAGTTGGAGATTTCATAGTTTACAAAACCTTGTTCTGCCAACATATCCACCAAAATATGAAACTGTTCTTGAGCCTGCTCATCATCCACATCGGGGACAACTCCTTTTTCTATAAATTTTTTAAGGGCAGTTCTAGGTTCTACAGTCAAAGCATAGCTTGAAATATGGGGCAAACCGAAATCCAATGCTCTTTGGATATTTGATTTCCAGCGCTCATTGTCCATTCCCGGGATTCCATAGATCAAATCAATGGTAATGTTGTCGAAATACTGCTTAGCTTCTTTAATGCATTGTTCAGCTTCACCTGCATTGTGGGCACGGTTCATCAACTTTAAATCTTCATCAAAAAAAGATTGGATGCCAATGCTGAGACGATTTATGCCTGCATTTTTATAGTCCAAAAAGAGAGATCTCGACTGCGCTCGAGATGACACCAAATCATCGGGGTTGGCCTCCAGGGTGATTTCTGGATGATCAATTACTTTGTAATTGTCATAAACGGTTTGGATCAGGAATTCAATTTCCTTATTGGATAGCACTGATGGGGTTCCTCCACCAAAATAGATGGTTTCCACCTCATCTTCCACCTCCGATTTTCGTAGGACCATCTCCTTGGCAATTGTCTGTACCATGGCTTCCTTTTTCCCGAGTTGTGTGGAAAAATGAAAATCACAATAATGGCAAGCTTGCTTGCAAAATGGGATATGGATATAAATTCCGGACATCAATTTTCAATTAACAATAAGCAATTTACAAAGATCATTTTGCCCTTTTGGTGGTTTTTAGGATGGAGAACATTATTTTGGAGAGTTCATCTGCCTGCGCAATCAATTTATTTGCTATTCCTTTCGTCACATAATCGGAATCTTTTAAAAGGGATAACCAATATTTTACTTCCAAACTTTCTTTATAGGCAATTGAAATTTTGGCGGAAAAATCAGCAGTCGAAATAGCGCCGTTGGCTTCACTTATATTCGCTCCGATAGATGTCCCTGAACGCAGCATCTGTTTGGACAATACATATTCACTTTTTGAAGCAACAATACTCTTGTATAGTCTGACGATTTCCAATGCAAAGTCATAAGATTTTCCCAGTAAAGGATTTTCGTTTTTCATAAAGTAGGTTCATTTGGGACATTGATTATTGTTTATTGTCAATTGTACATTGATAATTATTTGACTTTATCCGGGTTTTGTTTGATAAAAGCCTCCCAACCAGTATAACTTTTTCCGACCTCTACCCTACCCTCGTTGTAGAAATGGCAGACGGCCGCGGCCAAACCATCAGTACTGTCGAGATTTTTGGGCAAGGATTTTAATTTCAATACACTCTGAAGCATTCGGGCCACTTGTTCCTTGCTGGCATTACCATTTCCGGTAATGGCCATCTTAATTTTTTTAGGCATATATTCAGTTATCGGGACTTCTCTGGAAAGTCCGGCCGCCATCGCCACACCTTGTGCACGGCCCAATTTGAGCATGGATTGTACATTTTTTCCGTAAAACGGGGCTTCAATGGCGATTTCGTCAGGATGGTAGGTATCGATGAGTTCGATGGTCCGTTCAAAAATAAGTTTGAGTTTGGTATAGGGGTCATCGTATTTTTTGAGCATCAATTCGTTCATTTGCACAAAGTGCATCTGTTTGTTGATTACCTTGATGATGCCGAAACCCATAATCGTGGTTCCCGGGTCTATTCCCAATATAATTTTTTCTGTTGCCAAATTAGTAGGTGTTTAGTACCAACGGAAGCCTAAAACGCAGGCTTACCGGGTTTCCTCTTTTCAATGCGGGTGCCACAGTGGTCAAATCGTTTAAACGTTCAGAGATTTTCGCGTTGAAATCCGAGATTTCGTTGAGCACGGATGTCTTTTCCTCCACGTTCAACACGGAAATAAATCCGTGTTCATCAATAAGAAAATCGATATAGACCGTATCGTTCATATCGTTTCGAACCTGAAACTTAAGTCCTGCCAAAGCTTCGGAAAAATACTCGGTAATCACATTTTGAAAACACTCCTGCTGGGCATCTTTTGGGGCGGTTTCGTCACAATTCTCAAAAAGGGGATATTGGTCCACATCGTTCCAATCGATGGCCATAAGTTCCTCATTCACCAATTTTTGGGTCTTGTCCTCCTTGGATTCGAACAGCTCGCAGGACACGAACAAACCCATAAAAATGATTGACAAAACAAACTTCTGCATAACAGCCCCTATAATTTGGCTGAAATTACAATTTTTTAGGGAAGAATTTCCAAAATGGAAAGGCCCAAAATAATTTCGGGCCTTCAAATCCAATGCTACTCAGTAATTATTTAAGCCGAAAAGTAATTGGAATGGAAAAAATAACATCAACAGGTTTTCCGTTCTGTTTTGCTGGTTCCATTTTAGGTAATCTTGCAATTATTCGCTGGGCTTCCGTTTCCAAAATGGGACTTGGCCCTTTGGATTTGATATCCACTATATCACCATCTGCATTAATTCCAAACATTATGGCAACCCTCCCTTGAATGCCTTGCTCCTGGGCTTCTTGAGGGTAGTTAAAATGTTTACGTACATGGCTTTGAACATTCTCCAAGAAACATGCTCTTTTGTCCTCGGAATTTTCACACCCAGGAAAAATAGGCGCTTCATCGATAGCTGTAAAAGGAACCCAACCTTTTCCTCTTTCACCAAAACTTTGAATTTCTTTATTTATTTCCTCGTCGTCAGTCCCTTGAATTCTGAACGTAATTGGAATGGAAAAAGGAACATTCACAGGTTGCCCATCTTGTTTACCTGGTTGCATCTGCGGTAGTTTGGTCAAGATACGTTCGGTTTCTTTCTCTAAAAGTTCATGCGGGCCTCTCATCCTGATATCCACCACATTTCCTTCAACATCAATGATAAATATAGAGCTCACCCTACCCTGAACACCTTGCTCTTGAGCAGCTTCGGGATAATGAAAATTCTTTCTGATGTGTCGCTGTATCTTTTCCTGAAAACAGGCTTTTTTATCAACCGCATCTTCACATCCTGGAAAAACGGGCACTTCATCCACCTCGCCAAATGGAATTTCCTTGGTAGCTGTTAGGGACACGCTATCTCCTGATTCAAGTTCACTATTTTCTTTATTCGTTTCACAGGAGGTATACACCAACATACCCAACACAAGGGGCAATAACAATACATACTTTAACTGCCATACGGCTTTGGATTTCTTTTTTTGTAACATGACTATTCGTTTTTTGATTAGTGATTTATTGAAAAATTGATTGACAAAACTGATGTTCTGGGTTTGGAACGCTTCGGACAGTATCATCTCAAAATGTGCGGCCTTATTTTGCTTCACAGCCTTTTCATCGGCAATAAATTCGTGAAGCTCCGCAACCCTGCTCTGGTAGATATACACCAAGGGATTGAACCAGAAGACTATTCGGGCCAGCTCAAAAAATAACAGGTCTAGGGAGTGCAACTGTTTTACATGCACCAATTCATGGGCCAGGATATTGGCCTCTTTGTCCTTTTTTATATCCGCACCCATAAAAATGTTTCGGAAAAAGGAAAAGGCAGAAGTACTTTTAGGCACTGTAACCTTGATGAATTCCTTATAATTCTCTACTATACTTCTATTTCTTAGCCTAACTATTTGAATCAACTTATAGGCAAACCAAATAGCTGCCAAAATGCTTCCCACACCCAAAACCAAATATGGCCAAGAGATACGTTCTAAAAAACTGGTTTCTTCCGCTCCTGGACCAAGTACTACACCGTTCAGTTGAGCAAGAAATACCGTTGTAGTTTCCAGCTCCTGTGGCATAGTGGTTTGGAGGGCTTGAATCTTTACCCAGGGCAATATGAGAGAAAGTGCAAACGTGACCAACAGATATGTACGGTTCCATTGAAAAAAGGTCTCTTTCTTTAGAAAAAGATCGTAGGTCAACAAAAAGACGAGTTGAAACACTAAACTTTCTAGAATGTATGTAATCATTGCTCTTTGTCTTTAATGTTCTTCATAATCTCTTCGAGTTCCTTCAAGCTGATGTCGTTCTTCTTCATAAAAAAAGACACCATACTTGAAAACGATCCTTGGAAATAGCCATCCATCAACTTGTTAAGGCTTTGATTGCTATACTCTTCTTTTTTCATCAAAGGAAAGTAAACATGGCCCTTTCCCACTTTTTCGTGGGACACAAATCCTTTGTCCTCCAAAATCCTCACGATGGTGGATACGGTATTATAGGCTGGCTTGGGTTCTGGCAGTTCTTCCAAAATTGCGGCTACATTCCCTTTTTCAATTTTCCAAAGGAGCTGCATTACCTCTTCTTCTGCCTTGGTGAGTTGTTTCATTATCAACTAACTTTTTAGTTAAACATGAAACAAATATAACTAAATATTTAGTTTAAACTAATTTTTTAGTTGAAAAGTGAATTAAAAATCCGCCAGCGTAGTATACTGACGGATAATTATTTAGTGGAGTTGGATTTATTTAATGAACAATCTTAGCGCCAGGTCGAGCTGTCATATCGAGCGCAGTCGAGATGCGAGACCGATAAAAATCTCAGGCTAAAAGACCTCTCGACTGCGCTCGAGGTGACAATTGTCTACCTATTAATTATTTAAAAGGTCAAGGTCACCTTTCCTCGTAAATAAAATGGTGTGCCCGGCGTAAAGTGAATCTCTTCAAAAGAGTTCGGTTCGTTGAACAAACGGCTCTCCGTGGCGAATTGTGTCTCGTTCCATTCGGTATCGAACAGGTTTTCCACAATCAATCCAAAAGTCCAATTGTTTACACTATAATTCAAGGTGGCATCGGTAACAAAATAGCCTTCGGCAACAATGGAATTGTCCTCATTGGCGGGTCTATCATCGATATACCTATAATTAAGTCCTCCCGAAAAGCCTTGATTGCCTCCCAAGGTAACTCCTCCAGCCATGGTAAAATCGGGTGCCAATGGAATATAATCTTCCTCATCGGCCTCTTCGGTGCTACGGGCATGGGTGTAGTTGGCATCCGTATACAGGTAAAGCCAGTCCAAAGGTTGGTACCTGGCCCCTACTTCAAGCCCAATTCTTCTGGTTTTTCCGCTGGGTTCCACAATGGCGGCATCCCCTACATACACAAACTCCTGATCCAAGAACAAGGTCCACAAAGTGGCGTTCAACACCAATTTGTCCGCTGGCCTGATTATCGTTCCCAAATCCACCCCGTAGGCTGCCGGCAGAATCTCTTCGCCTCCGTTGGCTACGACCACCCGGGTATCATTGGAGTGAAAGCCAATTCCTGTCTTCAAGAACAATTGGGTGTTCTCGTTTAGACTATAAATGGTATTGAACTTTGGGCTAAAAGCCACTTTTTCCTCGCTACGGCTATCGTACAGTTCGCTCATCTTGTCAACATAATCGAACCTAAAATAATCCAACCGAAGTGCAGGTTCGAATGTAAACTTGCCGGATTTAAACTCGGCGCCAGCAAAGGCATGGCCATTTATCTCATCCACATCGCCATAAGCTAGACGTTCCAACAATTCCTGACGGTTCAGTGTTCGAGACAATTGATTGTCATCCACATTATCATATCTAAAACCGATTCCTGCATTGTATTTGAATCCCATTCCTCCCAAGTTTGCCGAATTGTTCTGAAAGACCGTCTTGGCACCTGCTAGCATACGGTCTTCAAACTGTTTGATTTGGTCACCGTTCACAGGATCTTCCAAGAAAAAAGTAAAATTGGAATAAAGCTCAAAATCGTAATGTGACACAAATGCCATTGTATTGATCGATTTCCCTGTCCCCAAATTCTTGTTATGGTTCAAAACGAAATTGGTCCGGCTAGTTTGTCCGCCCTCGGTATCATCAATGGCCCCAAAACGACTGATCAAGCCTTGGTCAACCGCTCGTTGCGGTATTTGGCCCGATGCATCCCATTTGCTGGAAAAGTGCGAGGCCGTCAACAAGATCTCCTGATCACCGGGCAATGCATATCGGTATCTACCCAAAATATTGATTCGATTAAAATTCTGAGGCGACTCAAACGGACCATCCGTCAAATACAATTCGGAAGCCAAATAGGCATTGCTGTTTTGGTTGTCCATTACATTGAGCATTCCCATAAATCTACGGGCACCAAATTGCCCCACTTCGGCAGAGAGCATGCTTTTGTCCAAGCTTTTTCTCAGTTTTAAATTGACATATCCCGCCGTATTGAAGTTTCCTTGATCCGCATAATAAGGTCCTTTGCCAAAATCTACATTTTCTATGGTCTCTGGAATCACAAAGTGGAGATCGGCATAGCCTTGTCCATGGGCATGGGACACCATGTTTACGGGCATTCCATCCACATTAATGGCCACATCGGTACCGTGATCTACATCAAAACCTCTCAAGAATATCTGCTCGGCCTTCCCACCACCAGCGTGTTGGCCAATAATCAGTCCTGGGACCTTTCTTAAGATTTCCTGTGAGGACTTAACGGGATTCGTCTTTACATCCACATCCACCACTCGGCTCAGGGCATCCACTTCGGACACCAAAACCACCTGATCCAAAGAAATGGAGCTCTCTTCCAGCACAATGGTCATCGGATTCTGTAAGTCGGATGGGGTCACCACTTTGGTTAAAGTAGCATATCCCAATCTGGAAAAATAAATGGTATCGTTTACCGAGGTCCTGTCCAGAACAAAATGCCCTGTTCCATCGGTATGGCTATGTTGTCCACTGGTCTTGTTGAAAATTCCAGCATCCTCTATTGGGGAACCTGCTTCATCCACCAGTTTTCCCTCTACGTTTTGCGCAGCAATAGTGCCCATGAAAAGCATGGACAATGCCGCCATAAAATATTTCATGTCGTTGTCTTTTAATTTGATTTGATAAATAAGTCTGAACAATAGGAGTACTAGACTAGTTCCAAAAAAGATTGGAACCCGTTCCTAAAATTTGGTCTAGCTATTTTTCAGCTATGTTGGGGAGGGGGCGTGGTCACACTTTGGTGCCAAAAAAAAGTTGTTTTTTGGTATGCCCAATGTTTTTTACCAACTGGTGATGTATATAGTTCGGTGGAAACATGAGGTTCCTCAGCAAAATGTTTGTCCAGTTTAAGGCTAATTTCATCCTTGGATTCTTGCTTATCGGGCTGATTGGCCTCTAACAGTTCCTTTAAGGCTTCCAATGTTTCGTGTGAGTGCCCAGCCATGGCCTCTAACGAAGAATAATCGATAGCTTCATGATCCGAGGCAAAATTATGATGGTGGTTTTTTGGAGCCAAAACGTGCGAGACTTCGTGAAGGGTCTCCAATACCAACCCATTAAAAAGTCCAAGTAGATAAAAAATGCACATTGCTGCGCATCCCATTCGGATAAACTTTGATTTTGTATGTGCTTTATTCGGATTCACGAACGCTTGATAACCGGTTTCAAAGTTACCTACGAAAAAATTAAGGGTAGGGTTTTATTTTGATTTTGTTTGTAACAATTGTCGGTTACATTTGTCTAACAGTAAAACACAACCATGGACATTGCTTTGCTCATTTTAGGGTTTCTTTTGATGCTGGTTGGCATACTTGGAAGTTTTTTGCCCGTATTGCCAGGTCCCCCCATAAGTTGGGTCGGATTACTTCTACTCTATTTGACCAAAGCCGTACCCGATAATTGGTGGATTTTGGGAGTGACCTTTGTAATTGCCATCACTATCACAATTTTGGATTACATAATACCCGCCATGGGCACTAAACGGTTTGGTGGCAGTAAATTTGGCATGTGGGGAACCATCATAGGTTTACTTGTGGCCCTTTTTGTCCCCATTTTTGGCCCATTAGGTATTATCATTTGGCCTTTTATTGGAGCATTGGTAGGTGAATTATTGAATAAGGCAAATAAAAAAACCGCCATGAAGGCGGCTTTCGGTTCTTTTTTAGGCTTTCTAACCGGCACGTTTATGAAACTTGTCGTTACCGTTATGTATACCGTTTTCTATGTCTACATAACAGTAAAATACGCTGGCGACCTTTTTACTTTTAGTTAGTCCAACCACTCTGTTTTTTCAGAAATAGGAGTTCTGGCCGATGGTATTACCTCACCATCAAAATAGCCCATATAGAAAAAGCCCAGACATTTTTCCCCCTCCTTCAGATCAAAGAACTCATCCATAAATTTAATGAGTCCAGGAGAAGCCCAATAACTACCAATACCTAGTTCAGTGCAGCACAACCACATATTTTGGACCGCCATGGCTACGGCTGCAACTTCCTCCCATTCCGGCAAGCTCTCCTTGGGGTCCCGTTGCATGCAAATGGCAATTACAGCCCCGGAATGCGATGGGTTAAATTGCAATTTTTTGATGGTCATCTGTTTTGGATTGGCATCCACTTCTTGATATTTATTGGACAAAAAAGCACCCAATTCCTGTTTCTTTTCCCCCATAAGCACTTTGAACCGCCAAGGTTCTGTTTTCTTGTGGGTCGGCGCCCAGTTGGCTGCCTCTAAAATTTTTTCAATGGTCTCCTTGGAAATAGGTTTATCGATAAATTGAGGTGGAAAAATACTTCTCCTTTCCTTAATCAAATCAAAAATCATAATGCTGTATTAAGTTGAATTCCAAAGTTACTCCCCAAAATGTTACCATCATAATTTCATAAGTAAATCCATACACTTTTGCAGCGCAGGATTTCTGTTGTCCGTTTTCCAGACCATGCTCAATACTGCTCGCTGTTTTATTTTTTTCATTTCGATGAACTTGACTTTCATCTGAAATCCATATTGAAGCGTTGTGGGCACAATTGCAATACCCAATCTATTCTCCACTAATTTAAAAATGGTCTGTGCATGAACCGATTTATGAGAAACGTTGGGAACAAAACCACTGTCCTCGCAAATACTCAATACCGTATCGTAGTACATGGGACTATAATCTTGGGAGAAAAGGATAAAATCCTCATTAGCTACCTGATTGATGTTTTTAAAACCATCTTCATCCAAAGGATGGTCCTCTGGCAAGACCAAGGAAAAGGTATCCTCGAAAACAGGCTTCACATCCAAACCTTTGGGCACCCTTGACAATCGTACAAAGCCCAAATCCAAACGATCAGCCAAAATTGCATTGATCTGTGCCCGGTTGGACAGTTCTTCCAAAGTAGTATGGACGGTAGGGTACTTTTCTTTCAAACCCAACAACAAATTGGGAACCACATTCTGCATAGCAGAACCCAAAAAACCAATCCGCACCTCACCCAATTGTCCCTCACCGATAAGTTTTACTTGTTTTTTTGTTTGATCAAGGTGATTCAAAATAAATTCCACCTCCTTTTTTAAAAACTCACCTGCCGGGGTCAGACTCACTTTTTTCTTGTCCCTTACAAAAAGTTGCGTTCCCAATATCTCCTCCATTTGTTTGATTTGCGTACTCAAACCGGGTTGGGAAATAAACAACTTTTCGGCTGCTTTCCTATAATGGAGTTCCTCGGCCACAGCCAAAAAATAGATGAAGTGTCGAAGTTCTATTTGATAATTCATACTTATTGATTGTTACAAAAATAAGTATTGGCAATTATTAAACCTAATTGATACTTTTGAATAACCGTGATTAATCATCTAAACAAAAAGCTGTCAGGTCGAGCGCAGTCGAGACCTCACTTTTAAACTTTGAGTCCATTAACTTCTCGACTGCGCTCGAAGTGACAATTTACCATGATTGATTGCAGAAAATCAGTTAGTAAATTAATTTAAAAGCATGGCGAAAGACCGAACATTTCAATTTGGCGAAGACCATTTAACCGCAAGTATAGCGTTGGGTTTGGCCAAAGGAACCATTAAGGGCATTTTTTCCGATGAATGCCTAAAAAATGTGAATGCAAGTTACCAACGGGTACAGCGGATCGTGGAAAAAGGCGATACGGTGTACGGAATCAACACAGGCTTCGGACCTTTGTGCAACACCAAAATTTCCAAAGAGGACACCAAAATCCTTCAATCCAATATACTACAGAGCCACAGCGTAGGAGTGGGCGACCCAATATCCACGGAATTGGCAAAAATTATGCTGATCCTAAAAATCCATGCCTTGGCCAAAGGTTTTTCAGGTATTGCCGAAACTACTTTGCAGCGTATGCTCTGGCATATGGAGAACGATGCTATTCCCGTGGTTCCCTCACAAGGTTCGGTTGGGGCTTCTGGGGATTTAGCACCGCTTTCCCATTTATTTTTGCCCTTAATCGGTTTAGGCAAGGTAGTATACCAAGGTAAAACCATTCCAACACAAGAACTTTTTCAACAAACGGGATTGGAACCACTCGATTTGGGTCCGAAGGAAGGACTAGCATTGATCAATGGAACCCAATTTATAGCCGCACATGGAGTGATGGTCGTTCATAAACTACAACATTGCTTGCGCCATGCCGACATCATCGGGGCCATGATGCTCGAAGGACTGCAAGGTTCCATGAAACCATTTTTTGAAGAATTGCACCAACTTCGCCCATTTAAAGGCAATCAACATGTAGCTGGTAGAATCCGAACATTGCTCCAAGGTTCCGAGATTTTAGAGGACCATATTGACTGTGAACGGGTTCAAGATCCCTACTCCCTCCGTTGCATGCCACAGGTGCACGGTGCTTCACGAAATGCTTGGCTGCACCTGAAAGAATTATTGGAAATTGAACTGAATTCCGTAACCGATAACCCCGTCATCATTAATGATGAGCTTACCATCAGCGGAGGTAACTTCCATGGACAGCCTTTGGCCATGGCCTTGGATTATGCCGCTTTGGCCGCTTCGGAAATCGGAAACATCTCCGACCGACGCATTTACCTGGCCCTTGAAGGCAACAGTCCCGGTGTCCCTAAGTTATTGATGAACGACACGGGTATCAACTCAGGGTATATGATTTTACAGTACACTTCTGCTGCGTTGGCCAGTGAGAACAAAAGTCTGTGCTTCCCCGCTAGTGCCGATAGCATTCCCACCTCTTTAGGACAGGAAGACCACGTGAGTATGGGCTCCATAAGCGGTAGAAAAGCGCTCAACATTATTGGTAACGTTGAGAAAATCCTTGCTATTGAATTGTTGACCTCAGCACAGGCATTTGAGTACAGAAAGCCATTGAAATCAGGTATAGTATTGGATGAAATCCATACATTCCTGAGAACCAAAGTAGCTTTTGCCGAAAACGACCGTGTTTTTGCTGATGATATTGAAAAAGGAATCGAAATCATTCAAAATCGAGAAATCATAGATTTGGTAGAATCGGTGATGAAAGAAAAAGAACTGACTTGGGATGCACCATATCTCGAGGAATTTGAAACATACTAAAATGAACAAACCACTATTAATAGGACCATTTACCCAATTGCTTCCCATGACGGGACTCCCCTTAAAGGGAGCGCTCAAAGATGAACAATTGACCATTATTGAAAATGGAGGAATTTTAATTTCCGAAGGAAAAATTCTTAAAGTTGGGGTTTTTGACGAATTGAAATCCAGTGACGTAGACATCCACCAGATAGAAGGACAACAAGTTTGTCTTCCCGGCTTTGTGGACTCACATACCCATATCTGTTTTGGCGGTACCCGAGCACGCGATTACGCCTTCCGTAATGCAGGAAAAACCTATTTGGAAATTGCCAAGGCGGGTGGCGGAATTTGGGACACGGTGACCCAAACCCGAAAAGCTTCACAAGACGAATTGGTAGCAGGCATCATTTCCAGAAGCCAAAAACATCTCAATAATGGCGTCACCACCATCGAAGTGAAAAGTGGTTATGGCCTTTCCGTGGATGAAGAATTGAAAATGCTACGCGCCATCAAACAGGCCAATGAAACTTCAAATGCGACCTTAATTCCGACCTGTTTAGCGGCCCATATGAAGCCCAAAGATTGGAATCAGGACAAGGATTATTTGGATGTAATCATCAATGAATTGTTCCCCATCATCAAAACCGAAAACTTAGCCAATCGCGTGGATGCCTTTGTTGAAGAAAGTGCCTTTTCTCCAGAGGAAATCAAGCCCTATTTTCAGAAAGCAAAGAAAATGGGATTTGATATTACGGTACACGCCGACCAATTTACCACGGGAGGTAGTCAAGTAGCTGTAGATTTTGATGCTGTAAGTGCCGACCATTTGGAGGCCAGTACCGAAAAAGAAATTCAATTATTGGCCAAGAGCAGCACTATTGCAACAGCATTGCCAGGAGCATCCCTTGGTTTGGGATGTGCCTACACCCCTGCCCGTAAAATTTTGGATGCAGGCGGTGCTTTGTCCATTGCCAGTGACCACAATCCAGGGTCTGCTCCTATGGGCGACCTGTTGACACAAGCCAGTATTTTGGGAACTTTCGAAAAACTCTCCAATACCGAAGTTTTGGCAGGAATCACTTCTAGAGCAGCAGCAGCTTTACGATTGGAAAACAAAGGAAAACTGGAAGCCGGTGCAGTGGCAGATTTTGTGGTTTTCCCTACGGATAACTATCAAGAAATCACCTACCACCAAGGGCAATTAAAGCCTAGTGAAGTTTGGAAAAAAGGAGCTCCTATCCACTAAAATTTGAATTATGACTGAATTTCAGCAACAGATATTACAAGGCATACCCGAACAGTTACCCTCAAAAAAAGCCTATCCTAAAAATGGGAATCCAGCGCCAAAACGGAAAGATATCCTCTCCAAAGAAGAGAAAAAACTGGCCGTACAAAATGCGCTACGTTATTTTCCCGAAGCTTGGCACAAAGAACTTGCCCCTGAATTTGCGGAGGAGCTAAAAACCTATGGTCGCATCTACATGCATCGGTTCAAGCCCGATTATGAAATGTATGCAAGGCCCATATCGGAATATCCGGCGAAAACACATCAAGCAGCTGCCATTATGCTGATGATCCAAAACAATTTGGACCCTGCCGTGGCACAACATCCGGAGGAACTCATCACTTACGGAGGAAATGGAGCAGTATTCCAAAACTGGGCACAGTACCTGCTCACCATGAAATATTTGGCAGAAATGACCGAGGAACAGACCTTGAACATGTATTCAGGTCACCCGATGGGACTTTTTCCGTCATCCAAAGAAGCACCAAGAGTTGTGGTCACCAATGGGATGATGATTCCCAACTACTCCAAACCTGACGATTGGGAACGTTTCAATGCATTGGGCGTGACTCAATATGGACAGATGACCGCAGGTTCCTATATGTATATAGGCCCGCAAGGCATCGTGCACGGAACGGCCATCACGGTCATGAATGCTTTTAGAAAAGTATTGGACAAAAATGAATCCCCAGAAGGCAAGATTTTCTTGACCGCTGGACTTGGGGGAATGAGCGGTGCCCAACCCAAAGCAGGAAATATTGCTGGGGGAATCACCATTTGTGCGGAAGTCAACCCCGAAGCTGCCAAAAAACGTCATGACCAAGGTTGGGTAGATGAACTTTTGGTGGATTTGGACCTATTAGTGGTTCGAACCAAAGAAGCTGTAGCGAACAAGGAAGTGGTTTCCCTGGCCTACATCGGTAATGTGGTGGATGTTTGGGAACGTTTTTATGAGGAAGATATTTTTATTCATTTAGGTTCCGACCAAACCTCTTTGCACAATCCATGGGCAGGTGGTTACTATCCCGTTGGGCTCTCTTTTGAAGAATCCAACACCTTGATGGTGGAAAATCCCGAAGCCTTCAAGGAAAAAGTACAAGAATCATTGCGAAGACAAATCAATGCCATCAACAAACACACCGCAAAGGGCACCTACTTTTTTGATTACGGCAATGCCTTTTTATTGGAAGTTTCCCGAGCGGGCGGCGATGTGATGGCTGAAAATAATATCGATTTCAGTTACCCTTCCTACGTACAGGATATTTTGGGGCCCATGTGTTTTGATTACGGATTTGGACCATTCCGATGGGTATGTACCTCTGGTGACCCAAAGGACCTTCAAAAAACGGATGCCATTGCCCTCGAGGTCATGAAAAAAATAAAATCCGAAGCTCCGGAAGAGATCCAGCAGCAGATGCAGGACAACATCAAATGGATTTCGGAAGCGGAACAGAATAAATTGGTGGTAGGTTCACAAGCTCGAATCTTGTATGCCGATGCCGAGGGACGAAGCAAAATCGCGGATGCCTTCAATACGGCCATTGCCAAGGGAGAAATCAGTGCACCCGTGGTTTTGGGACGCGACCATCACGATGTAAGCGGAACAGATTCACCTTTCAGGGAAACCAGCAACATTTACGATGGCAGCAAGTTTACCGCCGATATGGCCATCCAAAATGTAATTGGCGATAGTTTTAGAGGTGCCACTTGGGTTTCCATTCATAACGGTGGTGGTGTAGGATGGGGCGAAGTGATCAATGGTGGATTTGGTATGGTGCTCGATGGTTCCGAGGAAGCCTCCATCCGATTGAAGAAAATGTTGTTCTTTGATGTGAACAACGGGATTTCGCGCAGAAGTTGGGCAAGGAATAAAGAAGCCCGATTTGCTATTGAACGGGAAATGGAACGCTCTCCCAATTTAAAAGTAACTTTGCCATATATCGTGGAGCCCGATATTTTGGACCACCTTTTTTAATGTGATGAAACACTACGAACACCCAAAAAAGAACCTCTGGACCGGTAGGATTTCCAATAAATGGCTGTACCTGCACGAAAAAGTGCATTGTACCCCCTTAGAGGAACTCCCAGAAGCCCAAAAAAAATCAATTGCCCTTTTGGGCTATGCCTGTGATGCTGGAGTACACCGCAATCAAGGTCGTGTTGGAGCTGCAGAGGGTCCAGACACCATTAAAAGCAGTTTTGGAAAAATGCCCAACCACTTGGGAAGCAATGTGCTGTTGCATGATGTGGGTTCAATTACTTGTGCCAATAGCGATATGGAGTCTGCCCAAAATCAGCTTGCCGAAGCGGTTACGATGCTTTTGGAGAAAAAGCAATTCCCGATTGTTTTGGGTGGCGGGCACGATATGGCCTACGGTCATTATAACGGCATCAAAACATATTTGAGTACTAAAAAAGAAGGGCAGACCATTGGTATCATCAATTTTGATGCGCATTTTGATTTACGGAAAAATACGGAACAAAGTAATTCTGGTACTCCGTTTTATCAGATAGCCAAGGACTGCGAAAAAGAAGGCATCGATTTTAATTACCTCTGCCTCGGTATCCGAAAAGATGCCAATGACCGAAACCTGTTCCAAACCGCAAAGGACCTCGATGTCATCTACGTAATGAACGATACGTTCCAAATTCCCCTGTTGAATGAAATTACGACCTGGATCAATGCGTTTACCAAAAACGTGGACCATATTTATGTGACCATCGACTTGGATGGTTTTTCCTCGGCCTATGCTCCCGGGGTCAGTGCCGCTTCACCCATGGGCTTTAGCCCGTATATGGTTTTGGAGTGTTTAAAAACAATTATCGGTTCTGGAAAATTGATAAGTATGGATGTTGCAGAGATGAACCCGAAGTACGATATTGATGGACAAACGGCTAAACTGGCTGCTTCTTTGGTACATCATGTGGCACATAGCATTTCTGGAAGTTGATACTGCTTGTTAGGCTTGAGATTTCTCACTCCCCCTTTGGTCGGTTCGAAATGACAAAACCAACAAAAAAAGGCTATATGTCATTTCGAAATGAAGAGTACAGCGACGATTGAGAAATCTGATGGTCATTCTGAGCCTTTCGACTTCGCTCAAGACAGGCTTTGCGAAGAATCTTTTGTACAGATAAGGGTAGTTTGACACAAATTGCTCGAATTTCCACTAATATTTTATGAACTGTCACCTCGAGCCTTTCGACTGCGCTCAAGACAAGCTTAGGTCGAGAGGTCTCTTTGTCTATGGTCTCGACTGCGCTCGACCTGACAACTTTTATAATTCCACTTTCCACCACAAACAAAAAAAGCCTTCCAAATGGAAAGCCTTTCATTGGCGAGCATCGGTTTGATGCTTCAACCTGATTCCAATCATCGCGACTGGAATCCAACACAACAAGACAAAGATAGGATGATTTTTCCGAAATAAAGGCAACGGAAGTTGTTGATATTTATTTTGTGGATTATTTCCATTTTATAGGAATATTTCCATATTTTAGCTTTCCTTCAACTGAACAATGGAAAAGACGATTTTGCATCTAGACTTGGATACATTTTATGTGTCCGTGGAGCGCATCATCAATACAGAGCTTAAAAACAAGCCCTTATTGGTGGGCGGTACCAGCGACCGTGGTGTGGTGGCCGCTTGTAGCTACGAGACCCGTGGATTTGGGGTGCATTCGGGCATGCCCATGAAAATGGCCAAGGAACTTTGCCCCGAGGCCGTGGTGATTCGTGGTAATGCAGGCACCTACAGCAAATATTCGGACGTGGTCACGGAAATCATCAAGGAACATGTTCCCCTTTTCGAAAAATCGAGCATTGATGAGTTCTATGCTGACCTATCGGGCATGGACCGCTTTTTTGGTTGCTACAAATACGCCACGGAAATGCGCCAAAAAATCATTCGGGAAACGGGTCTGCCTATTTCGTTTGGTTTATCAGTAAATAAAGTAGTTTCCAAAGTGGCCACCAATGAGGCCAAGCCCAACAATCAACTTAAGATAGATTTTGGCCTGGAAAAACCCTTTTTGGCCCCACTTTCCATCAAAAAAATTCCAATGGTGGGCGACAAGACCTATCAAACCCTAAGAAATTTGGGCATACGGCAAGTAAAGACCATTCAGGATATGCCCATGGACATTATGCAACGAGTGTTGGGCGCCAACGGTCAAGTGATTTGGAAAAGGGCCAATGGCATAGACAACACACCTGTGATCCCGTTCCATGATCGAAAATCCATTTCAAACGAAAGAACATTTGATAAGGACACTATCGATGTCATCAAACTAAGGGGCATTTTGATTGCCATGACCGAAAACCTCGCCTACCAGCTACGTCGAGGTGATAAATTGACGGCCTGCATTGCTGTGAAAATCCGGTATTCTGATTTCAACACCTATTCCAAACAATCGCGCATACCGTACACGAGTGCCGATCATGTGCTTATTCCAAAAATTTTGGAACTGTTCAACTCGCTGTACAACAAACGGATGTTGGTCCGCCTCATCGGCATTCGATTCAGCCATTTGGTCTCTGGCAATTACCAGATCAACCTTTTTGAAGATACCGAAGAAGCCTTGAACCTTTACCAAGCCATGGACCATGTCCGCAACCGGTTTGGAAGTAGAAGTGTACTGCGCGCTTCTGCCATGGGTGCCAAGACCATTGGGAGCATGCACAATCCCTTTAACGGGGAGCCGCCTGTGGTTTTGGCTCATCGGAAACAGTAATTGCTTGTCACCTCGAGCGCAGTCGAGAGGTCATTTGAATTCAAAATTTATACGTCGGCCTTGCATCTCGACCCCATAATTGATAATTGATAACTGACAATTGTATTTAAACTGCCACACATACTACAGTTTACGGTTCGGGACCTTCTCGGAGGTGGAACTATTGCAATTGGCGCAACAAAACCATGTGACCCAACTGGTACTTACCGATATCAACAACACCTCGGCAGGATTGAACTTTGTTCGAAAAGCACCGGAATTCGGCATAAAACCAATTTTGGGGATTGATTTTAGGAACGGAACCGAGCCCTGCTTTATTGGTATTGCCCAAAACAACGAAGGGTATCTGGAATTGAACGATTTTTTGTCCCATCACCTTTATGATGGCTCCAAAATCCCAGACCGTGCCCCCACTTTTAATAATGTGTTCGTGGTATATCCTTTTGAACAGGTGCTGCTCAACGAACTGGAACATTTTCGAGATCATGAGTTCATCGGGATCTCCATCAAAGATCTGCGGAGGCTTCCCTTCTCCAAATTGGCATCCCTCACAACCAAGCTAGTGGTACAGCAGCCCGTTACCTTTCGGAACAAACAGGATTTTAATGCCCACAGATTGTTAAGAGCCATCGACAATAATCTACTATTGAGCAAACTTCCAAAGGAAGAAGAGGCCAATGAAGAAGAGAAAATGTATCCCGTCCAAAATTTAGCCGCTGCGTTTTCGGAGTTTCCATTTATTCTGGAAAACACGGAAAAACTACTCAACAAGTGCAGTATTCATTTTGATTTTTCCAAGAACAGAAAACCCCAAAACCTGAAAACGTATTCGGGAAGTATCGAAGAGGACGAACAGCTTTTGGACAGACTTTGCGCTGAAGGACTTCCCTATCGGTATGAAGAAGTGAACGACTCCATCAAAAGTCGTTTGAACAAGGAATTGGACCTCATCAAAAAAATGGGATTTGTCTCCTATTTTTTAATCAATTGGGACATTGTTTCCGAAGCAAGGCGAAGGGGCTTCTTTTATGTGGGGCGAGGTAGTGGCGCCAACAGTATTGTGGCCTACTTGCTCCGCATCACCGATGTGGATCCTATGGAACTTGACCTTTATTTTGAGCGATTCATTAACCTGTACCGAGCGAATCCACCAGATTTTGACATTGATTTTTCGTGGAGGGACCGCCCCGCCATGACGCAATATATTTTTGACCGTTTTAATCATGTAGCTCTGCTCGGCACCTATGTCACTTTTAAGCAACGGGGCGTAATTCGGGAATTGGGTAAAGTTTTCGGATTGCCACCACAGGACATTGATTTTTTGTTGACAGGAAGATATGTACTCGACCAATTGGATCATGTTTCCAAAATTGTATTGAAATACGGTAGCTTGCTCAAGGGCAAACCCAATTATTTGAGCATTCACGCTGGGGGGATTTTGATCAGCGATAAACCCTTGCATTGGTTTTCGGCCACCCATTTGCCGCCAAAAGGGTTCCCCACCACACAATACGATATGGTCATCGCCGAAGATGTGGGTCTCTACAAATTTGACATTCTGGGACAGCGCGGCTTGGGCAAGATCAAGGAGGCCTTGGAAATTGTAGCGTACAATCAACCTGAAAAACATAAAGAGGTCGATATCCACGACATCAAAGGATTCAAAAAGGACGTGAAAATCAACAACCTGATCAAAACGGCACAATGCATGGGCTGTTTTTATGTGGAATCGCCCGCCATGCGGATGCTGCTCAAAAAACTACAGGTCGATAACTATTTGGGATTGGTGGCCGCCAGTTCCATTATCCGGCCCGGAGTGGCCAAAAGTGGTATGATGCGGGAGTATATTTTGCGCCATCGCAATAAGGGCAGGGCCGAGGAAAAAGCACATCCCATTATGTTGGAAATTATGCCCGACACCTACGGGGTGATGGTCTACCAAGAAGATGTGATCAAAGTGGCCCACCATTTTGCAGGATTGGATCTTGGGGAGGCGGACGTACTTCGCAGGGGTATGAGCGGCAAGTTCCGTTCGCGGGCGGAATTCCAGAAAGTACAGGACAAGTTTATTGCCAATTGTAGAAAAAAGGGCTATGCGGAATCCCTGATTTCTGAAATCTGGAACCAAGTGGCCAGTTTTGCGGGTTATGCTTTTGCCAAAGGTCACTCTGCTTCGTATGCCGTAGAGAGTTATCAAAGCTTGTTTTTAAGGACCTATTTTCCTTTGGAATATATGGTAGCCGTGCTCAATAATGGGGGTGGGTTTTACCGTTCGGAATTCTATGTACACGATGCCCGTATGATGGGTGCCATCATCCACCCACCTTGTGTGAACAAAAGCATGGATGTAAACTGCATTTACGGCATGCATATTTATTTAGGCATGATATATCTCCGCGACCTGGAAAGCAGGGTTATGGAACGTATTTTGAAAGAGCGCATGCTTCACGGAAGTTTTACATCGTTAGAAGATTTCTTGGACCGTGTGTTCATCCGAATGGAGCAACTTTCCATCCTGATTCGTATTGATGCGTTTCGTTTTACAGGGATCAACAAGCACGAACTGCTCTGGAAGGCCCATTTGATGTTATCCAAAAATGACCGATTGGAACACCCGAAGCTCTTTCCGCCAAGGCATCAAAAATTTAAAATGCCCCAACTGAACACTACTGATTTGGAAACCGCATTTGAACAATTGGAGCTCTTGGGTTTCTGTCTTTGCAGCCCCTTTGAATTGTTGGAAGAACCGCCCAAAAATACAAACGGACAGAAAGACCTAAAGCGTTACCTCAACAAACACATTGATATATATGGGTATTTGGTCACCGTTAAAAACACCTCGACCCACCATGGCAAGCGCATGCACTTTGCCACTCTGGTGGACCAACACGGGGAAGTCTTCGATACAGTGCTCTTCCCTCCTGTTGCGGCCAAATATTATTTTAGGGGCAAGGGTATTTATCGGTTTTATGGCAAAGTCGTGGAAGAGTTTGGATTCTTGAGCATTGAGGTCATCAAAATGAAAAAGGAAAACTACATCCAAGACCCTCGATATGCCGACATGAGAACAAGCAAAAAGCTATTTGATTCCAAGAAGTGAACGGAATGCCGTAACTTACCAAGACGAATTGAACCAATACATGAAAATTAGAATCAAAGGAAATTCCATACGATTTAGATTGACCCAAAGCGAAGTAAAACAATTATCTGAAACGGGTTCGGTAAAAGAGTCCACCGAATTTGGACCGAACGTTTTTCAATATCAAGTTAAACTGATGTCCTCTGTCCAAAATCTAGAGGCATCATACTCCAATGATACCATACTGATAATGATTCCCGAGGCTGATGGGAACAACTGGTTCCACAACGACACTATTGGTTTTGAACATGAGATGGAACTTCCGAAAGGGAGAAACCTACATTTATTATTGGAAAAAGACTTCACCTGTCTTGAAAATAGAGCCGAAGACCAATCGGACAATTATCCCAATCCAAAACTGCAACACTGACCACCATGGACAAAGAAACGAGACGGAACGTTTCCCTGACCGGGGACATCAAATTTACAGGGCTTAAACTTAAGGAACCCATGCAGACCTCAGCAGGTCTTTTAGGGGTAAAAGAAGCATTACGGCATAGTTTTAAGGAAATGGGGGTAGTGCGTTCCATGCACACCCTGTCGCAAATGAACCAAGAGGATGGCTTTCGCTGCCCTAGTTGTGCCTGGCCCGTTCCCGAACATCCATCAAAAATTGCAGAATACTGTGAGAATGGAGCAAAAGCATTGGCAGATGAAGCAACCAGAAAACATATCGGCGCGGATTTTTTTGCTAAACATTCCGTAGAAGAACTTTCTCAATTAAGCGATTATGAACTCAATAAATTAGGAAGAGTCATAGAGCCGATGCTTCTCAAACCAAATAGCATACACTACGAGCCCATTACGTGGCAAGATGCTTTTGAATTAATATCGGAGGAATTACATCGTTTGGACAATCCGAATGAGGCAATATTTTATACCTCGGGCAGATCGAGCAACGAGGCTGCCTATCTCTACGGAATGTTTGCCCGTGCTTTTGGCACCAACAATATGCCCGATTGTTCCAATATGTGCCATGAATCATCAGGTGTGGCACTTTCCGAAACTTTGGGAATAGGAAAAGGGTCAGTGAAACTTGATGATTTGTATGGGGCGGAAGTTATTTTGGTTGTAGGACAAAACCCAGGCACCAATCACCCGAGAATGTTATCGGCATTGGAAAAATGTAAACAAAATGGCGGTAAAATCATCAGTATAAATCCCCTTGCCGAGACGGGAATGGTCAACTTTAAAAATCCCCAAAGCGTTTCGGACATGTTGGGGAATGGACAGGCCATGGCCGATGTTCATCTGCCTGTGAAAATCAATGAGGATGTAGCCTTGGCCAAACTGATCTTGAAAAAATTAGTGGCACTGGATGCCAAAAACTCCAATGTGCTCGACCATGAGTTCATTGTGGAATACGTGGACGGTTATGATGATTTGTTGAAGGATTTGGAGCGCTACGATACGGAAAGCCTTCAAAAAAGATGTGGGGTGTACATGCGAAAAATTGATCAGGTTGTACAGTTGTTGTCCGAAAATTCAAAAATCGTGATTTGCTGGGCCATGGGCATTACCCAACATAAAAATGCGGTGGACTGTATTAAGGAATACGTGAATATTTTATTGCTGAAGGGAGCCGTTGGAAAACCGTTTGCAGGGACTTGTCCCGTGCGGGGCCACAGCAATGTGCAGGGAGATCGCTCGGTGGGCATCATGCATTATGTGAACAAAACCTTGAATGAAAATATACAGAAGCATCTCAATTTTGACCCACCTACGGAAAAAGGATACGATACGGTGGAGGCCATCAAAGCCATGCATGAAGGAAAGGCCAAGGTTTTTGTTTGTTTAGGCGGTAATTTTTTGATGGCCGCTTCGGACACCCAATACACAGCTGAAGCCATTCAAAATTGTGATTTAACGGTTCAAATAAGTACCAAACTGAACCGAAGTCATTTAGTGACAGGCAAAACTGCGTTGTTATTGCCAACCTTTGGTCGTTCCGAAAAAGATGAGAAGAACGGGGAACTCCAATTTTTGACCATGGAGAGTAGTACGGGGAAAGTGCGGCAGAGCAAAGGATTATTGAAACCCGCTTCTGAACAAATAAAAAGCGAGCCTGAAATTATTTCACTATTGGCCCACACTTATTTTAGGGGCAACCATTCCATGAATTGGTATGAGTTGGGACAGGATTACAACCTTATCCGAAAACTGATTGATAAGACCGTGAAAGGTTTTGAAAATACGAGTGAACAGTCCAAAGGATTTGGCTATTACTTGCCGAACAATGTCCGTGAACGGGATTTTAGAAAACTACCCAATGGTATGGCACAACTGTCCATTACTTCATTGCCTGATCATCAGTTAAAACCTGATGAATTGTTGTTGATGACCATTCGCTCCCATGATCAATTCAATACTACCATTTATGGATTGAACGACCGTTACCGTGGCATCCACAACGAACGCCGAGTCGTTTTTATGAATGTAGAGGACATAACTGAAAAAGGTTTAACCAAATTAGATGTTGTCAATCTCCACAGTAATTATGATGGGATTCAGCGAACCGCGGAAAAATTTCTAGTAATACCTTACGAAATACCAAAGGGAAATATGGCCGCTTATTTTCCAGAGACCAATTTATTGGTTCCCTACAATCATTTTGCGGACAAGAGTCAGACGCCCATCAGTAAATCAATCAAAGTAACCGTTGAGAGGATTACCCTTAACTGATTATTTGAATGCTTGAATACCCGTAATATCGGCACCTGTAATCAACAAATGAATATCATGGGTGCCTTCGTAAGTAATTACACTTTCGAGGTTCATCATGTGGCGCATAATACTGTACTCGCCGGTGATTCCCATTCCGCCTAACATTTGTCGAGCTTCACGAGCAATTTTGATGGCCATTTCCACATTATTGCGTTTGGCCATGGAAATTTGTGCCGTAGTCGCCTTTCCTTCATTCTTTAATTGTCCCAAACGAAAAGCCAATAACTGGGCCTTGGTAATTTCGGTAATCATTTCGGCCAATTTTTTTTGCTGTAGTTGGAATGCGGCAATGGGTTTCCCAAATTGGATGCGCTCTTTGGCATAACGGAGTGCAGTATCGTAACAATCCATGGCAGCTCCAATAGCTCCCCATGCAATTCCATAACGAGCGGAATCCAAACAACCAAGCGGTGCTCCCAATCCATTTTTACCAGGTAATAGGTTTTCCTTGGGTACTTTTACATTATCAAAAATAAGCTCTCCTGTGGCAGATGCCCTCAACGACCATTTGTTGTGGGTCTCGGGTCTGGAAAAACCTTCCATTCCGCGTTCCACAATCAATCCATGTATCCTGCCTTCTTCATTTTTGGCCCAAACAACGGCTACATCAGCAAATGGTGA
Organism: Allomuricauda sp. TMED12; assembly: GCA_002167435.2. Classification (GTDB taxonomy): domain Bacteria; phylum Bacteroidota; class Bacteroidia; order Flavobacteriales; family Flavobacteriaceae; genus Flagellimonas. The sequence continues at coordinate 101,132 of NHBR02000083.1, forward strand.
GTTGGATATCCATAATTTGGCCCCGTTCAATACATAATGGTCACCAGCATCTTTAAACTTAGTCTCCATTCCACCCGGGTTGGATCCATGGTTGGGTTCGGTGAGCCCAAAACAGCCCATCCACTCCCCTGTTGCCAGTTTGGGTAGATATTTTTTACGTTGTTCCTCTGATCCATAGGCAAAAATGGGATACATCACCAACGAAGACTGTACCGAAGCGGTAGAGCGAACCCCACTATCACCACGCTCAATCTCTTGCATGATCAAGCCATAGCTGATTTGGTCCAGCCCAGCACCACCGTATTCTTCGGGAATGTAGGGACCAAAAGCACCGATTTCAGCCAATCCCCCAATAATCTGTTCCGGGAATTCTGCTTTTTGGGCATATTCCTCAATAATTGGGGATATATCGCGCTTCACCCACTGGCGGGCGGCATCGCGAACTAGTTTATGTTCTTCGGAAAGTAAATCGTCCAAATTGTAATAATCTGGGGCTTCAAATAAATCAGGCTTCATTCAGAATAAATTTTAAGTAAATATAACATTTCATTCACGTATTGTTACATTTTCAAATAAAATGCTTGAGTCAATTTAATGTATTTTTCAGTGTATTGGTGCCGACCTTCTTCAATTACCAACGAATCCACAAGAGTTTTGTTCTCATGAAAGCTGAATTCCATCAAACTTCTTTTAAAATTGGCATCTGGATTTCCCTTCACCCTTGTGATACGATTTGGATATAATCGAGCTTTCTGGGCCAATTCAATAAAAGTTGCCTCTTCTTTAAAAGGAATGATTACAGCAAAAATCCCATTTTTGGTCAGAAACTTGGCTGCACCACTAACCAATTCATCAAATGGCAGCGAACTGCTTTGTCTTGCTTTATCACGAGCCTCATCTCCACTTAGAACATCTTCTGAATAAAATGGAGGATTGGAAACTATCAGATCATACGAATCATCCATTTCGTCCACAAACTCATCAAACCCTGCATGGTAGCAGAACAATCTATCTCCCCAAGGTGAAGCTTCAAAATTGGCAACACACTGTTCGTAAGCATCGTTATCCAGCTCAATGGCATCTATGGTCTCTGCTGATGAACGTTGAGCAAGTTGCAATGCGATTAGTCCCGTTCCCGCGCCAATATCCAAAATAGATTCTGGTTGTTTGTCCAATGATGCCCAAGCACCTAATAATACACCATCAGTACCAACCTTCATGGCACATTGATCTTGGTGAATGGAAAATTCTTTGAATTTGAACGGTTTCATTGCATCAAAGATAAGTCAAAGGTGTGTACATAATTTACAGCCATCAATTCAAACACTTCATTGGTTAGTTGATATAAGCCATTCATTAATTCTTAGGTTAACTTTTCACTTGTAAATGGTTATTTCGCCATCAATTTTGGGGAAAAACCCCAGTTTAAATCATTACCAATTATAAACTTTAAATTATGAAGAAATTATTTTTTGCATTGATATTGATGCTAGCTGTAGTTCAGGTATCCCAAGCGCAAGAAGAAGGTAAATTCCGTGTTGGACTTGAAGCAGGTTATACTATGCCCGATGGTGGTGGTGGTGTTTTACTTGCTATCGAACCTAAGTACAATATAGCTGACAACATGAATATTGGAATACGCTTTGAGTCTGCCGCTATGGCAAAAAACGTGACCGACGATGGAGTTTCCATAGAAGCAGATTTAGCTGCAAGTGCGTCCTATTTAGGTACTTTTGATTACTATTTCCATAACGGAAGTTCCTCCTTCGCTCCATTTATGGGCGCTGGTGTAGGGTATAGTACTCTAGCCAATATAGCTTTTGATGAATTCGGTCCTGATTCCGAAGCCGAAGTAGATGGAAAATTTGGTGGACTTATTCGTGCTGGTTTCGAATGGGGAAAATTTCGCCTAGCTGCGAATTATAATCTTATTGGGAAAACTGAAATTGAAGGTACAGAAATCAAAAACTCATACTTGGGCATATCACTAGGGTTCTACCTAGGTGGTGGTAAGTGGAAAAAATAAAATTTCGTCTAGTTTTGTTAAGTGAAGAGGAGGCAACTATGCCTCCTTTTTGTTTTTTTAACTTAGATAAAGATCTACTAAACCTTCAGGTGCTTTTACATGGATGGTTTTATTCTCCCGATCAACCTTTGTGATAATATCATCATTGATAGGAATAAACAATTCTTTATCTCCTTTTTTTACTTCAAAAAGATCTTGGGAGGCATTATCGTTTATGGATTCCACAACACCAATATCACCGTGAACCTCATCCATTACGGTAAAACCAATTACTTCATGGTAATAAAACTTGTTGCCTGTAAGTGGCGGCAACATAGTGAGTGGCAAGTAAAGTTCTGCACCAATCAGTTTATCGGCCGTGGGTTCATCTTTTACCTCTTCAAAATCGATGCGTAGCAGGTTGGATTTGTGCAATCGGCATCTATCAATAAAAAATGGAATCAGATTGTTTCCCAATGAAACAAGTACTGATTCCATATTTTCGTATATATCGGGCTCATCGGTGTCCAATTTAATCAACACCTCTCCCTTAAAACTATATTTTGAAACGACTTTGCCCAGATAGAAGCAATCTTCCTTGCGCATCGTCCTAACTTTCTATTCTTCTTCTTTGGCAGCTTCTTCAGCAGCAGGAGCCTCTTCGGCCGGTGCTTCAGCTTCAGCGGTAGTTTCCTCAGTTGCAGCTTCAGTAGTTTCCTCTGCGGCCTCTTCTTCAGCAACTTCTTCTTCTGGCAATGCAGCGGCAGCTCTCTTCGCGCTCACCTCTTTCTCCGCTTCCAATGCTTTGGCTCTTGCTTCAGATTCAGCTTTGCTCAAACCATCTTTCTTGTCCTGGATTTTTTGTTCTTTCTCTTCCAACCAAGCTTTGAATTTTTCCTCAGCTTGCTCCTCGGTCATTGCTCCTTTACGAACACCTACTGCTAAGTGGTGCTTCATCATTACTCCTGAATAAGAAAGAATAGCTCTAGCCGTATCCGTAGGCTGTGCACCGTTTTGCAACCATTTTACGGATCCGTCTATGTCAAGATTGATTGTAGCTGGATTGGTGTTTGGGTTATAAGTCCCCAATTTCTCCAAATATTTACCGTCTCTTTTCGCTCTTACATCTGCAGCGACTACCCAATAGAATGGTTTACCTTTTTTACCGTGTCTTTGAAGTCTAATTTTAACTGGCATATCACATTAATTTGTAGGGTGCCCGACCCTGATTATTAATTCTTTTTAATCGCTTATCCGTTAAGCGGGTGCAAATATACATTTATTTGTTTATAGCACAGCGTTTCAAGCAAAAAAAGTTAAATGCCTTTAACAACGAACACTCATCACGTTAAACCTTTTATAAACCATCTTAACTATTTGGTAATCTGTGAATTATCTGTATCTTTTATGTAGATGTCGTCGAGAGCCGACGGCTACTAACCTAAAATGAAGAGAGATTATGAAGTACACCGTAGAAATTTCCAACAAATTGAACGAACTTTTACAAAGAACCTATGATGCTGAAAAAGGCTTTAAACAAGCAGCAGAAAAGGTTGACAATAAAACCATAAAAGATTTTTTCGAGAACAGCGCAAAACAACGATACACTTTTGGACAGGAATTGAAAACTGAAATAAAAGCTTTTGGTCAAGCACCCGATAAAGGCGGAAGCACCAAAGGAACACTGCACAGGTCTTGGATAAATTTTAAATCGTTGTTTACATCGAATAACGAAGAAGCGATGCTCGAAGAAGTACACCGCGGAGAGAAGGAAGCCATTGAAACTTATAATGACATCCTCCACGATAAAGATTTTGTTTTGCCACCATCCACGGAAAGTCTTTTGATGAGACATAGAAATGCTATCAGGGAAACCTTGGAAACTGCAAACATATTCGAAACCGCAGTATCGTAATTCCAAAAATCACTAGATACAGGCAGAAGAAAAAGCCGGGATTTATTCCTGGTTTTTTTTAGTTAATAACTCATCACAACTCTTTTTTATCAAATCTATCTTCTTCCGTACTTTTATTCATTCCTTTTTTGACCGATACAGATAGCCTATGTATTTGATTTTTGATACGGAAACCACTGGTTTGCCCAAACGTTGGGATGCCCCAATTACCGACACCGACAACTGGCCCAGATGCGTTCAGATAGCGTGGCAGTTGCACGATGACCTTGGAAACTTGATAGAGCATCAAGATTTTTTGGTAAAACCGGAAGGATTTAATATCCCTTACGAAGCGGAACAGATACACGGCATATCCACTGCATTGGCCGAGGAAAAAGGCGTACCGTTGAATGAAGTTTTGGAAACCTTCAATCAAGCATTACAGCAAACCAAATTTGTAGTGGGTCAGAATGTGGGCTTCGACATCAACATTATGGGGTGTGAGTTCCATCGTGAAGGCGTAGAAAGTCCAATGACCGAACTCCCCGTTCTCGATACCTGTACCGAACACACCGCGGAACTTTGTAAAATACCCGGAGGTCGAGGTGGTAAATTCAAATTGCCCACCCTTACCGAATTGCATGAATTTTTGTTCGGGGAACCCTTTTCCGAGGCGCATAATGCAACGGCGGATGTTGAGGCAACCACGCGTTGTTTTTTGGAATTGATTCGTAAAAAACAGTATTCCTACCAAGAACTCGATGTTCAACCCGATTATTTTGAACGTTTTTCCGAAGCCAATCCAAAGGAGATAGAGCTCATTGGGTTAAAGCACATCAACCTAAAGGCCGCATCCAAAGAAATTGCCGATGCACTTTGGGCAGAAGATACAGGTGGTGTCTCGGATGAAGAAATCCAAGAAAATGTGGAGACGCTGGAGGAGGAACCTTTTGTCCACTTGCACAACCACTCACAGTTTTCGGTGCTTCAGTCCACCATCAACATTAAAGATTTGGTAAAGGCCACGGCCAACCATGGCATGCCCGCCGTTGCGTTGACCGACCACGCCAATATGATGGGTGCCTTTCACTTTGTGAAAGAAGTGATGGGGCACAATAAAGCCGTAAAGGCCAAAAACGAGGAGCTTATAGCCAATGGCGAGCAACCTACTGAAAAAGAAATCACACCCATTGTTGGTTGTGAATTTTTTGTCTGTGAGGACCACACCAATAAAAATGTAAAGGACTACGGGCATCAAATTGTGCTCTTGGCCAAAAACAAAAAAGGGTATCACAATCTGGCCAAAATGTCTTCTATTGCTTATACCGATGGATTCTACTACGTACCCAGAATCGATAAAAAAGTTGTTGAGCAATACAAAGAAGATGTAATCGCCCTTACTGGAAACCTCTACGGTGAAGTACCCAACAAAATCTTGAATGTTGGCGAAAAACAGGCCGAAGAAGCCCTTATTTGGTGGAAAGAGCAATTTGGTGATGATTTCTACATCGAAATCATGCGTCACGGTCAAGAAGATGAGGACCGAGTAAACCAGGTTTTGGTAAGAATGGCCAAGGACCACAATGTAAAACTGGTTGCCACCAACAACACCTATTATTGCGATAAAAAAGATGCCGACGCTCACGATATTTTGTTGTGCGTGAAAGATGGGGAAAAACAATCCACCCCCATCGGGCGAGGTAGAGGTTACCGTTACGGATTGCCCAACCAAGAGTATTACTTTAAGTCTTCGGACGAAATGAAGGAACTCTTCAAGGATTTGCCCCAGGCTATTTTGAACATCAAAGAGATAGTGGACAAAATTGAGCCCTACGATCTTGCCAGTGATATTTTGCTTCCAAAATTTGGCATCCCTGAAGAGTTTAAGGACCCAGAAGATGAAGTTGATGGGGGCAATCGAGGTGAGAACGCCTATCTGAGACACATTACCTACAAAGGGGCCGAAAAACGTTATGGTGAGCTTACTGATGAAATCAGGGAACGGATAGATTTCGAATTGGAGATTATCAAAAACTCAGGGTATCCAGGATACTTTTTGATCGTGGAGGACTTTATCCGCGAAGCAAGGAACATGGATGTGTCCGTAGGTCCGGGAAGGGGTTCTGCGGCAGGTTCGGTGGTAGCGTACTGTTTAACGATTACCAACATCGACCCTTTAAAGTACGATCTGCTTTTTGAGAGGTTTCTGAATCCGGATAGGGTATCGATGCCCGATATCGATATTGACTTTGATGACGAAGGCCGTAGTAGAGTGATGGACTACGTAATCAATAAATATGGTGCCAACCAAGTGGCGCAAATCATCACTTACGGTACCATGGCGGCAAAATCATCCATTCGGGATACCGCCCGTGTGTTGGATTTACCTCTAGGTGATGCTGATCGAATCGCCAAGTTAATTCCCAATATGTCCAAACTCAACAAAATATTTGGGGTTGAGGAGGCGGATCTTAAGAAAAAGTTCCGTGCCGATGATTTGGAAAAAGTGCATGAACTGCTCAATATTTCAGAAACTGATGATTTAGAGGGGCAAACCGTAAATATGGCCCGTGTGCTTGAAGGCTCCTTGCGAAACACAGGAATCCATGCCTGCGGAGTAATTATTACTCCGGACGACATCACCAACTTCGTACCTGTTTCCGTTGCCAAGGATTCTGACTTATATGTTACCCAGTTCGATAACTCCGTAGTAGAAAGTGCCGGTCTACTAAAAATGGATTTCTTGGGATTGAAGACCTTGACCTTGATCAAGGACACGGTAAAAATCGTAAAGGCCAGAACGGGAATAGATTTGGTTCCAGATGATTTTCCCCTAGATGATGAAAAAACATACGAGCTTTTCCAAAGAGGAGACACAGTAGGGATATTCCAATATGAATCCCCAGGCATGCAAAAGCACATGAAAAACCTGAAACCAACGGTTTTTGATGACCTTATTGCAATGAACGCACTGTACCGTCCTGGTCCCATGGAATACATTCCAAGTTTTATTGCTCGAAAGCATGGTGACGAAGAGATTACGTATGACCTCCCGGACATGGAGGAATATCTCCAAGAAACCTATGGAATTACGGTGTACCAAGAGCAAGTGATGTTGCTTTCCCAAAAATTGGCCGGGTTCTCTAAAGGTGATGCAGATGTGCTCCGTAAAGCCATGGGTAAAAAGATTTTCGCCTTGCTGGAAAAACTAAAACCACAGTTCTTGGACGGTGGTGAGAAAAACGGTCACCCAAGAGATATACTCGAAAAAATTTGGAAGGATTGGGAAGCATTTGCCTCTTATGCTTTCAACAAGAGTCACTCTACCTGTTATGCCTATATCGCTTATCAAACCGCGTATTTAAAGGCCCACTACCCTGCCGAATATATGGCCGCTGTGTTGTCCAACAACATGAACGACATTAAGCAGGTTACCTTTTTTATGGAAGAGTGTAAACGAATGGGGCTGGAAGTTCTAGGGCCAGATGTTAACGAATCCTACTACAAATTTGCTGTAAACAAGGACAATGCCGTACGGTTTGGCATGGGCGCCATTAAAGGTGTGGGGCGTTCCGCAGTGGAAACCATTGTAGAAAACAGAAAGGAAGACGGACCATACAGATCTATATTTGATTTGGCCAAACGGGTGGATTTAAGGGCAGCCAATAAAAAAGCATTCGAGAACTTGGCGCTGGCAGGAGGATTTGATTCCTTGGGAAATACCCACCGAGCACAATACTTCCATGATGAAGGGGATGGTATCTCTTTTCTGGAGAAAGCTGTTAAGTACGGTTCCAAATTTCAAGAGAATCAAAATTCATCACAAGTAAGCCTTTTTGGTGAAGCTAGCGAAGTACAGATTCCCGAACCCATTGTGCCACCTTGTGAGGAATGGGGCACCATGGAAAAGCTACGTCGCGAAAAAGAGGTAGTCGGTATCTATATTTCGGGTCACCCGCTGGATGACTTTAAAAAAGAGATCAAAGCATTCTGCAAGAACACCGTTAGCGATTTCTCCCGTTTGGAAGAGCACGTGAACAGGGAGCTTACCGTTGCTGGGGTAATTACCGATGTACAGCACCGAGTATCTAAGAACGGTAAAGGGTGGGCACTTTTCACTCTGGAAGATTACAACGAATCTTTCGAGTTGCGAATTTTTGGTGAGGAGTACTTAAAGTTCCGTCATTTTTTAATGATCAATTCCTTTGTGCACTTGAGGGCATTTGTTCGCGAGGGTTGGGTTAACCGTGATACTGGAAAAAAGGGTGACCCAAGACTACAGTTCAACGATTTTAAACAGCTTCAGGATGTGATGGATGCTTTTGCCAAGAAACTCACCATCAAACTGAACATAGATCGTCTTCAGGAACAACGAATTCAAACCTTGAAGGACACTTTAACATTACATAAAGGAGACCATCCCATAAGTTTTGTAGTTTATGAGATGCAGGAGGAAATCAAACTCAAATTATCGAGCCGAAAACAGAAAGTGAAAATCAACAGCGAATTACTCTCAGAGTTGGAAGCCCATGAAATTCACTATAAGTTAAATTAGACCATAATTATTACCAATGGCACAATAATTAAAACGAATATGTTGGATGTAAGTTACATGGACAATATTTGACTAACTTTGCATAATATTAAAATAAATAAGATGGCACTAGAAATAACAGATGCAACTTTTGACGAAGTAGTTTTAAAAAGCGATAAGCCTGTCCTAGTAGATTTTTGGGCAGCATGGTGCGGGCCTTGTAGAATGGTAGGTCCGATCATTGAAGAAGTAGGACAAGAATACGACGGTAAGGCTGTTGTTGGTAAGGTTGATGTTGATGCAAACCAACAGTTTGCCGCTAAATATGGCGTACGTAATATCCCAACTGTTTTGGTTTTTAAAGATGGTGAAGTGATTAACCGTCAAGTAGGAGTATCTCCTAAAAAAGTTTATACAGACGCCATTGATGCAGCTCTGTAAAAAGAATTCAGGAATTAGATTTTAAAAAAGGTTTGGCAAATGCCAAACCTTTTTTATTTTATCTTGTCTGCGCAAATTGGTTATGGACGTACGATCGGAACTTAGCAAAGCTATCCTTTTTCAGAATTTGGAACTTTTGGCAAACCAAATTGTGGAGGGTTTTATTAGTGGTATCCATAAAAGTCCGTTCCATGGGTTCTCTGCGGAGTTTGCAGAGCATAAAATCTATAATCCAGGGCAGAGCACCAAGCATATTGACTGGAAACTCTTTGCTCGGACCGACCGTTTGTACACAAAACGTTTTGAGGACGAAACCAACCTCCGCTGCCACATGATCTTGGACAACTCAACATCCATGTACTACCCCGAAGTGAAAGAATATTCCTTGGACAACCTTAACAAAATTGGATTTGGAGTACTTTCCATTGCAGCTCTAATGCAGGTTTTAAAAAAACAACGTGACGCAGTGGGACTCAGCATTTATTCTGATACCTATGATTTCTACGCTTCGGAAAAGAATAGTGAAAGACATTTTCAGATGTTGTATTCCAAATTGAACGAGGTAGCAGCTAACAAAACAAACGCGAAAGAGACCAAAACATATACATTTCTGCATCAAATTGCAGAGAAAATACACCGAAGAAGCTTAATTTTTCTGTTTACGGACATGTTTCAAACAGAGACCGAAGAGGAAAAACTTTTTGAAGCACTACGTCATCTCAAATACAACAAACATGCGGTGGTTCTTTTTCATCTCTTGGACAAAGAGCACGAACTCAACTTTGAATTCGACAATTCACCCAAACGTTTTGTGGATGTGGAAACAGGGGCGCATGTAGACATTTATGCCGATTCCATAAAAAAGGCATATTCAGAGAAAGTGTCCCAATACCAAAAAGACCTAAAGCTTAAATGCGGCCAGTACCATATAAAATATGTCGGTGTGGACATTAGGTCCGACTTCTCCCAAGTATTGAATTCCTTTATGATCGAGAGACAAAAATTTGTTTGATCACTTTTTTAAAAAAATGTTTTGTCGAATCCGAAATGAGAATGTATATTTGCACTCGCTTTAAAAAAGCAAATGAACAAGATTTGAATCCGGCTGTTGTCGGAGTCTTAAAAAGATAAAATCATTGGTCTGGTAGTTCAGTTGGTTAGAATACCTGCCTGTCACGCAGGGGGTCGCGGGTTCGAGTCCCGTCCAGACCGCAAAAAGCTCCGATTTCTTGGGGCTTTTTTGTTTTCATATAATTGATTTTTAATTAATTATAAAATAATTGAAAAAATATATATTTTCTAGCGTGCTGCATTCGTGCTGCATTTTTGATTCTTTTTACTTCTTCGCAGCATTTCATACGACCCTATTTCATAAAAAGAAAATTATGTAAAACTATATAAAATGGATATATCTTCTTATTTTCCTATTTCATAAAACTGTCATGAATTGAGAATAAAATACTGCCCAGATTTACACTTAGAGTTCCCGCATAACAAAAGTTGGTTGGCAGACCACCCTTTGAAACCAACTGCCGAAACTCTAATAATTGCTGGAGGCACCCATTACCTAAGACCTAAATATATTAAACTTGATTTTTTTAAATGGGACTCTGATAATTATAAACGGGCTTTTTTAATATCTGGCAATCTTGAATATTATGCAGACTATGATTTGTCTTTGCATCAAGAGCCTTTTAAATGGGAAATTCAAAAGAATGTCTTTTGATTTAACAATCAAGTCGAGATAATAGAAGACATTAGTTTTCTTTTTTCTGCGTTCTGGAGCTATATATACCCTGAAAATGGAAACTTTGTATACAGGAGAGTTAATGATTTTATAAAATCATGATTAATCAAAGAAGGCTAACTAACGGTTGATCATTTCAATAAGATTTATAACGAAGCCTATACTTTTATTAAGGAAAATTTAAAATCTCAGAATAACAAGACCGTGATAGTAACCCGCCACCTACCCATTCCATTATGCAATTCCCATGAATTTAAAGGCCGCCCCATATCAACAAAGCTTTTGTTGTGGACATAACTGATTTTATAGCTGATCCGATATTGATTATTGGATGAATGGCCATATACATAGAAATATTGGCAACGGCACAATAATGTTATGCAATCAATTAGGATATGTTCACATGAATGAGCACCATGATTTTTCGGGAGACACTTATTTTGATCCAAAAACCCATAAATATAATATTTCCAAGTTAATTCAATCAATTAAAAATTCACCTTTTGTAAACGCAAATTTAAAATCAATACAGCAATAATTCAAAATCTGTACAATTTTAGCCAAGTTGAAATATAAGTGCTCCGACACCCATTAATTCGTGAAATTTTTTGGAAAATAGCCGTGAAAACTAAATTTATTATGTCAAACATTTTTGGATTTATCTCACGAATAGTCCTATAATATTATTCCGTTAAACGCATATGCCCAAGTGGAAATTAAATTTGGTCACATCCATTCCTAAGTTCATGTAAGTTATTCCCAGAAAGTGGTCACCACCATCAATCTAAAGAAACAATAATGAACTCCGATCTACGGTTGATATCGTGTTCTGAATTGGAGCACCTTACCCCATTAGAACAATGATTCAACAATCTCTTTTCACCGTATCCTATGGCACTTTCTATGCGATTGCTCTCTATCCCTTGGGATATGATATAGTTGCCCGTAGATTTAGCACGACGGTCCGATAGTTTTTCATTGTACCGATCACTTCCCCGTGAATCAGTATGGGATTCGATCTTGATGACCATTTTGGGGTACTCTTTCATCACCTCCACAATTTTATCCAGCTCCTGCGCTGCATCTGCCCTGATATCCGCTTTATTGAGATCAAAATAAATATCATCGATTTTGATTTTCAATACCCCATTTTCCATGACTATTAATTTGTTCAATTCCTTGGTCATGATCAAGGGGACATTGTTGGTCTCTCCCAAAACTTTACCTGTGCTGAACTCCTCGGATACCCCATCATATCCCTCTTTGGAGACCTCAATGGAATAGCTCTCTTCACAATCCAATATGTTTTCAAAACTAAATGCACCATAAGCATCCGTATTGCAAGCGGCAATCAATAAACCATCTTTTGTCTTTAATTCAACGGTGGCATTGACCACAGCTTGGTCATTAGCTTTTCTGAGTACGGTTCCCTTAACAAACTGTTCACATTTGGGTTCCAACCGTCGAAAGGAATAAATATCATCATCACCTGTTCCCCCTTCACGATTGGATGAAAAATAACCCCGATTAGAAGCTTCATCCACGATATATGCAAAATCATCTTTGGGGCTATTAATCAGCGGCCCCAAGTTTGAAGGGAGTGAAAAACTATTTCCCAACTCACTCTCGAAGATATCCAGTGCCCCAAGTCCTAAATGTCCATCCGAGGCAAAATATATTTTTTCATTGGTCACAAAAGGGAACATTTCCCTTCCACTGGTATTGATAGTGGGCCCTAGGTTGACAGGTTCCGAGTAGTTTCCGGTACGGTCAATGGATACATAATAAATATCCGTTCCTCCAATACCTCCGGGCATATCGGATACAAAGAACAGTTTTTTACCATCAGGACTTAATGCCGGTTGTCCGGTGGAGTAATCCCTACTGTTAAAAGGTACTTCCTCTGGAAAGGTCCAATACCCCCCTTCCAACTGTGAGCGATAGATTTTAAGGTGATTGGTACCAGTACTGTCCCGTTCAAGGTTTTTGGCTGTATAATTGTTACGGGTAAAATACATAATGGTGCCTTCTGGATTGAAGGTTGCACCGGCCTCGTGGTATTTCGTATTGATGTTATTGCCAAATATCCTGATATCCATTAAATCACTGCCCAATTTTACGGTATCTGCCTCATAGAGGTTGAGATAGGGCTGCTTGTTCCATTCATACACCCGTGTATGGAGTTTCATGGTATCCCTGCTAGAGGCGAAGACAATCTTGTCCTGATAATACATTGGTCCAAAATCGGCCAAGGTTGAATTCAGTGACAAATGGGTCACTACAAATTGGGGTTGTCGATTTCGTAGTTCATCCAGGGCAAGGTCATTGTCACTGAACTGTGAAACCTCAAAATCATCCCCATTGAACTTTTCCGCGTAGATTTTCATCAGTGCTTTGGCGAGAGGATAGTTTCCAACTCCTTTCAAGGTATGGATATACCTGAAAATGTATTTTGCGGCTAGTGTCTTCTCATATTTGGAGAAGAGCTGACCATACCACTTTACCGCGTTGGCCATATCGGAGTTATAATAATAGATATCCCCCAAGCGTTGCAGGGTTTCCTGGGAATCGTCCCCTTTTTTTGCCAAGCGCTCATATTCAGCGGCAGCTTGGATGTAATGATAATTGTGATATCTTTTTTCCGCTCTTGAACCTTTGTCTTGGGCAAATCCAAAACTGAAAATCAGTAATGCCGTGATTATATTGATAGATGTTTTCATAAATTTTGGCTTAGTAGAATCTTGGGGATTTTAAACGCTTTTCCTGTGTCTTTAATTCGAAGCGGAGAAATACCTCATGGGTTCCGCTATTGAAGTTTCCAAGGTCGGTTGTGGTACGGTCGTAAGCATAGCCCACATTCAATGCCGGCGAAATCTGTAGGCCCAACAGGCCTGAGAAAGAATCATCCCAACGATAGGCGATTCCGGCAGTCACCGTTTCCCGGATCATGAAGTTTGCCGACAGATCTGCTATCACTGGAGCCCCAGGCACCCACTTGACAAAAAATGCGGGCTTGAACTTGATATCCGCCGATATGTCCCTGACCAATCCACCGATCAAAAAATAATGGAGGCGTTCGGTGGCAATCTCCTGGGTCGCCCCGTCATAGTGGTCCTCCGAAAAGAAATTGGGGATGGCGAAGCCAAGATACGAACGCTCTGTATGGTAATAAGCTCCTGCGCCCACGGTCGGAAAGAACCGGTTCTCAATATTGTCCTGAAAGGCGACATCGGGATTCCGGAAAAGTCCTTCTGAGAAGTCCACGTTAAAGATACGTCCACCCGCTTTTAGTCCAAAAGAGAGCCTTTTATTGTTTGCCCCAACCTGGATACTGTACGAAACGTTGCCATCCAAAAACAATTCATTGGAAGGACCAAGTTCATCATACGTGGCAACAACCCCTAAACCTACTTTCTCACTTACTGGGCCATCGATTGCCAAAACCTGTGAGGTGGGGGCCCCATTGATACCAACCCATTGGGAACGGTGCATCCCCAAAATGGACAGGTGCCCTCTTGAGCCCGCATACCCGGGATTTACTGTTATCGTGTTGTACATATACTGTGTAAACTGTGGATCTTGCTGTGCTTCCAACTGAAATGATATCAGCACGAACAGAATCAAAAATGCTTTTTTGAACATTGTTTTTAATGGTATTGTTTTCATAATTGCTGATATCATTTTAACGATTGATGTATAGCCAGTCCGCGATGGGCTGTGAACCATCGCCCAGATCTAAAATGTAGTAGTAAGTCCCTACGGGCAGGAACTCTTCCTTCTGTATGACCGCCCGTCCATTGGATATTCCAGCGAACTCATTGTTATATCCCTGGGCCTGGAATACCAGATTGCCCCATCTATTGTAGATTTTCAAGGTATTGTTGGGGTATCTTGAAATACAATCGATCTCAAAGGTTTCATTTACCCCGTCCCCATTTGGTGAGAACTCATTGTAGAATACCAGACAGGTTGGTTCGATGGATGCCGTATCCGAATCGTTGGCGGTATCCATATCAAACTGGTCCACAAAGGCTAGTTGAGCCACATTGAGGTAATCCTCAATATCCAATACTTCTACCGTCAGGGTCAACGTAGCCGTCTCACTTCCATTTAGGGTGTCAATTTCCCAGAAGCCTTCAGATGCATCGTAAGCACCTAAGGTGGTGTTGGCGTTGATAAATCGATAGCCATTGGGCAATTGCTCCTCTATACCGATGTTGGTTGCTGGCAATGATCCGTTATTGGTCGCTGAAATGGTAAAGTTGATTTCATTCCCGATATTTGGCCTTGCATTGTCAACGGTTTTTACCACAGCAATATCTACAGATTGTGGTGTGATTATTATACTTGCCTCATCATCATCGGGAATCCCATCCGTTAGGTCGTCCGTGTCAAAATCCGATGTAGCATCACTATCTGGGTCGGCTTGATTACTGGCCGTGATCTGAACACGATTTGTATATTCCCCGTCGGTCCCAGTTGGTGCATTTACCCGGGCCAAGATGACCAAGGTCTCAGTAGTACCATTTGGGATGACCCCATTGGTATTCCAAACACCTGTATTTTCATCATAAGTACCGGCTGTTGCCGTGTGGGCCTCGTAAGTAAACCCAATGGGTAATAGCTCATTGACAACAACACCGGAGGCATTGCTATCGCCACTGTTGGTTAAATTGATGGTGAACTCGATCACATCACCAACATTTGGTGCGATATCATCCACCGTTTTTGTGATAGAGAGATCAGCCAAGCCCGTTGGTTCCGGATTCACAGTATCCTGATCATCTTCAGAGTTTAAGTTGTTATCTGGTGAAGAATCAGGGTCGAAAGTGTCCAGAGCAATCAACTCCGCTGTATTGCTGTACTCTCCATTGGACAATACCGTGGCAACAATCACCAAAGTCTCTGTGGTGCCATTTGGAAGAGATGCAATATCCCAAGAGCCAATAATCTCGTCATAGGACCCAATGGAAGTGGTCGCACTTACAAAATCATAACCACTGGCCAAAATATCCTCAATTACCAATCCAGTGGCATCACTTGGGCCGTCATTAGCAATGGTCACGGTAAATGTAATATCGGTGCCCACTGATGGAGCGAGATTATCCGCTGTTTTCACCACAGAAATATCTGTGATAACACGAGGCAGGGTCACTTGCCCATCCTGATCATCCTCATTGGGGTCATTATTATTTGGGGTTGAGTTCGGGTCCAACTCATTGATTGCAATCAATTCTGCTGTATTTGCATAACTTCCCGTGGTATTAATGCCTACTGTGATATCCAAAGAAGTATTGGTATTGGCCGCTAAACTTGCTACATCCCAGATGCCGCTTGTAGGGTTATAGGTGCCCCCCCCAGTATGCGATACATAATTATATCCTGTTGGAAGCTGGTCCAACACTTGAATTCCAGTTGCCTCGCTTGGGCCATCATTGCTCAAATTCAGTGTAAAGGTGATTTGATCCGAAACATCAGGAAACTCATTGTCCACCGTTTTGGTCAAGGAAACATCGGCCAAAGGAATTGGGATAGTAGCTGCCTCGTCATAATCATCTTCTGCAACAACACCATTTCCAGGAACAGAATCTGGATCAAGGTTATCAGAATTGGTTATTTCTGCACTATTTGTATAAACGCCAGTTGGGTTTACAGTTGCCTTTATTTTAAGCGTTTCCGTTGTTCCATCGGATAAGCTTCCATTCAATTGCCAAGCTCCTGTATTTTGATTATAATTTCCAGCTGTTGCAGTATTGGAAATATATGTGTATCCGGTCGGTAGTAAATCTTGTACAATTACGCCCGAAGTGTCACTTGGCCCACTGTTGGTAATGTCAATGGTAAACTCCACTTCATCGCCGACTAATGGTGTGGTGTTGTCCACAGTCTTTGCAAGATCAAGGTCCGATACTAAAACAGGGGTTGGCTCAATAGTTGCCTGATCATCTTCCGTATCATCATTGTTAGCTGGAAGGGAATCAATATCATCCTCACTTAGATCGGTCAATTCCGCCGTATTGGTATAAATTCCATTGGGTAAGACCGTAGCCTGAATAACTATGGTCTCAAAAGTGCCATCAGGAAGGTTTCCTACCGTCCATGAACCATTTAGCGGTTCGTAAGTGCCAACAGATGGAATCGCTGAAACAAATTCATAGCCGGATGCCAACAGATCGGTCACTACAACAGTGGTGGCATCACTTGGGCCATCATTGGTCACTGTTACTGTAAAGCTGATGTTACCTCCTATGTTTGGAGTATTTGTATCGGCTGTTTTGGTGACGGAAACATCCACAAGTTGGCGTGGAGTTACCACTACTTCATCTTGGTCATCTTCGGATGGTGTGGTATTGTTCGGTGTAGAATCCTGGTCCAATTGATCATGGGCAATAACTTCTGCGACATTAATATAGTCCCCAGAAGTATTGACCGAAGCCGTAATGTTAATAATTGTGCTGTTCCCATTGGCCAAACTTGCAATACTCCATATCCCGGTTCCGGAAGCATAAGCTCCTCCACCATCATCGGATACATAGGTAAAGCCGGAAGGTAATTGGTCCAGCACCTGGATACCTGTGGCTTCACTAGGTCCTTCGTTGGTGACCGTTAGGGTAAATATTACATTGTCATTGACATCAGGTGTAGTTGTGTCCACTGACTTTGTCAGAGCAAGGTCCGCCACCTGTATTGGTATTACTACAACATCATCTTGGTCATCCTCGGCCAAAATATTATTGTTGGGAGTGGAATCCACATCGAAAATGTCCGTTGCAATAATTTCGGCCACATTGGTGTAGTTACCTGTGGGATTGACCAAAACATCGATTACCAAAGTTTCAGTATCCCCGGCTGAAACGTCTCCTACCTGCCAAATACCTGTATTTTCATTATAGATTCCTGATGTGGCACTGTATAGCACAAAATCATATCCTGAAGGAAGTAGATCTTCCACTACTACATTGTCAGCGTCCACACTTCCCACGTTGAATACTGTAATTTCAAAGCTGATCTCTGTACCCACCAAAGGTGTGGTATCACTATCGACGACAATTTTGGTCAGCTCCAGGTCTCCAATGTTCGGGAAGACCTCCAAGGTGGTCTCATCATCATCATCTCCATCACCATTTCCATCTTCATCAACTGTATTGTCGGTTGTAGGATCACTGTCCGGGTCAAACTGGTCACTTGCCGTGATTTGGGCACTGTTCACATATTCATTGGGCGCACCTGTCGGTGCGTTCACCGTTGCCTCATAGGTTACCGATGTACTTCCGCCATTGGCAAGTACGGTCAACCCAGCCCAAGATGCGGTGTTTCCAAACAAGGAGCCTCCATTATTGACCGTGGTCAAGGTATATCCACTTGGGAGAATGTCTTCCAATGCGACTCCTGTGGCCACATTGGGTCCAAGGTTGGTCATTGTTAAGGTAAAAGTGACGGTGTCCCCGACATCTGGCGTTGTATCGTTAACTGATTTGGCCAAACTCAGGTCTGCTTGTTGTGGAACTACGGATGTGTTATCTTCATCATCTTCACTTTGGTCCCCATTGTCGTTATTGGGTGTACTGTCCGTATCGAATTGATTGGCTGCAGTGACCTGGACTTGGTGCTCATATTCACCAGTAGTGCCGGTAGGTTCCAGTACTTCGGCATTGAACGTCAAGGTCAAGGTATTGCTTCCAACAGGCACCGTTAGACCGGACCAGTCGATATTGGCTCCGCCCAAGGAACCACCATTGCTGATTCCGGTTACGTTTCCAAATCCAGGAGGTAATACATCCTGTATGGAAACCCCTGTGGCCAACACATCACCCAAATTGCTTAAATCTATGGTGAAGGTAACAACATCACCGACATTGGGACTGGAATCACTTACATTGATGTCCAACTCTAAGTCAATAATCTGTGGAGTGATAACAAAGAAATCCTCGTCATCCTCACTTTGATCGCCGTCATCATTGAAGGGTTCACTATCTGGGTCATCTTGATCACTGGCTGTAATCTCGGTAATGTTCAAATATTCATCTGGGAATCCATTGGGTGCATTTACCGTTACTTGATATGAAACGGTAGTGCTACCAACCGGAAGGGAGGCAATGGTCCAACTTAAAAAAGTTCCTGCAATGGCTGTACCGCCATTGTTTATTGTGGTCAGATTCAATCCCGAAGGTACTTCATCTTCCAAGACAATATTGGTTGCTGTATTTGGTCCGGCATTGGTCACTGTCAATTCGAAGGTGACCGTATCCCCAACATTCGGAGTGGCACTGGATACCCCGGAAATATCTTTGACAAGACTAAGGTCAGCGGATTGTAGTGCAAATGCCTCATTGTCCTCATCGTCCTCGCTCTGGTCCCCATCATCGTTGTTGGGGGTACTATCGGAATCAGGAAGGTCTGAAGCAGTGATCTCTCCCGTTGTGTCATAACTGCCACTATCGTTGATGGTCACTTGGTAGTCCAGGTCCAGGGTCGCGCCATTGGCCACATCCAGACCGCTCCAGGTGATGGTGCCGCTGCCAGGGTTGTACACACCTCCGTTAGTGATGCTTCCCGCGACGATATCCATTCCCGAGGGAACTTGGACCACGACTTCTATTCCTGTTCCATCACCGGTCTGTACGGCGTCATTGTTGAATACCGAGACGGTATAGTTTACGGTATCGCCCTCATTCCCGCTGGGGCTTGAATTGTTGATGCTCAGTTCCAGGTCGACTTGTTCAAGGGATACCTGTGCACTGTCCTCATCGTCCTCGCTCTGGTCCCCGTCATCGTTGTTTACAGAACTGTCTGGGTCGTTCTGGTCGCTTGCGACAACCTGTGCCGTGTTCAAATATTCGTTCGTTGCACCGGTAGGTGCGTTCAGTGTGGCGGTGAAGCTTACAGAAGAAGAGCCACCGTTGGTCACCGATAGCCCGGACCATGTGATTGTGTTTCCAGACTGCACGCCCCCATTGTTTATGGTCGCGATGGTATATCCCGAAGGGACCACATCGGCAAGGTTTACTCCTGTTGCATCGTTCGCTCCACCATTGGAGACCTCAAGTGTAAAGGTAACCGTTTCCCCAACACTTGCAGTGGTAGGGAGTACTGTTTTGTCCAGGCTCAAGTCTGCGGACTGAAGCGCAAATGCCTCATTGTCCTCATCGTCCTCGCTCTGGTCCCCATCATCGTTGTTGGGGGTACTATCGGAATCAGGAAGGTCTGAA
>NHBR02000084.1 GCA_002167435.2 Allomuricauda sp. TMED12
TTCCAGCAAGTCCTTAACGTTTACTTTTTTGCCCATTTTTAATTTTTTGAAATTTTCATAACCTCTTCCATAAATCGTTTTAGCCCCAGTTCCCCGTTCTCTTTTGTTGCGGGAATAGGAATTAGGGTATTCCGGTATCGCTCCCTGTATACGGTCCGTTCCATGACGACCTGTTCCATCATCGGCATTCCCGCTTTTGCCAGGGTTTTTCTTACCGCATCGAACTTATTGACCTTGACCAGCTCGTAGCGGTTGAAGAACAGGTTGACGGAACGCAGTACCCGATTTTCGTTCCATAGATAGTTCTTCTGCAGTGTTTTGTAGAACACCGCCGTACTGTCGATTTCCAGTTCGTCAAGGAAAAAGGGAATGAAGATATGTTCGACATACAGCAGCCCCCTTACCATTTCCTCGTTAAGGTTTCCGGGGAAATCGACGATGATAAAATCCACGGTACCATAATATTTTTTAATCAACGGTTCCAAGGTCTGGACCGTTGCCCGCTCCACGGGAAATATCGGCATTTCGGTCGAACCTACCTGTCCAAGATCTCGGTTCCTCTTTTTGTACACAGAGTACTGGGGATTGTCCATGTCGATCAATACTACTTTCTTCCCGTACAGGTGGAAAAGGTTGGTGGCCAAGATGATATTCAGGGTCGTCTTGCCACAACCGCCCTTTTCCCCTGTACATGAAATTATTTTTGTTTCCATAAATATACTTTTTAAAACCATAGTATCATATGGCCATATGATACTATGAACATTTGAAACTATATCCCTATATAGCATTGAATATCCATTGCATTATAGGTTGCTATATAGCAATGATTGTATAATGCCATGGACATTGCTATACAGCAATTGAACAAAGCACAGGTAGATTGTTGCGGACAATAATGGGGATATTGAACCTAAATCTTTTTAACGGCAAGAAATTACTTCGAATGCAAAATTTACAAGGACGATTTGAAATCCTTCATGGCCTCTGAAACCCGTTCCTCCAGCTCAAGGTATTTCTCGCGAAGTCCTTCTTGGTAGACCATATTTTCCCCGAGATTACGCTTTTGCACGAACTCGTTATCGGGTAACAAAATCCAAATGGGATTATAGCCCAAACTGTAAAAATAGAGGATGATCTTGATGGAATTGACCATTGAGGAACCGCGCTCCACATTGGCCAAAGTTGTACGGTCCATGTTCAGGTAATCGCTTAGGTTGGTCATCGAAAACTGACTGAACCTTTTGTCCTCGACATCGTCCAATTCCACCAGTTCAAGACGTATTTCCTTTAAGCGTTCCCCGATATACCCCAGATCCTTGGAGTCCAGATTGATGATCGATTCAATGTCCATTATTCAAAATTTTCTATGGGATACGAGGAAAATTCCTCATCAAAATTATACTCCGTCTCTTCCTGCAAAGCTGCCAAACTTTGGGACAGGGACTCATCAAGTTCCTTCCCGAAATCGTCCATGAACTTTTCTACGGCCGCCTCGGAGTTGTCGATTGATCTTGCAATTTCACCATTTATTTTCTTTTCGTCAAATATGGCGCTCTCAAGCTCTTTTCCCGTAACTGCCTTATATTCCTCTTTCACCAGGCTGTCCACTTCATTGATAATCTTGTCAAATTCGGCTTGGGCCACACGGTCCATTTCCGTACGCACCAAAAATTCCTCCACAATATGGGCCAATAACCTTTGCCAATCGGCACCCCTTGCACCCGTATTCAGCAGTTCCAGAATATCCTCCCTAAAATCGAACAGGCGAAGCTCCTTGACCACATCCTTAAAAATTCGGCGTTTGGTACCATTGGTAAATGCATTTTTGGCCGTTTCTTCCAGACGCGTACCATAAAATTCGATGTACCCGATTTCCTTGGTAAACAGGCCCGAGACGTTCTTCGGTAAATCCAGCTCCTCTATGAGCTTCATCTGCGCTTGGAACAGTTCCCCGAAATTCTCCGGCTTGAAATCGTTGACAACGGGCAACTTGTGCTTCATGGCCCTTCGCTTGCCTTCGATGTCGGGGAGCAACTGGCCATAACATTTCTTTTCCTTGATCTGATGTTCGAAGGTGTCGGCCACCAATCCTGCGAAATGCCCAGTGGACATGGACGCGATCTTGCTTCTGGGCAAGAGTTCCATCATCTGTGTGCTCAGGTTGGTACTGACATCGGAGCTGCTCGTGTTCTTTGAGACCTTTTCTTGATGGATCTTTCCGAAAAGCTCGCTCAACCGTTTGGCCGTCTCGCCTTTGGCCGCGCCACAGATAAGGTTCGCACAGTTGTCATAGATGACATCGGCCAGTTCCCGGCCGTAATCCAGGATAAGCTGTCCGACGCTCTGAAGCCCCAAAATGGTAGCGATCTTGTTTTCCCTCCCGGTATCGATTATGGTCCGCAACAACATGATGAACAGGGTGGGTACCTCGTCGATAAGCAATGCCATGTGCCGCTTGCCCGGTTTGTTCACCCGTTTGAGGATGGTGTTCATGTACAGGCCCAAGGGTGCGGAATAGACTTCCTTCCGTTCGGGATTGTTCTGTAGCGACACGATTTTGGGATATCGGGGATCGTTCACCTCCAGACTGAAGTCATTGCCGGACATCACATAGAAGATTTCCTTGGTCGCAATGCTGGAAAGGCTTATCTGGACCGTACTGGTCTGGCCCGACAGTTGTTCCATGGCCTCCTTTTCCAAAGCGTCCCGAAAGGGGACCAATATCTGGCGTACTTCCACGTCCTCGGTCATGATCTCCATCAAAATGTCGATTTTTACCGTGGTCAAAATGGCCAAATGCCCGGGGGTACAGAGATACTTGCCCGTTTCTTCCGATTTTTTCTTGAGGTACCAGATACAGCCCCCTGTATAACTGATGGCACTGCGCGAAAAATAGTCCTGCCGTTTTATCCATTCGGGATTCAGGTTTTTCATAAGGGTCGTGGCCGTATCGATGGCATCGGATTGGTTGACCAGGCCATAGGGATCCATGGGGTTGTTCCGGTGGGTCATCCGGAGGTCGTCAAAACAGATCCGGTACAGTTTAGGAAAGGGCATTTTGGAATCGCTACCTTGCCTTTTTAAGGCTTCCTGTAAATAGCCATAAGCTTTACGGGTCAGCGTATCGAACTTAAAATCGTAGATGACCATGGCGAATTTCTTGTCGATGAACTGGGCCATGATTTCCTCGATAACGGAAAAGGACTTGCCGCTCCCTGGAGTGCCGATGACCAGCAATGCCCTGAAAAGATTGACAAAATTGATCCATCCTTTTCGTTGTTTTCCATGATGGGAATAGGTGTATGGGATATTGGCGGAATAGGGCGTATCGATTCGGTTGCCTGTCTGCTCGAAGGTTTCCTTCGTATCGTTAAAAGGGTCATTTTTAGCCGGGTTCATAAAGTCCAAGAACTGGAATAACCGCATCCCGTAGGTCATCAATCCCAAGTAGGCCAAGGAAAGAAGTACCATAGCGGCCCACATCCCCAATACGAAAATACCATGGCACCACCAAGAAACGAACAACAGGGCCAAGGACACGAGAAAGCCTGCAACATTTTTTTGACGATCCAACTCCTCCTTTTTAACCGGACGGTATATCATAATTCCGCCCATCAGAAGGCCCAACAGGAGCAGTCGGGCGACCAAGCCTTGGGATGGCAGTCCGGAACGAATCAGAAACGAGTACATACTGTCCAAGAATCCGTGATGCCCGTAGTGGTAAACATAAAGGGCATATTGTTCCCCGAATAGAATAATGGCAAAGTGGAAGGCGGAAAGGTACATGCCCATATAGCCCTTGTTCTTATCGTGCATATCCTTTTCTTTTTGGCGGTTTCCCTGGTCTTTTCACGGCGGTATTCAGCATAGGTTCACTGGCGGACAACCGGACTTTTTTTTTATTGAGATCAGTTCCTCGTTCCAATCCTTCGTGGTGGGGGATTTGTCCATTTTTAGCATGCCCTGCGCGAAGCATTGTGAAAGTGCCCCGACCGCCAGACTCCAATAGGTTCTGGAATGTTGGGGAAGAAGAACAATTTTTTCCAGATCCAGTTCCCAGAGCACCTTGTCGCGATAGCAGATGGGCTTTTGTAGGCCGTAGGGCATTCCGTAGGGGGGGCTGGAAATCTGTGCATTGATGTAGTCGGTATCCCGTTCCATGGCAACGACGGATTTGGAGAGATAGTTCAATTTCAAGCGCATCACGGGGCGTTTCCAATCCGTTTCGATAAACACCCCCTTTGACTTTCGATTGATCCAATGGCCCAGGACAATGAGGTCGTAGCGCATCCCTTCGATATCTTGGTCGAAGGCCAAATGAAGGGGGAGCGTATTGGATGGATCTACCTTATGATTCCATTGGAGAAACTGTTCCAGTTTCCGCCCGTCGATATGGCCCGACATGGAGATATAGAATGTTTTTGGGCGACCGTGTAGTTCATGGTAGGCCATGGCATCGAAACCGCTCTCCACACAGACTATTTTTTCCGCGTTGATGTTTGGATTTGAAACGAAAAGGTATTGATAACGCCCGTTGAGGAACAAGCGGAACTTTTTCACCTTTCCGTCCTTGCTGTCCCGATAGGGCCTATTGTAAAGGGTATAGTTCTTGATCTTGCCGTCCACATCGAACTTGGGAAGGGCGATATTGGCGATACGGCCGTTGCTGTCACTGATATGGAAGGCATTAAAAATCCTGCCCTTGAAGGCTTCGGATTTGAGCGTGTTTATGGAGAGCCCGCGAACTTCCGCTAAATAGTTCGGTCGGGTCAGGGGGCCGATACGATAACGCTCTTCCAGTCCAACGTACCTTTTATTCTTTTGCTGCAGCTTGACCGAGGGCGGTTCCGGGTAATCCCGTTGGATAATGTCCAGTCCCTGTTTTATGGCCTCGTAAAAATTGGGGGAGCGATTATGCAGATATTTGAAAAATCGTCCCTTGTCCAAAGAGTCGTTGCGGTTGAAATAGGTCACGGGGTTCCTTCTTGTCTGTAGGACGATGCGTTCCGCCTCCTTTCGGTATTCCTGTGAGCCCGAACTTTTCTTGAGCAGTTGGTAGCCCTGTGCGATCAGATATCCGGAAAAATCTACTTCGCTATCGATCTGGGCGATCAGCCGTTTGTAGTGCCCGGGATTTTCGGAATAGTTCTTCATCTCTATAGAATTCACTAAGCAATTGATATGTATTAATTTATGGTAGTTGGTATTGCCATAATTTGATTAAGTGTCTACCCGCCTGGCCACCTACGGACGGGTTATGGGCTTTCCTATGAACATGGGATTTGTTGGCCGCATTCCATATGGATATGCGAATGCGGGAGGCCTTGTTTTTGTGTATGGTTTGATGAAAAGTAGGCCGTCCATTACGGACGGCCCATAGAGGGGTCAACCGGTCAAACCTTTATACCCCGGCTCCGCGACTTTTTTTTTTCATCGGGATTTACCTCAAGCTTTTTGGCTTTTTCCAAATCGATATTTTTGGTGATAAAAGTTTCCCTACGCGGGGAATAGGACACCAAATAGGGTTTGGTTCCGTGGACCTTGCTCTTGATCTCCATTTCGAGTTCTTGGCCCCTGTTGAGCGCGTCGGCCTGTTTTACAGTCAACTTTGCCCCATAAAAATAGGTGTTCGGGGAAAGAGCCGCTTTGGTACGGATGTCCCGTACCTTGGGTTCGTAATAGGCCAGCTTTTGGAACACTTCCCCATCGTTGGTGCTTCCCTGAAAGAGGACGAATTCCTTTTTGTGCGCCATCCGATCGTATTCATCGGCACTGAAACTATGGTTATAGGCCCATGCCTTGTCCAGCGTTACCATTTCATTTCTCCGGTACTGGACATCCAATCTGGAACCTAGGTTCCTGTCATAGACCATCTGCACCATCTTGGCACTTTCCTTAAGCTCTCCCTCCGAGATATAGGTGGACTCGTGGAAGTGTTCCTTCCCCTCGGTCAGATTGTTGCGTACGCTTTGGGAAAGTTTTTCATAACTGATGTACTGTCCCTCCAATTGTTCCCTTACATCCCCATAGGCGAATTTCTGCTCTTTGGATTTAATGGGTTCAAAGTACTTCTCGTTTTTCGGAAGTTTGAACGACTGTCCGTCATTGGTCATTACGGATACCTTTCCGTCTTTTTCTCCGACCACGGTCGCCCGTTGCCATCGTTGGTTCACTTTTACGAAAACCTGCTCTGCTTGTTTTTCCATTTTTCAAGTTTTAAATTAAGGATTAATAAACAATTGTTAACTTTGTAATTCTGGATATGACATTTCCATTTTTCATGTCCGGAATTAAGGATTGAAGGGGGCGGGAGCGCCCCCTTTATTTATACGGCCATCTTAAAGGCCTTTAACATTCCAGTTCCACTGTAGACCCCGTTCGCTGCGAACTCCAACGTCCAATTGGCATGTACGGGTTTAACGATCTCTATGGTCCTGTCCATATAGTTTCGGTAATAACTCCAGAGAAAATAGCGAAGTGCGTTGACCTCAAAGGGAATACGGCACGATACCCATTGCTTTTCCCTGGTGAGCACGATACTCTTCCGGTTCAGAAGGGATTGGTCAGGAACCTTATTGTATTTGATATATTCCTTTGTCAGGCTACCGTTGTATTTTATTACCTCATTGTGCAGCTTTGCCAATGGCTTCTGCCCTTCGGGGTCGAACCGGATTGCCAAGTGGTCTTGGGCCACCCGGAATAAAAAGCGCGAATCGTTGATATAGGAAATAAGCATCAGATCATGGATATAGCCCTCGATTTTGGAGGAACCGGTAAAACTGAGTACCATTTTTTTCAGTTTGGTACGCTTTAAAATCTGCACCAGTAATTTTGAGGTCTCGTAATTGATGTCGGAGAGCGTGAGATAGACCACATCCTCCAATTGGAACCTTCGATGAAAGGCCATGGCTTCCATGGGGTTGCGGAGTACCACCAAATGCTTGATGGTATCGGGCACCTTACTGAACCAAACGGATTTGGAAATATCGCTTTCCGCTATCAGGGAAAGCTTCCCATCCTTGTCCATGGCATATCCCGTGACGGTATTGGCCAGGTTTCGATAGGGGAAATACAATCGGCCTTCCGGATTTTCGTAGATGCGATCTTGGAAAATGTCGGAACCTATGCCCGCTATGCTTTTCGGCCTTAAAGTAAGCTCCTCGGCAAACAATTCAAAATGGTTGAAACCGATGTCAACCAGTTCAAGAGAATTTTTGGAAGCGTTATTTAGAAGGAATTCCGGTTTTTTTTCAAGTTGCACATAGAAATCCTCGATTTTGGTCCATAGACCCGTTCTTGCTTCCGCATCCGTTCGGGAAAGCCGTTCCAATATAAAGTCAAAGGAGGTACCTTTTGTTTGGGGTTCGCTTGGCCTGTAATAGCGATATCCAAGGTCGGTCTTGATAACGATATAATGCTCCTTTCCCATGTTGTAGCCTATAAACGTATTCGTCTTACGCTGGAGGACAAATCCAAAATAATCTAGTAAGACCGGTAAATCCAGCGTTGCATCAAATTTTCTCCAGGTGTTGTTCATATTTGTAAAAATTGCATATATTTGTAATAATCACTACAAATATAAGTAAAATTTGCAATTGACAAAATTTTGTGCAACAACCTTTACAAATAAACTATGATCCATGAGCGTTGGGAGGAACATTAAAAAATCAGTAGTCGGTTGGATAAGGGGATGTGCCCGAAAGGTGGGCGACGTGACCAATTCGAGGGACAACGGTCATTTTACCCCACAGAACAGTAGTTACTGGATTTTTGTCGGGGTGTTCTTTCTTTGCATCACCGCCAATCGATTTTTTTACGATAACCCTCAAAAGCCGGAAGACCTTGGAATCCTAACAAGGCAAATAAGCCGACCCGTGACCGAGGCATCAAGGGAAGACCTGATCTATCAACGGCTCAATGACCTATTGCGCGATTTGGAAAATTTCGAACAAATGGACCGATTGAAACCATTTTTGCCCTTGCGCCCGGAAATCTTGGACAGCCTACCTTCGGCGGTTCCCCTGTTCCGGGAACACTATGTGCTGTCAAGTTCCTATGGTAACCGTCACCATCCCATCCATCAGGTTACAAAAAAACACTTCGGCATCGATCTGGCGGCCGAGAAGGGTACACCGATCTATTGTACCGCTGCCGGCAGGGTGGCCCATATCGAAAATGATCCCAATGGTCATGGTCTTCACATCATCATTTCACATGCCTATGGTTTCAGTAGCCTGTACGGGCATATGGAATCCGTGGCGGTCGAACTCGGGGAAGTACTCGATGCCCATGATTTTATTGGAACCGTTGGGAATACGGGGATTTCCACTGGACCCCATTTGCACTACGAGGTCATCAAGGACGGAAAGAGGGTAAATCCCGCATCTTCCTTCAATATAAAGTATGAGGCGTATTCCAATTTAAAAATCGATTGAACCGATAGCCATGAAATCGTATCTCACTATTCGCAATTCCATTAAACTCTTCCACAGGATCAAAAATTTTGTGTCCCAATTTTTGGACCCCGACTTCAGTGCATTTAAAAAATTTGAATTTAAGGCCGTTCCGACCGATCAATTGAACGACCTCAGAAAGTTGCGATATGTCCGTGATCTCAAATTGGCCGAATCGGGTTTTATCAATACGGCATTGAAAGAGCAGTTGGCCCTTTTAAAAAGTAAAGACCAGCTGTTCCAAAAAGACCGGAATATTACCCCTATAGGTCGCATATCCATCCATGAAAACGAAAATAAGTTGATGAAACTGTTATTGGGGTATCATAGGGTAGAGAATAGGACTTATATATCCTTTACCCATGTGAACAATTGTCCGGTCTGGCGCAACTATTCCATTTCGCTATTAAAGGAAAGGGTTCAACACCTGTATCCTTCCAGATCCGATCATTTGTTTATGAAGCACAGGTATTTCCAAAGGGATGTCGACCATTTGGATATGCAGACCAAAAACAGGCTGCTCCACCTTTTCAACGATACTTTAAGTAATATTTACTCATACAATCGGCATCTACAAAATGGCATCCAAACTCTAGGGCCGCCTGGCGATAAACTACCCAAATTTTCCAAAACGTTGCCTATTCAGGTCGAACAAGGTTTGGAGGGACTTTTCGTTCCAGCAACCCTAGGAAAAAACGTTGTCGTACTGGTGCCCTATCTAAAAGTCGCCAATGAAAAAAATCGCCTATATCTCTCGGTAGGCGAATTCCGCACATTACTTGGACAAAAATCAATAACCTTTTTGGCCGAGACCAAATACGGCGTTTCCCTAGGCATTCATGGGAACAGATTATTCCTAAAGGCTACGGACAGTGTGGAAGGTATCGATGTTTTAAAGCAATGGACATTGCTGGATGATTTTTTGGAATCCAAAAACGTCCCGAAACGGTTAAAGTACGAGGTCGTCAAAAACCTTATTGAGAAGAAGGACTATCTCATAGATGTGGACAAGATTCCCTTGCGGCAGACCAACGATACCCTACTGCTAAAAAAGCATTACGGTTCGGGCAAAACCTATTTTGCGTTGACTAAAAACGGCAAGAAACCAGAACTCAAGGAATATAGGCCCATTGCCAATCTAAAAAGCAAACATCCCGAATACTACCGTGGCTACAGGGAATATATGAACCGTACCAATCCCTTGGAACCATTGGGGACTAAAGAAAAAAGAAGAATTAAATTTTCCATTTGACACCATGCTTTTTGAGATAACGATTTTGGACACAACTGGACGCCCCTTACTACGGGATGCTTTCCTTATGGACAGTATTACCACGTTGTTGGATTTTACATCAGAAATATTACAACCATGGAGCGAAAGTGCTGAGCAGCAGGCCTATGAACTATTCATCCACTCCGAAAAGGGGCGACACGTTTTCTATCACTTCGATTCACTTGAAGGCGTGATGCTGTTCAAGAACGCCTTGTACGAACACCTTATCGAATTGAACGAAACTCTGCGTCCAAATATTGAAAACGCGAAAGATTTTACACTGTCAAACAAACCTTAAAAAATACAATCTATGACACAGGCAGAACTATTGCTTACCTCGGAAACCCAAAAATTCCGGGCCGAACATCCGGAAACGATCAAGGACTGGGAGCGTCAGCTTGCCAATGGGGAATGTGGTCCCGACCTTCATTTTTGTTTTTACGCGTTGGAGGCTTATCCGAACCTGACCGCCCGTTTGGATGCTGCGGAATACCGTTTTGATTTTGCCATCAATGCCTATATCCTGCACGCCAAATTACAGGGACAGTTTCTTGAGGACGGCCACATTGGGCCCCTTGCGCTGGAGCATGCCAATGAAGCCCTGTCGGATATCTATCGGGCCTTGAACGAAAAACACGCCGAGGGCAGGGCGGCCATCCTGAAATCGCTTCAATAGTCCGGGATGAAACAGGAACATTTGGCCCAGATCGTTGCCTTGATAAAGGCATCGAATCCCAAGAACTATTATATCAACAATTCCGGACTTGCCAAGTTGGGGGAGCTGTTGTTCTATCCCGCCTCCGGAAATGAAGAGCAAGGGAAACAGTTATTGCGGACGATTGAACAGGCTTTTCCAGAAACCTTTAAGGAAATTCTGGATTCGTTGCGGCGGTACCATCTGACCAGTTACTACACGCCCAAGACCATCATCGAATTTAAGATCGGTCTTCTAAAGAAAAATGGGTTTGAACCCAAGACCATACTGGAACCCTCGGCTGGCAATGGGGCCTATGTACAGGAATTAAAAAAGGTGTTCCCCGAAGCCCATATCACAGCTTTGGAACCTGATATCCTATCCTTTGAGATCCTTAAGGCCAATAACCAAAAAGACGACCGTGTAACCGTACTGAACACCACTTTTGAGGATTTTTTTCTGGATCAGGTGGAAAAGGCCCGTTTCGATTTGGTCATGACCAATATCCCATTTGGCGACATTCCCATCACCAAGGCGTATCGACACGATTACCTGACGGAAGGCCCGCTCAAAAACGTGGGCAATTATTTTAATTTTTATGCCCCTAAGATGGTACGCTATGGTGGGATCATGGCTTTGGTTACCTCTTCCGCCTTTGCCGAGCGAAGTGCCTACAATGGTTTTAGGGAGTCTATATTATTGGAGAACGACTTGCTCCTGGCCAACCGTTTCAACACGGACTTGTTCACCAACGAGGGCACCAAGGTCGTATCCGATCTATTGGTGTACCGTAGGACTTCCAACAAAAAAACGCTATCCACCGACGAAATGGATTTTGCGGAAACCGAAGCCGTTGAACTGGAAGGTCAATCCTTTCTGACCAATCGTTTTTTCAAGAACAATCCGGGAAATGTTCACGGTACGCCCAAGCTCGGCTTTTTCCACAACAGGCCAAGCATTATTGTTGAACCTAACGAAATATCCCTGTCGAATTTTCTGGAAGGACAATCCGATGGTTTCAAGTTCGAGGTCGGTCCGGCACCTTTAGATATACCGAAAAAACCGGAACCCTTGCCAAAGGAGGCCATAGCCGAGGAACAAACGGCAGCACCACCAACGCCTCCTATCGTCGATACGGTTTTACCTCCGATTGCCTTGCACGATAAAGAAGCCAAACAATACTCCCGGTTGTTTTTTGGTACCTACAATTTTAACAAGAAGGGCGAAGTTTTGTTTTACACCGACCCACAGAGCACAAGAAAGGTACCCCATAAAATCAGAGAATTGGTGGCGGACTATGCCCGTATGCGGAACGAGCTCGTACTGCTCAACCTCAATATCGAAAAAAGGGAACTTCCAGAGCAAGAAGTTGCCAGACGCTTCCAGGACTTGGACTACCAATTGGACACCTTCCATTTTAAGTGGGGATTCCTAAAGGGGCATCTCATATTTCTGAAGGACGACCATTATTTCGAGCAGGTCCGCCAACAGTTTGAGAAAAAGGAGGATGGAAAGGGTTATGGCAAAAATCCGTCGTTCACCCTGGAACGATTTCTAAAGGCTCCCCGCGCCAAAACCAAACCCGATGAAACCGCTTCTGCTGAAATTGGCACAGATACATCCGACTCAAAGGAACCCAGATTCGAGAATCCCGAACAAATGGCGCGCTACCAATTTGACCATAACGGACAGATCGATATAGCAGCCATCACAAGAGCCTTTAAGACCAACGAAAAGGAACTGTTGCTGAACGGGCTGGAAACCCGCTCCCTTTTTCTAGAGCCCGATAGGGAATCCGAAACGGGCTATGCAGTGGTGCCCTATTTCCTATTTTCGAGTGGCTATATCCAGGATAAGATCGAGTATGTCGGGAACCATCCTCCACCATTTGAAATCGAAACGGAAAAAATGGAACGGGCATTGACGGAACTGCTTCCCGCAAAGTTGGACCTGAACGATATCGAGTTCAATTTCGAAAGCCATTTTATTCCTATTTCCGCAAAGGAGTCCTTTTTGGAGGAACTCATAGGCGAGAAGGTACAGATCAATATGGCGCAGTTCAACTCCACCTTGACCTTGATGTTCCCAAGGGACTTTAACCAAGAGGCCCACGAACGATTCAGTGTGGTGCTCCGCCATGAGGTCAAGGCGAACTATAAACGGATATTGCAACATTTTGCGGAAAATAGGTATCCGGTCATTTTCACTTCGTACAAGGACCGATCGGGAAAGACCATCAGGAAACTGGACAAGGATGCCACCTTGATGGCCCAAAACCTTTACGAGGAACTGCAGCTCCATTTCAAATCCTTTATCGAGGGGCGGCAAGAGTTGAAGGCCACCATTGAGAACAACTATTATCAGGCCTTTTTGGCCGATGTCAATATCACCGTGCCCAAGGGATGGCTCACCTTTCCCGATACCTTGGTCTACCCGCCCTATCAACACCAGATCGATTCCACCCTCTTCGGGCTTACCAAAGGGAGTGCCCTGAACGATCATCAGGTCGGCAAGGGCAAGACCCTCTCCATGGCGATGCTGGCCCATAAACTGAAACAACATGGGAAGAGCAAAAGAACTTTGCTATTGACCTTAAAAAGCGTAGCCCCCCAGATCGAGGCCGAGATCAGGGCCAATTTTCCCCAACTGAACATCCTCCGATTAAGTTCGAAGAACATGGCCAAGGGCAAAAGGGCCAAGACCTTGAAAACGATTAAAAACCACAGGGCCATTGACCTGATCATCGCCGAGCACGGCCATTTAAAGCAGATTCCCAAATCAAGACATTTCGTCCTGCATATCCTCGGGGAAAAAATCGATATGATCGAACAGGACTTACAAACGGCAAGGGAATACGGAAATATCAAGGAATCCAAGAAACTGATTAAGGGCCTTATCAAAAGAAAGGAACATTTGGAGGATAAGTTGCAGGCGACCTTAAAAAAATTGGAGGAACGGTCCGGGGAATCGGAGACAACACTGACCGATCTGGGCATCGAGGCCCTGATGATCGACGAGGCCCATTATTTCAAGAACATCGGCTTCACGACCCGGCACCAGAACGTATCCGGCCTCAACAACCATTCGGACAGTCAAAGGAACCTGGACCTCGAAATCAGCATAAAATCCATCCACCACAGGATGGGTCCCGACAAAAACATCTTTTTTTATAGCGGCACCCCTCTAAAAAACTCGGTTACCGAACTGTATGCCTACCAGCGCTATCTTACCCCTGCGGCACTGAAGCGCAAGAACATCTTCAATTTCGATGCCTGGGCCTCGATTTTCCTGAAGCAGAGCGTAAGCATCGAACCGAACATTTTCGGGGATCCGAGGATGCATGCGCGATTTCGATACTATACCAATCTGCCCGAATTGAGCAAGATGTACAACTCCTTTACCCATATCTGTAGGGACAAACATTTCAAGACCCATGACCTTGAAGTGGACAGGGAATTTATCATTTTAGAGTCGACACCGGCCTATGAAGAACTCAAACAGGCCTCGCTCAGGTTTACAAAGGATCGCAACCAAAATGCCCTGTTCAAGGTTCCCATTTACAACGCAGACCAAATGAAGTCCGCACACATAACGGCACTTAATATCAACCGGTCCCTTTTGATCGACCCTTTGGCAAAGGACAATCTCGCCATCGATTTTTCGGAACTCGACCAGTTCAAACTCCAGCGTCTATGCCGGGATGTCGCCGGGCTTTATAAAAAAACAGCGGAGCACAAAGGGGTGTGCTTGGTGTTCTCCGACCTGAACGTTTGGAAACCTGGACAATACAACTCCTATGAAACGGTCCGCGAAATCCTTCGGGAAGACTATGGCATTCCAGCCCATGAAATTGCCTTGGCCCAAGAGGAAAAGGCGAAGAACAAAACGGATTTCATGCAAGAAAAGATACGAAATGGAGAGATTAGGGTGGCACTCGGTAGTACACAGGTATTGGGTACGGGCACGAATATCCAAAAACGGGTCGTAGGCATCTTCCATATGGACATTCCCTATTCCCCAGATGCCTTCGACCAACGTGCCGGACGGGGCCTGCGCAAGGGAAATGAAGTGGCCCAAATCTATGGCAATACGGTGGTGGAGCGATTTTACGGCATCAAGGATTCCACGGACATCTTTTCCTATTCGTTGAATACCCATAAAGAAAGATTTCGGGAACAGATCAGGGAGGCCGATCCGAACAAGCGCATTTATGACGACCTCGTTCCCGATGACAAGAGCCTGTCCTATGAACAGATGCAGGCCGCGTTGATTGGGGATATGGACCAGTTTCAACTCGTCAAGCTTTCGGATGACCTAAAGTTTCTACAATCGCAAAAGCGGTTGCACGAGCTCAACAAGGCCAATTCCTTCAAAGCCATCGAGCGCATCGAAAAGGAAAACAAACATATTGTTTCCCAAGTGGCCGATTTGGAGAGGGCGCAAAATACGATCAGCCAGCTGAACCTGCCCATGGATGAAATCGAACCCGAGGACATGGGCCAGTTGCAAAGAAGTTTGCTAGGTCTCGTTTCGGGTTCCGAACTCGAATCGAGTGTCCATAACATAAGGGAACCCAAAACATTTTTCAAAGGATTGGGCCTGGCGATGGTCGAACGGTCGAATTTGAACCTGAACATACAAAAGCACAAGCAAGTTGCCCGCTTGCAAACCCTGAACGCCAATTTGGTCTTTCAAGCGGAATATGTTCCCTCAAACAACAATTATCTCTATTGCTATCGGCTGGAGTTCAGGAATTTCCATATCGTTGGCAGAAAACAGCAGCGGTTCGACCCGGAAAAAGTCGCCCTTCAACTTTTCAAACTATGTCAAAAGATACAGCGGGAAATCAGATCCAAAAAATTCGATCTGGACTATAACCTACGTTCGATGGAAACCCATAGAAAGAAAACGGCCATTGGCTTCCCTCGGGAAAAGACGGCCAAAATGCAGGTATTAAGACAGGATATCAAAGACCTCAAACGAAAAAGGGCGGTGAAGGTCTGATCCTGCGCAAAACCTAATATTGCAAATCCAATATCTCGCCGACAATAAATGAGCGGCTATTTTAGAAGTTGCAACTAGCGACTATATTAGAGTACTGAGGTTGAAGTTGAACCGAAATTAATCTGAATTGGGTTGGTTGGTGGTAAGACCAACACTTTTTTCTATTTTCCTTTCAGTGTAATTTTTTTCAGCATATCAATTCAGTTTCGTTTCGTCCGTTGGCATTAGATATAATATTTAAATGCTAAAGGCGGTGTTTTTATGTCAGTACTCGCAGTAAGTATTTCTCCAATCTTGTCCGCAAATCTTAACGTTACAGGTTCACCATCTGCAAAAATGCAGGCATTATAATTCAATTTAGTTAAAGATAAAATATCCTTTAAAACTTGTTTTATATCTGCTTCTCCTTTATTTATTTCTATAAATAAAGGATTAGGAACCTCCATTGATAATGCAGTTTGTATTTTAGGAACATAGCCCACAGTCCATAGAAAGGCACTTCTCTCGTTAACTACATATGCATTTCCTCTTAAAATTGTATAATCTCCCTCAGTTTTGTATAATTTGAGTGGTTTTGTTTTTGAAATGGTTACTCCGACAAGATTAGTTTCTTTTGGTGTCACTTCTAAAAATGCATCCCATTCTTGATGATTAAACCTTGTTTTTGCGTGAATGAATACCTCTTTAGGATATTCTCCAATCTGTTCTTTATAGGATTGTAAGGATTGACTTAACAGAGCCTTCGCTTCTTTAGGTTCTAAATGATACTGTCCATTTTTAGGATTGTACCAAGGTCCAACTTCTCCTTTAAAAACCGTACCATCTCCATTATCTAAAAACATTTGAGCTGCACAACAAGCATTTCTTGGGTTTTTACTTTTTTCAACTTTTTTATAAACTAAACCAAGATAGCATACTCCATTTCGGACATCAGATAATTTCCAAGGTTTACCTCCAGCTTTGTAAAACGCAGCTGTTGAAATTGTCCAAGCCAAATGCCCTTCAATTTTAGAAAAATCTCTAATTGGCAGACCAAATGCATTTTTGAAATCGCGCCAAGCCAACGTACTTTCTCTAAAAATTTGTGTTGGTATGGTGTGTTTTAATAATCTTGCCTTAAATTGGTCGTGAAACTGTGCGTCATAATTATAAGTTTCAGCCTCTTTTTCTTGTTCTTTTAATTCTATGTTGATATCTGGGAATAGTGATGGTTCATACCTGAAAGATTTTGCTTTTGATTTAGACATTAGTGCCTTAGTCTGAACCATTTCTTTGGGAAGTACTGAATTTGGTCTGCAATATTTATAAATTTCATCTGGAACAATGACGAACCATACATCGACATTTTCATCTTCATTTTTATTAGCAGAAATGATCTTGTCTATAAAAAGGGAAACTAAGTCGTAAGTTCGCTTATGCGTACTGCTATTGTAAAGAAATTTACCAATATCTTCATTTGTAACTTCTTTAAATGTGATTCCTGTGGATTCCCATTTACAATCGAAAACAGCTTCAAAACCGGGAAACATCGGTCTAGTAATACTGTTACTATTATAGATTGGTTTTTGTATGTGGTCTAAATAATCTCTAAATATTTTCAGTCCTTGTTTAGTACCAATAACGCCACTCTTAATGCCATAAAGATTATTTAATGGACCAAATAAGGCAAGTCCATCTCTGGCGTCAGTACATTTTTGACCGTGTGCAAATAGTATTTTTGGTTCTTCGATGTATATAAGTTCTTTCATTCAGCTTCTAAATTTTCAATCAACTCTTCCAGCTCCTCGATATCTTCGCCTTGGTTAAAGCCCGATAATTCAGCTTCTTCTTCAAGAGTATTTTTTTCAGGAATATTATAGCTTACGTTACCTTTAAATTTTACTGGTTCATTGGATACAAAAACTTTCTCTTCACTACCCATTTCTAAATAAAAGGAAGTGTCATCGTCGGATAAATATTTAATAAATGCCAATAGTTTGGTTCTCCAAGTATTATTCCACCAGTTTTTACCTTGTCTTCTTCTTGATGAATGTTGAACGCTTGAAGAGTCAATCAATTTTTTTCCGTCTGCCGTAAAAAATATGTGTGATGAAATCATTAATACAGGAAAGGGATAAAGTTTTGAAGCTCCAGAAATTGCGAAATGCCAATTTTTATCTTTTTG
Organism: Allomuricauda sp. TMED12; assembly: GCA_002167435.2. Classification (GTDB taxonomy): domain Bacteria; phylum Bacteroidota; class Bacteroidia; order Flavobacteriales; family Flavobacteriaceae; genus Flagellimonas. The sequence continues at coordinate 17,592 of NHBR02000084.1, forward strand.
CTTTCCGACTAACATGGTTTTCTCAAATTTGTCTTTTTCTAACTTACCTTTTTCGAGCCAATATGCGGTTTTATTAGACATTTCATATTCTTGAACTTCTTTATCTTTCATCCTTAATTCAAATGCTTTATTAAGAAGTTGTACTATTAGCCTTTTACATTCTGCATTTCTAATAAAATTAGAATCATAACTTCCTGATAAAATTTCCTCTGTTGGTATCCTAATTGTTTTGCTCTTATGATATGTTTCTGTTTTAGGTAAATGATATGTAAAGTCGTAGGCCCAAGCGAACGTACAGAGATAATTTTTGTAACGAACAGCAGGAAACGTCAGTTCTCTTACGTCAAATCTTTTAGGAAGCATCCAATTGTATTCGTGAAATCTTAACTCTTCAGGAAAGGACAATATCGAAAGCCAATTTGAGTCATAAATTTCTTCTTTTTCAATTACACTTTTATCGTGCAGAAAAATTTGTTGATAAAGTAAATTACTTTTTGAAGCGTCAGCAACTTCTTTTGGAACTTTTTGTTTTTCGAACGCTTCTAATATATCTTTCAAACCTCTTGCCCAAGACATTTTAAAATCGATAGCGTTAAGCCTAACAATATCAATATTAATATCATCGTAAGATAGTTGTTCATCAATTGCTAATGGAATAATGAACTTATCATCTTTCAGTTGCTTTTTTACTTTTGCTGCAACTGCTAATTCTTTAAGAACACCTTCGCGTTGATTTGAATAAGATGATGAAACAAGTAAAAATTTACAGGTATCTTCTCTTATAACTTTTTCGATATTGCTCCAGAAATCAACCCCTTTATCTAAAAA
>NHBR02000085.1 GCA_002167435.2 Allomuricauda sp. TMED12
CAATCATGGAAAGCACCAGCACATCGGTAGGAGAAGCCTGAATGGAAAAGGAACCGTCCTGGCCTGACATGGTACCAATATTCTTGGATTCCACCACAATGTTCACCCCTGCCAATGGGGTTCCTTCAGTATCCAACACCTTACCGGTCACTACTTCTTGAAAAATGGACACCCCTCCTGCCCTGACCTCTGAGGGGAATAAGGGACACAACAATAAATAAAACAGCAGGAACACACATATCCTGCCCAGATAAAACGATAATTTCTTCATAATTTTGAGTTAGTTGATTAATTAATTTGTTTTTATTCAATCACACCTCTGGACAAACACTACCCTGTCTGGAGGTTTTTTTGTTTTACACTACCCACAAGTCACCATAAAACCGTAACTTATAAGGGCATTAAGGTTCGGACAAAGGACATCCTGTCCAAGTAGCAAAAGCACTTGGAAATAGGATTCCAAAAAACAAATAGGACTATGAAAATGTAATAGGGCCGGTTACCCCAAATATGTAATCGTCAGTTATGGGACAATAAGGATAAGTAAACCGGAACAAAAAGAACAAACGGATATCCCATAACTATAGTCATAAAGATCAAATGGGATTCTTGGGCTTCTTACGGAACAGGATATCGAACACCGAGTGCGATGTCCCAAAAACAGGACAATAACACGGTGTAAACCCCACATAAATAAGTTGCCAAATGTTTCCCATAACCCAAATAGTTGGTCGAAACCCCGAAAGGACGAAAGAAACCAAACGCTAAGAAGAAAGTTGAAATGAACCAAATACCCAAAAAAAGGCGTGGAACTCAACTTACCGGATAGAGGTACTGGTATACCTAGGAAACGATAAGCGAGCCCACGCCCGGGTCGTGAGCAAGGTGCTTATCCTCTCGTTTCCTAAAAAATTACCAGTTTTCTATCCGAGATTCAAAGCGATTGCTTCAAATATGTTCTAAACGAAGAATCGCAAATTTAAATAACTGGATGCAATATAATAAAATATTTCAGTTTTCGGTCGAACGACCGAGATATTTTATTTCCCATCCTATTCCTTTGCTTAGATGTCAAATATTAATGTGGAAATATGCAGCTATATAACCGAGGAGTGGCTACTCCCTTGGATAAAGGAAGGAAAATCCCAGAGTTCCTTTGCTATTAAACACAATGTTGACGAAAGTACTGTAAGAAAAATTAAAGGTAGAAACGAATATAGAATACCCGTTGAAACTTTAAATAGAATTTGTGAAGCAAAGGGTATGAAGCTTAGCGAATTTTTTAAACTAGCAGGACTTTGAAAATAAAATTAGTATCCGTGGTCTTGTAAATATTCCCTTACAGAATTCCACATTTTCCTTTTCTAGAAAATTCTTACATTTAGTTCCTGTACTCCCCCAAAAACTTTATTGAACGATAAGGAAGCTGTACCTACCATTATGAGGCGTGGCTTAGGCATGGCCAACTATTTTGGCGGTGTATACTGAAGAACTGGGTGTATAAATAAGTTGAGTACAATTTTGACTAACCAATAAAAACTAAAATTATGACAAGAAAAAAAGTAATTTTTATTGCATTTGCAATTGAAGACGAACGCTCAAGAGATTTTTTAAAAGGTCAATCATTAAATACAAATTCCCCATTTGAATATATAGATATGTCTGTAAAAGAGGCATATGTTTCTGAATGGAAGGACAAAGTAAGAGCGAGAATAAGAAGGTCAGATGGTGTTATAGTTTTAGTAAGTAGAAATTCATTGAATTCAAGCGGGCAAAAGTGGGAACTTCAATGCGCTCGAGAAGAAGGTAAACGAATTTTAGGAATATATGCGTACAAAGATGATAGAACTAATATTGTAGGAGTAAACACAAAAGTTTGGACCTGGGAAAATATTAGAATTTTCATCGACAGCTTATAAAGCATTGATATGTGGCCATTAATTTTAGGTGCTGGAATAGCACTACTCTTAAATGAACTATTTGAAGAAAAACCAAAATCGAATAAGAGGATTTTTATAAGCTTTGCGATTGAGGATGCTAAATATAGGGACCATTTTGTCGCCCAAGCTAAAAAAGATAATTCGCCTTTTTCATTTGTAGATATGTCAGTTAAAAAACCTTGGAATGAGAAAATTTGGAAACATAAATGCAGAAGCAAAATAAAATCTTGTGATGGTGTAATTGTTTTGTTAAGTAAAAAAACATATCACTCAAGCGGAACAAGATGGGAAGTAAAATGTGCAAAACAAGAAAATATACCAATTGTCGGAATGCATATTCAAAAGAAACGTCAAGGTGTAATTCCACCTGAACTAAAAGGTCAAAAAATTATCACTTGGACTTGGGAGAATTTAGAACAAGTAATTAGAAAAATTTAATATGAGAAAAGCTTTAGTTGTAGGAATAAACGATTATCCAACTGCACCATTGAGAGGTTGTATAAATGATGCTTCGGCTTTTGGAAACACACTCGAAGTTAATGGAGATGGTTCACCAAACTTTGACGTTAGACTAATTACTGATGTTGAGTCAAAATCAGAGCTAAAAGGTCAAATTAGAGAATTGTTTGCAGGAGATTCGGAAACCGCATTGTTTTATTTTTCAGGACACGGATTTTTTGATGATTTAGGTGGCGGCTTCATTGTAACACCAGATTATCAGCCGAATAACGAAGGTGTTTCAATGGACGAAATATTAAACATCGCCAATGAATCGAAAGCCAAAAATCGTGTAATAATTTTGGATTGCTGTCATTCTGGTTCATTTGGTTCACCCCAAATATCAGGAGGTAAAAATGCTCAAATAGGAGAAGGAGTTTCAATTTTAACCGCTAGTAAATCAGAAGAGGCTTCTTTAGAAATTAATGGTCACGGAGTTTTTACTAATTTACTTCTAGATGCTTTACAAGGTGGAGCATCAGACCTGCGTGGGCATATAACACCTGGAAGTATATATTCGTACATAGACCAAGCATTAGGACCTTGGGACCAAAGACCAGTATTTAAAACAAATATTACAAGGTTTACATCATTAAGAACCGTAAATCCGCAAGTTCCCTCGGATATTTTAAGAAAACTCACAAAATATTTTGAAACAGCAGAAAGTAAATTTGAACTTGACCCTTCATTTGAGTTTACTAATGACCCTGAAATTGAACACAAATATGTGGAACCGTATGCCTCGGATGAGAAAGTCACTATTTTTAAAGAACTTCAAAAGCTTGCGAGTGTTGGTTTAATTGTTCCTGTTGATGAACAGCATATGTACTTCGCGGCTATGAATTCCAAGTCTTGTAGATTGACCGCATTAGGATTCCATTATTGGAGACTTGTGAAAGATAAAAGAATATAAAAAACTGTACCCAATAACCGTTCCTCCTTCGGCGGACAGGTGCACAAGCCCTTGAGCAGTGGGAACTATGCTTTGCATTGGAAAGCAAAACTTGGGGATAGCTAGCTAAATTTGTGGCAGATACCCAACAAAGTTCAGTATATAAATAAGTTATGCAAAATTATAATACCGTCCCAATGACACAGACTAAATGAAAACAGTGATTAAAATACTTGTAATAATTTTGTTTCCTGTAATATTTATTTCTTGTGAAACAAAATCAGCCGTCTCGGACAATGTTATTCTTGATACGACCCACACCGACTTACCCATTCTGCACTTAAATGGAACCGCTTTTGAAAACGGGGAGCAACACGGAAAACTTTTAAGAAAAGAGATTAATGAACTTATTGGTTTGTGGAAACAAGACATTGAAGCAAAATATCAAATGCCAGCCGATACTTTCATAAAGATGTTTCTTGACTCTACAAATTATATTCCTTCCATCAAAAAATGGACACCTGAACTTTTCGATGAAGTAAAAGGAATTAGCAAAGGCTCTGGGATTCATTTTAACACGATATTTGCATTTCAGCTAGTAGATGAAATCTGGACAAATGCTCGATTGATTAAAATGCCGCATCATTGCACTTCTCTTGGAGTAAACAATTTTATAAAAGATGGTGGAACTAATTGGAATGCCCAAACTATTGACATACCAACTTACTATCACAAGTTCCCATTATTATTAGATATTAAAGATAAAAACTCAAATTCAAGGAAATTAGTAACCACATTTGCTGGATACATCGGAATAAACGGATTAAACGAAAATATAAGTGTTACTGAAAACAGTTTGACAAATCTTAAAAGTGCTTTGAGTGGACTTCCTGTCGCATTTGTTTCAAGGGGTGTTTTGGAAAGAAAAACATTTGATGATGCAGTATCTTATATAAAGACCATAAAGCACGCTTCTGGTCAAAATTACATAATAGTGTCAAGAAGCAATATCATTTCATTAGAATGTGCAACAGACCTAATAAAAGAATATTGGCCCGATTCCACAAAATATTACACGTTTCACGGAAATAATCCGCTGACGAACAATTCATACCATCCGTTTTATAACAATTATCTAAAAAATCTATATGGAACAATTCCTGAAGCAATTTCAATTTCCGACAAAAAAGTAGAAACAGTAAATCGGCAGTTGACAAAAAATACGACTATTAATGCCGAGACGATTAAGAACATACTTTCCAAAGAACCAGTATATAATCAAAACACGTTTGCTATAACAATTATGGAATTGAATAAAAAATATAATCGACTGTATATCTCTTTGAACAAGTCTGATTCAACAAAATATATGGAATTTAAACTAAAGAAATAACTTTGCATAACATCGTATATAAAACATTTGGCAGTCAGTGAGTTACCGGACCTGTCAGCCCGTATCAAAAGTACTTGTAACTTGACAGGAAAGTGCTTCGAAATGCCAAACGTTTCATATACGTAACCGTTGGTGGTAATTAAAAAATGAAAAGACAGTTTCCATATATAGAATCAAATATCCTTGAGACTCTCTGCAAGACTTTAGGGGAAGCATTAACAAACACAGAAATTGACAAATATTTAGCTGATAGTGGTTTAAAGAACGTTGAACCTGTGGGAACAAAATGGAGACGACTTTATAATTCATTTGTGGAATATCAGAATAGGACTCAAGTATCTAACGGTATTCTAAAATTTGTTCAGATATCAATTCACCCTACAAGATTTGTTCACAACAAAGAACTATTTGAAGCAACACGAACAGACCTCAACAAAATATTTTCATTCATTGGTTTACAACTCGGTGAAAACGGGAAATTTAGGGGCACCGAAAAGGCGACTACAATTTCTCAAGCGGAACAAAGAGCCTCTTTACTTTTTTCAAAACTAGAAGACAGAAATGTTCACCCAGAAGTTTTGAAATTTTGCAAATCAGAATTAGTTGAGAACAACTATTTCCATGCTGTATTTGAAGCTGTAAAAAGTGTGGCCGATAAGATTAGAAGCTTATCAGGTGAAACCAAAGATGGAAGTGGATTAGTAGATGCTGTATTCTCTGTAAACGACCCTATTCTGATTATAAACGATTTAAGAACAGAAACCGAAAAGAGTGAACAAAAAGGTTTTGCTAATCTTCTTAAAGGTTTTTTCGGGATGTTTCGGAATACAGTCGCTCATGAACCAAAAATTAAATGGAAGATTGAAGAGTATGACGCGCTAGATGTGATGACTTTGGCTTCTCTTTTTCATAGAAGATTAGACAATTCTACTAAGATTAGATAGATGAGAAGTATTGAAGGAAAACTAAATCAAGAAATTTTAGACTTCATAGGTGGCGACCCTAGAACTGTTGCTTCAAGTAATGCTTATCCAATAAAGACATTTCGAGAATTAGTTGAGAAAACCGCTCAACTTGCGTATTTAAACAAAGACCACCTTCTATTTTATCGGGGACAAAATTCTGACTACCGAAATCGTGGTGGGAGTTCAACCTTCTATCCTTCAATATATCGTGGTGATTACTTACAACAACGAGAAGTAAATAATCGATTTGATATTTTAAACGGAGCTTGCCGCAGTTTAACTGAATTGTTTGTCGATAGAAAAGTAGAAGGATTTAAGGAGCTAAAACGTAAGAAATATATTCAATGGAGTGTCCTCCAACATTATGAAGTTTGTGCTACTCCTCTTCTTGATTTTACTCATAGTTTAAGAGTGGCTTGTTCATTCGCTCTTCAAGATAATGACGGAGACAATGCCTACATTTTCGTTTTTGGGCTGCCCTATATCACGAATAGAATTTCTGTGAACTCTGAACACGATTTAGTGAATATTCGGCTCCTCAGTATTTGTCCTCCGCATGCTTTGAGACCTTACTTTCAAGAAGGATATCTAGTCGGAACTGAAGACATAACCAACACTTATGATTCCAAGTCAGAATTAGACTTTAATAATCGATTAATAGCCAAATTTGAAATTCCAAACACTGAAGACTTTTGGGGTGAATCGTTTGACCAAATACCAAAGGATAGTTTATATCCTGACAATGACCCTATTTGGGAATTGACTAAAGAAATAAAAGACTTAGCGGATAGAGAACTTAAAGCAGGTGATTTAGGTGAGTTCTTGAAACTATGGTCAGAACTTGAAGAAACTGTTGTCAACAAAGTCAAAAAGCGAACTGACAGATTTATGTCTATTAGAGAAGCAATTAGAATAATGTATGACCAAGGTCAAATAAGTAAAGACTTACTTTACGAAATTGATAGACTTAGGAAATTTAGAAATCAAGTAGTTCATACTCCGAAAAAGATTGACCCAGGAATGATACAAGATTTCATTTTCCAACTTGAAAGATTAAATGAAGAAATAAAAACTACCAACAACAATGGCTAAAAAATCATAGCTACCCTGCGGGATAGCAACGCTTTTTAGCCGGAACGTTGGGACGGATTTTGAAAGCCTCCGGCCCCAACCAAGTCGCTACATTGCTCCGCAATTCCCGCCCCTTGGGCATCCGTCCCAACGTCACTGCGTTTAGCAGGGCGTTGTACACAATTTAAAAAATGGACAAAATCGAAGCTCTAAAAAAATTACTCAATCATCTAAAGAACTATGCGTTAGCTACCATAGCGATTGAAGTAATCTGTACTGGATTAATCGGTCTTGGTGCCAGCAAGGTGACAGATTTTTTCTCAGCTTGGTCTCTGCTGATGATATTTAGTTCAATAATTCTTATCGTAATCCTATCATATAAATATTATTATCTAAAGGACTTCCCATCTACTTTGATTGATTCAATTAAAAATGATTTTCAGTCACAATCACTCGAAAGTGATTTTTCAAGAATTTCATTAATCAATGACTAAATAGCCAAATCACTTATTTCATTAAACGCTCAAACATGCCAGTTGGAAGACCAAGTATCAGGATTGGAGCATCTTCATGATGAACCTGTGGAGAATAAGCTCTGCGACCAAGGATTGCAAAATGGGCTTATTAATCTAATTCAAAGTTTTTTAAAGAACCTTCACAATATTGTAGAGTCAGGGCAGTCCAAATTCACTATTGGTATTTACTTAGACTGGTACAATGAAATACCAAAGGAAGGCTCAGGTTCACTTGGTGAGTATTATAAAAGCGGAACGTTTATCCTTAAAGACGATTTGAATTTGGGTTCCGAAATTTCTTCAGAAATCTTTAATGCAGAAGGCTTAACAGGTGTTTCTCTAGAAATTCAAAGTTGGATAAAAGCTTGTTTTAACAATGGCAAGGCTCAATTTCATAATAAATTAAGAGAAAGAAATGACCTTTCTATTTACGCCAACAATTTACCAGTAGTTTGTAGTGAAGATGACTCTTCAGGAGTTCTTTTTATAGTTGGCGATAAAATGGAAGACATTCCAAATGACTTTAACGAAGTGACAAGGATTCATAATAGGATAATTTCAAATTGGATAAACAAATACAACGATTGCATTAGACAAAGGATATTAAACGATGGACTTAATAAGGTAACTGAAAAATAAAACTGTGTACAATCGAATGGATGGCTCCGTCATAAATGACGGAGTGCACCCATCACCACACGGTGCCCCTCTGTAAGCTACAACTAAAACCTAATGTTTCCATATATTTGGGAAGAATAAGATTTCCCTTACCCAAAACTAAATACACTTCATGTCCGAAGAACAAAAGAAACTGCTCGAAACGCAATTATGGAACATTGCCAATGAGTTACGGGGCAAAATGGATGCCGATGAATTTAGAGATTATATTTTAGGCTTTATTTTCTACAAATACCTTTCCGAAAAACAATACTTGTACGCCAACAAATTATTGGAGACCGAACAAATTAAGGATTACCTGTTGGTTACCAATACAGACGATTTGGAAGCCATTAAAGAGGAATCCTTATTAAAATTGGGGTACTATCTCAAACCAGAAGAACTCTTTAGCTCCATCGCCAAAAAAGGAAATGCCAATACCGAAAACGAGAGCAATTTTATCCTTGCAGATCTGGAAAGCATTCTCAACAGTATTGAGCAAAGCACCATGGGTACGGAAAGCGAGGATGATTTCAACAAACTTTTTGAGGATCTGGACCTGAACAGCACCAAACTGGGCAGAAGCACGGAAGCCCGAAACAGCCTAATCTCCAAAGTCCTGTTTCATTTGGATAAAATAGACTTTGCCTTGGAAGATGCCGAAGCCGATGTATTGGGCGATGCCTACGAATACCTGATTTCCCAGTTTGCCAGTGGTGCAGGAAAAAAAGCAGGCGAATTCTATACCCCGCAGCAAGTCTCTAAAATATTGGCCAAAATTGTGACCTCGGGCAAAAAGCGGCTAAAAAGTGTTTACGACCCCACCTGTGGCTCCGGTTCGTTGCTCTTGCGTGTGAGCAGGGAGGTGCCCGTGGATGATTTTTTTGGACAGGAACTCAACCGAACCACCTACAACTTGGCACGAATGAACATGATTTTGCACGATGTCCATTTTAGGCATTTTGATATTAGGCAAGAGGACACCTTGGAACAGCCCCAACATTTGGATATGCGATTTGAGGCCATTGTGGCCAATCCTCCATTTTCGGCAAAATGGAAAGGGAAAAACAACCCATTGAATGAAAACGATGAGCGTTTTAGCCAATTCGGACGTTTGGCACCCACCAGTAAGGCCGATTTTGCTTTTGTGCAGCATATGCTCTACCAATTAGCAGAAAACGGCACTATGGCCTGTGTATTGCCCCATGGCGTGTTGTTTCGAGGGAGTGCCGAAGGCACGATCAGGGAATACCTGATAAAGGAACTCAACTATTTGGATGCGGTGATAGGTTTGCCGGCCAATGTCTTCTATGGCACCAGCATCCCCACCTGTATTTTGGTGTTGAGCAAATGCAGGGTACACAACGATGACATTTTGTTTATTGATGCCTCACAAGGTTTTGAGAAAAATGGCAATAAAAACAAGCTCATGGAAGCCCATATTGATGCTATTGTGGACACCTATCGTACACGAAGCACCAAAGATAAATTTAGCTATGTAGCAACCTTGAAAAAGGTGGCCGAAAACGATTACAACCTTAACATACCCCGCTATGTGGATACTTTTGAAGAAGAAGAGCCTGTTGATTTAAACCAAGTGGCCACCGATTTACAGGATTTGGAAAAAGACATAACGGAAACCAATGCGCTTATAGCCGACTTCTGCCAACAACTCAATATTAAAACCCCGTTTTGAACATGGAAGAACAAAAACAGGTGCCGAAATTACGGTTTGTTGAGTTTTCGGATGAATGGAAAGATGAAAAAGTTGGTATGTTGGGAACATTCAAAGGAGGAGGCACCCCATCCACAAATAATTCAGAGTATTGGCAAGGTGAAACACCTTGGATTTCAAGTTCGGTCATTAAGGAAAATGATATTCACAATATAAATATTTCAAGATATTTATCTGAATTAGCCATAACTGAAAGTGCGACTAAAGTTATACCGAAGGGTAGTATATTATTTGTTGCGAGGGTAGGAATTGGTAAAGTGGCTGTTGCGAATCAAGACTTATGTACAAGTCAAGATTTTGCAAACTTAATACCAAGGAAAGACGATAGCTATTACATAGCTTACTATTTCATATCAAAGAGTAAGCTACTTTTTCAATACTCTCAAGGAACTTCAATAAAAGGGTTTACCTCAGGTGACCTGAAAAGTATACCTATTAACATTCCTACACTCCCCGAGCAACAAAAAATAGCCTCTTTCCTTTCATCGGTTGATAAAAAAATAGCGCAACTAAAACAAAAACAAGGTTTGTTGGAGGATTACAAAAGGGGTGTGATGCAACAAATATTTTCCCAACAATTGAGGTTTACAGATGAAAACGGAAATGAGTATCCTAAGTGGGAGGAAAAAAGGTTGGGAGATGTTTTAAAGATAGGGAGTGGCAAAGATTATAAACATTTAACTGAGGGTTTAATCCCGGTTTATGGTACTGGCGGCTTAATGGCTTTCGTAAGCGATTATTTATATGAAGGTGAAAGTGTAGGGATCGGTAGAAAGGGTACAATTGATAAACCTGTATTTTTAGAAGGTAAGTTTTGGACAGTAGACACTTTGTTTTATACCCACTCATTTAAAAATGTTTTACCAAAGTTTATATTCTATCTTTTCTTGTTGATTAATTGGAAAAAATACAATGAAGCTTCAGGGGTTCCAAGCTTATCAAAAGGAACAATTGAAAAAATAATCATTTCATTCCCTTCGATAGAAGAACAAACCCAAATCGCCCTCTTTTTAAGTGCCATCGATAAAAAAATAGCCAAGATACAGACCCAAATAGATAAAACCCAAACCTTTAAAAAAGGCCTATTACAACAAATGTTTGTATAGAATAATTGACATGATTTACACCAACGAAAAAAAACTGATTAAGGATGCCAAGCGGATCATTTCCCACCACAATGAGGTATCGAGATTAAAAGGTGAAAACTTTAATGTGTTCTCCATCCTAAACATGGAACATAAGGAGAATGGTACCCATTCCGCTTTTTTGGGGGAATTGCTCAATCCCAAAGGTTCCCATTCAAAAGGGAACTTGTATTTACAATTGTTCTTACAAACCGTGGGGAATGAAACCATCATTTTGGATAAAGCAAGTGTTGTCTTGGAAAAGTTTATTGGCAAACGAGACGATGCCAACCTATTAGGTGGGAGGGTGGACATTTACATCACAGACCAAGTCAACAGCATTTGCATTGAGAATAAAATCTACGCATCTGACCAAAATGTACAAATTCAACGCTATTGTAATCATAACAAGGATAATAACACCGTGTATTATTTATCGCTTGATGGGTCAGATGCTTCAACGGAAAGCAAAGGCGAACTGAGTCTAGACAAAGATTATTATTGTATTTCCTATAAAACGGACATTATGGACTGGCTGGAGGCCTGTTTAAAGGAATCAGCAGAAGACCCGATTCTTAGGGAGTCCATACGGCAATACATTATTTTATTAAAGAAACTAACCAATCAATTATCCGATGTAATGGAAAAAGAAATGCACAAGCTTGTTAAGGAAAACTACAATGCAGCCCAAACCATAAGCAACACAGTTTCTGATGTAGAGCTGGAAGCTACCAAACAGTTTGTTGATGAGATTACGGGAAGACTCAAGAAAGAATTAAACGATAACTGGAGTGTTAACGCAGATGATGATTTAAATAAGCCATGGACGGGAATAACCATTACCAATGCTAAGTGGCCAGAAAACATTTCCATCAAATTGGAAGGACAATCCAAAATGCCTTGGCAAAAATCCATATATGGCATTATAGCAAGTGAAGATAAAGTTGAAAGAGTCCCCTTAACGACTGCATTGGAGAAATTGAAATATTTTCAGTCAAACTTTAGGGGAAATAATTTATGGCCATATAATAGGGACATCCTTTATTTCAATGATATGAATGAACGTTCCAAGCTGTTTAATGCCAGCCAACGCGAGGTATTGATTGAGTTTGTTAAAAAGAAACTTTTAGGGATATGTGAGGTTAGTGAGGATTCTTTGGCATCTTTGAAATAGTGTAAGTATCACTATTTCATCATTTTACAAGTGAATTGCAGCGCCTATTTGTATAGGGTATAAATGTTAAAAAACGATAAATTGTGGTAAATTATAGCAAAAATATGGTAGAAAATAGTAATTTTACACCAACAGTACACACCACGCTACACCATAAGAACAGCGTCCCAGGGTGTGTCTTTTGCTTTATATACCTTCCTTTTACTTCCTTAATGCCGTGGTCATATGTATAGCAAATCGGCATTTACCAAAGAACAACAGATTGCCCGTCTTAAAGAAAGAGGCTTGCGGGTTCCCAATGAGGCTTTGGCTATAAAGTACCTTTCTCACATAAGTTATTACCGATTGGGCGAATATTGGTACGTAATGCAGTCCGATAAGGAAGAGCACATTTTTAAGTCCAACAGTAATTTTGAAGATGTGGTGGCACTCTATAATTTTGATGCCGAATTGCGCTTGTTGCTTTTTGATGTTATCGAGAAGATAGAAATCAGCTTGCGCACCAAATTGATTTATCACCTTTCATTGGAGATGGACCCATGGTGGTTTCAAAATTGCGATTTGTTTGTGGATACCATGGCACACGCCAAAACCTTGGCAGGTTTGGAAGAAGAGATTACCCGAAGCCGGAGCAAAGACCCCACCATAAAAAAACACTTCAAAAAACATAAGGATGACAAACGTTTTCCGCCATCATGGAAAACCTTGGAACAAACCAGTTTTGGAGCTTTGTCCAAGTTATACGGTAATCTAAAGCACACCATCGAATCCAAGGATGTTATTGCTGAAGAACTTGGTGCGGTAAACCATACCTATTTACCCAGTTGGTTGCAGTCCATAGCCCAAATACGAAATTTTTGCGCCCATCATTCCAGACTTTGGAACCGTAATCTGCCCGGTACGGTAAAACTTTTGTCCAAACCACCACACCCGTGGATTGTTGACAAAGCCAATGTGCCCAAACAGCACGAGTTTATCCATCTGTATGTGCATATGTGTTTAATGAAGTACCTATTGAACATCATACAGCCCAACAACCAATTCACTGCACGATTGGAAGCGTTATTCCATAAATACCCAAATGTTGACCCCAATGCATTGGGCATGAAAACGAATTGGCAACAAGAGCCCCTTTGGCACTAAGATATGACCACTCAACCCGAATACATATTAGAAGAAAACCTCGTAGAACAGCTACAGGACTTGGGCTATGCAAAAGTCAATATAAAAGATGAGACTGAGTTGGTTGCCAACTTAAAAGGCCAGTTGGAAAAACATAACAAGGCCAGCTTTTCAGAGGCCGAATTTAAGCAAATACTCAACCAGCTCTCCAAAGGCAACATCTTTGAAAAGGCCAAAACCCTTCGTGATCGCATTACCTATACCAAGGACAATGGGGAAACGGGCTATGTGGAGTTGATCAACCAAGTGCATTGGTGCAAAAACCAATACCAAGTTACCCACCAAGTCACCATGGAAGGCTCCTATAAAAACCGTTATGATGTAACCATACTCATTAACGGTTTGCCCTTGGTGCAAGTAGAACTTAAAAAGCGAGGCTTGGAAATGAAGGAAGCCTTCAACCAAATCAATCGTTACGAGAGGCACTCATTTGGTTCTGGAAGTGGTTTGTTTCAATACGTACAACTCTTTGTAATCAGCAACGGTGTAAATACAAAGTATTTCGCAAACAACCCTGTTAAAGCACGCTCCTTCAAACAGACCTTTTTTTGGGCGGATAAGGAGAATAACATCATTACGCAATTGAGCGATTTTGCCACAGCGTTTCTAGAGCCTTGTCATCTCTCTAAAATGATAACCAAATATATTGTGCTCAATACGGCCAATATTTTAATGGTATTGCGCCCATATCAGTACTACGCTACTGAAGCCATAGTGGAGCGTGTGAAAAACAGTAAGAAATTTGGTTATATATGGCATACCACGGGATCGGGCAAAACATTGACATCCTTTAAAGCTGCCCAAATATTAACCAATTTGGAAGATGTGAATAAGGTGGTTTTTGTGGTAGACCGTAAGGATTTGGATTATCAGACCATAAAAGAGTTCAATAGTTTTAGTGAGGGGAGTATCGACGCTACCACAAATACAAGTACCTTGGTAAAACAGCTCTCCGATGATACCAAACTCATAGTAACCACTATACAAAAGCTGAACACGGCTATCTCCAAGCCCAAACATATGGCTAAAGTGGATAAGCTGAAAAATGAGCGTATCGTATTTATTTTTGATGAATGCCACCGCAGTCAGTTTGGCGATACCCATAACGCCATTAAAAACTACTTTGGCAATGCCCAAATGTTCGGTTTTACGGGCACTCCAATATTTGCCGATAATTCAGTAAAAAATAAGCTGGGAAGACGTACCACCAAGGATTTGTTTGAAGAGTGCTTGCACAAATACGTCATTACCGATGCCATACGGGACAGGAATGTTTTAAAGTTTTCCATTGAGTATATGAACACCGTAAAGCTCAAGGAAGAGGTGGTCGATATAAAAGTGGAGGACATCAATACCGCCGAGGTGTTGGAAGCTTCCGAACGATTGGAAAACAACGTGGATTTTATCCTAAATAATCACAACCGTAAAACACACAACAAACGATACACGGCCATTTTCTGTGTTCAGAATGTTAAGACCCTCATAAAGTACTATGAGCTGTTTCAGGTCAAAAAAGAAGCCGGGGAACACGATTTAAAAGTAGCCACGATCTTCTCCTACCAAGCCAACCAACAGGATGAAGATGCACAAGGTTTTATCCCCGATGAGGATTATGATGATTTTGCCGCCGAGCCTTGGTCACAGTATGACACAAAGCACACAAGGGATAAACTGGAAGAATTTATCGCTGATTATAACCGGATGTTCAAAACCAATTATTCCACCAATGAATTTTATTCCTACTACAAGGATATTGGGAAGCGTGTAAAAAATAAACAAGTGGACATTTTGTTGGTGGTCAATATGTTTTTGACAGGTTTTGATAGCAAACTGCTGAACACAATCTATGTGGACAAAAACCTAAAGTACCATGGTTTGATTCAGGCCTATTCCCGTACCAACCGTATTTTGGACGAGGTCAAATCCCAGGGTAATGTGGTAGCCTTTAGAAATCTAAAAGAACCCACTGACGAGGCCATAACCTTATTTTCCAATAAGGAGGCCATTGAGGAAATCGTAGTACAACCCTACGAGGATTACATTGAAAAGTTTGATGAAGCCGTTGAGCGTGTAATGGGCATTGCACCAACCTTTGACAGTGTGAACGATTTGGTTTCCGAAGATGAGGAATTGGAATTTGTAAAGGCCTTTAGGGAGTTGATGCGTGTGAAAAATGTATTGAACACATTCACGGAATTCAGTTTTAAGGATTTGGGGATGGACGAGCAAACCTTTGAGAACTACAAGAGCAAGTACCTGGATTTATATGACACCATAAAATCAGAGACCCAAAAGGAGAAAGTATCCATTCTAAATGATATCGATTTTGAATTGGAGCTGATCAGAAGGGATGAAATAAACGTCACGTATATTTTAACCCTATTGGCCAAACTATATGATTCAGAGCCCAAAGATCAAGTAGAGCAACGAAAAGCGATTTCTGATATCTTGTCCTCGGAAACGCAATTGAGAAGCAAAAAGGATCTGATCGAAAAGTTTATCGAAGAAAACCTACCATTGATAACGGACTCAGACCTTGTTGCCAATGAATTTGAATCCTTTTGGACAACAGAGAAGAAAAAGGCCATACTGAAATTGGCCAAGGAGGAAAATTTAGACTACCAAAAGTTGATTGATTTGGTCAGTAACTACCTATTCACGGAAAAAGAGCCTTTGCGGGATGAGATTATTGCTGTAATGAACGTACGACCAAGCCTTAGGGATAGAGCCAGTTCATCTGACAGGATATTGGGTAAGGTCAAGGACTTTGTGGAAACGTTTATTGATGGGATGGGATAGGTGGTTCAGTATATGAAAGTCCTTTATCTTCAACTCTAGTAAAGATGTCTCCGGTCTTTTTCATACATTTACGATATAGTTGCCTCACCACG
>NHBR02000086.1 GCA_002167435.2 Allomuricauda sp. TMED12
TAGGATGCAATTCTTTTAAAATCGGCACAATTTGATGACGAATCTTGTTCCTAAGGTATTTAGTACTTTCATTACTGCTATCTTCTCGCCACTTGATATTTTCCGAATTCGCATAACCCAAAATCTCCTCTTGAGAAAATGGAAGCAAAGGGCGAACCACTTGTTCATTCACTTCGGGAATCCCAGAAAGACCATCGATACCCGTTCCTCGGGATAAATTAATAAGGAAAGTCTCTAAACTGTCGTCGGCGTGGTGGGCGGTTAAGATATAATCATAACCTTTGGTTTTTAAAAGTTCATCAAACCATTGATAACGCAATTCCCGGGCTGCCATCTGCACGGAGCCTCGATGTGTTTCGGCATATTGCCTGGTATCAAAACTCTTTATAAAGACCTCAACACCTAATTGAATTGCAAGTTCACGTACAAAGTCTTCGTCATCATCGCTCTCTTCGCCTCGAAGGCTAAAATTGCAATGGGCCAATACAATGTCCAAGTCAACAGCAACGCAAAAATAGGCCAACACAACACTATCCACACCTCCGCTGCAGGCCAATAACAGCTTCTTTCCTTTAAGGAAAGACATTTTGTTGCTAATGTGCTCTTTGAACTTTGGGAACATGACGCGAATTTACGAATTAACCCTTAGCCTTCTTCCAATACTGTTCGCATTGCTTTGGCTTTTAGCAAACATTCTTGGTATTCATTTTCAGGATTGGATTTTGAAGTTATGGCACTTCCTACGGAAAAGGACACATACTTTTTGGTCGCGTTGTACAAAATACTTCGGATCACCACATTGAAATCGAAATTACCGTGTGGGTCAAAGTACCCCACTGTACCGCTGTACAAACCCCTTTTAGTTTCTTCCAATTCCTCAATAATTTTCATCGCCGAAATTTTTGGGGCACCCGTCATACTGCCCATGGGAAAGGTTTCTTTTATAAGTTGTGCTGGATTCTTGTCCTTGGAAACCCTTGAAACTATGGTCGAGATCAATTGATGTACTTGTTTAAAAGTGTATACCTTACAAAGTTCATCAACTCGCACTGAACCTTTTAATGCACTCTTGGATAGGTCGTTACGAACAAGGTCGGTAATCATAATATTTTCTGCTCGCTCCTTTTTATCTTTGGTTAATGCGATTTTGATTCTTTCATCCTCTTCTTCATTCTTTCCTCTTGGCGCAGTACCTTTTATAGGTTGGGAAATCACTTTTTGACCTGTTTTTTTGATGTAGCGTTCCGGTGAAGCACACATCAGGTACCTGTCATCCAACTTTATAAATGCAGCAAAAGGTGGTTCAGATATAGCATTGAGCTTGTTATAGGTTTCCCACGGGTCAATAGAAACCTCTTCTGCAAAAAATTCCTGACAAAAATTGGCTTCGTAAATATCTCCTCGATGGATATGCTCGAGAAATTGATTGGCTTTTTCAAAATAGGCATCCTTATGGATTCGCATTCTAATTTTGATGGGGTCAATTCCCTTTTTTGGAGTATCGGTTGACTGATACTTGATGATTTCGGCATAATCCGCATCAATTTCGTTGGCAAAAGCATCCAAATACTTAAAATGAAGATGTCCTTCATCAACAATTATAATTTTATTGGGCTGAAAAAACTGCAACACTGGGAATCCAAGAGTATCAAAGTTATTGGATGTCAATTCTTCCAGCTCGTTTTTAAAATCATAGGAGAAATAACCAAAAAGCCAATCCTTTTCAAGTTTCATAAAGGTTTGGAGCTCATCCACATCAGTTATTATATGAGAAGTCCCAACGGCCAAGCAAGCTTCAAAACTGGAATATGGATCTTGATGTGAATTACTATCCAACCAAGCCACTTCCTGATGCGCTCTCGACCATTGAAACAGTGCATTCTTACTTTGTAAAAGAGAGTTGATTTTAAATGAGCGGTGTTTTCGCAATACCTACTATTTTAACGAATCCAAAAAGGTATTCAATGCAGTTTGGTGTTCACTTCTTAAGTAATCATCCAAAATACCATCAGCACCAAAATTATCGTGGAATCCTTTCAAGGAAAAGGTCGAGATAACTTTTCCTCCAAATTTAGGCAGCATAGTATTGACTACCTCCAAGGATCTTGCTCCACCGAATCTTCCTCCTGAGGCGGACATTAACAATACTTTTGTGTCTTCCAAGAAATTTCGATCCATTCTAGAAAGCCAATCCAATACATTTTTAAAATAAGCAGAAGGGTTTCCATTGTGCTCGTTCACGGACAAAATAAGTCCATCGGAGTTATCGATATGTTCTTTAAATTTCTCAAGGTCATCGGAAAATCCATGTTCCCTTTCATGGTCTTCGCTATACATTGGAAATGGGTGCTCTGCCATATTTAGTGTCTGAATATCATGGTTTTGCACTAAAGAAATAGTATGATTTACCAATTTAAAATTGATAGAAGTTGAAGAATTACTTCCGGCAAATGCCAAAATTGCAGCCATAGTATAAAATCATTGATTGTTTCGCTAAAATACCCCAATAAGGGCAGAGATGCGACTATTTTGTATATTTTTGGCGCAAAGAACATCCAAACTACCTGCCTAGCAAGTATATAGGGTGAAGGTAAATCAAATGTCGGCCAAAAATAACAGATTATTTTTTATTGATACCATGCGAGCATGGGCCATTTTGATGATGCTGCAAGGGCACTTTATCGATGGTTTATTGGACCCTGTTTTTAGGGATTCCAGCAACACTGTTTACAATGTTTGGCTGTACTTTCGTGGGATTACCGCCCCCGTTTTCTTCACAGTTTCCGGTTTTATTTTCACTTACTTGTTGATTCGGGTTCCGGAAAATGGAATGGACAACCCTAGAGTTGCGAAAGGAATTCGTCGGGGATTGCAACTTTTGGCTATTGGTTATTTACTTCGATTGAACCTCGGTGGACTCCTAAAAGGCGAAATCTACAACGCATTTTATTTGGTGGATGTACTACATTGCATAGGTCTTTCTATTTTAGGATTAATCGGCGTTTATGTGCTTACCTCTAAAAGAAAAAAATATGTATTCCCACTGGTTTTAGTGAGCATTACCCTGGTACTCTTCTTGTTTGAAAGAGTATATAAAGATTGGTCTTTTGCTTTTCTGCCCAGTTCCATTGCCAACTATTTTACCAAGGCCAATGGTTCCGTATTCACCATTATTCCTTGGTTTGGCTATGCCACATTGGGTGGCTTTATTTCCGTACTTTTCACAAGATTCAAAAATTATAAGTATTTATATCCCGCGGCTATTTCCATTGCTTTGGCGGTTGGTTATTTATTGATTTATCAATCATCCAATGCTTTTGCTGAACTTTATAAATGGACAGGGTGGGAATTGTTCACCTTGATATTATCGAACAACTACTTATTTATTCGGTTGGGCAATGTATTTGTAGTGTTTGCGATATTTATGATACTTCGCCAGTTTATGACAAACAAAACCGTTTTAAAAATCGGGGTGAGCACACTTTCCATATATGTGATTCACTTTATTATCCTCTACGGTAGTTTTACAGGCTTGGGACTGTATAGATTCTTCAACCATTCACTTTCGCCTGAAATCGTGATTCCGGGCGCTATTGCTTTCATGGTTGCATGTACTTTTTTAGCACTGAAATACAACCGGTATGAAGCGGACATTAAATCACAGATTGCGTGGAGTGTTTCTTATGTAAGAATTCAATTTGTGTATTTGAGAGAAGCATCCATACCCGTCCTAAGTGAACTTTACATTAGATTTAAGCTACTACTTAGAAGAATTTTACGCACCGTTAGAAGCTAAAAAAAGCATCCAACCTTACGATTGAATGCTTTGTATTTTTTAGAAAAAAGCTGAAATACGTCATTCTGAATTTATTTCAGAATCCCATCAAAGCAATGAACATAGCATTCTGAGAACCTGAATCAAGTTCAGGTTGACGAAAATCCCAAATCAAATGGTGTCTTTCTTACTTAAACATGAAGCGCTCTATCATCAGTAGCTGCCAATGCCGCTTCTTTTACAGCTTCTGCAAAGGTTGGGTGAGCATGGCTCATTCGGGAAATATCTTCAGCAGATGCCCTGAATTCCATAGCAGTAACACCTTCAGCGATTAAATCCGCACAACGGGCACCGATCATATGAACTCCCAATACCTCGTCGGTATTCTTATCTGCAAGAATTTTCACAAAACCATCTATATCCATGCTGGCTCGGGCTCTCCCCAAAGCACGCATAGGAAACTGACCTGATTTGTATTCCACACCTTCTTCCTTCAATTGCTCTTCTGTTTTTCCAACAGCTGCAACCTCTGGCCACGTATAAACTACCCCGGGAATTAAGTTATAATCGATATGTGGTTTTTGACCAGCCAAAATTTCGGCAACCATGGTTCCTTCTTCTTCAGCTTTGTGCGCCAACATGGCACCTTTTACCACATCACCGATTGCATAAATATTGGAAACATTGGTCTGTAAATGCTCGTTCACCTCTACTCTGCCCCTGTCGTCCAATTTTACTCCAGCAGCTTCGGCGTTCAATCCATCGGTATATGGCTTACGACCTACACTTACCAGGCAATAATCACCTGTAAGGGTTACTTCTTTCCCTTTTTTATCATCTGCTTTCACAATAACCTCGTCGCCTTTGCGCTCTACAGACTTTACTTTATGGGAAAGGTTGAACTTTACTTTTTGTTTTTTCATCACCTTGGTGAGCTCTTTGGACAATGCGCCGTCCATTCCCGGAATAATACGGTCCATGAACTCCACTACGGTCACATCTGCTCCCAAGCGCTTGTATACCTGACCCAATTCCAAACCGATCACTCCACCGCCAATCACGATCAAGTGCTTTGGAACTTCCTTCAATTTAAGAGCTTCAGTAGAAGTGATCACTCTTTCTTTATCGATATCAATAAAAGGCAATGATGACGGTTTTGAACCCGTTGCAATGATTATGTTCTTGGCTTCAATGGTTTCTTCACCATCCTCTTTTGCAATATTGATGTGTGTGGCATCTTTAAAGCTTCCAACACCATGGTAAACATCTATTTTGTTTTTGCTCATCAAAAACTCAATACCCTTTGTGGTTTGGTCGACAACCCCTTGTTTACGGGCGATCATTTGCTCCAAATTCACCTTTACTTCACCTGGTATCTCAATACCGTGCTCCTCGAAGTGCTTTATGGCATCTTCATAATGGTGCGATGAGTCCAAAAGGGCTTTTGATGGTATACACCCCACGTTGAGACAGGTGCCTCCCAAGGTTGCATACTTTTCTATTATTGCGGTTTTCATTCCCAATTGGGCACATCGAATTGCCGCCACATAGCCTCCTGGTCCAGAGCCGATAATGGCTACATCATATTGATTCATATTGTAATAATTGTAAGGATAATTGCTAAAAAACTGTGTTTTTGTAAAACAAGTGTAAAAATACAAATGTTTTTCGGGACAGTACCAAGGAATTATGTTGGATTGTTGGGTTAATAGTGAAGTGAATTGTTTGATTTTTGGGTGGTTCTATTTCTAGTTGGCTTAATGAGTGATAATATTGGTCATTGTCAATTGTTAATTGTGCATTATATATGAACGGATGGGCTATTCTTCACCTCATTGATCACAAAAGAGCTTTGGGTATTCCCGATATTGGCTATTGCCGTAAGTTTGGTTACCATAAACTCTCGGTAACTCTTCATATCCTTGACAAAAATCTTTAAGATATAATCGTAATCCCCACCTACGTGAAAGCATTCGGAAACCTCGTCCAATTGCAGCACCTCCCGCTCAAACTTTAGAACATTTTCCTTGGTGTGCTGCACCAATCGGATTTGGCAGAGTACCATAAAATCGCGTCCCACCTTTATCTTGTCCACCAGGGCGGTGTATTGGGTTATCACTCCATTTCGCTCCAAACGCTTAATACGTTCATAAACTGCAGTTTTGGACAAATGCAAAGCATCCGCATATTGTTTCGTGGTTTTTTTACTATCCTTTTGGAGTAATCTTATCAATTCTATGTCCACTTTATCCAGTTTCATACCGACGAATTTTCTAGTCAATCCAGCTAAAGTCACAATTTAATGAATTTATTCCTAATATATTTACAATTAAAGACTATTGTTCTTTATTAAAACACTTCTATTGATTTTATGTCTACATATGTATAGTTTTACTAAAAACGGTACATTATGGATTACAAAGCATCAGAACACATACAAGACCTTCAATACTTTGGTGAATTCGGAGGCGTAAACCCTTCAATATCAGATTCATCAACTTACACTTTCCTGTCAGCAAAGACCATGTTCGACACTTTCGAAGGAAATACGGAAGGCTGCTATTTGTACAGCCGCCACTCCTCCCCTTCCAACCTCTATTTGGGTGAGGCCATGGCCCAACTGGAAGGAACGGAATCCGCAAATGTTTATGCCAGTGGAATGGGAGCCATAACTGCTGTGATTCTTCAACTATGCGATTCTGGAGACCATATTGTATGTAGCAGGACAATTTATGGTGGTACCTATGCTTTCCTTAAAAACTTTGTGAAGAAATTCAATATTGAAGTTTCTTTCGTGGACATTACCAATTTGGAAATGGTTACGAACTCCATCACACCCAAAACCAAGATGATATATTGTGAAGCAGTCAGCAATCCACTCTTGGAAATCGCCGACATCCCTTCACTATCTAAAATCGCTAAGAAAAATGATACGCCACTGGTAGTGGACAATACTTTTTCCCCATTGACGATAAGTGCAGCCCAGTTAGGGGCCGATATTGTAGTCCACAGCCTTACCAAATTCATCAACGGTAGTAGTGATTGTGTTGCTGGAGCGGTTTGTGCCTCTACCGATTTCTGTTTGAGCTTAAAGGACGTGAACAACGGAGCAGGAATGCTCTTGGGCAGTACACTGGATAGTCTGCGAGCAGCCTCCATCTTAAAAAATATGCGAACACTGCATATCCGCATTAAAAAGCATAGCGAAAACGCCCATTATTTGGCCAAGCAATTTGAAAAAGACGGTTTAAAAGTCGTGTACCCTGGATTGGAAAGTCATTCAGGCCATAATTTGATAAAATCCCAAATGAACCCTGAATATGGTTTTGGTGGTATGCTTACCCTGGATGTAGGTTCCGTGGAAAGAGCCAATGCGCTGATGGAATTAATGCAAAAAGAGAAATTGGGTTATTTGGCCGTTAGTCTCGGATTCTACAAAACCCTGTTCAGCGCCTCGGGAACCTCCACCTCTTCTGAAATTCCAGAAGAAGAACAAAAAGAACTGGGTCTATCCCAAGGACTTATTCGTTTTTCCATTGGTCTGGACAACGATATCCATAAAACCTACACTACCATGCGCAAGTGTATGGAGATGCTGGATATTTTATCTCCCGATGCAAGTTTGGTTTAAATCGTAGGTAAGCGAGGTTTGCACAACAAGGTGCAAAATCGTAATATTACCTTCTAACAAACTCAGACCAAATGCCGAATAAAAAGGAAAAGCCAAAGTTTAGGGAAGATGAACACATTGTAGAAAATAAGGACCTGACCATTGCCGAAGCATTGATACCCGTTTTTGCTCTGGTTGCCATGTTGGCCTACAATGTTTATGTTTTTGGAGATGATGCCCTAAGCGGTTCCAACCAATTTATTTTATTGATGGGTGGTGCTGTGGCCGCAATCGTTGGGTTCTTTAATAAAGTTTCCTACAAACAGATGATTGCCGAAGTGGCCGAAAATGTGAAGTCGACCACAGGAGCTTTGCTTATTCTCTTAATGGTTGGTGCACTTTCAGGTACCTGGTTGGTCAGCGGAATTATTCCCGCTATGATCTTTTACGGACTTCAAATATTGAATCCCACCATATTTTTGGCTGCCAGCGTTATCATTTGTGCCATAATTTCGATTGCAACAGGAAGTAGCTGGACCACGGCCGCAACAGTAGGTATTGCACTGATCGGCATTGGCGATGCTCTGGGCATATCATTGGGAATGACGGCTGGTGCTGTGCTTTCTGGCGCTTATTTCGGTGATAAAATGTCTCCTTTGAGCGACACTACCAATCTAGCTCCTGCAATGGCAGGGGGAGATTTGTTCTCGCACATTCGCTATATGACCTATACCACGGTTCCAACGATTGTTGTAACCTTGATTGTATTCATCATTCTTGGTTTTACTATTGACACATCGGGTGTGGCGGATACAAGTTCCCTGCTTGAAAATATTGGTTCCACTTTTAATATCAACGGTTGGTTGTTTATCGTGCCCTTGGTCGTGA
>NHBR02000087.1 GCA_002167435.2 Allomuricauda sp. TMED12
AATATTGTTGATTATACGGGGGGGAGGGCTCGTGCCACTCCCCTGCCGCGAACAGCGGAAGAGAAACCGGCGCCGGCGAAGCCGGGCCAGCTCTCCCCCCTGTGGCGACACCACCGAGGTGGCCCTCAATTCGCCGCTCTGCTCGCGCCGCTATGCGGTTTGAGCCCCGGCATCAACGAGCTGCCCGTCTCGTCCTTCCACAGCTGGAAGCCGAGGTCGATCCAGGCGTCGCGCTCCGCGGCGGGCGCGTGGTCGGCCGCCCAGCGGCAGATGCGAATCGCCGCATCGCCGCCGGCCTCGTCCGCCGGGCCCGGCGGCGGGCAGCTCGTGAGGCCCAGCTTGCGCCGCTGCGTGAGCATGTACGACGAGTTCTCGTAGAGCCCGTACTCGCCCGGCTTCCGGCCGAGCAGGACGTGCTGCAGCTGCGCCGACGTGCCGGCCGACGCGGACGCGGTTGTCGGCGCCGGGCGGAAGGACGACGCGCGGACGAAGTCCGTCGCGGCCATTGCGACCGTGAAGTTGGCGGATGCCATGTCGGTAGACGCGCCCGCCATATCCCGCCGCGCCGAGTAGACGTAACGCTTCCAACAATCCGAGACCCAACGCCCGAATCGTCGGATGTGCTCGTCCGGCCAGCCGGCGTGGAAGAGCGCGGTGGCGCCGCCCTTGCGGAGGCTGTGCGACGCGTAGTCCTCGAGGTTGAGGCCGCAGCGCACCGCCGCGCGCTTGATCACGTCCGACAGGTATTCCCTCGAGAGGATGAACCCGTCCGGCGCCATCATGAGCGGATCGTCAGGCTGCCACGTGCCCGTCGCCTCCCGGCGCTCGCGCAGCATTTTGTAGGCTTCGACGACGCACAAGTCGAGCCCCGAGGCGTAGACCGTGCGCGTGCAGCCCGCGCGCGCCTGGTCGGTCTTGGTGACCTCGAACAAGACGGTGAGTGAGTCGGCGTTGCGCCAGTCGTCGGTAGGCTGGTTGTCGCGCTCCGTGAGCACCTTCCACGTCGTGACACCGCGCTGCGGGTTGAACGTGACCCCGTCGGCCAGGTACTCGGAGGAACGCATCAGGAAGAAGAAGCCGAACATGAGGCCGTTCCAGACGAGGATGTCCTCATCGCGCGTGAAGTCGAGGTCGGCCTTGATCATACGGAGCAGGTCGGGCGAGACCGGGAGCTTGCCCGCGCCCTCCCCGCGCAGCTTCTTGAGGTGCTTGAGCGCCGACTTGAGTCTCGGCTTGCCCTCCAGCGGGTTCGGCAGCCCGTTGTTCATGTGCTGCCAGCGCACGCCCGACAGCTTGCCCTGCACGGTGCTGTGGGCGAGGCCCAGGTACCAGCCCTGGTACGCGACGAAGTTGATGAGGTGCTCCTCGTCGCGGACCGGGTCCTGGCCGGTGAGCAGTGACGACCACTCGCCGCCCTTCTTCGAGCCGTTCATGCGCTCCGTGAACAACGTGAAGTCCTCGAACCCCTTCTGGTACTTGGAAGTCGTTGACTTGGCGAGACCGCCCATCACCATGTGCCGGCCGACGGCCGGGATGGTGAGGGCCCAGTCGTGCTGCCACAGCTGGTTGTTGCGGCCGCGTGAAGCCTTCTCGGCCGGCGGCGGCAAGTGAGCTGGGTAGCCGTCTGTCGACTGGTTCGCCCGGACCCCGCCCTCGAGGAAGCTCGTCGTCGTGAACGACTCCACTGCCGCGCCGAAACGCTGCCGGCGCGCCCCCGGCGAGTTCGGGACCGCCGCGTCCCACGTCGCCGGGGGCGGCATCGGCACTGCGGCCGCCGGCTCGAGCTGCGTCACCACCGTGGCGAGCAGCGTGACGGCGGCGACCGCCATCGCGACCCGCCTGGAGCTGACGAGTCCCGAATCGGTGTGGTGCTGAGAAGCACCCGGAGGTGCGGCTCCGTATCCGTCCCCGCTCGCGCGCCACGAGGCTGCGGGCCGTACGGCGCGGTTCGCCGACGGAGAAGCGCCCGCGCGCGTCGACGGCACCAAGGACACGCCTTGCGCGTCGCACGGCGGGTCGAGCGAGCCGTCCGGCCCGATCAGAACACCGCCGCGCTCGTCAACGTAGTACGGCTCCCCGAGGCCGATCACCGTTGTAAACCCGTACGCTGGCACCTCCAGCGACGCCGTGGCGAGCACCCGGCGGCCGGAGTTCCAGTCGGTGCTCGACCGGCCGTAGGCGATGCCGGCGGAGCCGAGCTCGCTCGGCACGCCGCCGCCGCGGACGAGGCGGCCGTCCGCCTCGGCGGCGAGGCCGTCGGCGACCCGCCCAGCGATCAACGTGCGCCCGATGACCGTCGCCATCCCCCGAGGGATAGCGTTGCCCGCCGCCCGAGCGATCGCCTCCGACGACGGCGTCGGCGCTGTGACCGTGTACGGGTCGGCCGCGAGCTCGCGGTCGTACTCGGCACGCCAGTCGGCGAGCAGGCTCAGCGGCAAGCCCTGTATGCGCCAGATGTCGTCAGGCGACAGGATGAATGGCAGGCGAGTATGGTGATCGTAGTAGAAGGCACCGCCCGCGCCCTTCGGCCAGTCCCCGAACGTCTTGACCGTCCAGGCGGAGGACGTCGTGGCCCACATCGGAAAGGTGTGGCCGTTGACGGCGATGTAGCCCGCGCGGCGCGGGAGGCCCTCGCCGAGGACCGCGCCTTCGCTCAGCCAGAATCGGACGTCGGCCTCCCAGGTGGTCGGCCAGAACCGCGGCTCCCGCTCCTCCGGCGCTTGAATGACGTCGTCCATCGCCCACGCGGGTTCCGCCGAGGCCGGGGGCGGACGCACGGCGCCCAGGACGCCGACGATCGCGGCGGGCTCGTAGAGCTCGATCAGGCGGAGGCGGTGCTCGCCGTCGCCGCACTCGACCGCGAGCAGGCGCATGCTCGTCCGCACGTAGCCGTAGCCGAGGGCTTTCGCCCGCTCCCGTTTCATCATGAGGCCGTCCTCAACGTACTCCTTGTCGACGACCTGCTCGCCGGCGAAGATGCTCAGCGATCCTCGCTGGTAGTAGTTGTAGTCGGGGTCGGCGAGCACGTCGAGGGCGGAGTAGAGTAGCCACGAGCGGGGGTCGGGGCTGCCTCGGTTGCCCGCTGCCTTGCGCTCGAGGTTCGCCCGGCTGTACCCTTGGCACGGATACCCGCCGAACACCACTCGGACCGCGCGCTTGACCTCGGGCGCGAGGTCGGCGTACCAGGCGGCGACGGTGACGTCCTCGCCGATCGCGCGGTCGCCGAACCGGC
This sequence comes from Allomuricauda sp. TMED12, assembly GCA_002167435.2. GTDB lineage: Bacteria > Bacteroidota > Bacteroidia > Flavobacteriales > Flavobacteriaceae > Flagellimonas. Next base: position 3,233 of record NHBR02000087.1, read on the forward strand.
GCTCGAGAAGCCATCGATTGGTCGCGTGCGCCTCCGTCATGCCCGCGCAGGTCATGCCGACGCTCTCCAGCGCCTCGCCCACTTGTCCTACGCCCGCGCAGTTCTCGATGAACGGAACGCCGCGCAGCAGCTCGGCGCGGTCCACGGGGCGGGCGAGCGCCGCGCGCGTCGACTCGCGCGCGGCCGCCAGCCGTACGGCCGCGCAGTCGGCGGCCTCGTCGAAGAGCCGCCGCGGGTTGTTGTGCAGCCCCAACGTGAGGTAGTGATGAGCGATGTCGTCAAGGTACACCACCTCGTAGCCTGGGAGCGTCGCCGCCGCCAAGTCGGCCACCCAGGAGGAGCTCGGCTCCTGCGTGCCGTCGTCGGGACGCGTCATCGTGTCCGCGACGTGGTTGCGCTTGGTGTTGATGTACGGGACGTACAGGGTGAGGTGGTACCGCCGCTCGAGCCGGCCGACGACGTCGAGGAAGGCTTGTACGTACTCGTTGTCCGCCTCCCGCGACTTCAGCCAGCGGCAGACGTTGTCGTTGTCCATCGGGTGCACGACGATCCCGTCGACGTGATCGGCGCCGAACGCGGCGAGGAAGAGGACGACGCCCGCGAGCTCCTTGACCGAGATGATGAGGTCGCCGAGGCCGTCGCTGGGTGCACCGCAGCGCAGCAGGCTCTCCCGGACCGCCTGCTCAAGGCTCGTCGTCCAGGTGACGACGCCCACCCGCCGCCGCTTGTAGTCGACGACGGAGACGTAGCGCGGCGTCGCGTCGGAGCCCGCGTACACCCGCGCGTGCGCGCGGTGGGAGAGCGCCAGCTGCTCCGCGGGCTCCAGCGCGCCCTCGAACGCGCGCAGGTACCCCGAGGCCCAGAACTCGTCCTCCGCCGCCAGCAGCCGCAGGCCTTCAATCGCGCGCCAGAAGCGTCGCCACTTCCGCTCGACCTGGTCGGGCGTGCCGCGCGGCATCAGGCGCCGGCGCGCCGGGTCGGCCGTCGCCATCATGTTCGACACCGCCTTGTAGTACATGCGAATCGACGGCTCGACCTGGCCCATGTGGCGAATGGTGCCGTACAACCGAGCGAGCTCCGCCATCGTGCCGTCCTTCGATCCCCAGTCCCACACCGGCGCATTCACCCGCGCCCGCAGGCGGGCGATGCGAGGCTCGGTCATGAAGAGGGTGCCGGCGACCGTGTCGTAGCCGATGCCCCAGACGACCTTGGTCGTCTCGTAGGCACCGTCGACGGCGCCCTTGGTGGCGTTGTAGGCGTGGGGCCCGAGCACATGGAAGAAGCCCGTCCACAGGCAGTACTCGGACAGCCAGCGCAGCACCCCGAAGTCCGGTAGTACGTCGACCGTATCGTCGCAGTAGGTCTTGGACGAGAACGTCGCCGTCCCGTGCCAGTCGGGCCGGGCCGGCCGCCAGGCGTTGTGGTACTCGTCGATCGGCATCGTCGCGGCCATGAAATACTGTGACGGCAGACCGCGGTGGCCAAACGTGCCCGTCAGGTACAACAGCGTCAGCGAGAGCGCACCGCTCGCCACCCCGCGCGCCGCCCGCCGCCCGCGCCCGGCCGCACGAGGCTTCGTGCGCCGCTGAGCGTTGACCTGGTCGACGGCAAGCTCGATCTCGCGCCTCACCGCGGGTTCGGTCGCGGCGCCGACGAACTGGTCGGCCGACAGCTCGTCGTCCGAGTCCGGCAGTGGAACATCGGATGCGATCAACTCGACGTCCTCCGGCACCGTGTCCAACAGCGTGAACGCGCCGTCAACGTCCTCCTTCTTGAGCAAGATCGGCGCGACGGCGCCGATCGCCTCGCGGTAGGCAAGGATGAGCCGAATGAGCTGCGGGTGCGTCGGCAGCGAGACGTGGCCGTGCTTGTCCATGTTGGTGTCCCGGTTGACGTTGATCCCGCCCAGCAACTTCGAGAGATGATGGATGAACCGCCACTTGCCCGTGAGCGAGCCATCGCTCGCCGCCTTCGGGACCGCACCGACGGGCGACGAGATGATCGCGTGCGCCACCACGCTGGCGGTGAGCGTGAGCAGCACTCGACCTGTGAGGACGAGGTCCCACGCCTTCTGCCAGAACTCGGTCTCATGCCCCGCCAGCGTCGGCAGAGGCCCTGAGCTCCGCCGTTTCCGGACTCCCTCGTAGTGCTTGGTGGTGCCGTTGGCGGCGAACCAGCAGAGGTGCTGGAAGGTCGCCTCCTGCAGGTACGGCCGCAGCAACTCGATCCGGCGGCGGTGATGCGTAACGCCGCGCAGCGGCCGCAGCACCAGTCGGAACACCGAGACGAGGACCGCCACCGAGCCCGCCGCCCCGAGCGCTTTCGTCGTGACCGTCGCCAGTAGCAGCAACACTCGCAGGCTCGGCTGCGCCGAACGCCGTGCGAACGCGAGGATCGTGACGATCGCGAACACGAGCGTTAGCAGCCCGTGCTCGGCCGCGGGCTCGGCGTCCGCCGCGGCCCCCGCCCGGTTCGGCCCGCTGCCGGTGTCGCCGGCGATCTCCGCCTCGTTCCCGAGTTCGTCGCCTTCGACTGCCTCAAGCCCGTCGTCCTGCTCGCCGTCGCCCGGCTCGCCCTGCAGCGAGTCGCAGTCGAGGAACGGCGAGTCGTCGTCGGGGTGCGCGCGGCGCTCGGCGAGGTCGCGCCGGAGCGCGTGCTCCGCGAGCTCGTCGACGGCCTTGCCGTCGAGGTCGGCGTCGTCGTCGTCGTCGTCGTCGAAATCGAAGAACTCAAACCCGTTTGCAACTTCGCTCCAGGCTTTGGCCGCGTCGCCCCACTTGAGTGCTTGTGCCGCCGAGAGCGCCCGCGCGACCCCCCCCCGCAGGCCGGGATCGGCGCCCGCGCGCGGCGCCGGCGCCGAACCCGGCCCGTCCGCGGCGCAGCACTCCTCGCAGGGCGGGAGGGAGGCTCTCGAGAACGTGGGCTGCCCGCTCGCCGTGGCGTCGGCGATCAACTGGACCCAGCCCGTCGCGACCGTAGTCTCCACCGCGATGCCGCTGATGGTCGACAAGCGGGCCGACCACGCGTCGAACGCCTCGTCGGCGACGAGCTCCGCCGGGAGGTTGGCGAAGACCGCGTGGTTGGCCGCCCGGCCGTGAGTGCCGGCGACCTCCAGGATGAGCGCCCAGCCCGCGCCCTTGCCGTCGTAGTTGGAGCCCAGGACAGTGCGCACGCTGACGACACCCTGCGGCCCGACCTCGATGGCCCGCACGGCGAGGCCGGCGAGGAGGTTGGACGCGAGGGCCGCGAGCACGTGGATCGACAGCGTGTGGCCCGGGTGGAGGATGTCGTGGACGGCCTCGCGCACATCGCGCTCTGCCGCCGTGAGGAACGCCGGCGTGGGACCGAGGTCCGCCTGCGCCTTCGCCGCCAGCGCTGCCAGGCTCGCTCGAACGGTAGACGCGTCCTGCATGCCCGCGGGGGCCATGGCATTCCCGCGCAAGTGCTCGGCGTTGATGCCCGCGGCGACAACGGCGAGCATGCAGCCCTTGTGGAAGGCGACGTTGTTGACGAGGAAGACGTCGCCGCAGTCCGCGCACGGCAGCTCGTACGTGCCCCCGCGCCCGTCGCCGAGGTGGGCGATGAAGCGCCCGTCGAGCTTGTCTCCCGGCCGCAGGTGGAAGTATGCGTTGGCCGCATGGGGCGCGCCCATGCGGCCCGACGACGCGGCGCCGTCGAGCTCGCGCTGCGCGCCGCCGAGGACGCCTCCGAGGACGCGCTGCGCGGTGTGGCGCCGGCGGGTGTCGCCAACCTCCGTCGCCGCGGTCAAAGCCCGTACGTAGCACTCCCGGAGCTCGGTGGCTGGCATGTCCGCCGGCTTGCGCCCCGTGCCGAGGAGCTCGTGCAGCATGCCGTTCTTGACGATCGGCTGGATGGAGGGCGGCACGGCGGAGCACACGCGCGACGCGTCGAGCTGCCGCATCAACGCGACGCGCTCGAGGAGCTCGTCCTCGTTCGTCGAGGACAGGCGATCCGCCACTCCGTGCATCTCCGCGCCCGCCACCCGGAAGCGAGACTCCAGCCAGCCAGAGTCCGCCTCGTCGAGCAGCAGCCCGGTGAGCTCGGCCTCGGCCGGCGTCGCGTCGCGCGCCAGCCCCTCGGCGTTGCGCGCGCGGAAGTCGGCCAGGCCGCCGTCGCCGCCGCCGGGAGTCGCCTCGACGGCGAATGGCGTGAGGCTGTCGTCGATCTTGCCCTCGTCGCCCTGGTCGGTGCCGTCGGCAGGGCCGACAGTGTCTCCGCCCTGATCGGCGAGCAAGATTTGCTCTCGAGCCGCCGCAACCGCGCTGTCATTCGCAAGATCTCCGACGCCGCCCTCAGGCGGCGTCGGGCTGCCCACATCAGATGGGGGCTTCCCCGGTCCTGACAACGGCAACGCTGAGGAAGAGCCGACGCAAGGCTCAACCCCGCCGTGGACCCCAATGTTCGTTCCCGTATGAAGATCCACGTCCGTGGCCGCCGGCAAAGCCGTCGGCGCCGCGCGGCCGCACCGCTCCACCGCTGATGCTGCGCGAAGCAGGAGATCACCGGGGGTGTAGGGGCGCGCCGCGGGGCCGAGGGCGCCGCCGCCATGCGGGTCGGCGGCGCCCGACATCACGGGAGGAACGTCAAGCGCGCTGCCCGCGACCGTCTCGCTCTCGAGCGTCACCGTCGGCAGGGCCGTCGGCTCCGCGACCGCGTCCGTCTCGCAGACCGCGTCCGTCTCGCGCGTCGCCGGCGGCGACGCCGCCGGCTTCGCGGCCACGCCGGCCTCGGCGGGGTTGCCGTAGCCGCCGGCCTTCGTCGCCTTGGCCGGCTTCTTCGCCTCGGACAGCTTGGCGAGGTGCGCTGCCTTGTCGTCCGGGGTGACCAGATGAGGTCCTCCGAGCACGCCGCCGTACGGGATCATGCAGCACGCCACCTGCCACGCGATCTTGGTACCGTCCGTGTAGGCCTTGTGGCACAGCGGCTTGCCCGTCGTGCCGTCCGGGCGCGGCGCCGGGTCGCCGTTGCAGCGCCGGGGCGTCGGGTTAGCCGCCGTCGGCTTCAGGTTGAAGTCGTGCGCGTTGCAGCGTCGGCAGTACGGCATGCCCTCCGAGTTCTTGGGATCGAGCCCGGCCGCCTCGATGCGGATCGCCGCTGGCACCTCGAACCGCGTCGGAGTACACAGCTGCGGCGGCGGCGGCGTCGCGCCCGCCGGCGGCGGCGGGTCGTCGTCGACCCCGGCGCGCGTCGGCGCCGGCAGGCCGCGGCCGCCGCCCTGCAGGTAGCGCGTGTCGCCTGCGCTCTGCATGCTCAAGCGCTGGAGCACCTGCCGCTCGTGGGCTGCCACCTTGGCCTTGTGCTCGTTCATGGCCTCCGGGTAGTGGTCGGGGCTCGGCGGGCGGACGATGTAGTCGTAGCCGAGCGGCCCGGAGCAGGCCGCCGCAACGCGCGCCGTGACGTCGGCAGGCGCGGCGTTGTGCGCGATGTTGAGCTGGACGAGCACCTTCTCGGCGGCCATGATCATGAGCTCGAACGTACGAACGATCATCTCGTCGGCCCACTCAAGCGTGAAGTCGCCCTCGCGCATGGTCTTGATCGTCGAGTCGACCAGGTCGTCGAAGCCGTGGGTGAACGCGTGGGAACCAGCTTCTTCGACGAGCGCGCCGAGCAGCTTGCCGTACGCCTTGCGGGCGAGGACGTACTGGTCGACGTCCATCTTCGCCTCCGCGACCGTCTTGTTGCCCCCCGTGGTCTTGAGCGCTGCGTCCGAGATCTTGGGGTCCGCACACAGGTCGTTGATGTCGAGCATGGCGGTCTTGGTGAGCGGGACCGTGTCGCGGGCGGTGAGCCCCGGCTGGTCCTTCGCGGCGCTGATCCGCAGCTGCGGCAGCAGCGCCGCGATGCGCTTGGTGATGCGCAGCTCCGCCTTCAGGAGGTACGGTGAGTGCGCTGCCGGAAATCTCGTCAGCTCGAGCAGGTGCCGGTAGGCGTCGGCGCCGACGAGGCCCGGCGCCATCGCCGAGTCGGCTCGTCCACGCCGGAGCACGATCAGGCACTGGCTCCGGCGGTTGTCGACGCGGAAGCCGAACGTCTCCGCGTCCGCCTTGAGCTGCGTGAGGTTGCGCTCCTCCGCCTTCCGGACCGCCTCCGCCTCGTCGCGCGCCGCCTTCGCCTTCTCGCGCTCGTTTTGCGCAGCCAGGTTGTCGCTGAGGCGGGTGAGCACCGCCGACTCCGACGCCTGCGCGGCGGCGACGGTCTGCTGCAGCGCGGAGAGGCCCGCGGCGTTCGCGTTGCCCTGCGCGAGCGCCGTGCGCACCGACGCCGTCGGCGTGCCGTCGAGCTCGTCGTCGCTGCCGCCCGCCCCCATGTCCGTGTGCCGAGGCTCCATCGGGCTGAAGGCCGCTCCGTCCTCCGCCCCATCGTCGTGCGCCTCCGCGCCCCCCGGCGTCGGCGGCGGCACCGGCGTGGTCGGGCTCGCCGACGGCGGCGTCCGCGAAGCGCGCGCGGCGTGCGGCGGCGTGTTCGAGCAGACGAAGTTGTCGTTGATGCCCAGCCGCCGCCCGTTGAGCTCG
>NHBR02000088.1 GCA_002167435.2 Allomuricauda sp. TMED12
AATGCGTGCAAACGTGCCTCGGAATATGGTGCGTACAATTACAATATGGTCGAGCGCATCCTGAAAAAGGGGTGGGACCAGATCGATGAAGGTATCGACGGGGACATGGAAATGCCCGAGCACAACAACATAAGGGGAGGAAAATACTACGAATAGGAACAATACTTAAAAACAGAACATATGAACGAAAAAACAATGCAATTGATGAAAGAAATGAGGCTCTATGGAATGCACAGGGCCTTCACCACAACAATGGAAACCGGCGGTCCGTCCACCGGTTACACCAACGATGAACTGATCGCCTATCTCGTCCAGAGCGAATGGGACGACCGTCACAACCGTAGGATAGAGCGATTGACCAAGTCGGCAAGGTTCAGGTATACGGCCGTCATGGAGGCCATCGACTACCGACCGTCGCGCCAACTGGACAAGAACCTGGTCCGGCGGCTAGGTTCCTGCGGGTTCATCCAAAAAAGGGAGAACATACTTATTACCGGCAGTACCGGCGTGGGCAAAAGTTACCTGGCCTCGGCCATCGGCCACCAGGCCTGTTCCATGGGATCAAAAACGATGTACTTCAATACTGCAAAGCTCTTTACCCTGCTCAAGACATCAAAGGCCGACGGTTCCTATCCAAAACAAATAAACAAACTTGAAAAACAGGACTTGCTCATCTTGGATGACTTCGGCCTTAAACCATTGGACAACATCAATAGGCATGCACTTATGGAGATCATCGAGGACAGGCACGGCAAAAAATCCACTATAATAGCATCACAATTGCCCGTATCAAAGTGGCACGACATTATCGGGGAGAAAACACTGGCCGATGCCATCCTCGACCGTTTGGTGCATACAGCCCACAGAATAGATATAAAAGGAGAATCAATGAGAAGAAAATTGAAAAATAAAAACTAAGTTTAACCCAAGGATAGATCAAATCTGGGCAGTCCATTTGCCATGGTCAGTTTCATCCGGCGAAGGTGGGTCAGTTTACCCGGCTTATCCACCCATGATCAACAGCCACAAGCATGTTCCTATTTCCCCTATGGATGCGGGTAGGGCAACAATGGTGGAAAAAACGGTTTTTGAAAAACCTGGATACAGGAAGCCTCCAAAAAAAGTGATGAGATAGCCAAAACAACCCAACATGAGCAATATTCCCAACAATTTGGGTAGAAATACCGACCTGTAGACCAAGTAACCGAAAGGTAACAGCCAAAGCCCCCAGAATATCTGTAGCAGTTCGGTTCCATTGCTATACTGTTCCAAGTAGAACATCACTTGGTACGCAAGATCGTTACCTTTTTGAGGTTCAGGGGTTTCAAGTAAGCTTAATATGGTGAACTTGTTCAGGATGTTGACAAATGAAATGGGTACGCTAAGTATGGCCAGCAGTGCCATGAGCAATGCGGCATTCTTGTCGACCTCTTTTAACAGGCGGTACAGTGCCAAGGGCAAAAGTATAAAAATGATAAAAGAACAAATGGCGGCAACGATGCCCAGTTTAAACAGCATTTCTTTCCGTTCGAGGTTTTCCAACGTCCTTGTTGCATTGTCCCAATCCACGATCTGGGAGGGGACATAAACAAGATAGGCCAAACCGCAGATTACCAGCAATAGATAGAGCAGTCCTGCCAGCCTCGCTTTTTTATTTCTTGTTGAGATTTGGCTATCCATTGTCTTTGGGTTTTGGCCATTTTATGGCATACCGGACAATCAGAAATGTCAAGATGCTCTCCACAAATGCCAGGAAAACATAGAAGCTATACCACTCCGTCAAAGAATTGATTCCGATGAACAACATCATTATGGTAAAGACAGCCCCAAAAATAATGTTCATAGTTCGGTTGACCTTGGGAGGTAGTAGGACGGATGCGGCAACCATGACCGAGGGAACGACAAGGATGATGGACGCCACCAGCAACTTGACAGGGTTGTCCAAAATATTTTTACCGATCAAGAGACTGTCCACCTTGCCGGGTGTGTACAGCTCAAAATAATCACCGTAGATATAACAAAATGTTGTGGACGCCCATAAAGCGGCCAGTTTTAGTTTGATGTTCACTTTTGGGTTTTCAAGCATAATTGGTCAAATTTTATCACTGATCTCTATCAACAATGACGTAAATTAATTATAAATGGTTGCCTGTAACTTGTTGAAATGCTAATTTTTTTTCAGAATAACATTTGGGATTATCCAGAGTTGCTTCTCCCAAATCTTAATAAGATCACGCTTCGTCTCTGGGGAGCAAAAGAATTTGCAGTAATGGATTAACAATTGGGTATTGTTATCCAGCAATGGTAAAAATTAAAAATAGACCCCTATGCTAACTAACCTTTAAGATGTAAATCTTCAACCAAAAGTAGACTGATTCTGGTCAAAAGTTAAGTTTAAATCTGTTTGAACAACAAACACAAATTTTGTGTTAATCCAAGTATTTTTTAATTATGTGAAAATCAACAAAAAGTATATATCATTAAATATTTATTTAATGACAGTATGAAGTTCCTCTAAAGGGTAAAGTAAGATTTTATTTTTATGCAATTCCCCACGCCTCTTTCAATTTTTGGGCGGCCTCATAATTTGAAATTTTGAGATAACGACGGAAAGCCTTTTCTGATTTATGGCCAGAAATCTTCATGATGAGTTGCACATCGATGCCATTTAGGTAAGCATTGGTACAAAAGGAACGCCTACAGGTATGGGAACTTATCAATTTATATTTTTCCAAAAGTTGCGCTTCTTTTATAGTTCCCCGTTTATGTTCAATCTCTACTTTTTGGTGAAGTTTGGCTGAATCCCCAAGTTCCTTTATGCGCCTGTTGAAAGTGAATGAATCAATATCAGGTGCATATCCATCATATCTTCTCAAAATGCTCTTGACTTGGGAACGAAGTGGCACTACAATTCGGCCAGAAGTCTTCTTTTGTCGGATATTCAAAAACCCATTATCATCCAAATACTCAGGTCGAATCCTCGAAATATCGGAAAACCGAAGCCCTGTCAAACACCCAATTACAAAGAAGTCTTTTACTTTCTCCAATTCTTTATCGGCTTTACAATCAACGGCTGCAATTGACTGAATTTCATCATCGGATAGATAGATATGGTCCACTTCTTCTTGAACTACCTTGAATGCCGAAAGATCTATGGGCTTGATACGGTTTCTACGCATACGGTCATTTAAGAAGGCCTTTAAGTTTTTCACCAACTTGCCTATCGTGTTGTTCTTCATTCCGACACCTCCATTTTTTAATGGGGCATGGTACGCTAGGTAGTCCGTCCATTCTTGGTAGAAATGATAATCAAAAGCATTGAAATCGATGATGATTCCCGAAAATTCCTGGAAACCCTCCAAATGCTTTTTAAGTGAATTGTAATCCTTGATGACATCTTTGACCACCTTGCTCTTTTTGCTTTCCAGATAATGGTCAAATTCAGTAAAAAAGTCTTGGACAGGTTTTGAATTGATGGACGGTTCACCTTCTTCAAATTGTTTCTTGAACATCTTTTTTGAAAGTGGCCTTCCTTGATTTCGATAGCTGGAAACAATTTGATTGGCCAAGCTGTCCATTTGGGTAAGTTGAACAAATTCGGAAGCGACTTCTTTCGATTTTTTCAAGAATGATTTCTCTGGGCTCCAATATTTCGGTTGGATTTCTATTCCTGTATCGATTTGGATTCTCGAATTACGATTTTCATAATATCTTAATTTGATACTATGGGTTCCATTTTGATTGGATTTATCCGGTATGTAGAATTTATAATTGTACATCAGCGTGCCGCATTCGTGCCGCATTTTTCACGAAAAGTAGTGTTTTATGATGTAAAATAAAAACTAATATATATTTAATTATTTGATAATCAATAAAATAATGTAAGTTAATGAAATGTTAAATATTAGGGGCAGCATCCCGTCCAGACCGCAAAAAGCTCCGAGAAATCGGAGCTTTTTTTGTTTTGGCACATCATATATCTGTACATAATTCCCTCCCACGCGCACAACTAAATCCATGGACTACTATAAGGTTTTCTTTACTCACCCAAACCGTTCTGCAAACGTTATAAAAAGTATAAATCCCAGTATTATTGGGATTTAAGGGCTGTAATGCTTACCTTTGTACCGATGAACGTAAAGCTCCACGAGAGAAAAAATTGCAGAATCCTAAGTTTTAATTATCTGGTATTCCGAAACCAGCCAGATAAGTTTATACCACCTACCCTATAATTACCTTTCCCTTAACCGGAAAAACAGGCCCTATTTAATTAGGGATTCACGGAAGATTTCTTCCGGCACCAACATTACACCCTATTTGTAACCATTAATTAAAAAACTAGATTCATTATCGTTCAAAATAAAAGCATGGTAATCAAAACCTACGATGCCTACACCAGACTTTCTACTATGGAGGCTAATCGATTTGCCAACTTCCTTTTCGAACATCAAGAGGGAAAGAAAGCTACGAAGAAGGCCATCAGAAAGGCCATTCAGTATTCCACTAAAGACATCCCCGGATTGGGAGGGTATGTTTTTGCCATGGAAGAAAAGGATAAGATTCTAGGTTTGGCCGTTGTGAACAAGACAGGTATGGGAGACTATATCCCTGAAAATTTTCTGGTATTCTTTGTTGTACATAAAAACCATAGAAATAACGACATCGAACAAAAGCTATTGGACTACACGCTCCAATATTGCAAAGGGGATGTTGCCATTCATATTACAAGTGAAAACCAATATCCGAATAAAAAGTTTTTTGAAGAAAAAGGGTTCAATGCAACCCATTTGGAAATGAGATTAAACAGATAAACCATTATATGCTAAAAATCGAAGTTAAGTCAGGCGAAAGTATTGAAAGGGCTCTAAAACGCTACAAGAGAAAATATAGAAACACGAAGCGTTTAGACCAAATACGAAGTCATCAAGAATACACTAAAAAGTCCGTAGAACGGCGAAAAACATTAAAAAAGGCACAATACAAGGAACAATTCCTAAAAGAACAAGAAGACCAATAACATTAAAAACAAAAAGTATCAACAACAAAATGAGACTTTCAAGAATCAAAAGGGAAACCAAATATGAAAAACGCTATAGCGTTAAAATGGGAGAACTTACGACCCAGGTCACTTACATTAAAAAGTACATCATGGGTCTTCCAGTTCGCACTTTGCACAAATACCGTGAAACTTATGACGGAAAAGTGAAAGATTGCAAAGAATGTAATGTATTAGCATAACAACTATTATAACTTATTATATAACCCTTTAATAAAACAAATGAAAGTATTGGTTATTGGCGCAGGTAACATGGGACTTACCTACGCTACAGGTATGTCTAAATCCAAATTGTTGAAAAAACGCAACATTATGGTACTGGACAAGTCAAAAGAAAAATTGGAAGAAGTAGATAAAATCGCCTATTTCGACGCCATTGATAAGATTGAAGACTGCGTTCCACAAGCAGATATCATCTTTTTGGCCGTTAAACCCTATCATGCCGAGGAACTTTTCGAACGTATGAAAAAATTGGTGAATCCAGAACAATTGTTCATTTCCATAATGGCCGGAGTTACCATAAACTACATTCAAGAAGCTTTGGGAATCAAAAAAGTGGTAAGGGCAATGCCAAACCTTCCTGCTCAAGTAGGTAAAGGTCTTACTAGCTATGTATCAGCAGAAGAAGTATCCCGATTAGAGTTATTTATGGTTGAAGGTCTATTGGACACCACTGGAAAATCGCTTCGTGTAAAGAATGAAAAGTTCATTGATGCATCCACGGGAATTTCTGGAAGTGGTCCGGCATACGTATTCTATTTTATGCAAAGTATGATGGAAGCCGCCCTACAAATGGGATTCTCAGAAAACGTATCCAAAGTATTGGTGAGCCAAACCTTTACAGGTGCAGTAGAGTTGTTCAACCAGAACAATCTTAACCCTGACACTTGGATGGAAATGGTCGCCTCCAAAGGAGGAACAACAAGAGCCGCTTTGGATTCCATGGAAGACAATAATGTAAACGAATTAATCAAAGAAGCCGCATTTGCAGCATTTGGAAGAGCTGTGGAACTTGGCGAAGAATACTAAATCATGTACAAAGAACTAGTGGTCATCAAAGTAGGTACAAATGTGATGACCAATAAAGACAATCGAATTGTAAGACCCGTGCTCAACAGTCTGGTACAGCAAATTGCCGAGCTATACGAACGAGACATCATGACCATTTTGGTCTCCTCTGGATCGGTAATCGCCGGTAAAGAGGTTTTGGGCAAAGCAAAAATCAAGGACAAGACCCAACGTAGGCAAGTATATTCCGCCATTGGTCAACCCAGAATGATGAGACATTATTATAACATCTTTAACGATTATGGTATGAAATGTGCCCAGGTACTCCCCACCAAAAGGGATTTTAATCCTGGAGTACATCGAGACAATATGATCAATTGCCTTGAAGGTCTCCTTTCTGAAGGAGTAATCCCAATAGCCAATGAGGATGATGCTGTTTCCGTGTCCATGTCCATGTTTTCCGATAACGATGAGCTAGCAACACTGCTGGCTCAGTTGATGAGAGCCGACAAGTTGATTCTGATGACCGATATTGACGGGCTTTATGATGGCCATCCGGAAAAAGAAGATTCCAAGGTAATCGACAAGGTTGAGCCCAAAGAAGACCTAGACAAATATATTGAAGAGGGAAACAAACAAGAAGGCGAAGGCCGAGGCGGTATGGGGTCAAAATTGAGCTACGCACAAAAAGCCGCAGCTGATGACATTCCATCCTATATCGTCAATGGTAAAAAAGAGAACATCATAATAGATATTCTAGAAGGAAAAAACGTAGGAACAGAAGTTTCAAAACCAGAGTAATGAAATTATTAAAAACAGATTTAAAAAATAAAGTATTACAAGATATGGAGCGCATTCTTGATGAAAATCGAGATGAATTGCTCCAAGCAAACAAAAAAGATTTAGACGCTTTCAATCGCGACGACCAAGCATTATATGATCGGTTGGTGGTTGACCAAAATAAAGTAGATCAAATGATTCAGGCCGTAAAAGAGGTTCGCTTGCAAGATGACCCCGTTAACAAGGAAATCTCGACAAGAGAATTGGACAATGGGCTAAAGATCATCAACCGAACAGCTCCTTTTGGTACCATTATGATTATTTATGAATCGCGTCCGGATGTAACCGTGGAGGCTGCCGTACTTGCATTTAAGGCAAACAACAAAATATTGTTGAAGGGCGGTAAAGAAGCGTACCATAGCAATAAAGCCTTGGTTAAGTTTTGGCACCAGTCCTTGACCGAAAATGGGCTGTCCGAAGACTTTATCCAGTTCTTGGAAATGGACAGGACACAAACACAGGAGTTCTTAAGGAATCCAGACCAAGATTTGGACCTTATAGTTCCCCGTGGAGGTGAACGTTTGATTGCTTTTGTGAAAGAACACGCCAAGTGCGCAGTGCTGATCAGCGGTAGAGGAAACAACTTCCTATATGTGCACAAGGAAGCTGATTGGGAGAAGAGTTTAAAAGTGATTTTAAATGCAAAAACCCACAAGATTTCCGCCTGTAACGCATTGGACAAAATTTTGATGGATACCCAAATTGATGGTTACGAGGATAAGCTCAAGGAATTGCAGCAGGTACTCACCGCCAACAATGTTTCCATTATAGTGGACGATGAAGTCAAAAAAGTTTTGACGGATGAAGATACCATTACAGATGAATCCATCTGGCAAGAGGAGTTTTTGGCCATGAAGTGTGTTATCGGTGCCGTCAACAATATTGATGAAGCCGTACAAATGATCAACAAAAACTCTGGCGGTCACTCTGCTTCGATCATGACTGAAAACAATGATGTGGCCAAGACCTTTATGGAAAACGTGGACTGTGCTGCAGTATACCAGAACGCCTCAACCCGATTCACCGATGGTGGACAAATGGGTGTAGGTGCAGAATTGGCCATTAGTACAGACAAATTACACCACCGAGGGCCATTGGGTCTGAAACAATTGGTCACCAACAAATACTATGTATTTGGAGATGGACAGATCAGGGTGTAAAAATTATATATACAACAAAAAAGGAGGCAAAATTGCCTCCTTTTTTGTGTGTAAAACTTTTATTCTATTCCCAAAGTGTTTCCCAAAGCATCCAAAACTTAGTTTATTATCAATTTTTGCATCTTTTATTGGTCATTTTTTAATAAAATATCTAGATTTATTACTTAAAATAGATTAAGTATGGGAAAATTTGAGATTAAAACGGATAAAGCCGGCAAGTTCAGGTTTAATTTAAAAGCTGGGAACGGCCAAGTAATTTTAAGCAGCCAGGGATATTCATCCAAAGATGGCTGTGAAAATGGTATCGAGTCTGTGAAAAAACATTCACAGGACGATGGAAATTTTGAAAGAAACACCGCAAAGGATGGAAGCCCGTTCTTTAACTTAAAAGCATCCAACGGTCAAGTTATCGGTAATAGTGAAATGTATTCCAGCGAATCTGCGATGGAAAACGGTATTGCTTCCGTAAAAAAGAACGCGCCAGGTGCATCGGTAGAGGAAATCTAATTAACCATACCATTTTAAATAATTAAGAACGGCCCCTAAAGGGCTGTTTTTTTATGCTTGTTTTTTTCTTCCTCAAACCAAAAAGGGTATTCGTTGGTTGAAATGGGGCATCCGTAAAACGGAGCGCTTTTAAATCATTTTTCACCCTTATGTTTGTTGTGCAATCGCGTTAGTGCATATTGATGAGCAAGATCAATTTAACGCATGCACATATAGCAATTCACTTTTGAAGACTGTTTTGGTCATAAAAGTGTTTAGTTTAGTTGAGGTTTCCGTTACGCCAAGGAATTTAAAATTCCTTGGTCGTAATGGTTTTTTGCCTTAGCGCAACTCATATAAGGTAGGAATACTCTTCGCTTCAAAATTGCGCATAAATTCAACTACCCCATTCGTCAATCCAAAAGCCCGATTCGTTTATTTCCCCTTATATATCATCATTATTTATACTCTATTTGTGTTTTCAAAAACATGAAAACCAAACCCAAAACATAGATCATGGAAAATAAAATGGTGTATTTAAGAAAGCTAATAATAGGCTTATTATTGATTTCCACAATCAACGTAATCCAATCTCAATCCTACATTGGCTATTTGGAAGATAACTATAATGGAGTACATGGTATCATATCCAATCCAGCGAACATTGCCGATTCCCGACTAAAAATGGACATAAACCTAGTAGGAATTAGTGCCTTATATGGCAACGATTATATTGGCTTTAATCTAGGTGATGCTTTTAGCAACTATAGTGAGGTTTTCGACAATGCGGAAACATTCCCATCAGCAAATAATTTTCTAGCATTTAATATAGATGTAATGGGGCCCTCCGTAATGCTTAGTATTGACCAAAAAAGTTCACTTGCTGTTTTTACAAGGGGAAGAGGTGTTTTCAATCTAGTAGATGCAAATGGAGATCTGTTGGAAAAAGAAGGGGGTTTTGATGAGAACGAAGATTTTAATTTTATCGAGGATGATATAGTGGGTTCCTTTAGTGCATGGGGTGAAATTGGTGCTACCTATGCCCGTATATTATTGAATGACGGACAACACTTTTTAAAGGGAGGACTCACCGGTAAAATCATCCAAGGTTTTGGAAATGTTTATATAGATGGAACCGGAATTACCGTCGATTATGATTCCAATACACGTGAAGTCACCACAACCGGTGAAATTCATCTTGGCGATACGGGCAATATTGATGAAAATGGAAATACTGGGGAAGCTCTTGATATAAACAATGGTTTTGGTGTCAGTGGAGATCTAGGGTTAATCTACGAATGGCGACCCGACCATACCAGTTTTACCAAAATGAAAAGCGATGGAAGTACCATTGTAAATCGAGGAGTGAACAAATACAAATTAAAATTCGGATTGTCCTTAACGGATTTTGGGAAAATTTTGAATGTAAAAGGTACCGACCGCTTGTATGATCTTAACAGAACTCAAAACATTGATAACTTCGATGGCGATGTTCTTGAAGAAGCTTTACTGGACAACTTTAATCAAATATCAAGCGAAAAATCAGAGAGTTACATATTACCAACAGCATTACATACAAACATGGACTGGAATTTGGATTCCAAATTTTATGTAAACCTTAATGCCGATATTTCCCTTACTACCAAAAGCAAGATAAATACAGGTGGTATTTTAAACCAATATAGACTAACGCCCAGATACGAAAGCAAATGGCTGGCCATATACTCACCCATAAGTATTATGAGCAATGTTGGCTTTCAATGGGGTGCAGGATTTAGATTGGGACTTTTGTACATGGGTTCAGGGTCAGTTCTCTCATCACTGATGGGCAAAAACACAAAAGGTTTAGATCTTTATGCTGGGGCAAAAATTCCACTCTATCACAATAAGTTGAGAGATAAGGACAATGACGGGATAATTAACAAAGAAGATAATTGTCCAGAAATTGCAGGACCTATTGAAAACCAAGGGTGTCCTTGGCCAGATACAGATAAGGATGGTATCCTGGATAAAGATGATGATTGTCCCAATGAAGCAGGGCCGATTGAAAATAATGGTTGTCCATGGATAGATTCCGACGGAGACGGAGTTTTGGATAAAGATGACGATTGTCCAGAAACACCAGGACTACCAGAATATAATGGATGCCCCGATACCGATGGTGATGGTATAATAGATTCAGAAGACCGCTGTCCTAAAGAACCAGGTAAAAAAGAGCAAAATGGATGTCCAGATAAAGATGGTGATACATTGGTGGATATAGATGATCAATGCCCTGATATAGCAGGACCTGTAAGTAATAATGGATGTCCAGAAGTAACACAAGAGGTTCAAAAACAGTTAAACGATTATGCCAAGACCATTCTGTTTGATACTGGAAAGGCAACCATTAAACCGGAATCCGTATCCGTAATGGTAGATATCATTCAAATCTTAAATGAATATCCCAATGCAAAATTCACAGTGGAAGGACATACCGATAGTGTAGGAAGCAACCAGAGCAACCAAAGGTTATCGGAAGCACGAGCAAACTCTGTTTTGGATTTCCTGATCAATGAAGGAATCTCTGCGAATAGATTACAAGCCATTGGGTATGGGGAAGAAAAACCTATTGCTTCCAATACTACAAAACTTGGAAGAAAACAGAACCGAAGAGTAGAAATCAATTTGATCAAATAACCATCCAACCCATATTTTAATAATTGATTATAGAACCTAAGGTTTGGTGTAATTCGTTAGTTCTTCAATAATCAGGATGGTAAAGCCGCCAAGAAATTCTTGGCGGCTTCTTTTTGCCATCAATTTAAAATTTCGAGGTGAAATTTCTACTGTAAGTATTGGATTACAACTATAACGTATTGAATATCAATTAGATTATCCTTCGTTGATCCATTTGGGGCATTCGTCAATTCTAAACCACCATAGGTTAATTCATGTACCCTAATCCACTCATTATTAACTTATTTTATAATAACCAAATCTTTACCAGTTGTTTTCTTACCAAGAAAATTCCTGTATAAAACTAATTGCTTATGATAGGATTTCTACGCTCTTCAATTAATAGATCAAGTACTGAAAAACCTTTTTCAGTAAAAGTATTTCAACCCATCTTCCGATGTGCATCGATTCTTTTGATGGCACTTTTAGCACAACAAGTGTCCGCTCAACAAGTAGATACCTGGTTTATGGCAGGCAAGGGAATTAATTCACCTACCAATGGTATTAATCTATTTCTACCTAACCCTATAACAACCCTAGCGCAAGATGGTGACCCAGTAACTACGTGGTACGACATTGTTTACTATTCCGAACAGAATGCGGTACAGCACCCAGATCCTGTTGATTATCCAAATGATCCATTCGGCACGCCAGATGGGTTTGATTATCCATTTCCCAATAGTGGGGGAAATCCTTTGTTTTTGACCCCAATGGGTTCCATACCTGGAGTACCTACAGTGAGAAGGAACCCAACGGACAACATGAATTTTAACCCCATAGTGAACTTTGATGGAAGTGGTACCGGACAAGCATTGCACTTTAGATCTGAATCCCGTCGCGATATAACGGTTTTTATCGTGTTCAAGGCCCTTGGAGCAGGTAATTCGGCCGAAACACAAAGACTTTTGTTTGGAGGCGATGTAGATGTCCATCACCGATCTGCGAACTCTAACGACTGGACAACCAATTTATCGTTGGGCGTCGCGGATGGCAATACATTTTCGATAGGCCGAACATGGAATCCATTAAATATGTTAGATCCAGGTGAATTTTATGTAAGTGGTGGTATCGATCTTCTGGGAGAGCCTTCCATTGGTACCTTTAACAGATTAGTAGGTGTAAATGCAGAATTATTGATCACCCATGTTAATGGGATACAGGACATTTTAATCAATCGTAATCATCCCTTAGCGGACAACACTTTATTTTACTTCAACAGATTAGGTAAACATTTTAATAGCAACGATTCCAACAGAAACCTCACTGGTGACATCGCAGAAGTCCTTTTAGCCGACTTTAGTTTGGGTAATAATCTTAGGCAAAGAGTGCAATCCTACTTGGCCATCAAATATGGAATTACACTAAATGCTGTAGGTTCACTAGGCAGTATAAATGGAAATACCTCGTACAACTATCTTGCTGCCGACGGAACAGTAATTTGGGCGGTAGACCCTAATTATAGACATGATATCGCAGGGCTGGGCAAGGATAGATATAAGGATATCGGAGGAGCATTGAGTCTGCGGTACAACATTGACCAAAGAATATCTAAAAGTGTCAATTCAGATGCAATTGTAACCATGTCCACCAACACCGATTTTTCAACGGACAATTTAGATCTTACCAGAACCGAAATCGATGGACAAATTACAGGCCAACCCGACGGAACACCCAATGACCACAACTTTTTGATGTGGGGTAATGATAATCAATCCATTAATTCATCCGCACTTGAATTGCCACCAGGCTTGGGCATAACTTCTCGAATACAAAGAGAATGGAGGATTCAAGCAGTAAGGACCCCAGGTGTTAATCCAATACAAGGGGTAAGCGTTCGTGTGGATCTTAGTGGTTCCGACATACTTACTAACAGCGGCACTTGTGCTATCAAATTGTTGATAGATACCGATGGCAATGGAGATTTTACAGATGGGCCTATCACGGTAATTGAGGCAACATTAGTTGATGGTTTTGGTAACGCATATTTTGATGGCGTGGATTTCCAGCATTTAGATGTTTTTACCATAGGATTCGGAGATACTACCAACCCTACAGCTAGCAACCCGGCAACAACCACAGTATGCGACACCCCTCCCCTAGTAGACCCATCCGTAGTAAATGATGAAGCTGATAACTGTGCCGTGGATTCGGTCACTTTCCAAGGAGAGGTATCAGATGGAAATACTAATCCAGAAACCATAACCCGCACGTATAGGGTAACGGATACAGCAGGCAATTTTATAGATGTCACCCACACCATACTGGTATATACAACCCCTGTAATAGCTAACCAACCCGATATTGTCGGCTGCGCACCTCAAGTTTTTCCAACAATAGACGGTATCGGTCTTATTTCAGCAGCTTATTATGATGCTCCAAATGGAGGAGGCAATTCCTATAACCCAGGAGACCCAATACCCTCTTCTGGCACATATTATATATATGATGAAACCGCATCAACACCCAATTGTAGTGCAGAAACAAGTTTCAATGTAACCCTAACACCACCTCCCACGGCATCAGCAGGACCAGATGACACAATATGTGGATTGGTTAACTACACCCTTACAGGGGCAATGGCCAATAACTTTGATAATCTGTTGTGGACACACAATGGTAGCGGCAACTTTACAGACGCAACAGCACTTAATGCAATATACGAGCCCAGTCTTTTGGATGTTGGTAGTACCGTGACCCTTACACTTACTGCTTCTAGCACAAACTGCCCTGATGCAATAGATAGCATGGATCTCACAATCACACTCTTACCATTTGTAGATGCAGGATCCGATGAGGAAATCTGCGAGGGCGCCACTCTGGACCTTGCCGCCTCGGGAACGACCCCCAGTGCTTCCAACACCAGCTCCCTATCATGGGCCACCGCTGGCGACGGTTCCTTCGATGATGCAACCGCCCTTCTGCCCATATACACCCCAG